>CALXHT010000010.1 GCA_944388215.1 uncultured Gemmiger sp. | reverse complement strand
TGTACCCCGCCGGGGGTGAAAAGTCAAATAGCCTCTTCATAGCCTCTCAAAGAGGAGGTTCGGATTCAGCGGCTGCGACGGTCAGATCTTCCGCTCGTCCCCCTGGAGGGTCCGGGGCAGCACAAAGAAGTAAAGCAAGGCGCCCGCAATGATGATGAGGATCACCGACAGGATGCCGTAGGGTCCGGCCGCCTTGTTGATGGCGTCCACCTGCTCGGCGGTGGCGGTGGCGGCGGTGAGGCCCTGGTCGGCCAGCATCCGGGAAGCGGCCAGCGCACTGACAGCGCCCACCAGGGTGGGGCCCAGGATGGAGGAAAACTTGCCGAAGATATCAAAGAAACCGAAGAACTCGCCGCTGCGGTCCCGGTCGGGGATGAGCTTGCCGAACATGGAGCGGGACAGCGCCTGGATGCCGCCCTGGCTGGTGGCGCAGAGCACCGCCAGCATCCAGAACTGCCACAGGCTGTCCATGAAGAAGGCGAAGATGCAGATAAACATGTAGACGCAGATGCCCACGCCCACCATGCGGCGGGCGCCGAATCTGGCCGCCAGCTTCATATAGAGCAGGCAGAAGGGCAGGCCCAGCACCTGCACCAGCAGCAGTGCCAGCAGCATGCCGGCGGAATCCAGCCCCAGGTTGGTGCCGTAGCTGGTGGCCATGCTGATGATGGTGTGGACACCGTCGATGTAGAAGAAGTAGGAGATGATGTAGACCAGCATGGGCTTGTCGGCGCCGATCTCCCGGATGGTGGTAAAAACGCCCTTGATGTTGCGGCCGATGTCCCCTTTTTCGTAGGGTTTGCCGGAGGTCTGCCGGCAGTTTTTCAGCAGCGGCAGGCTGAAGACCAGCCACCACACGGCGGTGATGGCGAAGATCACGCCCAGGCAGGTGAGCATGGGCACGCCCACCGCGTTCATGATGAGGAAGATCAGCAGCGGAATGGTGGAGCCGCCGATGTAGCCCAGACCGTACCCCATGGTGGAGACGGAATCCATCCGCTCCTCGGTGGTGATATCGGTGAGGAAGGCGTCGTAGTAGATGCAGGAGGCGTCAAAGCCGATGGTGCTCAGAATGTAGAGCACCAGCACGATGGCCGCCACCCGGCCTGCGGCGTCGGTGGAGGAGGTGAAGTCCATGCCGGGGGTGAAGGCCAGCCCCGCCACCGACAGCACACCCAGCGCCAGGAAGGCGGTGAACAGCCGTTTGCGCATGCCGCGGATATCGCCGAAGACACCCAGGAAGGGGGCCGACAGCGCCACAATGGCCATGGCGATACTGGTGGCGTAGCCCCAGGTGGACATGCTGGACACACTGTCGGCGGTGTATTCCGCCACCGAGTCAAAGAAGATGGGCAGGATGGTCACCACGATGACCGAGTGGGCACTGTTGGCCCAGTCGTACATCATCCAGCTCAGTTCCTGCTTGGTGAATTTTTTCAGGAAACCCATGAACAAGCTCCTCCCGTTCTGTCAAACATAAAAATATTGTACCATCCGGAACGGGGAAAAACAACCAAAAACGCCCCGTTTTCTGTCAACGGGGCGTAAAAAATATGTCACGTTTTTGGGGCAGATTGTCGGTTCAGCGGGCGCGCAGCTGCCAGAAGGCCACCGCCGCGGCCGCCCCCACGTTGAGGGAATCCACCCCGTGCTGCATGGGGATCATGACGGTGGCATCGCACCGGGCGATGGTCCCGGCGGCCAGGCCGTCCCCCTCGGTGCCCAGGACGATGGCCAGCTTCTCTGCCGCCTGCAGGCCGGGGTCGTCCACCGGCAGCGCCCGGTCATCCAGCGCCATGGCGGCGGTGGTGAAGCCCAGGGCATGCAGCCGGGCCAGCCCCGCTTCGGGCCAGTCGGCCTTGTCCTCCCCCAGCCGGGCCCAGGGCACCTGAAACACTGTGCCCATGCTCACCCGGATGGCCCGGCGGCACAGCGGATCGCAGCAGGAGGGGGACAGCAGCACGGCGTCCATACCCAGGGCCGCCGCCGAGCGGAAGATGGCGCCGATGTTGGTGGAATCCACGATGCCCTCCAGCACCGCCACCCGCCGGGCGGTTTGACAGATCTCCTCGGCGGTGCGGGGCGCCGGGCGGTGCATGGCGCAGAGCACGCCCCGGGTCAGGGTGTAGCCGGTAAGTTTTTCCAGCACGGCACGGTCTGCCGTGTAAACCGTGGCGTCAGGGCAGCGGGCCAGCACCCCCGCCGCCGGGCCGTCGATCTGGCGGCGCTCCATGAGAAAGGAGAGGGGCTTGTACCCGGCATCCAGCGCCGTGCCGATGACCTTGGGGCTCTCGGCGATGAAGATGCCCTTTTCCGGTTCCAGTTTGTTGCGCAGCTGGGCTTCGGTGAGCCGGGCGTAGACATCCAGCTCCGGCGCCGACAGATCGGTGATTTCCACAATGTTGGCCATGGGTCGCTCCTCTTTCCGTTTTCAACTGGTTCCAGCATACCCCAAAACCGGGGAAATTGCAAACAAAAAGGTCACCGCCGCCGGACATGCGCCGGCGGCGGTGACACAAACAGGGAAATTTGGCCCAAAATTGTGTGCGAGGAGCCCGCGACGAGTGCGCGGTTTTGGGTCAAATTTTGTCGAAGGGGAATCCAAAGGGGGAAACAGGCCCGGCAGGCAATTGCCGTGCGGGCCTGTTTCCCTCTTTGAGAGGGAGTCACTCGGCAAACATGGGGGTGGACAGATACCGGTCGCCGGTGTCGGGCAGCAGCACCACGATGGTCTTGCCCTCGTTCTCGGGCTGCCTGGCCAGTTCCAGCGCCGCATAGAGCGCCGCGCCGGAGGAGATGCCCACCAGCACGCCCTCCTTGCGGCCCATCATCCGGCCCGCCTCGTAGGCCTGGTCGGTGGTGATGGTCACGATCTGGTCATAGACCGAGGTATCCAGCACCTCGGGCACAAAGCCTGCGCCGATGCCCTGCAGCTTGTGGGGGCCGGCCTTGCCGCCGCTGAGGACCGGCGAATCGGCGGGCTCCACCGCCACGATCTTGACGGCGGGGTTCTTCTCCTTGAGATAGCCGCCCACGCCGGTCAGCGTGCCGCCGGTGCCGGCGCCCGCCACAAAGAAGTCCACCTGGCCGTCGGTATCCTCCCAGATCTCGGGGCCGGTGGTGGCACGGTGGGCCGCCGGGTTGGCCGGGTTGACAAACTGTCCCGCCACAAAGCTGTTCGGGATCTCGGCCGCCAGCTCGTCGGCCTTGGCGATGGCCCCCGCCATGCCCTTGGCACCCTCGGTGAGCACCAGCTCGGCGCCGTAGGCCTTCATCAGCAGGCGGCGCTCCATGCTCATGGTGTCGGGCATGACGATGATGACCCGGTAGCCCCGGGCTGCCGCCACCGAGGCCAGCCCGATGCCGGTGTTGCCCGAGGTGGGCTCGATGATCACCGAGCCGGGCTTGAGCTTGCCCTTGGCCTCGGCGTCGTCGATCATGGCCTTGGCCACACGGTCCTTCACCGAACCGGCGGGGTTGAAGTATTCCAGCTTGGCCAGCACCCGGGCCTTCAGGCCCTGGGCGGCTTCGATATGGGTGAGCTCCAGCAGCGGGGTGTGTCCGATCAGCTGCTCGGCGGAAGTATAGATCTTGCTCATGGTATTCGTCTCCTGTCTTTATATAAAATGTAAAGTTCAAACATGCAGGCCGGGGCAACATCGCCGGCCGGGCAGAGAGCGGTTGACCATGTTATTCATACCTTTCTTGTATGATAAAGACATTGTACAACATTCCACCGCGCTTTGTCAATACAAAACCGGGGATTTCCACCGCAATTTTTGTATACCCCTGCAGGGGGCCTCGCCCTTGCCAAAGCCCCCGCATACGGTGTATAATATAGTAGTTTTGTTTGTTTGCATAGATGTGGAGGAAATTATATGGCGACGAAGTATATCTTTGTGACCGGCGGCGTGGTCTCCGGTCTGGGGAAAGGCATCACCGCGGCCAGTCTGGGGCGTCTGCTCAAGACCCGCGGCCTGAAGGTGGCCAGCCAGAAGCTGGATCCCTATATCAACGTGGACCCCGGCACGATGAGCCCGCTGCAGCACGGCGAGGTGTTCGTGACCGATGACGGCACCGAGACTGACCTGGACCTGGGCCACTACGAGCGCTTTATCGACGAGAACCTGAACAAGTACTCCAACCTGACCACCGGCAAGGTGTACTGGAACGTGCTGAACAAGGAACGGCAGGGCGCCTACCTGGGCCAGACCGTGCAGATCATCCCCCATATCACCAACGAGATCAAGAGCTACATCTACAACCTGGCCAAGAGCACCGAGGCGGATGTGGTCATCACCGAGATCGGCGGCACCACCGGCGATATCGAGAGCCAGCCCTTCCTGGAGGCCATCCGCCAGGTAGGCATTGAGCAGGGCCCCGAGAACTGCTGCTATATCCATGTGGTGCTGGTGCCCTACATCTCCGGCTCCGACGAATACAAATCCAAGCCGGCCCAGCACTCCTGCAAGGAGCTGCAGGGCATGGGCATCGCGCCCAACGTCATCGTGCTGCGCGCCGACGGCCCGGTGGGCAGCGACATCAAGCGCAAGATCAGCATGTTCTGCAACGTGCGTCCCGACTGCGTCATCGAGAACCTGACGATGCCCAGCCTGTACGAGTGCCCGCTGATGCTGGACGCCGCCGGCCTGACCAACGTGGTGGTGCGTCAGCTGCACCTGACCACCCCGCCCACCGACCTGACCGAGTGGAAGGAACTGATCAGCCGCATCGCCACCCGCAGCCGCACCTGCACCATCGCGCTGGTGGGCAAGTACGTCAAGCTGCACGACGCCTATCTCAGCGTCATGGAGAGCCTGTACCATGCCGGCTTTGAGACCGAGAGCAAGGTCAACATCAAGTGGGTGGACAGCGAAACGCTGCTGGACCAGGACCGCTGCGCCGAGGAACTGTCCGAGGTGGACGGCATCATCCTGCCGGGCGGCTTCGGCGACCGCGGCATCGAGGGTATGATCCAGGCCGCCCAGTATGCCCGTGAGCAGAATATCCCCTACTTCGGCATCTGCCTGGGCATGCAGATCATGGTCATGGAGTACGCCCGCAACGTGCTGGGCTACGCCGACGCCAACTCCAGCGAATTCACCCCCGACGGCGCCCACAACGTCATCGCGCTGATGCCCGACCAGCAGGGCAACATTCCCAAGGGCGGCACCATGCGCCTGGGCAAGTACCCCTGCTCCATCAAGGAGGGCACCACCATGGCCCGCTGCTACGGCAAGCTGGAGATCGACGAGCGCCATCGTCACCGCTATGAGTTCAACAACGACTACCGCGCCGAGTTCGAGGAGAAGGGCCTGACCATCGCCGGCACCAGCCCCGACGGCCGTCTGGTGGAGGCCGTGGAACTCTCCGAGCGTCCCTTCCATGTGGGCGTGCAGTTCCATCCCGAGTTCAAGAGCCGTCCCAACCGCGCCCATCCCCTCTTCAAGGGCTTTGTGGCGGCTGCGCTCCAGTACCAGACCGAGCACACCCCCACCGGCCATGAGGTCATGATGGATCAGTAATCCTTCTGAAATGACAACCGCCCCGCCGCAGAATCTGCGGCGGGGCGGATTTTGTTTTGTGTGGCTGTTACCGGCAAAAATGCCAGACCTTTGCGCTCCCGTATGCTCCCGTTACTGCTCTTTTACAGGTCGGTTCGTTGAAAGTTCTTTGGTTACTTTCTTTGGGAATACTACAGGACACAGCCCTTTTTTGCGCGCCCGTATACTCCCGTTACTGCCTTCTCACGGGTCAATCCGTTAAAAGTTCTTTGGTTACTTTCTTTCAAGAAAGTAACTTAGCGGTCCTGGAGGGGCACATACTCACGGGGCACCATGATGCTCTGGTAGGCCGGGCGGATGATCTTGTCCATGTTGACCAGTTCCTCCATCCGATGCGCCGACCAGCCCACGATACGCGCCACCGCGAAGATGGGTGTGTACAGCTCCACCGGAATGCCCAGCATATCATAGACAAATCCCGAATAGAAGTCCACGTTGGCCGAAACGCCCTTGTAGATATGCCGCTTCTCGGCAATGACCTGGGGCGCCAGCCGCTCGATGGTGTTGTAATACTCAAAGTCGCGGTCGCGGCCCTTGGCGTCGGCCAGCTGATGCACAAAGTTCTTGAACACCACGGCACGGGGATCACTGAGAGAATACACCGCATGTCCCATGCCGTAGATCAGGCCCTTCTGGTCGAAGGCCTGCCGGTCCACGATCTTGCGCAGATACTCCCGCATGGCATCCTCGTCGGTGGGATCGGCCACATGGGCGCGGACATCGTCCATCATGTGCATGACCTTGATGTTGGCGCCGCCATGCTTGGGCCCCTTCAGACTGGAAAGGGCCGCCGCAATGACCGAGTAGGTGTCCGACCCCGAAGAAGTCACCACGCGGGTGGTGAAGGTGGAGTTGTTGCCGCCGCCGTGCTCCATGTGCAGCAGCAGGGCAATGTCCAGCACGTGGGCTTCCAGATCGGTGTACTGCCGGTCAGGACGCAGCATCTGGAGCAGGTTCTCGGCGGTGGAAAGCTCGGGCCGCGGCCGGTGAATGTACATGCTGCCGTCGCACTCATAGTAATGGTAGGCATGATATCCGTAGACCGCCAGCATGGGGAAAACGCTGATCAGCTTGATGCACTGCTCCAGCTGGGTCTGCAGATCACTCTTGCCGATATCGTCGTCATAGCTGGCCAGGGTCAGCACACTGCGGGTCAGGGAATTCATCAGATCCTTGCTGGGCGCCTTCATGATGACATCCCGCACAAAGTTGGTGGGCAGATCCCGGCACTTGGCCAGACAATCCTTGAAGGATTCCAGCTGGGCTTCGTTGGGCAGATCCCCCAACAACAGCAGATAGGCCGCCTCCTCGAAGGCGTAGCGCTTGCCCCGCAGTCCCCGGATCAGGTCATAGACGTTGTAGCCGCGATACCACAGCTTGCCGTCGCAGGGGACCTGCTTGCCGTCGCGCTCCTCGAAGGCATCAATGCGGGAAATGTTGGTGATGCCCGCCAGCACCCCCTTGCCGTCCTGGTCGCGCAGACCCCGCTTGATGTGATACCGGGCAAACAGCGCCGGGTCCACCCGGTTGTTGGTGACGCACTCCTCGGTAAAGACGCGCGCCTCTTTTTCAATGGCTGCGTAATCGCTCATTGGAAGACCCTCCTTTTCCGACACTTTTGACGGTTCGTTTGATTTTTTCCCTATCTCTCACCCGTTTTTTGTACAGTTCGTATACTGCCTATTATATCCGTTCCGGCAAAGGGTGTCAAACAAACATTCTGTAAACAAAGTTCTATTTCTAACAAAAAGCGCCCGTTTGCCTCGAAGTTTTCTTCGTGCAGACGCGCGTTTTTTAGTCAAGTGTAAAATTTTCAGATTTTGGAACCCAAACGGTCTGTTTTCCGGGCGGTTACTCCCCCTGGCGGGCCTGCAGCGCTGCCAGCAGCGGCGGCAGCAGCTGCTTCTTGCGGCTGACTACGCCCGGCAATACTGCCACCCCGTCCTTGGGCTCCACCCCGAAGGCATCCCGGATGATCTCCTCGGTATGGTCGCCCCAGTACATCAGGTCGGTGCTCTGGGTCTTCATGTCGGTGAACATATAGAAGATCATGGGCAGACCTTCCCGGCGCCCCGCTTCCGGCAGGAAGGGTCCCACCAGCGCTTCGGCGGCGGCACGGGATTTGTCGGTCATATAGATGGACTGGCCCACGCCGAACTTGGCGTCGCCGCGGCTGAACGCCTTGAAGTCAGAGCGGAAGACATCCTCGGCGTCCCGGCCGGTGAGATCGGCGCCCGCCTCGAACATCTGCTCGGCGTAGCTGGGAATATCCTCCCCGGCGATCTCGGCCAGCGCCTTGGCGGTGGCTTCGTCCTGGGGCGTGGAGGTGGGCGAACGGAACATCAGCGTGTCGGACAGAATGGCCGACAGCAGCAGCCCCGCAATGGGCTTGGCCGGCGTGACGCCCTGCTCCTGGTACATCTGATAAAGGATGGTGGCCGTGCAGCCCACCGGCACATTGCGGAAATACACCGGGCCGCTGGTCTCCAGGTTGCCGATGCGGTGGTGGTCGATGATCTCCAGGATCTCGGCCTGCTCCAGACCGTCCACCGCCTGGGTGCGCTCGTTGTGGTCCACCAGGATCACCCGCTTGCGGTGCAGGTTCAGCAGGTTCCGGCGGCTGACCACACCGCAGTATTTGCCGTTTTCGTCCAGAATGGGGAAATACCGGTGGCGCACGCTGGCCATGATCTTGCGGGCGTCCTCAATGGGGGTGTTGACGCTGAACTTCATCAGGTCGTGGGTGCGCATGAAGTGGCGCACCGGGGCCGCCGTGGTCACCAGCCGCCCCGCCGCGTAGGTGTCGTAGGGGGTGGCCAGCACCGCACAGCCCTTTTCCTGGGCGCGGGCCACGATGGTGCGGGGCACCGCCGAACCGCAGCAGACCACAATGGCTGCCGCGCCGCAGTCGATGGCGCACATCTGGGTCTCGTACCGGTTGGAAACCAGCACCAGGTCGCCGGGCTTCACCAGCTCCTCCATGATCTCGGGGCTGGTGCCGATGCAGATATGCCCCTGGGTGATGCGGGCGTCGGCGTCGCCCACGATGAGCTCCGCCTCCAGCGTCTCCAGCAGGTTGTGGTAGCTGGTGTTGGCCGCCGCCAGCACGCCGGTGTCAAACAGATCCATGTTGGCGTCGGCAATGTCCTTGATGGTGATAAGCCCCTGCAGCTCGTCCTCCCCATCGGTGATGCACAGCGTGTCGATCTCCACGTCGCGCATCATGTTCCAGGCCGCGCGCACGCTCAGCTCGGCGTCGATGCCCGGCTGGTGGCGGATGTCGATATCCTTGATCTGGGGGCTCACGTCGGTGCAGAGCCGCGGCGGCTCCATGCCGAAATGCTTGAGCACAAACTGGGTCTCCCGGTTCACATGCCCGGCCCGGCGTGCCTCATACTTGCCTGTCAGGCTGCCGCCGTTTTTCAGCCAGGCGTAGGACAGCGCCGAACAGATGGAGTCGGTATCGGGGTTCTGGTGGCCGATGATGTTGATATGGCGCACATTTTCAGTTGACATGTCGGTTTCCTCTTTTCCCTGGGAAGTGGCGCGGGCGAATCCCTCGGTGCCCGCAAAATAACCAAAAGTTCTCTCTTCGCACTCTATGACATTTTCTATTATACCACACTTTTTTGCCGTTGGCGATTCTTGACAATAACTGCATTACAGCGTAAAATAGGACCTGTATGTGGATATTGGGGGGTTGCCCCCTTCAATGCAAGTCAAATAGAGAGGGAACGGATATGATTCAGGAAAATATTCGCAACGTCGCCATCATTGCCCACGTTGACCACGGCAAGACGACGCTGGTGGACCAGATGCTCAAGCAGTCTGGTGCCTTCCGCGCCAACCAGCAGGTGGCTGAGCGCGTGATGGACTCCGGTGCCATCGAACGTGAGCGCGGCATCACCATTCTTGCCAAGAACTGCTCCTGCGTGTACAACGGCGTCAAGATCAACATCGTGGACACCCCGGGCCACGCCGACTTCGGCGGCGAGGTGGAGCGCGTGCTGAAGATGGTCAACGGCGTGCTGCTGCTGGTGGACGCCGCCGAGGGCTGCATGCCCCAGACCCGCTTCGTGCTGCAGAAGGCGCTGCAGCAGAACCTGTCGCTGGTGATCGCGGTGAACAAAATCGACCGCCCCGACGCCCGCATCAAGGAAGTCATCGACGAGATCCTTGAACTGCTGATGGACCTGGGCGCCACCGACGAGCAGCTGGACAGCCCCATGGTGTTCTGCTCCGGCCGCAACGGCACCGCCAGCTATGACTGGACCCATCCCGAGAACGGCACCGACCTGAAGCCACTGTTCGACACCATCCTGAAATACGTCCAGCCGCCGGAGGGCGAGCCCGACGAGCCCCTGCAGATGCTGGTGTCCAGTGTGGACTACAACGAGTTCGTGGGCCGCATGGGCGTGGGCCGCGTGCAGAACGGCGTCATCAAGGTGGGTTCTCCCGTGCAGGTCTGCGACTGGCACAACCCCGACGTGCACATGACCGGCCGCATCACCAAGCTGTTCGACTTCAAGGCCAACGGCCGTGAGCCCATCGAGCAGGCTTCCGCCGGTGACATCGTCGCCTTTGCGGGTCTGCCCGACATCACCATCGGCAACACGGTGTGCGATCCCAGCAAGGTGCAGCCGCTGCCCTTCGTGAAGATCAACGACCCCACCGTGGAGATGACCTTCTCGGTGAACGATTCTCCCTTCGCCGGCAAGGAGGGCAAGTACGTCACCTCCCGCCAGATCCGCGACCGTCTGCAGCGCGAACTGCTGAAGGACGTGGCCCTGAAGGTGGAGGATTCCGCCACCAACGATTCCTTCCGGGTCATGGGCCGCGGCGAGATGCATCTGTCCATCCTCATTGAGACGATGCGCCGCGAAGGCTATGAGCTGCAGGTTTCTCCCCCGCACGTGCTGACCCACGAGGAGAACGGCAAGACGATGGAACCCATGGAGCGGGTTGTTATCGACGTGCCCGAGACCTACCAGGGCGCCGTCATGACGGCGCTGGGCGCACGCAAGGGTATTCTGATGAACATGCAGATGATGAACAGCCGTTCCCGTCTGGAGTTCCGTATGCCCAGCCGCGGTCTGTTCGGTTACCGCAGCCAGTTCCTCACCGATACCCACGGTGAAGGCATCATGAACACCATCTTCGACGGTTACGAAGAGTGGTGCGGCGATATCCAGACCCGTTCCACCGGCTCCCTGATCAGCTTCGAGACCGGCGACGCCGTGACCTACGGCCTGTTCAACGCCCAGCAGCGCGGCACGCTGCTGGTCAACGCCGGCGAGAAGGTCTATGCCGGCGAGGTCGTTGGCTACACTCCCACGGGCGAAGACATCACGGTCAACGTCTGCAAGACCAAGCACCTGACCAACACCCGTGCCTCCGGCAGCGACGACGCCCTGCGTCTGGTGCCGGTGAGCAAGTTCAGCCTGGAGGGCTGCCTGGAATTCCTGGCCCCCGACGAACTGCTGGAAGTCACCCCCGAGAATCTGCGCATCCGCAAGCGGATCCTGGACCATGACCTGCGCATGAAGGCCGCCAGCAAGAAGAGCAAGGGCTGATTGTTCCTTTAAGCAATCAAAGAGGAGGTTCGTCATCAGCGGCCGCGCCGCCGATGACGACAAAACCATAAATGCAGCAGCACCCCCGGCCGGATGGCCGGGGGTGCTGTTTTCAGTTTTCGGCGTCGGTGAAAACCGTCCAGTCCCGGGAACCGGCCAGGTAGTCGTCGGCGTCCAGGATGGCGTAGGTGCCTTCGCCCCACTGGTTGTAGTGGTCGATCACCAGCACCCGGCCGTCAGCCGTCAGCGCCAGGGGCCAGCCGGAATCCGTGGGCTGCAGCGGAATGTTTTCGTAGGTTGTGCCGTTTTCTAAATTGTAGATGGTGGCTGTACCCGTATAGGCGTAGTCCATCAGCCAGGCCAGATCGGCCCCGCGGCAGACCGGGTAGATGCTGCGGTCCGATTGCAGCTTCGCCACCTCGGTCATACCACTGCCGTCCAGGGCGCAGCGCTCCAGCGTGGTGGACAGGGTGTTGCCTCCCCCGTCAACCACCATCCGCCGGAAGTACAGGGTATCCCCGTTCATGCCCTCGTAGGACCATTGCTCCGTCTGGCCTTCGGTATTGCTCTGCTGCCGGGCGTAGGGACAGCTGACAATGCCCTGCCAGTCCCCGGTGACAAGATCGATCCAACCGTATTCCATCGTGGCATTCTGCAGCACAGCGTTGAAAAGTTCAGCCTCCTCCGTGGACGGCAGGGGCTGCTCGGTGATGCAGCGGGAAGCCAGTACCCGGCTGCCCCGGCTGTCGTGCGCCGCCAACAGATACATGGCAGGCAGTTCCCAGCTGGTCTCCACCCCCGTCTGCAGGTCGGTGCGCTTCACCTGCGGCCGGGGCGCATTGTTGAAGGCGTTGCCTTCCACCCAATAACAAGCTTCTCCGTCGCTGAACATCCAGTTCACAGGTTTCTGCGTGGAGACCACCTGTTTCTCGCTGCCATCGGGAGACAGGCTGTAGATTTCACTTTCCACGGTACAGTACACCCTGCCACCGCCCACAAAGGGCTCGGAAGGGCTTATGCCGCCGTCGTACGGGCCGAAGGTCTGCAGCAGCTGCCGCTGCCCGGTGGCATAGTCCAGCCGGAAAAGCGCCCACTTTGCCTCCCCCGAGGCCGGGTCGCCCCAGATGCCATTGCAATAGTAGCAGCCTTCCCCCTCCCGGGCATAGCCGCATATTGTCAGGTTGCCCACCGGCAGCACAGAAGGTTCCTCCGCGGCTTCCGCCGGGGCGGTTTCCACCGTGGCCGGGGCTTCGCTGGTGGTTTCGGACGCCGCCGGGGCGCAGGCAGTCAGGCTCACCGCCAGTCCCAATAACACAGCCAAAAATCGTTTCATTGTTCTACGCCTCCCCTGTTTCTTCCGTCACCGGGGCCACTTTGGTGCCGGTGAAATTGCTTGCCAGGTAGTCCTCCTGCCGCACCAGACAGTAGATGGAATCCTCCGGGTGGGCGGCGTAGAAGTTGTACAGCAGCAGCCGGCCGTCGTCGGTCAGCGCCAGGGGCCAGGGTGTGTCCCCGCCCGAGGGGTTCTCCACATGCCGGGTGCTGCCGTCGGCGGGCTGGTAGACCACCACACCGTTGCCGCTGCCCTGGACCAGCCAGCGGATCTCCCCTTCTGACCGCAACACGCCGGGCAGGCCCTGGCCGTCCTCCATGGTCAGCACCGTCTCGGCGCCGCTGCCGTCCGGGGCGCAGCGCTCCACCCGACAGTTCTCCTGGGTGGTTTCGGTCCACTCCGCCCGGTAAAAATAGAACATTCCGTCCGCCTTGCCCAGGTAGACCCGCTCCCGGGGCCAGCCGCTCTGCGGCAGTTCGCCGGTATAGGGTTCCTGAAAAAGCGGCTCCACCGAGCCGTCGTCGGGGTCCCACCAGGCGTATTCCGCCGTGGCGGTCTGCAGCGCCGCGGCCCGCTGTTCCTCGTCCTGCAGGGAGGACAGCGATACCTCGCCGATCAGCCGGGTGATGAGAAAACGTCCCTCCGCCCCGTCGCAGACCCGGATGGTCTGGGCCGGCATCGGAATGGTCTGGGCCGTGCCGGTCTCCAGGTCCACCCGCTGCATGGACGCATAGCCCCATGACCGCTGCACAAACAGGTAAAGGGCCCGGTCATCTATAAATCCCACGCCATAGCCGTCCACCACCGGCATGGTTTTTTCGGTGCCGCTCGCCCGGTCAATGCTGTGCAGCGTGCGGCCATCCTCCTCAAAGGTGGTGTAATAGATGGTATTCCCCCGGGCAAAGCAGCTGCCCAGCCGGTAGGAGGGCATCCCGGTGTCCAGCACCCGGCGCTGCCGGGCCGTGGCATAGTCCAGCTCCACCAGGTTGCCCAGCGTGGTGCCATCCGCCTGGGCTTCCACCTGCCACTGATAGAGGGCTTTGCCGGTGTTTTCGCAGTCCTCGATGTTGCAGAGGGTCCCCTGCACCAGGGCAGTCTCCGCCGTGGCCTGGGCCGTGGCCGCCTCGGCGGTGGCCCGGGCGGGCGCTTCGCTCTGCGGGGCGGAGGCCGCCGGGGCGCAGGCGGACAGGCAGAGGGCCAGGGAAAGCAGTACCGGCAAAGAAATTTTCTTTTTCATACGCCGTTCCTTTCTCAGATCGTTCCCGCCCCGGTCTGTTCCCCGCAGAGTTCCAGCGGCATCCAGTCGGTACGGCCGGCCAGGAAATCGTCCATATCCTCCATGGCATAGCCGCCGGGGTATTGATCGCCGTACAGATCGGGGTCCAGGCTGAACAGCACCCGGTCATTGCCGGTCAGGGCGTAGACCCAGCCGTCCGTCTGGCTGACCGCACAATCGGTATAGGTCTGGCCGTCCGCCACATCATACACCCAAAAGCCGTTGTTTTCGCCCACGATCCAGCGCAGGGCGTCGTTCTGTTCCAGCGTCCACACCGCATCGCTGCCCGCGGGCAGGTCGGTCACGGGCTGCCAATCGGTGCCGTCCAGGGCGCAGGATTCAATGCCAGCACTCCGGGTCACGCTCTCTTCATCCACCATCCGCCAGACAAAATAGAGCCGCCCCCCGGCCAGGCCCTTGAACTCCCGCCGGCGCTTGGTACCGTCGGACTGCTCGGCGCCGTAGTAGGGTTCTTCCGCCACCTTCTGGAAATCCCCGGTCGCCAGGTCATACCAGCCGTATTCGCTGATGGCGTTCTGCATGGCGGCGGCATAGATCTCCTCCTCCTCCACGCTGGGCAGCGGGGCCTCGGTGACCAGGTGGCAGAGGAAGATCCGCGGCTCATTCAACGCCCAGATCTCCTGGGTCTGGGCCGGCAGATTCACCTGGCTGAGTTCCCCGGTCTGCAGGTCCAGACGGGCACAGAGGAAGTTGTTCACCGAATCATCATAGGAAAAGCTGTATCCGGCGGTGTCGTCCATGCTGGTGGGGTAGAAGAACGCCGAAAGATCCACTTTCCGGGCTTCGCCCCCCGCCGCGGGGATCTGATACATCGTCTGGTCGGCAAAGACGTAGACCGTACCGTTCACCACAAAGGGTTTGCTCACCGTCTGGGCCGGTTCCTCCAGCGTGTACAGACTGGTCTGCTTGCCGGTGTCACAGTCCAGCACCAGCACCCGGAACTTCTGTTCCCCCTCCGAAGGGTCGGTGTAGCCGATGCTGTAGCGCAGCGCGCCGTCCTGCTGCAGATCTCCGTTGCCACGGATGTTTCCGGCGGAGGCGGCTGCAGCCATCTGGCCGGATTCCTCCGCCGGGGCTGTTTCAGTGGTGACGGCAGCGGGCGCTTCGCTTTGCGGGGCAGGGGCCGCCGGGGCGCAGGCGGACAGGCAGAAAGCCAGGGCCAGCAGGGTGAGCAGGGATCGTTTCATGGGACAGTTCCTCCTTCTCCGATAGGTTCTTGCCTTCAGTATGACACCCCTTTGTATCGGAGTTGTACCAAAATCCGACTTTTTCCAAAAAAGAAAAGCCGCACAGCCCCCAAAACGGCGGCCATGCGACTTGTACCAGTCCGGGTGACAGGATTCGAACCTGCGAAATCTCCTGGTCCCAAACCAGGCGCGATACCAAGCTTCGCCACACCCGGGCAATGCTGACTGAACTATTATAGTACGGGAAAGGCTTTTCCGTCAAGGGGAGGCGCCTTTGGTGACCTCATCACAGAAAAGCCGGGCCGGACGGGGTATACTATAGCCACAACAAAACAAACAAGACACCAAAGGAGGACAAAACAATGTCTGTGCTGCATATTACCAAAGAAAATTTCGTCAACGAAGTGCTGAATTCCGATCGCCCGGTGCTGGTGGACTTCTGGGCCAGCTGGTGCGGCCCCTGCCGCATGGTGAGCCCTCTGGTGGATGAGATCGCCGCCGAGCATCCCGAGATCAAGGTGGGCAAGATCAACGTGGATGAGCAGCCCGAGCTGGCCAGCCAGTTCCAGGTCATGAGCATCCCCACCCTGATGGTGGTGAAGAACGGCCAGGTCACCCAGCGCACCGTGGGCGCGCGGCCCAAGAACCAGATCCTGGCGCTGGTCCAGGAGGGCTGAACCATGGGATTCCTGGACTTCCTGCGCGGGCCGGACATTGACGGCGGTGTGGAGCAGTGCCGCCAGACCCCCGGCGCCCTGCTGCTGGATGTGCGCACCCCCGCCGAGTACGCCGAGGGCCACATTCCCGGCGCCCGGAACCTGCCCCTCCAGGCGCTGGACGGCATCGACGCCGTGGCCCCCGCCAGGGACACCCCCCTCTTCCTCTACTGCCGCAGCGGCGCCCGGTCGGGTCAGGCCGCCCGCCTGCTGCAGGGCAGCGGCTACACCCGGGTCACCAACATTGGCGGCATCATCAGCTACCACGGCCCGGTGGAACGATAACCCCAATACCAAAACCGCCGACGGATTGTTCCGTCGGCGGTCTTTTTTGGTTCAGTCCCCGGCCATCGCCTGCAGCCGGGCGGTGTCCACCAGGGTCACGCTGCCCCGGGACAGCTTCACCAGGCCCTCGTCCTGGAAATACCGCAGCATCCGGGTCACCACCTCCCGGGGGGAACCCAGATGGTGGCCGATGGTCTCGTGGGTGGTCTTCAGGGTGGGGCTGTCCTCCAGGGCGCTCTCCTCCAGCAGGAAGGCCGCCAGCCGCTTGTCAAAACTTTTCCACAGGATCTGCTCGATGAGCCACATCACATCGGAAAAGTGGGAGGCCATCACCTCGTTGGTGTAGTTGGCCACCGGCGCCGACGCCTCCATCAGTTCCTTGTAGGCCCGGGCCGGAATCTGCCAGAATTCCGTGTCCTTCTCGGCCTCCACCGTCACATCGTACTGCAGCCCCCGCAGCATGCAGGAAGCCGACATCACACAGAGATCCCGGGGAAACTGCCGGTAGAGCGTCACCTCCCGCCCCTCGTCGGACAGGATGTACACCCGCAACTGGCCGGTGCGCACCAGCAAAAACCCGATGCAGTCCGCCGAACCGTTGTGCACCACCGTGCCCTTGGGTACGGTGCGCAGCGTGGCGTTATCCGCCAGCATCCGCTGCTGGTCGGGGATCAGTTTATCCCATACGGGAAAGTATTGCGAAAATTCCATGGCCGTTTTCCTCCTGCCATCAGCATAAACGAAATGGGCGGCGCTGTCAAATGCCGATTTTCTCCGCCGGGCCGGGTTCCCGGATAAAATGGGTCTGGCGGTAGCTGCGGGGCGCCACGCCGTGCACCGCCTTGAACGCCCGGGAAAAGTGCAGCTGGTTGGCGTAGCCCACCATGGCGCTGATGGTGCCGATGGGCAAGGCGGTCTCCTTGAGCATCTGGGCTGCCCGGGCCATCCGGTAGTGCAGCAGGAAGGCCTGGGGGCTCTCCCCCATGGAATCCCGGAACACCTTGCCGAAATAGCTGCGGTTCAGTCCGCAGAAGGCGGCGATCTCCTCGATGGAGATATCCCGCTGGTAATTCTGTTCAATAAAGGAGAGCGCCTCCTTCATGTAAAAGTCCCGCAGACGGCGCTGGCTGGGCGCCCGCCTGGCCGCCGAGGACTGCACCAGCTGGTCGAGGAACAAAAAGCACTCCCCGATCTGCCGCACGGGACTGTCCTCGGGATGGTTGACGATGTAGAGCATCTGGTCCTGCAGCGCCCGGCCCGCCTCCCGGTTCTGGGGCGTGTAGACCGGCCGGGCCTGGCTCAGCCCCGCCAGGCTCAGGCTTTCACTCACCCGCAGGCCGTCGATCTCGATCCAGGTATACTCCCAGGGGTCTTTCTCATCCGCCATGTAGGTGGTGGTCTGGTCCGGCACGATCAGGAAGCCGTGCCCCGCCTCGATGGGGTAGGCCTGGTCGTTGGCATACAGCGTCCCCCGCCCCGCGATCACATAGTGGAACAGGTAGTGTTCCCGTTTGTGGGGGCCGTAGGCATGCAGCGGCTCGGTGCGCTCCCACCCGTACTGGTAGATGGTCAGATCCACAAACCGTTCGTCCTGGAACACATGAAATTTGAGCTTGTTTTCGGTCTTGACATCCTTCTGACGGACCATACAACGGCCTCCCCTGCTGTTTTTTCTTATTATATACCATAATGCGTCTATACTTCAATAAAAATCATAGAAATCCTACAAATTGAGATATAAAAAGTGGCAGCATGATATTCACGGGAGGATGCGCAAATTGTATAATAAAGCCGCTGATTCAGGAAAGATTTTGTGCATAGTGCACATTGCACAAATTTTCCCACGAAGTTTCATCAAATTGGCGAAACCCCCGTTCTCCCACTGCCGGACCGGCCGGGCGGCAGCGAACCACTGCAAACCAACAACAGGAGGAAAACATCTTATGAACATCAAACGGAAGCTGGTTGCCGGGTTGATGGCCACCTGCCTGACTGCCGGATTAGCCACCGGACTGACCGCCTGCGGATCGGACAGTGCCGACGGCACGGTGAACCTGACATTCCAGATCTGGGACGTGGCGCAGCGCGACGGTATGCAGGCCATGTGCGATGCCTACACGGCGCAGCACCCCAACGTGCACATCGAAATGCAGGTCACCAGCTGGGACGAGTACTGGACCAAGCTGGAAGCGGCCGCCATCTCCAACCAGATGCCGGACATCTTCTGGATGCACACCAACGAGATCCTGAAGTATGCCGACTACGGCAAGCTGGCGGACTGCTCCGACATTGTGGAAACCGAGCATTTTTCCGACATTTCGCTGGCCAACGCCAGCGGTTCGGACGGCAAGCTCTACGCCGTGCCGAAGGACAAGGACACCGTGGGCCTGGTGTACAACAAGGAGATGTTTGACGCCGCGGGTGTGGCCTACCCCGACGAGAGCTGGACCTGGGATGACCTGTGCGAGGCCTCCCAGAAGATCTACGACGCCACCGGCAAGTACGGCTACATGGCCTACGGCGACGACCAGCTGGGCTACTGGAACTTCGTGTACCAGGCGGGCGGCAGCATCCTGACCGAGGACAAGACCCGTGCCAACTTCACCGACCCCGCCACCAAGATGGGCATGGAGTTCTACATCAACCTGCAGAAGAACGACTGGTGCCCCGACCAGAACTACTTCGCCGAGACGGCTCCCGGCACGGCCTTCTTCTCCGAGAAGGGCGCCATGTTCTTTGAGGGCGACTGGAACATCCTCAGCGAGCTGCAGAACTACCCCGAGATGGTGGGCAAGTGGGATGTGGCCGTGCTGCCCAAGTGCCCCAATCCCATGAACGGCGACGGCCGGGCCACCATCTCCAACGGCCTGAGCTACGCCACCAGCGCCACCAACAAGCACCTGGACATCGTCAAGGACGTGCTGAAGTTCTTCGGCAGCGAGGAAGGCCAGCGCATCCAGGGCGAGAGCGGCGCCGCCATCCCCGCCTACGAAGGCCTGGAGGAAACCTGGGTGGGCGTCTTTGACGAATACCCCATCGACGTGCAGCCCTTCATCGACATGTTCGACTACTGCGTCCAGAGCGTCAACAACGCCGCCCGCCCCGAGTGGAAGACCCCGGTCAGCGACACGCTGCTGAAGATCTACACCGGCCAGATGGACATCGACACCGGTCTGCAGACCATGCAGCAGATCGTGGATGAGGCCAGCGCCGAATACTACCCGGAGGAGGATGCGTAATGCAAAATACGTCCAAGCTTGCCCGCGACGGTGCCAAGTGGGGCCTCATCATGGTGGCGCCCACCATCATCGGATTGCTGGTTCTGAATATCTGGCCCTTTATCCAGGCCATCTACATGAGCTTTTCCAAGTCGCTGCCCTTCGGCATGTTCGAGTTTGAGGGCATCGACAACTACGTGGAAATGTTCCAGAACGCCGAATTCTGGAAGGCTACCTGGAACACCATCCTGTTCTGCATCCTGACGGTGCCGGTGGGTATCTTCCTGGCGCTCATCGTGGCCGTGCTGCTCAACAGCAAGATCCGCGGCCGCACCACCTTCCGCGCCATCTTCTTCCTGCCCATGGTGGTGGCCCCCGCCGCCGTTGCCATGGTCTGGAAGTGGATTTTTAACACACAATATGGTATTATTAATTCGGTACTGGGCGCCAATGTCGGTTGGCTGACCGACTCCCGCTTCGTACTTTTCACCTGCGCTGTGGTCCAGATCTGGTCCAACATCGGCTATGACGCCGTGCTGCTCCTGGCTGGCCTGCAGAATGTGTCGGCTACGCTGTACGAGGCTGCCGACCTGGACGGCGCGTCCAAGGTCAAGCAGTTCTTCTCCATCACGCTGCCGATGGTCTCGCCCACCCTGTTCGTGGTCATGATCATGCGTCTGATGTCCTCCCTGAAGGTCTTCGACCTGATCTACATGATGGTGGACGACGCCAACCCCGCCCTCAACGACGCACAGAGCCTGATGTCCCTGTTCTACCGCCAGAGCTTCATCGCCGGCGACAAGGGCTATGCGTCCGCCATCGTCGTCTGGACCGTTCTGCTGATCGGTGTGGTCACCCTCATCCAGTTCTGGGGCCAGAAAAAGTGGGTCAATTACGAGGTGTAAAGTATGAATACCAGTATGAAAAGCAGCAAGCGGCTGACCACCACGCTGACCTATGTGGTTCTGGTGCTGGGCAGCATCCTCATGATCTTCCCCTTCGTGTGGATGCTCCTGACCAGCTTCAAGACCCAGGCCGAGTCGATGGCCATTCCGCCCCAGATCCTGCCCGCCCAGTGGAACTTCGACAACTTCGTCACCGCCCTGGCGAGCCTTCCCTTCCTGAACCTCTACGTCAACACCGGGCTGCTCATCGTCTTCCGGGTGGTCTGCGCCGTGCTGTTCAGCTCCATGGCCGGCTATGCCTTCGCCAAACTGCAGTTCCCCTGCAAGAACCTGCTGTTCAGCATCGTGCTGATCCAGATGATGCTGCCCAGCCAGATCTTCATCACCCCCCAGTACCTGATGCTCGCCCGCATGGGCCTGACCAACACCATCTTCGCGCTGGTCTTCCCCGGCCTGGTCTCCGCCTTCGGCACCTTCTTTTTGCGGCAGACCTACCTGGGCATCCCCAATGAAATCGCCGAGGCCGCCTATCTGGACGGCTGCAACAAGTGGCAGACCTTCACCAAGGTCATGTTCCCCCTCACCGGTTCCAGCTGCGCCGCCCTGGCCATCTTCACCGCGGTGTTCGCCTACTCCGACCTGATGTGGCCGCTGATCTGCAACACCGACCTGAACATGATGACCCTTTCCGCCGGCCTGTCCACCCTGAACGGCCAGTACACCACCAACTTCCCGGTCCTGATGGCCGGCAGCCTGCTGGCCATGATCCCCATGGTCATCCTGTATCTGCTGTTCCAGAAACAGTTCATCCAGGGCATCGCGATGACCGGCGGCAAATAAGCCGTACCATCGCATCATACAGCCTGAATCCAGGCATTCCAGCAGCAGGCGGACGACCGGCAGTTCCGGTCCGCCCGCCTGCTGCTGCTTATTGGGAAAACAGTGTGTCCGGAGTTTTCCACCGTCCTGCTCCGACACTGTACTATATAATTTTTCAGGAGGTCCTTTTATGGGCATTCAATACCATACCGACACAGGCGTCTTCACGCTGGAGACCGCCCGCACCAGCTACCACATGCAGGTGGACGAGCGGGGGCATCTTCTGCACCTGTACTACGGCCGCCGCATCGGCCAGGGCGATCTTTCCGCCCTGTATCCCCCCGCCGACCACGGCTTCTCCCCCGATTACTACGCCTGCCGCCGGCAGCGCGGCGTCTCCCCCGACGTGCTCCCCCAGGAGTACACCGGCTGCAATGTGGGAGATTTCCGGCTGTCCTGTGTGGTGGTGCGGGACGAGACCGGTGCCGCCGGTGCCGACTTTGTCTATGTGTCCCACCGCATCGAGAGCGGCAAGTATGCCCTGGAGGGCCTGCCCTGCGCCCACGAGGAGGACGGCGACGCCGAAACGCTGATCGTCACCCTGCGGGATTTCGTCACCGGGCTGGAACTGGACCTCTACTACGGCGTCTTCGCCGACCAGGATATCATCACCCGGGCGGCGCGGCTGCGCAACAACGGCACCCACACGCTGCGGCTGGAAAAGGCTGCCTCCCTCTGCCTGGACCTGCCCTTCGGCCAGTGGGACCTGATCCACTTCCACGGCCGTCACGCCATGGAACGCCAGATGCAGCGCACCCCGCTGGCCAACGCCATCCAGACCGTTTCCTCCACCCGCGGCGCCTCCAGCCACCACCACAACCCCTTCGTCATCCTCTGTGACCGGGACGCCACCGAGACCGCCGGGCTGTGCTACGGCGTCATGCTGGTCTATTCTGGCAGCCACCGCACCGACATCGAGGTGGACCAGAACGGTTCCACCCGCATTGTCTCGGGCATCCACGACGAACGGTTCAGCTGGAAGCTGGACCCCGGCGCCGCCTTCACCACCCCCGAGGTACTGCTGGCCTGCGCCCCCGACGGCCTGACCGCCCTGTCCCAGCATTACCAGCAGTTTATCCGCCGCAACATCTGCCGCAGTCCCTTCCGCTATACCCGCCGCCCGGTGCTCATCAACAACTGGGAGGCCACCTACTTCCAGTTCACCACCGACACCATCTGCCAGATCGCCGAGAAGGCCGCCAGCCTGGGCGTGGAGATGATGGTGCTGGACGACGGCTGGTTCGGCAAGCGGGACGACGACAACAGCGGCCTGGGCGACTGGTACGTCAACGAGAAGAAGCTGCCCGGCGGTCTGGACCCGCTGATTGAGCGGGTCAACGCCCTGGGCATGAAGTTCGGCCTGTGGATCGAACCCGAGATGATCAGCGAGGATTCCGACCTCTACCGCGCCCACCACGACTGGGCCCTGACGCTGCCCGGCCGCGACCCCGCCATGGGCCGCAACCAGCTGGTGCTGGACTTCGGCCGGGACGAGGTGGTGGACTACCTCACCGATGTGCTCAGCGACCTTTTGCGCAACCACCACATCGAATACATCAAGTGGGACATGAACCGCAACATGTCGGACGTTTACAGCCGGGCCCTGCCCCCCGAACGCCAGGGCGAGGTGGCCCACCGCTACATGCTGGGCGTCTACCGGCTGCTGGACCGGCTGACCACCGCCTTCCCCGACGTGCTCTTCGAGGGCTGCGCCGGCGGCGGCGGCCGCTTTGACGCCGGCATGCTGGCCTACTTCCCCCAGATCTGGTGCAGCGACGACACCGACGCCATCGAGCGGCTGACCATCCAGCACGGCACCTCCTTCGGGTATCCGGTATCGGCCATGGGCGCCCATGTGTCGGCCTGCCCCAACCACCAGACCGGCCGCACCACCCCGCTGTGGACCCGCGCCGTGGTGGCCATGAGCGGCACCTTCGGCTATGAGCTGGACCTGGGCAAGCTCAGCGAAGAGGAATGCCAGCAGGTCCGCCAGCAGATCGAGACCTTCAAAAAGCTGTACGACGTGGTGCAGAACGGCCGGTACTACCGCCTGAGCGACCCCGCCCGGGAACCGCGCTACACCGCCTGGCAGACCGTCACCCATAAGGAATCCCTGGTCAGCCTGGTGCTGACCCACCCGGAGGCCAACGCCCGCCCGCTGCACATCTGCCTGCGGGGTCTGGAGGAGGACGCTCTCTACCGGGTGGAAAGCCTGCATCTCTACGGCACCACCGCCACGCCGGAGCGCAGCGACGCCGTCACCGACCGTTTGCTGGGCGCTGTCTACAGCGGCAGCACCCTGATGTATGCCGGATATACCCTGCCCCAGCTGGCGGGAGACTTCCCCAGTGTGCAGCTCCATCTGGTACGTGTGTGATTGAAGGAGGCATCCTGTATGAAATCCAACCGGAAGAAAAAAAATGCCCCGGCCCGGCCGGAGCCTGCCAAAACCGAAACCCAGCCCGCCCTGAAAGCGGCCCCCAAAAAAGAGGCCCTGAAAGCTGCGCCCCAGCCGGAAAAGCTGAAGGCTGCTCCCAAGCAGGAAGCCCTGAAGGCCGCACCCCAGCCGGAGAAGCTGAAGGCTGCTCCCAAGCAGGAAGCCCTGAAGGCCGCACCCCAGCCGGAAAAGCTGAAGGCCGCCCCCAAGAAGGAGGCCCTGAAAGCCGCACCCCAGCCGGAAAAGCTGAAAGCCGCCCCCAAGAAGGAAGCCCTGAAGGCTGCCCCCCAGCCGGAGAAGCTGAAGGCCGCGCCCAAGAAGGAGGCCCTGAAGGCCGCGCCGGCTGCCGCAGCCCGGGACAACGCCGACTTCGAGCGCCGTCTGGCCCGCCACTACGACGAACTGAAATGGCTGTACTGTGAGCTGTACCACGGCGACATGCAGGCCTTTGACTACTGCGTGGAGATGCTGCGCCGGGCCTGGGCGGACCGCAAACCGGCCCTGCGGGCCCAGGACGCCGCCCGGGAGGCCAACCCTGACTGGTACCGCCGCCGGGATCTGCTGGGCATGATGATGTATACCAATGCTTTTGCCGGCACCCTGAAGGGTGTGGAGGAGAAGCTGCCCTACATCCAGGAGTGCGGCGTCAACTACCTGCACCTGATGCCGCTGCTGCAAAGCCCCAAGGGCCGCAGCGACGGCGGCTACGCCGTGGCGGATTTCCGCACGGTGGAGCCGGAGCTGGGCACCATGGAGGACCTGGAGCACCTGGCCGACGCCTGCCGGGAGAAGGGGATGAGCCTCTGCCTGGACTTTGTGATGAACCACACCAGCGAGGACCACGAGTGGGCCAAAAAAGCCCGGGCCGGGGTGCCGGGCTACCGGGACCGCTACTTCTTCTATGACAACTGGGACATTCCCAACGAGTTTGAGAAGACGGTGCCCCAGGTGTTCCCCACCACGGCGCCGGGCAGCTTCACCTGGCTGGAGGACTGCCAGCAGGTGGTGATGACCAACTTCTACCCCTACCAGTGGGACCTGAACTACGCCAACCCCGTGGTGTTCAACGACATGACGGAAAACCTGCTCTACCTGACCAACCGGGGCATTGATGTCATCCGGCTGGACGCGGTGCCCTACATCTGGAAGGAACTGGGCACCTCCTGCCGCAACCTGCCCCAGGTACATACCCTGGTGCGGATGATGCGGATGGTCTGCGAGATCGTCTGCCCCAGCGTGCTGCTGTTGGGCGAGGTGGTCATGGAGCCCGCCAAGGTGGTGCCCTACTTCGGCACGCCGGAGAAGCCGGAATGCCACATGCTCTACAACGTCACCACCATGGCCACCACCTGGAATTCCCTGGCCACGGCGGATGTCTCGCTGCTGCGCCACCAGATGGACACCGTCTGCGCCCTGCCCAAGGATTTCCTCTTCCTCAACTATCTGCGCTGCCACGACGACATCGGCTGGGGCCTGGATTACCCCTGGCTGGGTGCCCGGTTCGGCACCGACGAGGTGGCCCACAAGAAGTACCTCAACGACTGGTTCACCGGCAAATGGCCGGGCAGCGACAGCCGCGGTGAGCTGTACAACGATGACCCCACCCTGGGCGACGCCCGGCTGTGCGGCACCACCGCCTCGCTGTGCGGCGTGGAGGTGGCCGAGCAGGAGCAGGACCCCTTCAAGATGGAGCGGGCCATCGCCTGTGACCTGATGCTCCACGCCTGGATGCTGGTGCAGAGCGGCATCCCGGTGCTCTACAGCGGCGACGAGATCGGCCAGCTCAACGACTACACCTACCACGACGACCCCGAAAAATGGGACGACAGCCGTTACCTCCACCGGGGCAACTTCCGTTGGGATCTGGCCGAGCTGCGCCACGACCCCGCCACCCGCCAGGGCAAGCAGTTCGAGGGACTGCGCCGGCTGGAGACCATCCGCGCCGGGGAGCCCGCCTTTGACGCCAGGGCCGATGTGTGGACCTTCGACACCGGCAGCAACCACGTGCTGGGCGTGGGCCGCTGGTACAAGGGCCACAAGCTCATCGCCTTCTTTAACTTCAGCCCGGAATTTCTGCATGTCGCCTCCGGGGAGAAGGGTCCCTACGACGAGCTGATGTACGGCGGCCACCGGGAGGACCTGCGGGATGTGGAACTCTACCCCTACGGCTTCGCCTGGTTCCTGCACACCGAAGAAGACTGATTCACCGCCATTCTCTATACAAAAAGGAGCGCACCCCGCGGGGTGCGCTCCTTTTGTGTCTGTATCGTGTTTTTCAGCGCAGCAGGATGCGGAACCGGACTGCGTAGTCCTTGCTGCCGTCCAGCCGGTAGGCGTCCTCCACGTCGGTGCCCCAGCTGTCGATGCCGCCCACGCCCCGGCAGGCGCCCAGCACCGTCACGCTGGTGCGGCCGGTATCAGGCAGCTCGCAGGGATGCTGGGCCGCTTCCAGTTCCTCCGCCGTGTTGGGCAGGGCGCTGAAGCCGAAGGGTTCGCCGCAGCTTTCCAGCGTCAGCGACGCGGTGGTGCAGCCCCGGGCATCCCGCTGCTGGAGCACCGCCTGCCGGGTCTGCCAGTGCAGTCCGCAGGTCTGGGGCACCAGGTGGGGTTCGATGTGGGGCACTTCCTCAAAGCAGCCGAACGAGGCACCCTTGTACCGGTCGGGGTAGGTCTCCCCCGAAAGGCCGGTCCAACGGGTGGCGGCCACCGGGGCCGCCGTCTGGAACTGCACGCCGAAGCAGGGCAGTTCGGGGGCCTGGGCCGTGCCGTGGTAGGTGGCTTCCACCTCGAGAGCACCCTGGCCGGTCACCGTGTAGGTCAAAATCGCCTGGGCGCCCGGCACCCCCACCAGGTCGAACCGGTAGGAGACCGTCACCCGGTCGGGGGATTCCACCACCACTTCCGGCTTGCCGCTGCGGGACAGCGCGTCCGCCGCCAGCCAGGCGCCGCTGCGCTGGGGGAAGCCGCAGCCGCGGTCATTGTCGGTGGCAGCCCGCCAGACCGCCGGGCGCGGGGCGCGCCACAGCCATTCGGTGTCGCCCAGCCGCAGGGAGGCGGGACCGCCTTCCGTGTAGGAGAAGAGGATCTCGAAGCCCTCACCCCGTACGCCCAGGTTGCCGTCCCCCTCGGTGACGGTGAGGGGACTGACGCCACGGGCCTGCCAGGCCGCCGCCAGCGCCTCATCCGCCGCCTTGGCCGCCGCGGCGTTGCGGGCATCGTGGGCCGCCCGGTCGGAGGCGCCAGAGTACCAGTAGCGGACTTCCTCCATGGCGGGCTTCTCGGCGCCGTCGGCGTAGACGATGCCGTTGCCGCTGAAGTTGTAGTCGGTGGTGCGCTCGCCGAAGTCACCGCCGTAGCCCAGCACCCGCCGTCCCAGGGCGTCGGTGTGCCAGAGGGCCTGGTCCATATAGTCCCAGATGAAACCGCCCTGGTACTGAGGGTACTCCTCCGCCAGGCGGATGTAACTCTCCATGCCGCCCAGGCTGTTGCCCATATCGTGCATGTACTCGCAGAGAATGAAAGGCTTGGCGGGCTTGGATTCCAGATACTCCCGGATGTTCCAGGGCTTTTCGTACATCCGGCTCTCCATGTCGCTGATCTCATCAAAGGCGCGGTTGTGGAAAACGCCCTCGTAGTGCACCAGCCGCCCGGGGTCCTGCTCGTGGAAGAACCGGGACATGGCCAGGATGTCCTCCCCGGCGTAGCTCTCGTTGCCGCAGGACCAGATCAGGATGGCCGTGTGGTTCTTGTCCCGCTCAAACATGCTGCGGGCACGGTCCACCACGCAGTCCTTCCACTCCGGCAGGCTGCCCGGCACGTTCCAGCTGGGTTCCACCGCACCCAGCTTCTGCCAGCTGCCGTGGCTCTCCAGGTTGGTCTCGTCGATCATATAGATGCCGTTGCGGTCGCACAGGTCGTACCACCGGCTCTGGTTGGGATAGTGGCAGGTGCGCACCGCGTTGATATTGTTGTGCCGGAACACCGCCATGGCGGCGTCCATATCGTCGGGCCCGATGGCGCGGCCCCGCTCGGCGCTCCACTCGTGGCGGTTCACCCCGTTGAAGACCACCCGCTCCCCGTTGAGCTGCATGACGCCGTCCACCATCTCAAACCGGCGGAAACCGATGTCGTAGGGGACGACCTCCTGCACGGTGCCTGCCCCGTCGGTGACGGTCAGCAGGGCGTGGTAGAGGGTGGGGGTGGTGTGGATCCAGGGCTGGATGCCCTGCAGTTCGATGGTATCCCCCGTGACGGGGCCGTCATAGAGGGCATAGCCCTCGCTGTCGGTGAGGCGCAGCGTGACGGCGGCGCCCTGGGTCTGCCCTTCCAGCTTCACCCGGGGCGTCAGCGTGCCGGTGAGGTTGTCCTTTTCCAGCCCCGTCTGCAGCCAGAGGTCTTCCAGGTGCACTTTCGGCTTGGCGTAGAGGTAGACCGACCGGAAGATGCCGGAGAACCGGAAAAAGTCCTGGTCCTCGATCCAGGAGGCACTGCACCGCTTGTGTACCTCCACGCAGAGGCGGTTCCTCCCCGGCCGCAGACATTCGGTGAGCTCAAACTCCGACGGAGTGAAGCTGTCCTCGGCATAGCCCACAAAGACGCCGTTGCACCACAGGTACATAGCCTGCTCCACGCCCTGGAAGCTGACACAGACCCGCTGGCCCCGCAGCCCCTCGTCCAGCGTGAATTCCGTCACGTAGCTGCCCACCGGGGCATGGTCCCAGTCGATCTCCGGCGGGCGCAGGCCGGCCCGGCCGTCCCAGGGATAGAGGGTGTTGGTGTACTGCAGTTCGCCGTAGCCCTGCAGCTCGATGTGCCCCGGCACCTGGATCGTGCCGAAGGCCGACAGGTCGGCGTCCTCCCGCCAGAAATCCGCCGGGCGGACGGCGGGGTTGGGGCTCCAGCAGAACTTCCAGCTGCCGTCCAGGCTCTGGCGCAGACTGGTGCGGCGGGCGGCGGCCTCCGCCGCCGTGCGGTAACAGATATGATCGGAATGGGCCGCCAGCCGGTTGACGGCGAACACCCGCGGGTCGGTCAGCCAGCGGAGTTCCGGTTGCGTTGTCTTCATGGGGAAACTCCTTTCGGTATGGGGTAGGGGCCGTTTGCCAACGAACCCTTTGTATCCAGTGTACCGCCTGCCGGGCGCTGGTGCAACACCCTGGTAAAAAAAATTTTGTCCGGCAAGGTTTTCCCAAAACTTCATTGTATTTCACAACCTATGGTAGTAAAATAAAGGGACAACCGGGGCTACGCTACGGCCGGTACCCTGTGCGCGGGCGCCGGTTGGCCGGAAGGAGGGATGCCATGCGTGGATGAGCTCACGCCGGAACGGGTGCTGGGCGAGCTGGCGGCCATCGCCTTTGCCGAACCCGGTGGGGAGCGGGGTGCCCAGGCCATCAAGGTGGCCGACAAACTGCGGGCGCTGGAACTGCTCTACAAGCACCTGGGGCTGGGCGAAGGCCAGACCACAGAGGGGGTGGTCATTGTAGACGAGGGATAAAGGAGGCAGGACTGTGCGGGTACAGTTGAAAAAAGTCATTCCGGCGGTGTTCTGGCCGGTACACACGGCCATCCGCCGGGGCACCGTCCAGGAGGTGGTGGCCAAGGGCGGACGCGGGTCGGGCAAGTCCAGCTATCTTTCGCTGGAGCTGGTCTACCAACTGCTGCGCCATCCCGGCTGTCACGCCGTGGTGCTGCGCAAGGTGGCGGGCACGCTACGCAACAGCGTGTACAGCCAGATCGTGTGGGCCATCGGCGCGCTGGGGTGTACGAGGTATTTCCGCTGCACCGTCAGCCCCATGGAATGCACCTATCTGCCCACCGGCCAGAAGATCCTCTTCTTCGGCCTGGACGACGCGGGCAAGCTCAAGAGTTTGAAAGTACCGTTCGGTGCTGTGGGACTTTGTTGGTTTGAAGAGCTTGACCAGTTCGACGGGCCGGAGGAGGTGCGCAGCGTGGAGCAGAGCATCCTGCGGGGCGGCGACTGGACGCTGACCCTGAAAAGTTTCAACCCGCCGGCCATGGCCCGCAGCTGGGTCAACCGCTATGTGCTGGAACCCCGCCCCGGCAAGCTGGTGCACCATTCCACCTACCGGGACCTGCCGCGGCAGTTTTTGGGGGAGCGGTTCTGGGCGGATGCCGAGCATCTGCGCAACACCAACCCCGAGGCCTACCGCCACGAGTACGGCGGCGAGGTGGTGGGCAGCGGCGCGGCGGTGTTTGACAACCTTTCGCTGCGGGCGGTCTCCGACGAGGAGATTGCCTCCTTTGACCGGCTGTACCACGGGGTGGACTGGGGCTGGTACCCCGACCCCTGGGCCTACAACGCCGTGACCTACGACGCCGCCCGGCGCACGCTGATCGTCTTTGACGAGCTGACCCGCACCCGCACCCCCAACCGGGACACCGCCCAACTGCTGGTGGAGCGGGGCGTGGGCGGGGACGACGGCGGGCTGCTCACCGCCGATGCCGCCGAGCCGAAATCCTGCGCCGATTACCGGGCGGCGGGTCTGCCCTGCCGGGCGGCCGTGAAGGGACCCGGCAGCGTGCGGGAGAGCATGAAATGGCTGCAGGGGCTGGCGTCCATCGTCATTGACCCGGCCCGCTGCCCCGCCACGGCGGCGGAGTTCAGCGAGTACGAGTACCAGCGGGACCCCCGCACCGGCGAGGTGCTGCCCGGGTATCCCGACGTGAACAACCACCACATCGACGCCGTGCGCTATGCGGTGGAATGCATCTGGCGCCGCCGGGGCGTATAACCAGAACCGGGAGACACTCCGCAAGGGGGTGTCTCCCGGTTTTTTTTTGTGTATGTTTTACCGCCGGTCCATGCCGGTGACGCGCAGCAGCGGACGCTTGCACAGGAAGTTGAACCCGGCGATGGCCCGGCCCACACCCACCATGGAGATCAGGGTGCCCAGGCCCACGCCCAGCAGCACCATGCCCAGCAGATAGACCCCCAGCGGGCGACTGTATGTTGTTTTGTCTGTTGCATTTTTGCCACTCCTTATCCTATACAAGGATATACCGGGGCGGCAAAAATGTCAAATTTTTGAGGTATCAGACAATTTGCTTCTGCCTCATCCGTTCCGGGCGGAACCCGTTCCCAGATAGCTGTCCAGCTGGCTCTGGGCCTGCTCCAGGTTCCGGCGGGCTTCCTCCTCCCCGGCTTGCAGCGCCGGGTCGGTGGTGCTGCCGGAGGACTGGGCGGCTTCGATCTGCTGCTGGAGCTGGGCCTGGGCGGACTGGGCGTCCTCTTTGGCTTGCTCCTGGTTCAGCTGTTTCTGGACAGTCTGTTCTTCCACCTGCTGCAGGGCTGTGTTGATTTGATCCTCCAACACACGGATCTGCTCATCCATGACCTGGATGGCATCTTCCATATCCTGCCGCTGCTGCCGCCGCTCCGCCTCGGTGCCGGAGGTCGACTGGTCCAAGGTATCCAGGGAGGTCTGCATCTCTTCCCGACGGGTCGTCAGCTGGTCCAGCTGCTCCTGCAGGATGTCGTAGTTGCTCTGCGCGGCGTAGAGTGCGGCGTTGTTTTCCGCTTCCTCCCGCAGCATCTGCACATTTTCGGCATTCAGGGGTTTGCTGTCCGCCGCCCGGTAATCTGTAAAATACCGGGGCTGGGTGACGATGCCGTTGAGAGTTATCTCAAAATGCAGATGCGGACCGGTGGAATACCCGGTGGTCCCCACATGGCCGATGAGGTCGCCGGCCTTGACGGTCTGCCCCGCCTCCACCGTGTAATCGTCCATGTGGGCGTACAGGGTGGTCCAGAGGTTGCCGTCCGGTCCGGCACCGTGGTCCAGAACCACACAGTTGCCGTAGCTTTGGTGGTACGCCGCGTAGGTCACCAGCCCGTCCTGGGCCGCATAGACCGGCGTACCCGTATCCGCCGCCAGATCATCCCCCCGGTGGCCCTCATTCATGTAAACCGTGACATACTCATAATCCACCGGGCAGAGGAACCGCGGGCTGTTTTCGGGGTCGTCCAGGTTGGGCAGCCCCGCTGTGTTGGCCGTGAAGGACACCGCCGTCTCGGGGGTGTCCGGCGTCTCGGCGGTGGCTTCCGTCGTGGCGGGCTGCGCCGTCTCGGGGGTAGCCTCCTCCACCTGGGGCTGCATCATGCAGGCGGTGACGCTGAGGCCCACCGCCGCCGCACAGACCAGCAGCGCCCCCGCGCCAATTTTGCGGTAGTGCAGAAGATGCACAATGCGGGCCTTTACGCTGCCCTGCCCGAAGGCCAGGGAGCCCGGCGCCATCCGGCCCTGCAAAGCATACTGCAGGATGCTCTCGCAGTATGCGTTGCGGGCGGCAGCGTCGCAGCCCCGGACGGCCGCCTCGTCGCAGGCGGATTCCATCTCCCGCTCCAGCTGGCGGAAGGCCAGCCAGGCCAGGGGGTTGAACCAGTGCAGGCAGACCACCGCATAGTAGAGCGGCTTGGTCTGGGGGTCGTGGCGGCGCAGATGGGTGCGCTCGTGGAGCACCACCGCCTGCCGGGCCGCCCCCGTGAGGGCCGCGGGCAGGTAGATGCGCGGCCGGAGGATGCCCAGCGTGAAGGGCGCGGGCACGCAGCTGCCGCTGTAGCAGCCGTCCTCGGTTTTGCAGGCCAGGGCCACCGTGCGGCGCAGCCGGAGATACCCGGCCACCGCCCGCACCGCCAGCACCAGCACCCCCACCGCCCAGACAGCGGCCAGCAGATGCCAGACCGTCAGCCGGGTATACCAGGGGGCCGCAGCGGCTGCCGTCACCGCCGGAGCCTGCACCGCGGGCAGCGCCACCGGGGCGGGGCCTTCGGCCAGGGCCTGGACTGTGTCGGCCGCCTGGGCCAGATTTTCATTCCGGGGCCGGGGCAGCGTCAGCGGAATGCCCCAGGGCAGGGCGAAACGCAGCCCCACCGCCAGCCACAGCCAGCAGAGCAGCCGGCTGGGAATGTGCAGACGGCGCAGCACCCCGCTGACAGCCAGCGCCCCCAGCGTGGCCGCTCCGCCCCACAGGCTGAGCAGCAAAAAGCGGAGTACCAGTTCACCCATGGGTCACCCCTCCTTGTCGTGGGCGGCATCCAGCAGGGCGCGGATCTCCGCCGCCTCGGCGTCGCTGATGGGCTTGGCGCTCAAAAACGCCGCCACAAACCGGGGCAGACTGCCCCCGAAGGTCTTGTCCACCACGGCGGCGCTCTCGGCACACTGGACGGCCTGCTTGGCCACCCGGCTGGTCACCGTGCCGTCCGTATTCTGCAGCACGCCCCGCTCACAGAGTTTTTTCAGCACCGTGTAGGTGGTGCTCTTCTTCCAGCCCAGCGCCCCGGCCGCCAGCTTCACCAGCTCGCCGCTGGGCAGCGGCTCGTGGTCCCACACCAGGCAGGCAAAACGGTATTCGCCCTCGGCCAGGCGCAGCGGTTCCTGTACAGACATGGTACTTCCCCCTTTCGATGGTCTTTTGTCATCTTTAGTCTATCACAATAGACCCGTTCTGTCAACAAAAAACAGGGGCAAATTTTTTGTCCCTGCTGCGTCGATTATACAAGTTTTGTTTTGCGCCGCCAGTAGGTCAGCAGTCCCAGGGCTACCAGCCCTGCCGCTGCCCCGTAGCCGAAGGCCAGCCGCAGATCCCACTGGGCCAGCGCGCCGAAGGTCAGGTTGCTGCCGATGGCCACGGCGTCCAGCAGCATGGCGTGGATGCTCAATGCAGTGGCGCGGTTGGCGGTGTGCACCTGGCGGTTCTGCAGCTGGGCCTGGAAGGGCTGGAACAGACTGTCCGACACCCGCAGGAGCAGCACGCTGCCCACCGAGAGCATCGCCCGGTCGGTGAGGGCCAGCACGGCGCAGGCCAGCGCCGGCACCAGGCTGAAGAGCACCGCCGCCCGGCGGCCCCCGGTGCGGCGGGTCATGGCGGAGGACCAGGTGCCGCAGAGCCCCAGCAGGGTGGCCGCGATGTACACCCCGCCGATGGCGGTGCTGCCCATGCCGCAGCGCTCGTACTGCAGCTGGTTGAGAAAGACCGTGACGGTCTGGTGGACCTCGGTGAGCAGCCCCACCGCCAGCAGGAAAGCCAGCAGGCCGGGGGTGGCGAGCGTTACCCGCAGGGTGGCGGCAAAGGGTTCCCGTTCCGCCTTCTTTTCGGGGGCGGGGTGCACCTCCACAAGGCCCAGGCTGAGCAACGCCGCCGCCCCGTAGCTGAACACGGTGAGCAGGGCGGCCAGGCGGTAGTCTTCCCCGATGAAGAGGGTGTAGACCGCCGAGGCGGTGAGCAGCCCGGCCATGCCCAGGCTGTTGTAGACGCCGAAGACATGCTGGCTCTCTTCCGGCCCGGCGCAGAGATAGAGGATGCTGGTATCCACCCCGGAGAACCCGGCGATGACCACGCTGAGCAGCACCCGCTCGGCCAGGAAACCGCCGAAATCCGAGGCCTGCCAGAAGACGATCTTGGACAGAAAATACACCCAGCAGCAGAAGATCATCGTGCGCTTGTAGCCGATGCGGTCCGCCACCACGCCCCAGGGCACCTCCAGCGCGATGCTCAGCGCAAAGGAGATACTCTCGATGAGGGTGATCTCAAAGATGGACACTCCCTGGGCCTGCCGGTAGAGGGTGGAAATGGCACCGTAAAAGACCATGCCCTGGAGAAAGGTCATGGCGTACAGCAGATAGATATTGCGTTTCACGAAAAAATCGTCCTTTCCCAAAGATTCCTTTTCCGCACGGCAAACAGGCGCCGGGGTCCGGCGCCCTGTGTGCGGTATGAGAATCTTTCAGATAGGACGATGCATTGCAGTTTCCTGCCTTGTGTGATTTTTGGATTGAATCCAGTATAACACGGCCCGTGGGCGGCGTCAATCGCCGGCGCGCAGTTCCGCCCTCAGCCGGAGGACCCGGCGCTCGATCTCATCGATGACGGCGGTAAAGGCTCCGTCGTCCTGGCCCGTGGGATCGGGCAGACCCCAGTCCTCCCGCCGGGTGCAGGGCAGCACCGGGCACTGCACGTTGCAGCCCATGGTGATGACCACATCCACCGGCGGCAGTTCAGCCAGCAGCTTGCTGCGCTGGGTGGCCGCCATATCCACGCCGTACCGGGCCTTCACCAGCCGCACGGCGTCGGGGTTGATGGCGGGTTTGGTCTCGGTGCCGGCGGAGTAGCTCTCAAAGGTATCGGAGGCCAGCAGGCGGCCCAGGGCTTCGGCGATCTGGCTGCGGCAGGAATTGTGCACGCAGACAAAGGCCACTTTCGGTTTGCCGCTCATGCCTGGTTCCGCGCTTTCCGGATGAGGTCCTTGGCCTCCTCCTTGGTCAGCACCCGGCCGCTGGACACCACCTTGCCGTCCACCATCAGGGCCGGGGTGTGCAGCACGCCGCAGGCCGCGATCTCACCAAAATCAGTGATGTGGCCCACTTCCGCCGCCTCGCCCAGTTCGGTCAGCGCCGCCTTGGCCGCCGCTTCCAGTGCATGGCAGTTGGCACAGCCGCCCCCCAGCACCTTGACGGCCTCGTTGCCGGTCTCGGTTTGTACGGATTCTTTTTTGCCAAACAGTTTCATAATGTATACCTCCCAGAATCAGATCAGAACAAATTGCAGGGCGTTGAAAAGATAGCCCACCAGTACAATACCCACCACGCAGATGGCGATAAACAGCGCCAGCAGCCTGGGTTTGACCACCTTGCGCAGCAGGATCAGCGACGGCAGCGACAGCGTGGTGACTGCCATCATGAAGGAGAGGACGGTGCCCAGCTGGGCACCCTTGGCCAGCAGTGCCTCGGCCACCGGGATGGTGCCGAAGATATCGGCGTACATGGGCACACCCACGATGACCGCCGCCAGCACGCCGAAGGGATTGCCGGACCCCAGCACCCTTTCCACCCAGGCCTGGGGGATCCAGTTATGGATGACAGCACCCACGCCCACGCCTACCAGCAGGTAGGGCAGCACCTTGCGGTAGGTGGACAGCGCCTGTCCCCTGGCGTACCGCAGCCGGTCGGCGGTGGTCAGGGTGGGGGCGTCCAGGTCGGCACCGGCCCCCACATGGGCCAGGGGTTCCAGGTATTTCTCCATATGCAGGGATTCGATGAGGGTGCCGCCGGCCACCGCCACCACCAGACCCAGCACCACATAGGCGGCGGCCACCCTGATGCCGAAGACGCCGGTGAGCAGCACGAGACTGCCCAGGTCCACCATGGGCGAGGAGATCAGGAAGGAGAAGGTGACGCCCAGAGGCAGCCCCGCCCCGGTGAAGCCGATGAAGATGGGGATGGAGGAGCAGGAGCAGAAGGGCGTGACGGTGCCCAGCAGCGCCGCCACCGCGTTGGCACCCAGCCCGTGGAACCGCCCCATGATGCGGCGGCTGCGCTCGGGCGGGAAGTAGCTCTGCACCCAGGAGATGGCGAAGATCAGCACCAGCAGCAGGACGGTGATCTTGATGGTGTCATAGAGAAAGAACTGCACGCTGCCGCCCAGCCGGGAGGCGGTGTCCAGTCCCAGGGCGGTGAGCAGGTTGCCCACCAGGGTGTTGAGCCACTGCACGCCCAGCACCTGATTCTGGAAAAACAGCCAGAGATTCATTGGGAAGTCCCCCTTTTGTCATATCAAGATTTTTTGATGTTTTGGCCGTAAAAACTGCCGCGCGGAGAGGGCGCGGCAAAAGATCACTGCCCGCTGCAGCCGCAGGCGGGCGCCTCGGCGTTGGGGGTGGTCAGGGCCAGCAGGCGCCGGACGGCCCGGGCCTGACCCTCGGCGCTGAGGCGGTAGTGGGTCCATTTGCCCTCCTGCCGGGCCAGCACCAGCCCCGATTCGCAGAGGATCTTTATGTGGTAGGAAAGCCCCGACTGGGTCAGCGCCAGGGGTTCCTGCAATTTACAGGCGCACTTCTCGCCGCTGCGCAGCTGCTCCAGGATGGCCAGTCGCTTGGGGTCGCACAGCGCCTTGAAGATCTTGGCGTCCTGCTCGTAGGAATCCATGGATTGTACCTCACATCAAAATTTCTCGATGTATAGTATAGGCCGGTTTGCGGCGGCTGTCAAGGGGGAATGTAACTTTTTTATGCAGGGATTGTCCGGGGCGCGCCGGGCGGGTATACTGTAAGAAAAGCCAACAAGGAGGCTATACCATGTGTACCAGCGTTGCCTTTTGGGATCGCGGGCTGTACGGCCGCAATCTGGATCTGGAATACCATTTCGGGGAGCAGGTGGTCATCACGCCCCGGGATCACGAATTCACCTTTCATCACCGGGAGCCGCTCTGCCACCACTACGGGATGATCGGCATGGCCAGCGTGGCCCGGGACACCCCGCTCTACGCCGAGGCGGTGAACGAGAAGGGGCTGTATATGGCGGGGCTGTACTTTCCCGGCAATGCCGTCTATTTTGAGGAGCCCGACCCCGGCTTGCTGAACCTGGCTCCCTACGAGCTGATCCCCCTGGTGCTGGGCAGCTGTGCCACGGCGGCCGAAGCCCGGACGCTGCTGGCCACCGTGCGGCTGGCGGCCATCCCCTTTGCGCCGGGGTATCCGCTGGCGGCGCTCCACTGGCAGGTGGCGGGCCCCGACGGCGGTTTTGTGATGGAGCCCCTGGCCGACGGGCTGCACTTTCACGACGACGCCGTGGGGGTGCTCACCAACAACCCGCCCTACCCCTACCAGCTTGCCAACCTGAACAACTACCGGCACCTCTCCCCCCGCACGCCGGACAATACCTTTGCCCCCGACCTGGAGCTGGCGGTCTACGGCCAGGGGCTGGGGGCCCTGGGCCTGCCCGGGGATGCCTCCCCCCTGTCCCGGTTTGTGAAGGCGGCCTTCCTGCGTCACCATGCCGCCTTCCCGGAGGACCGCCCCGGGCAGGTGAGCCAGTTTTTCCACCTTCTGGACGCCGTTTCCATGGTGCGGGGCAGCGTGGAGACCCCCGAGGGCCGTCTGGACGAGACCACCTACGCCTGCTGCTGCGACGGGAAAGAAGTCGTCTACTACTACCACACCTACGACAGCGGCTGTATCCACGCCGTAAAAATGACCGAAGACACCCTGACCGGCACGGCGCTGGGGGTATTCCCCCTGGCGGACAAGCCCCGGTTTGTGTGGGACAACTGAACCAAAAAGGCGCACAGGATAAATTTCCTGTGCGCCTTTTTGTTTATTCCTCGTGATGGCCCTCGCCGTGGTGGCCGTTTTCCTTTTGAGGTGCGGAGCTTTCGCAGGTGGCCGGGATCTCGGCGGTACTCTGGGCGGGTTCCCCGCCGGAGAGCGCCGCACCGTGTCGGCGTACCGCTCCACCGCCCGGTTGACCTCTTGTTCGCTGCGCATGGCACGCCCCCATCGTTTCCTTTACTCCCGGCAGCCCCAGCCGTTTCCGTTGCAGCCGGTGCCCCGGTTGTCGCAGACGCCGTCGCCGTTTTCATCGGTGAAAAGGCACTGTGCCGTATGGCAGGCGCGCTGCAGTCCCGTACGGCCCGGCCCGGCGGCCCATACCCCGGTGGCGCCCACCGTGCAGGCAAGTGCTGTGGCAGCGATCATAATAGCAGTTCGTTTCATCGTAATCCTCCTTTGGTGTGTGAAAAGTTCCTTTCACCTGGAATACGAATCCGCTCGCTCTATCCATTCACCGCCGCTTAAAAATTTTTCTGATTTTATCTTACTCACCGGGAAATGCCCTGTCAACCGGAAAAAGGCGCCCCGCAGGGCGCCTTCCGGCTGTGGTTCAGTCCTCTTCCTGGGAGTAGCTCAGGATGGCGCCGGTGTCGGCGTCGATCTCGTAGTCGTACTCGGTGAAGCCCACCTTCCAGGAGAATTCGTACACCGTGCGGCCGTCATCCCGGTCGGTCTCCAGTTCCATGGCCCGGGTGTCGCTCTCCGCCACGCCGGCGTGGTTCAGGGCGATCTGCTTGGCCTGGTCCGCCGTCACGGGGCTGCCGGTGGTGGCCTGGGCGGCCAGGTTCTCGGCGTCGTAGTCGTAGGAGAGGATGTCGCCGGTGGTGGCGTCGATCTCGTAGTCATACTCGGCGTTGTCCTTCAGGAACTCCACGTCGTAGACCGCCCGGCCGTCGTCGTAGTCCAGCGTGATGCGCAGCGCCTTCAGGTCGGCTTCGGTGAGGCCCGCATGGTTCAGCGCCGTGGCCTTGGCGGTGTCCTTGGAGATATAGCCGCTGTTGGGGTCGGCGCTGCCCGCGATGCCCGCCGTGGTCTCGCTGGCCGGGGCGGCCACCGGTGCCTGGGCCGTGGGCGCCGGGGTGGGGGCAGTGGATGCCGCGGACTGGGGCGCCACGTTGACGGCATCCTGGGGGGTGGATTCGCTGGCGGTGGTGGCCTGCTGGCGCAGTCCGTTGTAGCCGGCAGCTTCGGCACAGCCGGTGAGCAGCAGCGCGGTGAGGGCGGTGGCAGCGACGAGAGACAGGGTAGACTTTTTCATCTGTATTTCCTCCTTCGGGTAAGGTGTGGTTTGTTTTGTTGTGCTTTCAGTATACCCGGGAAAGATTAAAGCCACATTAAACTTTTTCATTTTTTTCGCAGGGAATCCAGAAAGTAAAGACACTGCCCTTGCCCGGTTCGCTCTGCACCGTCACCCGGCCGCCGTGGGCCGCGGCGATCCACCGCACCATGGAGAGTCCCAGCCCGGCCCCGCCGCCGCTGCGGGCGGGGTCCGCCTGCCAGAACCGCTGCCAGATCTTCTCCTGGTCTTCCGGCGCAATGCCAATGCCGTCGTCCTCCACGGTGCCCACCGCTTCGCCCTCCCGGCGGCGCAGTGTCAGCTTCACGTGACCGCCGGGGCGGCCGTAGTGGATGGCATTCTCCGTCAGGTTGATGAGCATCCGCATGAGCAGCGTCTCGTCCCCCTGCACCGTCACACCGGGTTCCAGGTCGGTTTCCACCGTGATGTTCTGCCCGGCGGCCTGTTCCGCCTCGGTCTCGGCCACCATGGCAGCCAGCTCGCTCAGATCCACCGTTTCCCACTGCACCACCTGGCGGCCCTTGTCCGCCCGGGCCAGCATCAGCAGCTGGGAGAGCAGCGACGCCATTCGCGCCGCCTGGGTGTGGATACTCTCCAGCGCCGCGCGGGTCTCCCCCTGGGGGTCGGTGTTTTCCAGGGCGTACTCGCTCTGGGAGAGGATCACCGCCGTGGGGGTGCGCAGTTCGTGGGAGGCGTCGTCGGTGAACTGCTTCTCCCGGTCGAAGGCCTCCTCCAGCCGGGCGAACATGGCGTCGAATTCGGCGGCCAGCGTGTAAATTTCGTCCTTGCGGCCGGTCAGGCCGATGCGGCGGGAAAGATCATTCCCCGCGCCGATCTCCCGGGCGGTCTGGGTGATCTGCCGCACCGGGGCAAAGGCTCGCCGGGTGAGCAGATACCCGCACACCGCCGCCAGCACCACAAAGACCGGCAGCACCAGCAGCGCCGTCCGCCACAGAGTGCCCAGGGTGGATTCCAGCGCGTCGGCCGCCGCGATGCTGCGCACCCACACCGGGCCGTAGTCCTCCACCTCGATCTGCTCGTCGTAGAGATACCACTGCCGCCCGCCGCTTTCCACCGTGCGCAGCGCGGCATCGGCAAACACCACCGAGTTGTCGAAGTCCCGGGGCACAAAGCCGTAGAGGGGCACCCCCGCCGTGTCGTACAGCGAGAGATAGACCCCGTCGTCGAAGGCTTCCAGGTCCCGGTCAATGTCCAGCTGGCCGTCCTTCACTTCCAGGTAGCGGCGGCTGTCCTCGGCCATGGTCTGCATGCGGTCCAGCGTGGCCTGCCGGGCCGACTGCGCCCCTGCGTGGAACAGAAATCCCAGCGAAAGCCCCGCCAGCAGCACCATGAAAAGGGTGTAGAGCAGCGTGACCCGCAGGGTAATGGAAAGACGCTTCATACTTCCTCCCGCAGGACGTAGCCCACGCCCCGCACCGTGTGAATCAGTTTGGCCGGGTGCCCCTCGTCGATTTTCTTGCGCAGGTAGCGGATGTAGACATCCACCACGTTGGAGCCGCCCTCGTAGTCATAGTTCCAGACGCCCTGGCTGATCCGCTCCCGGGAGAGCACCACCCCCGCGTTGCGGGCCAGGTATTCCAGCACGGCGAACTCCTTGGCCGACAGGGCAATGCCCTGGCCGCCCCGGGCGGCCGTGCGGGCGATGCAGTCCACCTGCAGATCCCCCACCGTGATCACGTCGCTGACCTGGTCGGCCCTGCGGCGGATGAGCACCCGCAGCCGTGCCAGCAGTTCCTGCAGCGCAAAGGGCTTGACCAGGTAGTCGTCGGCGCCGCTGTCCAGTCCTTTCACCCGGTCGTCGATGCCGTCCCGGGCGGTGAGCAGCAGCACCGGCGTCTTGTCCCCGGCGGCCCGGCGGCGGCGCAGCACCTCCAGCCCGTCCACTCCCGGCAGCATGATGTCCAGCACCACCGCGTCGTACTCCCCTCCCGCCAGATAATCCAGCGCATCGGTGCCCGTCAGGCAGCTGTCCACGCTGTACCGGGCCGCTTTCAGCTGTTTGACCAGCAGCGCGTTCATCTCGGGCTGGTCTTCCACCACAAGGATCCGCATACGTTCTGTCCCCTTTCCTCTTTTTTATTATGATACCATAAAAAAATGAGAGCGGGATGAGAATTTGCCCCTTTTGTCCCGCTTTTTTACTTGACTAAGGCAAGTTTCCGATGGTATACTGGGGTTCGCAAAGAAAGGAGTCCCGTCTATGTTCCGCACCTTTTCCTACGCCTGCACGGTGCTCTACCGGCGGTTCAGCCATTACACCTCGCAGCGGCTGCACCAGTGGGGGCTGAGTTTCGGCACGCTGTTTTTTGTGATCTATGTGGGCAAGCACCCCGGCTGCACCCAGAGCGAACTCACCGCCGCCCTGCACCTGGACTGGGGGCACAGCCAGCGCACCGTGCTGAAGCTGGTGGAAAGCGGCTTTCTTGTGCGGGAGAAGGAAGGCCGGGTCTACCGGCTGACCTTGAGTGAGAAGGGCCGGCAGGCCTTTGCCGCCAGCCACCAGGTGTTTTTCGACTGGGACGAGGAGGCCCTTTCCAACCTGACCCCCGACGAGCGCGACCAGCTGATGAACCTTTTGTACAAGGCGCTGGGCCGCGGCCCCCGGCCCGGTCCGCTGTAAAAACATCACGACGCCCCGTACCGTCCTGGCACGGGGCGTCATACTTTTTTTTAAAGTTGTTCGGGGTTTGTTCAAAGACCTTTGATGGGTTGCACACATTCGGCCGGTATACTGTATATCGTCAACAGAAACAAGGCGGGCAGCGCCCGCACCATTTTCCACTGTGCCTTGGACCATGCGAGGGCAACCGCCCGGTCAAGGCCAGACAACCCACAAGGCTTTGCGCCATCCTATAGATCCGGACGGTCCCATACGCAGCACCGCCCGGGCACCCATCCCCCGGCCGTAGCTTTACCGCCGGGGGATGGGTATTTCAGTAGTGATACACCCGCTGTTGGGCCCGCAGAAAGGTCAGCGTGACACAGAGCGCCATGACCTCCGCCGCCACCAGCGACACCCAGATGCCGTCCACCTGCCACAGCAGCGGCAGGACCAGGACGCAGACCACCTGGAACACCAGCGTGCGCAGGAAGGAGATGGCGGCCGACACCAGGCCGTTGTTGAGGGCGGTGAAGAAGGAAGACCCGAAGATGGAAAATCCCGAAAAGACAAAGGCGAAGGAGAAGATGGCGAAGGCGTGCAGGGTCATGGCCAGCAAAGCGGCGTCGTAGCCCACAAACAGGCGGGACAGCGGTCCTGCCAGCAGCCGGGCGCCCAGGAACATCACCGCCGCGAAGACCCCCAGAATGATGCCACTCTTGCGCAGCAGGCTGCGCAGTTCGGTGCGGTTGCCGGCGCCGAAATGGTAGCTGACCACCGGGGCTGTTCCCACCGAGTAGCCCACAAAGAGCGCCTGGAAGATCATGCTGACGTACATGAGCACGCCGTAGGCGGCGATGCCGTCCTCCCCGGCGTAGCGCAGCAGCTGGGCGTTGTAGAGCATGCTCACCAGCGACATGGAGATGTTGCTCATCAGTTCCGAGGAGCCGTTGGTGCAGGTTTTCAGGAGCGCCCTGCCGTCCCACCGGGCGGCGCCCAGGCGCAGGCGTCCGGTGCGGCAGCGGATAAACCAGGCCAGCGGCAGCAGACCGCCCACGCACTGGCTCAGCGCCGTGGCCGCCGCGGCCCCCGACAGCCCGAAGCCCAGCACCGCCACCAGCAGGGCGTCCAGCACCATGTTGGTGAGCCCCGAGGCTACCGTGACCCACAGGCCCAGCTGGGGCTTTTCCGCCGTGACGCAAAGGCACTGGAATTCATACTGCAGCACATAGGCGGGAATGGCGGGCAGCAGCACGGTGCCGTAGGTAAGGCAGTCCTGCAGCATCTCTCCCTCGGCGCCCAGGGCCACCGCCAGGGGGCGCAGCAGCAGAAAACCCAGCCCCGCCAGCGCCACACCGCACACCACCGAGCTGTACACCACCAGGGAGAACAGCTCATTGGCGCGGCGGTCGTCCCCCTCGCCCATGGTTTTGGCGATGAGCGCCCCGCCGCCGGTGCCGAACATGAACCCCACCGACCCCAGGATCATGAGGAAGGGCAGAATAAAATTCACCGCCGTGAAGGCGGTTTTGCCCACAAAGTTGGAGACGAAAAAGCCGTCCACCACGCCGTAGATGGAGGAAAATACCAGCATCACCATGGAGGGCAGCGTAAAACGCAGCAGCCGGCCATAGCCGAAATGTTCCGACAGACGAATCTTCATGCCAGCGGTCCTCCCGGTGCGGCGGCGCGCTGCCGCATATCGTTGAGGAACCGTTCGGTCAGCGCCAGATAGGTCTGCACATCCTCGGGTGCCCAGGCGCCGAAGACATCGTTCTCCATGTCGATGACCGGCAGCGCCGTGCGCGCCGCCAGTGCCCGCCCGGCTTCGGTGAGCCGCACCTGCTTGCCCCGGCGGTGGGTGTTTTCCAGATAGAGGATGCCCTCCCCTTCCAATTTGCGCAGCGCCGAATTCACCGTCTGTTTGGTCAGGCCGCTGCGGCGGCGGACTCCCTGGAGCGGGCAGGGTTCCCCCGCGTCGCACACCGCATACAGGATCTTCATGGCGCTGTCCGATACGCCCAGGGCGTGGGCCATCTCGTGGTAGAGGGCCTCGGTCTCCCCCAAAAGATAGTTGAACCGGTTCAACGATGCCCGGGTTTTGCCTTGCATGAAACTGCCTCCTTGGTACGATTTCGCACCAAGAGTATAGTACGATTTCGGACCAAAGTCAAGGCAGACATTTTTGCCGCAAAACAAAACGTGCCGGCCCAAAAGGACCGGCACGTTTTTGAATAGGGAGCGATACGCAAATTCAGGTAGCGCACCGCAAGGCTCTTACATTGAAGGCAATGGGTCCGGCAAACACCGCGCTGCCCGACACCACACTGCCCGCTCCTGCCTGGTAAGCGCCGGGCAGGGTTCTGGCCGTGATGCCGCCGTCCACCTGGATGGTCACCGGATGGAGGGCGTTTCCCAGCATCGCTTTGGCTGCTGCAATGCGGGCGTTGCTGCCCGGCAGGTAGGGCTGTCCGCCCCGCCCCGGCTGCACCGTCATGAGCAGCAGCTGGCCGATCTGTGGCAGGTAGGGCGTTGCGGTCTCCAGCGGCGTCTCGGGGTTGAGCACCAGGCCCGCCTGCATACCCGCGGCCCGGATGGCCGCCAGGGCCTCGCCGGGGCCGCCCGGCACTTCGGCGTGCACCGATACCCGTTCCGCACCCAAGGCTGCCAGTTCCGCCACAAAATCCAGCGGACGGTCCACCATCAGGTGAACATCCAGCGGCTTGTGGGTCAGGCTGCGCATGGTGCGCACCATGCCGGTGCCGAAGGAGATGGCCGGCACAAAGTGGCCGTCCATGATGTCGATGTGGAAGGCATCCACACCGGCCGCCTCCGCCGTCTGCACGTCCCGGGACAGATGGGCGAAATCCGCCGCCAGGATGGAAGCACACAGTTCAAACATGGCTTCCCCGGTCCTCTCAGACCAGCTCCTTCACGGCCGCGACGATGGCGTCCGAACGCAGGCCGAACTGTTCCAGCAGGTCCCAGGCCGGGCCGGAGTGGCCGAAGGTATCCTTCACGCCCACACGGCGCATCTTCGTCGGGCACTGTTCGCCCAGCACCGCGGCCACCGCTTCGCCCAGGCCGCCCAGGATGCTGTGCTCCTCGCAGGTGACAACGGCACCACATTCCTTGGCCGCCTTGATGACGATTTCCTCGTCCAGCGGCTTGATGGTGCAGAGGTTGATGACCCGGGCCTGGATGCCCTCGTTTTTCAGCTGTTCGGCGGCAGTGAGGGCTTCGCCCACCTCCAGGCCGGTGGCCAGGATCGCCACGTCGTTGCCCTCGGTGAGCTGCTCGCCCTTGCCGATTTCAAATTTAAAGTTGGCTTCGTCGTGGATCACGGGCACCGCCAGACGGCCGAACCGCAGGTAAACGGGGCCCTGGTGCTCGTAGGCTGCCTTGACGGCGGCGCGGGCTTCCACGTCGTCGGAGGGGCAGAGCACCGTCATGCCGGGGATGGAGCGCATGAGCGCGAAATCCTCACAGCACTGGTGGGAAGCTCCGTCCTCGCCCACCGAGATGCCGCCGTGGGTGGCACCGATCTTCACGTTCAGGTGGGGATAGCCGATGGAGTTGCGCACCTGTTCAAAGGCACGGCCCGCGGCGAACATGGCAAAGCTGGAGGCGAAGGGCACCAGTCCCATGGCCGCCATGCCGGCGGCGGTGGCCATCATGTTGCTCTCGGCGATGCCGCAGTCAAAATGACGGTCGGGGTAGGCCTTCTTGAACACGCCGGTCTTTGTGGCGGCGGCCAGGTCGGCATCCAGCACCACCACGTCGGGATGGTCCTGCGCCAGTTCCACCAGCGCCGCACCGTAGCTGTCCCGGGTGGCTATCTTTTTGACCTCACTCATAGCTGTGCCTCCAGTCCCGCCAGCTGGGCCTTGAGCTCCTCCATGGCGATCTTGTATTCCTCATCGTTGGGGGCCTTGCCGTGCCAGCCCACCTGGTTTTCCATATAGCTGACGCCCTTGCCCTTGGTGGTATGCATCAGGATGGCGGTGGGCGCGCCGGTCTGCCAGTGGAAGTACTGGAAGGCATCATCCATCTGGACAAAGTCATGGCCGTTGATGGACACCGTGCGGAACCCGAAGTCCCGCAGCTTGGCGTCCACCGGGTCGGTGGGCATGACTTCGCTGGTGGGGCCGTCGATCTGCAGGCCGTTCAGGTCGATGATGACGCAGAAATTGTCCAGCTTGTACTTGGCGGCGAAGAGGAAGGATTCCCACACTTCGCCCTCCTCGATCTCGCCGTCGCCCAGCAGGGTGTAGACCCGAACATCATCCTTGTGCAGGTACTTGGCGGCTTTGGCCATGCCTGCGGCGCAGGAAACGCCCTGGCCCAGGCTGCCGGTGGACATATCCACGCCGGGCACCGTGTTCATGTTGGGGTGACCCTGGAGGTAGCTGTCGATGTGACGCAGGGTGGGCAGGTCGGCCACCGGGAAAAAGCCCCGGTAGGCCAGCGCGCTGTAGAGCCCCGGCGCCGTGTGACCCTTGGAAAGCACGAACCGGTCCCGGTCCTCCCACTTCGGGTTGGCGGGGTCGATCCGCATCTCCTGGTTGTACAGATAGGCAAACAGATCCGCCGCCGACAGGCTGCCGCCCGGATGCCCGGACTTTGCCCCGTGGGTGGCCTCGATGATGCCCATCCGCACCTTGCAGGCTGCAATCTGCAGCCCCAAACGCTCTTCTTTCGTCATATCATTCACCAAAGACCTTGCAGTAGTCTTCCTTGAACTTCTCGATGCCCGAGTCGGTCAACGGATGATGGAGCATCTGCTCGATGACCTTGTAGGGCACCGTGGCGATATCCGCACCGGCCAGGGCACAGTCCGTCACATGGATGGGGTTGCGCACGCTGGCGGCGATGATCTGGGTCTGGATATCGGGGTAGTTCAGGAACATGTCGTGGATGGTCTCGATGAGTTCGATGCCCCGCTGGGAAATGTCATCCAGACGGCCCAGGAAGGGGCTGACGTAGGTGGCGCCGGCACGGGCCGCCAGCAGCGCCTGGTTGGCGCTGAAGATCAGCGTGCAGTTGGTGGGGATGCCCTTGGCGGACAGTGCTTTGATGGCCTTGAGGCCCTCGGCGGTCATGGGGATCTTGACCACCATGTGCTTGGGATCCAGGGCGTAGATGGCCTCGCCCTCCTTGACCATAGTCTCGGCGTCGGTGGTGGTGGCTTTCACCTCACCGCTGATGGGGCCATCCACGATGGTGGCGATCTCCGCCAGCGTCTCGGCGTAGTCACGGCCTTCCTTGGCGATGAGGCTGGGGTTGGTGGTGACGCCGGCGATGACGCCCATATCGTTGGCCTTGCGGATCTCCTCCACATTGGCGGTATCAATGAAGAATTTCATGACAGAAAACTTCCTTTCCGATGATTACGCCCAGGGATTCTCGGTGGGGTACGGCAGGGCCTTGGGCTGGTTGTAGGCGATGTCGCCGATGCCCAGATACTTGAAGACCTCGAACAGGGCCTTGCCGCAGTGAGCGAAGGCCACGGCGCCGTGATGCGGGTAGCGCTTCTGCACCAGAACGTGACGGTAGAAGCGGCCCATTTCGGGGATGGCGAAGATGCCGATGCCGCCGAAGGAACGGGTGGCCACAGGCAGGACCTCGCCCTGGGCGATGTAGGCGCGGAGGTTGCCCTCGCTGTCGCACTGCAGGCGGTAGAAGGTGATGTCGGAAGCCGCGATGTCGCCTTCCAGCGTGCCGCGGGTGAAGTCGGGCTCGCTGCCCGCCGGCTCCAGCAGACGATGCTGGATCAGCTGATACTTGACGGCGCGGTCGGCGCACATCTTGCAGGACGGCGTGTTGCCGCAGTGGAAGCCCATGAAGGTATCGGTGAGGGTGTAGGGGAACTTGCCGGCGATGTCCTCGTCGTAGATGTACTTGGGCACGCTGTTGTTGATGTCCAGCAGGGTGACGGTGTCGCCGGTAACGCACATGCCGATGTACTCGGACAGGGCGCCGTAGATATCCACCTCGCAGGAGACGGGGATGCCGCGGCTGACCAGGCGGGAGTTGACGAAGCAGGGCTCAAAGCCGAACTGGGACGGGAAGGCCGGCCAGCACTTGTCGGCGAAGGCCACATACTTCTTGCTGCCCTTGTGGGCGTCGGCCCAATCCAGCAGGGTCAGCTCGAACTGCGCCATGCGGGCCAGCAGGTCGGGATAGTACTTGCCCTCGCCCATCTCGGCGGCCATGTCGGCGCATACATCGGGAATGCGGGGATCGTTGGCATGGGCCTTGTAGGACACCAGCAGATCCAGCTCGGAGTTCTCCTCGATCTCCACGCCCAGCTCGTACAGACCCTTGATGGGGGCGTTGCAGGCGAAGAAGTCCTGGGGACGGGGGCCGAAGGAGATGATCTTCAGGTTCTTGACGCCCAGGATGGTGCGGGCGATGGGCACGAACTCGGCGATCTTGTCGGCCAGTTCCTCGGCGGTGCCCACGGGGTACTCGGGAATATAGCCCTTCAGGTGGCGCATACCCAGGTTGTAGGAGCAGTTCAGCATGCCGCAGTAGGCGTCGCCGCGGCCGTTGATCATATCGCCGTCGCCCTCGGCAGCCGCCACGTACATGACGGGGCCGTCGAAGTATTTGGCGATGAGGGTCTCGGGGGTCTCGGGGCCGAAGTTGCCCAGGAAGACCGTCAGGGCGTTGCAGCCCGCAGCCTGCACGTCGGCCACGGCCTTCTCCATGTCGGCCTCGTTCTCCACGGTGACGGGGCACTGGTAGATCTCGGTGCCCTTGGCCTTGCAGGCCGCCACGATGTTCTCGCGGCGCTGGGTGGACAGGGCGATGGGGAAGCAGTCACGGCTGACGGCAATAATGCCGAGATGGACTTCAGGAATGTTCGTAGATTTCATGGGGAATTCCTCCTTTATTTTTACAGCAGGGATGCAATATCGATGTTTTCACCGGTGAGGGCCTGAACGGCGCCCTGGCCGGCTTCGGCGGATTCGGGATGGGCCAGCAGCCACTTGTTGCAGGCCCACAGCGTCTTGTCCTCGTCGTTCAGCGGGGTCATGTCCGGCTTGGGGCCGTTGGTGCCCCGGGGCAGCACCACCACCACCTGGAATCCGGCGCCGGGGGCGGCGGAGCAGGGGGCGTAGTGCAGCGTGGTGGCGTAGACTTCCACCACCACACCGGCGGGGACCTTGAAGGCCTGGACCCTGGCGGTGTCCAGCTTGCCGTCCACGATGTCGTCCTCCTTGGCCAGCAGCAGGATGAAGTCCTGGGCGCCGACGTTCAGCTCACTGTCCCGGTGATATTCCAGGCAGTTGAGCTTGGTGTTGTGACCGTTGCACCAGCCCAGCTGGACCGGCATGCCGCCGTAGCCGTTGGCGGAGAACTGCGCCGCGATGGGCAGCTGCTCCAGTTCAGGCTGGGAGGGCACGTAGTCCGTACCTTCCGGGATGGGCGTCACGGACTGCAGTGTCTGCACCAGCGCCGCCGTATCGTAGCCCGCCAGCACCTTGCCGTAGGGGGCAAAGGCGGCGTCCGTTACCGATTGAATTTTCATAACGTATCACCTCAAGTGCGGGAAGGAATTCCCGCGAATCGTTCCAATGCAAAGGTACAGATTTTCTGGCTGAGGGGAAAGAACAGCTGCGCGGCCGGCCCCACCAGAAAGGCGCAGATGATGGTGCCCACGCCTACCACGCCCCCCAGCACGAAGCCGATGAGCACGAAGGCCAGGTCCACCCCGATCCGCACCGGGCCGAACGGTTTTCCGCTCTTGTCGCTGAGCACCACGGCCACCAGATCGTTGGGGCCGGTGCCCGCCTGGGAGCGGATGACGATGGTCATGCCGAAAGCCAGGATCACGCACCCCACCGCCAGCAGCCCCACCCGGAGGGGAAGGGGCAGCCCTTCGTTGAGGAAGGGCGCCAGCCACAGGGTATAGACATCAATGATCGGGCCGCCCAGCGCCATGCAGAGTACCGTGCCGATGCCCACATAGCTGCGGTCCACCACCAGGAGGACCACCATGATGAGCAAAGACACGATCAGATGGACCCGACCATGGGTCATGGGAAATCCCGCAATCTGCGGGAAAGTCCGGAACAGCCCCTGCACGAAGACGTTGAAGGGGTCCGAACCCAGGTTTGTCTGAAGGAAGAGTGCCACGCCCAGGTGGGCGATGCACAGCCCCAGGAGCAGCAGCACCACCCGCACCAGAAGTTCCCGCAAAGTTTTCCCTTTCACGGTTCCTTCTTGGTCAGCGCCTCCGCCTGGGCGGCGCGCTCCCGGCGCCACCGCCACACGGCATAGACGCAGAAGGCAAGTCCGCCCAGTGCCAGCACGGCGCCGGCCCCGTAGGCCAGCAGATCATTCATGCCGGTACCGCCGGCCATCTGACTGCTGATGAGCTGGTAAGCCAGGTACACCAGGTAGGCGCCCACGGCCAGGCGCAGGATCATTTGGGTTTGTTCCTTCATACAAACCGCTCCTTTCGGTTAGAGCATCTGGGGATAGAGCGCTTTGAGGGTGGGGTAGATCTTGGAGAACTGCCGGTAGCGCTCCTCATAGCGGGCGGCGATGGCAGGGTCGGGGCGGACGGTGTCCGCCACCTGGACCAGCTTGTCGCAGACCGCCTGCACGCTGGGATAGGCGCCGCAGGCCACCATGGCCAGCATGGCGCCACCCATGCCGGGGCCCTGCTCCGAAGCGGGGGTGTCCAGCTCCACGTTGAGCACGTTGGCGATGATCTTCTTCCACAGGGGGCTCTTGGCACCACCGCCGCAGATCATGCTGTGGCGGATGTCAAGACCCAGGGAACGGGCCACCTCGAAGCTGTCCCGGATGGCGAAGGCCACGCCTTCCAGCACGGCCTGGGTCATATCGGTGCGGGTGGTGTCCATCGTCATGCCCAGGAAGACGCTGCGGGCGTTGGTATCGTTGATGGGCGAACGCTCACCCATCAGGTAGGGCAGGAAATACACATGGTTGCGGCCCAGCATCTCGTCGGTGATGGCCGCCTGGGCGCCGCCGTAGTCTTGGGTGCCCAGGATCTCGTCCATCCACCACTTGTTGCAGGAGGCAGCGGAGAGCATGCAGCCCATCAGATGGTAGTGTCCGTCCGCATGGGCGAAGGCATGCAGCGCGTTGTGGGGGTCCACCCCGAAGTGGTCGCTGGAGATGAACAGCGTGCCCGAGGTGCCCAGGCTGATGTTGCAGGCGCCCTCCCCCACCGTGCCGGTGCCCACGGCGGCCGCGGCATTATCTCCCGCGCCGGCGCAGACCGTGACGGTCTCGGGCAGGCCCAGCTGTGCGGCGATCTCGGGGCGCAGCGTGCCTACAGCCTCGTAGCTTTCAAACAGCCTGGGCATCTGGGCCTCGGTGATGCCGCAGAGTTTCAGCATCTCCTGGCTCCAGCACTTGTGCTCCACGTCCAGCAGCAGCATGCCGCTGGCGTCGGAGTAGTCGGTGCAGTGCACTCCCGTGAGGATGTAGTTGATGTAGTCCTTGGGAAGCATGATCTTGCGGATGCGGGCGAAGTTTTCCGGCTCGTTTTTCTTCATCCACAGGATCTTGGGGGCGGTGAACCCCGCAAAGGCGATGTTGGCGGTGAGGGCCGAGAGCTTCTCCCGCCCGATCTCCTCGTTGAGGTATTCCACCTCCCTGGCCGTGCGGCCGTCGTTCCACAGGATGGCCGGACGGATCACCTGATCGTTCTCATCCAGTACCACCAGGCCATGCATCTGGCCGCCGGCGCCGATGCCGGCCACCTGGGATTTGTCGAAGGAGGCGAGCAGTTCGGGGATGCCCCCCAGCACTGCCTTCTTCCAGTCCTCGGGGTTCTGCTGGCTCCAGCCGGGCTGGGGGAACTCCAGGGGATACTCCTTGGAAATGGTATTTTTGATGTGGCCCTCCTCGTCCATCAGCAGCAGCTTGACGGCCGAGGTGCCCAGGTCAATTCCTATGTACAGCATAGTTTCCTCCAAAAGTCACCGCCGGGGTGAAGATTACTTGCCGGACTTGCGGCTGGTGACCACGTCGAAGATGACAGCGACCAGAAGCACGCCGCCCTTGACCACGTACTGCCAGGAGTCGCCGATGCCCATGATGGACATGCCCATGTTGATAACGCCCAGCAGCAGAGCGCCGATGACGACGCCGCCCACCGTGCCGCTGCCGCCGTAGGCGGAAGCACCGCCGATGAAGCAGGCACCGATGGCGTCCATCTCAAAGGAGGTACCGGTGGAACCGTTGACGGAACCCACGCGGGCCGCGTTGAGCAGGCCGCACAGACCGGCCAGCAGGCCCATGTTGGCGTAAGCGATGAAGTAGATCTTGTCGGTGTTGATACCGGAGAGCTTGGTGGCTTTCTCGTTGCCGCCCACGGCGTAGAAGTAACGGCCGAACGCGGTTTCCGCAGTGATGAAGTTGTAGATCAGGCAGACGGCCAGCACCCAGACCAGCATGACCGAGATGCCGTTGTACTGGCTCAGCAGGTAGCAGTAGTAGAGGATGAGGGCGGCGATGAGGCCGGACTTGACGTAGTCGCTGACGGCGCTGTTCTGGCGGTAGCCGTTCTTGGCGCGGTCGCGGCGGGTGCGCACGGTGTTGAGGAGGACCAGCACGGCGGCCACAACACCCACGATGAGGGCGGAGTAAACGGTGTCACCATCGTCCAGGCCGGGGACCTTGATGTACATGGTGAAGATATTCAGGAAGGTGGAGTCCTGGACTGCCACGGTCTTGTTGTCGAGGATCAGACGGCCGATGCCGCGGAAGATGAACATGCCGCCCAGGGTGGTGATGAAGGGCGGGATGCGCACATAACCGATCCAGTAGCCCTGCCAGATGCCCACCAGCAGGCCGGCCACCAGGCAGACCACGATGGTGAGGACGGGGTTGATGGACAGGTTGGTGATCATGACGGCGGCCAGACCGCCCACCAGGCAGATCACCGAACCGACGGCCAGGTCGATGTTGCCGCCGGTGAGGATGCAGAGCAGCATGCCGCAGGCCATGACCAGAACGTAGCCGTTCTGCAGCAGCAGGTTGGACATGTTCTGGGCGTAGAGCAGGCGTCCGCCGGTGAGGTAGGCGAACAGCACAAAGACGATCACCAGTGCAATGACCATCGCATACTTGGTCAGGAAACTGGAAACTTTCATTTTGGTTCCATTCATGAGTGTCACACTCCCTATTCAACGTGATTAAGCTTTGGCCGGTTCGCGTACGGTATCGCGGATGATGTAGCCCATGATGCTTTCCTGGGTGGTGTCGGCCGCGTTGACCTCCGCCAGCAGGCGGCCTTCATTCATAACGTAGATGCGGTCACACATGCCCAGCAGTTCGGGCAGCTCCGAAGAGATCATGACCACCGACTTGCCGCGGCTGACCATGTCATTGATCAGGCAGTAGATATCGTACTTGGCGCTGACATCGATGCCGCGGGTGGGCTCGTCCAGGATCAGCACGTCCGGTTCGGTGAACATCCACTTGCCCAGCAGGGCTTTCTGCTGGTTGCCGCCCGACAGGTTGCCGATGTGCTGCTCGATGGTGGGCGTCTTGGTGCCCATCTCGGTCTTCATGTCCTCGGCTTCCTTGACTTCCTTGTCCCGGTCGATGACGCCGCTGTGGCAGACCTTGTCCAGACGGGCCAGGGTGGTGTTGAAGCGGATGGTCTCGCCCAGGATCAGGCCGTTGGTCTTGCGGTCCTCGGTGACGTAGGCCAGGCCGTGGTGGATGGCCTCCTCGGTGTTCTTCAGGTTGACCTTCTTGCCGTTGAGATAGAGCTCACCGGTGATCTTGCTGCCGTAGCTGTGGCCGAAGATGGACATGGCCAGCTCGGTACGGCCGGCGCCCTGCAGGCCGGAGAAGCCGACCACTTCGCCCTTGTGCACCTTGAAGGAGACGTTGTCGTCCACGATGCGCTCGGGGTACAGGGGGTGATGGACGGTCCAGTTCTTGACTTCCAGGCTGATTTCGGGCTGGACCTGGCTCTTCCGCTTGGGATAGCGGTCCTCCATGGGACGACCCACCATGCCCTTGATGATGCGGTCCTCGCTGAATTCATCCACGCCCTTGACCAGCGTCTCGATGGTGGAACCATCGCGGATGATGGTGGCCTTGTCGGCGCAGTAGATGATCTCGTTGAGCTTGTGGGTGATGATGATGGACGTGAGGCCCTTCTTCTTGAAATCGATCAAGAGGTCCAGCAGCATCTTGGCGTCCTCGTCGTTCAGCGACGAGGTGGGCTCGTCCAGGATCAGCAGCTTGACCTTCTTGGAGAAGGCCTTGGCGATCTCCACCAGCTGCTGTTTGCCGGTGCCGATATCCTTGACCAGCGTCTGGGCGGACTCATGCAGGCCCACCTGCTTCATGTGACGCTCGGCCTCATAATAGGTTTTGTTCCAGTCGATGGTACCCATCTTGGTGCGGATCTCATTGCCCAGGAACATGTTCTCACCGATGGAGAGCAGCGGAATCAGTGCCAGCTCCTGGTGGATGATGACGATGCCCACCGCTTCGCTGTCCTTCTGGGACTTGAACTGGCAGAGCTTCCCGTCGTAGTAGATCTCGCCGGTGTAGCTGCCCGCGGGATAGGTGCCGGAAAGCACATTCATCAGCGTGGATTTGCCAGCGCCGTTCTCACCGATCAGAGCGTGGATCTCGCCGGGTTCCACCTGCAGATTCACGTTGTCCAGTGCCTTGACGCCGGGAAATTCCTTGGTGATGTTTTTCATCTCCAAAATATACTTCGACAAAGGGGATTGCCTCCTTTTCGTCTTGCCTTCCAAAATACAATGGGCAGGGCAGCTGGCCCCGCCCATTGCATTAACGGTTCGGCAATTGATTCAGATTGGTAAGTACTGCGGATCAGGCGGCCGGATGCAGGTAGCCGTCAGCGTCCTGGGTGTAGTAACCGGTGTCGACCAGCTTCTCCTTCATGTTGTCCTTGGTGACAACGTCGGGAACCAGCAGGAAGGACGGGCAGTTGTGGCCTTCGGAGGTGGCGTAGGATTCGGTGTCGTAGCTGCAGTCGAAGTCCCAGCCGGAGTTGGTGATCAGGCTGTCATCGATGGTGTCGCCGTTCAGGATCGCCTTGCCAAGGTCCAGCGTGACAACGGCCTCGTTGGAAACGGCCTTGTACACGGTCATGGACTGCAGACCGTCGACGATGTTCTTCAGGTTGGCTTCGTCGCCGTCCTGACCGGTGATGATGGGCTGGTTGGAGCCGGCGTAGTCAGACTGGATGGCCTGGGAAACGCCCAGCGCGGTGGAGTCGTTGGAGCACAGCCAGACATCAACCTGGGTGCCGTCGGCGTAGTAGGAAGCCAGCACGTTCTGGGCACGCTCCATGGCGGTCTGGGAATCCCACTGGGCGGTGGCTACGGTGTCGAAGTCGGTCTGACCGGAGACGACGACCAGCTTGCCGGAGTCAATGTAGGGCTGCAGGACATCCATGGCGCCCTGATAGAAGTAAGTAGCGTTGTTGTCGGCGGGGTCACCGGCGGTGATCTCCATGTTGAAGGGACCGGCCGCGTTGTCCAGATCCAGGGTGTCCACGATGTACTGGCCCTGCAGCGTACCGACGGTGTAGTTATCGAAGGATACGTAGTAGGAGGCGTTGTCGTTCATGATCAGACGGTCGTAAGCGATGACCGGGATGCCGGCCTCACCAGCTTCGTTCATGACGGTGTTCAGCGCCTCGCCGTCGATGGCGGCCACGACCAGCAGGTCGACGCCGTCAGCGATCATGTTCTGGATGTCGCTGACCTGACGGTTGGTGTCGTTGTCCGAGTAGGTGATGACGGTCTCATAACCGGCATCCTTGAACTGCTGGTCCAGGTAGGAACCGTCGCGGTTCCAGCGTTCCAGCGACTGGGTGGGCATGGACAGGCCGACCTTCTGGCCACCGGTGGAGCCGCCCTCAGAACCGGTCTCCGCGGTGGACTCGGTGCTGGCTGCGTCGGTGCTGGCTGCGTCGGTGCTGGCTGCGGCGGAAGAACTTGCCCCGCCGCTGGAGCAGCCGGCCAGCGAGACGATCATCGTCGCAGACAGTGCAGCAGCCAAAATACGCTTTTTCATTGTGAATCGCTCCCTTTTAATATAATTGTGTCGAATGTGTTCGACTACCTCCGCAGTTAGGGAAAGAACTTTTGTAAATATTCTTTCCGTTTGCATTCATAGAATACACCAAAACAATCCAGCATGTCAATACTTTTTTGTGCATTTTCATAACTCTGTCATACATTTAGCAGCTTTCACAAAACGCTTCTTTCATTTTATGCAATTTGGCAAACAGAAAACGTCGCTGTCTGGCAGACAGCGACGTTTTTGTTCAAAGTTGTTTGACAAATTCATACAGAAGCCGGGTGGCGGCGCCGATGCACACCGAATGGCCCGAACTGGGGCAGAAGGCGAGGAAATCCACCCGGTCACCGGGCGAGCACAGGTCCCGCACCAGCCACTGGAGCCGGGAACGGTAGGCCGGCAGATACTGGGACATCTGCCCGCCGATCATGATGGGGCAGTCCAGTATGGTATGGATGATCATGATGCCGTGGGCCAGGTCCTTCAGGTAGCTGTCCCACAGGGCCTGACACTGGATGTCCCCGTCCTCCAGCCGCTGGAAGAAGACCTCCAGGCTGATGTCCAGGTCATCCGACAGGCGGGCGGTGGAACAGTAGGCTTCGAGACAGCCCTTGCGGCCGCACTGGCAGGGCCGTCCGCCGGGATGCAGGCAGATATGGCCGAATTCCGCCGCCCGGTGGTCCACGCCGTCGTAGAGCTTGCCGTCCACCAGGATGGCGCCGCCCACGCCCCGGTTCAGCGACAGATAGACCATGCTGGGCTGGTCGGTGCGGTTCCACCACTCCCCGAAGCCGCCGCAGGTGGCGTCGTTGTCCAGCAGGACCCGGTAGGGGATCCGGTCCAGGAACCGGCAGGGCGTGGAGGTATCCACCCCGATGGTGGGGGCATACTCGATGGTCTTCTGGTCGGGGCCGACGATGCCGGGCAGCGTCATGGCCACCCCCAGCAGCCGGTCCCGGTCCAGCTGGTTGTTGTCCAGGAATTGTTCGATCAGCCCGGCCAGTTCTTCGCCGTAGGTTTCGTCGTTGGCAAAGGGCAGCGCCACCCGCCGGCTGGCCAGCGTCTCCTTGCGCAGATTGATGGCCACAATGCGCAGGTCCCGGTTGGTCAGCTCGATGCCCAGGGCAAACCGGGCGTTGGGCAGCGGCACAATGAGCCGCGGCCGCCGGCCGCCGGTGGAGTCGGTGGTGATGGACCGGTCGATGAGCCCCATCTCGGTCAGTTCGTTCAGGTTCTGGGTCAGCGTGGGCAGGCTCATGGACAGCTGAAAGGCCAGTTCCTGCTTGGTGACGGGCTTCCACTGCCCGATGAGATAGCGGTAGACACGGTTACGGTTCTGTTTACGCAGCTCTACTGTGGATAATGGTCTGTGAGCACTCATAACAGCCCCCTCGTACCAACTTTTATAAAACTGGTTTCAGTATAGCACAATACTGTGCAGAATGCAAACATTTTGTGAAATATTTTATTGCACTTTGCGCATTACTTTTCCATTTGACCTGCTTCATTCCCTCTTGGCACAAAAAATTCCCCGCTGACCGCCGAAGGTGGATACCCTGGAAGCCTATCCCCAGGTGGACTACGCCATGGGGCTGGCCAACACCGAAGCCATCGGCGGCTATATGCTGACCGACGCCCTGAACCCGCGTCAGCTGTCGGAGGCAGCCGGTTTGGATTACGAACTGACCACCGCCGTATACGCCCTGTATGCCGCCGAAAACGACAACCTGGGAAATTTGGCCAACCTGGACGAATACCAGGTACCGCTGCTGGACCTGCTGCTGTTTCTGTGTGACAAGGCGGATTCCGGCGCAGTGACCCTGGACAGCGCCATGCAGGAAGAACTGGATACCATCCACAGCCAGCTGCGGATGGCGCAGGATCAGCTGCAGGGCACCGCGTATGACCGGTTGGTGGTCGCCCTGGCTCTGCCCGAAGAAGGCGAGGAAACCTTTGCCTTTTTACAGACCCTGCACGACGAAGCGGCCCGCTTCTACGGCCCGGACGCCGTGCTGCTGGTGGGCAACTCCACCAGCGACTATGATCTGGCCACCACCTTTGCCTCTGATCAGCGTACTGAGCGCGGTGTTCGTTGTCATTGTGCTGCTGTTCACCTTCCAGTCGGCAGGGCTGCCCCTGCTGCTGATCCTGGTCATCCAGGGCAGCATCTGGCTCAACTTTTCGGTGCCGGCCCTCACCGGGGATTATGTCTTTTTCATGAGCTACCTCATCGTCACCGCCATCCAGATGGGTGCGAATATCGACTATGCCATTGTGGTTTCCACCCGCTACCGCGACTGCAAAGCACAGATGCCGCCCAAATCGGCCGTCGTCGAGGCGCTGAACCTCGCTTTCCCCGCCATCCTGACTTCGGGCAGCATTCTGACGGCGGCGGCCTTCCTGATCGGCTGTATCACCCCCCAGCCCTACATTGCCGGCATCGGCGAATGCCTGTGCCGCGGCACCCTGCTCTCGCTGTTCCTGGTCCTGTTCATTCTGCCGCAGATCCTGGTGCTGGGGGACTCCATCGTGGAGCGTACCCGCTTCGCTCTGCAACTGCCCACGCCCCGCAGGCAGGAGATCCACGGTGCCGTACGGGTGGACGGCCGGGTGCGGGGATACGTTCACGGGTATGTGGACGGCACCCTGCACGGCACCATCCGCGGCGACGCCACCTTGCAGGTGGCTGCCGGAAAGATGGGCACACTGCCACCCAAAATCGACCTTCCGCCCGAACCGCAGCCCACGCCAAGCCCTGATGTACAGGAGGAACCGTCCGATGAAACAACCGATTAAACGCCTGACCGCCCTGCTGCTGACAGCCGTATAGGTGCTTGGCGCCGCTCTCCCGGCCCTGGCGGAAGAAACCGGCACAGCCAACGGCGAAATCATCTCCATAGCCACCACAGCCGATCTGCTGGCACTGCAAAACCGCTGTATTGTGGACACCGCCACCCAAAACCTGACCGTACAGCTGCAGGCCGACCTGGACCTGAGCGGCTGCGCTTTTACCGGTCTGCCGGTGTTCAGCGGCCATTTTGACGGGCAGGGGCACACCATCTCTGGCCTGGCGCTGGCCGACGGCAGCAGCGTGCAAGGGTTCTTTCGCTACCTGGAAGCGACCGCCGTGGTGGAGGATCTGCACCTGCAAGGGAGCGTCGGCGGGTCAGACGCCACCGTTCAGGGCCTGCTGGCAGGGGAAAACCGTGGCCTTGTGCGCGGATGCAGCGCATCCGGCCAGGCAGAAGCCGGCGGTCTGGTGGGCCGCAACGAAAGCAGCGGACAGATCGTCAACTGCCGCAGCACCGCCACCGTGCAGGCCGACCGCATGGCGGACGGCGTGGCCGGGCAGAACCTGGGCAGTATCGTGCGCTGCCGGAACGACGGCGACATCAACACTGCCCTGACCGACGCCTCCGGCAGTCTGCTGGGCGTCAGCCTGTCCGGGGAGGACGGCGCCTCGCTGGCCTCCGTCAGCGACATCGGCGGCATTGCCGGGCGCTCCAGCGGTATTTTACAGAGCTGTGAGAACACCGGCGCTGTCGGTTACGCCAGTGTAGGCAGCAACGTGGGCGGGATCGTTGGCCGTACTTCCGGCTATCTGGACGGCTGCACCAACAGCGGCACGGTCCAGGGCAGCCAGGAGGTGGGCGGTGTGGCCGGTCAGCTGGAGCCGGTGCTGGCCCTGCAATATGACGGCGGCAGGCTGGACGATCTGTACAGCGAGCTGGATGCCCTGCAAGGCGAGATGGATACCCTCCTCACCCACACGGACACAGGCGGGGACAGCATTTCCGCAGCACTTTCCGCCCTGACCGATGCCACCCGCACCGCCAAGGACAGCACCGGCGCCCTGGCGGACGGCATGGTCAACTGGGCAGACAACGGGATCGCAGCGGTCAACAGTACGGCCAGCCGCTTTTCCTGGGCCATCGATCAGCTGGGCCCGGTGTTGGATTCGGTGGGCACGGCACTGGCACAGGCGGATGCCGCCGATACCCTGGAAGAGCTGTTTGACAAGCTGGGATCGGCTACCGAGCCGGCCGACCGTCCTCAGGAGCTGGAAAACCTGTACCAGGCGCTGCTTTCCTGCCAGCAGGCGCGCAATACCATGCTGGAAGCCCGCGACGCCATCCGCAGCCAACTGGAAAGCGACGCCCCCGACCCGAACACATTGCTGACGGCAGCGGAGGATGGCCTTCAGGCCGCAGCACAGGCAGCCTCCGCCACCCAGGAGTTGCTGACCGCATTGGACACACTGGCCGACAGCCTTACCCCCGACGAGACAGAAGCCTTGCGCGCCCAGATCGAAGCCCTGCAAACAGAGACGGAAGCGTTTCGCACTGCGTTGGAACAGGTACACGCCGCCGTCAAAGCTCTGCAAGATCAGATACAAGGGTCAGAGAGCGAGATATCTGCCGCCTGGGATGAGCTGCGCGCTGCGGCAGAACAGCTCTATGCCGCCGGCGACGATCTGAACACCGGTCTGGATGCCCTGTCCGCCGCGGCAGATGCCTTACAGCCGGCATTTTCCGCTGGAAGCGAAACGCTGCCCGCCGACCTGGCCGCCCTGAAAGCATCGCTGCAAACCGCTTCGCAAGCGCTGCGAAGCGCCGTGAGCGGCATCGGGACGGTCACGGCGGGCCCGGCCGGACAACCGGTGGTCTCGGTCCCCAGCCTGGACAGCGCCGTGGACGAGTAAAGCGACGCACTGAACGACTCCCTGGACAGGCTGCTGGACGGCTTTGACACGCTGAACATCGCCGTCAGCGCGGCAGGAGATACCCTGACCTGCGATCTGCGCGCCGTCAATGACCGGCTGGGGCGGGTCGTCAGCGCTGTGCGTGCGCTGACCGATTCCCCGGACGCGGGCGGGAGCGATACGATCTTTGCGGATGTCTCCCGGGATCAGGCCGAACAGCGGCTGCAGGAGCAGGGAGACGGCTGCCTGGTCAATGCTGCCAATACCGGCGAGGTGAAGGGTGACAGCCGTGCAGGCGGCATTGTGGGCAGCCTGGCAAACGAGCTGGACACCGACCCCGCCGCCCACTGGCAGCAGCAGGGCGATGGCAGCACCCTTTCCGCCGAGGTGCAGCTGTGCCTGATCGTGCTGGACTGCCGCAACAGCGGCACCGTCACCGCCAGGAAAGCGGAGGCGGGCGGTATCGCCGGAAGGATGGATTTTGGCTACACTGCCGATTGCGAAAACACCGGTGATGTGACCGGTGCCAGCCAGGTGGGCGGCGTTGCCGGGCGCAGCGCGGGGGTACTGGAAAGCTGTTGGGTCCGCTGTGTGTTGACCGGCAGTGAAGAGGTAGGCGGCGTCGCCGGGTACGGCGGCGAGATCACCACAAGTTCTGGTGGATGGAAGCTTCAGCCCACAGGCCAAAGTCACGGTCACCACCGCCGAAACCAGCTTTTCC
>CALXHT010000009.1 GCA_944388215.1 uncultured Gemmiger sp. | reverse complement strand
TATCTCCATCCGCTGCGGCGGCTTATGTCCAAAAAAATAGTGAACATCTTTCTTATATTCCTGGTAAGGTTCATTTATATGAACCTTTGCCATTGACGTTTGCAGAGTTAACCGAACTGTATCAGAGTAACGGGATCATCAGCTTACAGGATGAATCGGAATTTGAACATGATATACCTAATCCAACGGATATAATGAGCCCAGAGACCTTTGAACAAAAGTGTGATGCTCTACGTTGTACAGCAAGTCGTCTGAAGGAGATCGCGGAGAATAACCACTGGAAAATTCAAGGGTCTGCAGAGGAAAATAAATTATTGGTGATTGGAGCTTTTGGGCGGCTCGAACTTAGATATCCGTCAATGCAAGCTGTAGAACGGTTAAAGGAATATAGTGCTACAGTCCCTAAAATAGAAGAATGGATGCAGAATTGTGCGGTTGACGGAAAAAGAGGTGGTACATATAGAGAGCTCTGGACAAGATTAGTTGACCAGATTCAAGAAACCTGTGCCTATGAGGAAAAACTTGTTGCAGAAAAATTCGGCAAGGAAGTTAAGATCCTCAATACACAGCCGGAATTCTACCAGGCTATGCAGCAACTTCAGAATAAATACACCCAAGGTGGAAAAATCGGAAAACTTACGCTGCTTTTCAATAAGCAGCTGGAGGTTGCGCTTGACGGAGCTACCATCAATGGACAAAAACCGCAGTGTGCAGAAGACTGCGAACTCATCCTTCATATTTTGAAAATGAAGGAAATACGAGAAAAATGCGCATCTTACTGGAATGATCTGATTGCTAAATATGGTGTCCCGAAGTTTTATGATTTGGATCAGGATGCCCCTGAACATATTGCGGCAAATTACATTCCTCTTATTAAGCGATATCTGGATTGGTTCAAGAATGAATATGAAGTGCTTATAAAGCGTATGGGGGAGGTAGGACTACCTAGTCAGATTATTTTTTGTGAAAGTCCCCTCGACTCGGATATTGTTTCTGCAGGAAAGATCTTGTCGGCACTGGGACGGGATATTCCCGAGCTTTGCGATGCTTTTTCCATTATCTTGGACTTGGCAGAACACCAAGCGGATCTAAAAAACAATCGGAATGTTCTCCAATATGGCAAGCGAGCGTATTCAGATGAGTGTAGGGCACTTCTTACTGCAGAGGAGTCCTACGATGTGGCTGCGTACAGAGATGCTTACGCTCAATTGGAAAATACGTATACCAAATTAAATTTGAAACGTAAGCGAGAAGAGTACCTAAAGCGGTTAGCACCGGTTGCTCCCCAGTGGGCTGAAGCAATCTGCAATAGGGAGGGAATTCATGGCGCATCTACTGTTCCGAGCGACATTGAAGACGCATGGCGCTGGAAGCAGTACTATGGAATTGTAGAAGAAATTGTTGCAGAGCCGTTTTCAGAACTTCAAGAAAGAAGCCTTGCTTTGAGTAAGGAGTATCGAAATATAACAGCAAGGTATGCAGAAAAATGTGCTTGGTATCATTTGCTGCATAGAACGGAATGTGATATCAGCATGAAGCAGGCCTTGCAAGGATGGAAACTGACTGTCAAAAAAATAGGTAAAGGTACGGGTAAAAATGCACCAATGTACCGTGCGCAGGCACGCAGATTGATGGAGAAATGCCAAGAAGCTGTTCCAGCTTGGATCATGCCTATCGGCAAAGCACTGGAAACGCTGAATCCCTGTACCAATAGATTCGATATCATTATCATTGATGAAGCTAGTCAATCGGACATTTCTTCTTTGGCTATTTTGTACATGGGTAAGAAGCTGGTCATTGTAGGTGATGATAAGCAGGTTAGTCCCATGGCAGTTGGTGTCCAGGTAGATAAATTAAATGCATTGGCAGAAATGTACATTGCAGGAAAGATCCCCAATGCACATTTGTATGATGCTAAGACATCGATTTACGATATTGCCGCAACAACCTTCCAGCCATTAATGTTACGGGAACACTTCCGTTGTGTACCGGAGATTATCTCTTTTTCCAACTGGCTTTCTTATGATTTTAAAATTAAGCCATTAAGGGATGGCAGTAATAGCCTCCTTGTACCTGCAGTTGTGAATTATCGAGTGGAAAACGGGGAGAGAGTTGGTAAAACCAATCCAAACGAGGCGAAAACGGTTGTGGCTTTATTGCAAGCGTGCATCGAACAACCAGAATATGAGGGAAAGTCTTTTGGTGTAATCTCGCTTTTAGGAGATGAGCAAGTCAAAAAACTGCAAGAAGAAATTTTTAATCGTATTGATGCTAAAGTATGTAGTGAACGCAGAATTCTTTGCGGTAATGCATCGAACTTTCAGGGTGACGAGAGAGATGTTACTTTCCTAAGCGTAGTAGATTGCGCAAATGGTAACGGCCCTATTGCAAAACAAGGTTTTGGTGTGGATGATGCATACCGTAAACGTTACAATGTTGCAGCAAGCCGTGCTAGGGATCAACTTTGGGTGGTGGACTCGCTTGATCCGGTAAATGACCTAAAACCAGGGGATATCCGCAGAATGCTGATCGAATTCTCCTTGAATCCGCAATCAGTTGAAATGACGAACGCAAAAGTCGAAGAAAAAGCTGAATCGCCTTTTGAAGCCGCTGTTGCAAAATATCTTTCGGTCAGAGGATATCATCTGGTACAACAGTGGGAAGTCGGAGCTTATCGCTTGGACATGGTAGTCGTTTACGGTGAAAAGAAGATAGCCATCGAATGCGACGGGGAACGCTATCATAGTGGAGAAGATAAAATCCGCGAGGACATGGAACGTCAGACTATTTTGGAACGTCTGGGTTGGAGATTTATCAGAATCCGCGGTAGCGAATATTATCGTAACCCAGAAAAGACAATGGAACGTGTTGTCACAGTATTGACCAATGAGGGGATTGAGCCGGAGCAGGCCGAGGCTAGCCAGGAATGCGTCGGACGAAATTCCGAATTGTTACAGCGAGTAAAGCAACGCGCATACGAAATCCTTCATGAGAATGATGCGGAAAATGATGATTCGGCAGATACGATTGCGGCTGCGCTGGACCCGAAGAATGATGTTATTGGAGCTACGTTGCAGACTCCCTTGCGCTTGAATATTTCTGAATGCCATTCTAGCGATAGCGCTAATTTACATTCAGAATTAGAGCGTAGCGTTCCTAGCACATCTGAGGAGAATGATCAATCCAATATCAAGGCGGTTGAAAATACGGACCAAAAGGAAAAAACTGCTGAAATCTCCGGTGATCAGGTAGAACAGATTTCTTTCCTTAATATGTTAGAGCCGGAAGAAAAAGCAACTGACGCTACGTCTGGTACCACGGATATTCTTCAGTTTTTGCGGGATAACAAAATCCGGTACATTGATAAACGTGCAAATGGTGGGAGTCTGTGGATCATCGGAGGGTGGGAACTTTCCGATGTAGTTGCTAAGGCGAGATCGTTTGGTTATACATTCCGATTCAAAAAAGATGGAGGCCGTACAACTCAGAACCGTCCTGCTTGGTGGGCCAAGTGATTGTTGTTTACCAGAAAGAGATGGCTTTCGTACATAACAGAAAAACCTTGCTTCCTCACACTCCCTCCACAGCCCTGAGTTGCCGTGGATAAGAAGCAGAAAAGAAGCAAGGCGCCTTGTAGATTTTGGCTGAAGTTGCGAAAACTTCTGCCTGAATGATTGCAAAATGCACGGTTCTGTGTTATTATTGCCTCCGGAAAACGCTCAAACCGAAGCAACCAGAACACATTTGCCGCACCGGAAACAGTTCAGCAAGCGCTGATCGATTTTCTGCAACCCAAAAACCTGGAACCGTCTGGTTCCGGGTTTTTCTTTTGTACGCTTTAGCAAAATGAGAACCCCCAGCGCTGCTGGGGAGAGCAAAAAGATTCAGATTCAAGCATCGAGCGAAGCGGGAAGAGACCAACCACTTTACTGTTGTCAGAAAGTTGATTTTAGATAAACAGCGGTGGGGCAAGCGATGCGACTGGCAGATTTTCAGCGCCTTTTGAGAGGCTTGCCGGTACGATGCCCCAAGCACCCGGCTTGGCCGGGGAACTTGAATGGCAAAAGGAGCAACGCATGGATCAACTGGATATTCTCAAAAGCCCCCAAGGCTATGCGGGGCAGAACCGTAACCTTTCTTCCCGGTGGAAGGCCGAAGCCCAGCGGCTGTGCTGGACCTACAACCAGCTGCCGCCCGATCAGCCGGAACGCCGCCGGGAAATCCTCCAAAAGCTGCTGGGGGATTGTTCCGACCTGACCTTCATCGAGCCAGCCTTCCACTGCGATTACGGCTTCAACATCCACACCTACGGTCTCACGGTCATCAACTACAACTGCGTCATCCTGGACACCTCGCCCGTCCACATCGGGGCGGGGGCCTTCATCGCGCCGGGCGTCTGCCTGGCCTGCGCGGGCCACTCGGTGGATGCGGCCCAGCGCGCAGAGGGCATCAGCACGTCGGCGCCCATCACGCTGGAGGAAAACGTCTGGATCGGCGCCAACGCGGTGGTCTGCGGCGGCGTCACCATCGGCAGGGGCTCGGTCATCGGAGCGGGCAGCGTGGTCATCCACGACATCCCTGCCGGGGTGGTGGCCGCCGGCGTGCCCTGCCGCCCCATCCGCCCTGTCACCGACAGGGACCGCATCCCGCCGGAGCAGCTGGCGTTCTGACCGCAAGGCTTTTCACATGGTCGGCAAAACACGCCCCAGCGAACAAATTCTGTACGGTGCTGTGGCGGAAATATGCGGCAAAGGCTTGCAAAATATACGGTTTTGTGTTATTATGGCAAACCGAAACCGTGAGAATCAAAATGGGAAGAACCCGTTGGCCGCACTGTACCTGCGGCAGCGATGCTGTATTCCGGCAACCCGGGGCCGGTCCCGCACGGGACCGGCCCTTTCTTTGTGAGGAGAACCCTATGCCCATATCCCTCAAAACCCGAGAACATATCCGCCGCCGGCTGGCGGTGGCGCTGCCCAAGTGGGGTGCGCTGGCCGCCGGAGCGCTGGCGCTGGGACTGACCATCGCATTCACCTCCCAGGCGCTGCATTTTGTGGTGGTCAGCGACACCCACGGCGGCAGCGTGCGTATCCTGACGGCCTCCAGCAGTGAGGAGACGCTGCTCAGCCTTACCGACACGCCGCCCCTGGGGGAAAACGACAAGATCGTCTGGTCCCAGAACGCCGACGGCCGTCTGATGCAGGTGCTGCGCGCCTACACGGTGCCGGTCACGGCGGACGGCCAGACCCGGGATGTCATCACCACCGGGGCCACGGCGGCGGAGCTGCTGGCGCAACTGGGGCTGACCTACGACGACAACGATATCCTGACCCCCGCCGCGGACGAGACGGTGACGGAGGGCAGCAGCCTGACGCTGCAGCGGGTGGAGTATGTGGACTATACCGAGGATGTGGTGATCCCGTCCCAGCGGCAGGAGGTGCCCACCAGTCTGTTCTACCGCGACCACGACGAGACGATGATGCTCCAGGAGGGCAGCGACGGACTGGATACCGTCACCTGGCGGGATGTCTACATCGACGGCACCTGGACGGAAAAACAGGAGCTGGACCGGGTGACCCAGGTGGGAATGGTGCCCACCGTGGTGAAGGTCTACGGCGAGCAGGCGCCCGTCTCCTCCTTTGTGGGGCCGGAGATCGTGGACGGCGTCCCCTCCGAGGGGGTGGTGGAGACCTACACCGGCCAGCGTTCCACCGGCTATTCCGCGTCGTCCACCGCCAAGGGGGCCAGCGGACAGCGGCTGACCTACGGCACGGTAGCGGTCAACCCCAACATCATTCCCTACGGCACCCTGATGTACATCACCAGTGACGACGGTTCCTTCGTCTACGGCTACGCCTATGCGGCGGACACCGGCACCGCCATGATGGAAGGCCACGCCTTTGTGGACCTCTACTACCAGACCTACCAGGAATCGGTGGAGAGCGCTGTGGTGCCGGTGACGGTCTACATCATCGACGACGACGTGGCATCCCGGTACGAGGAGCAGAACGACGCCATCCGGGAAACCCTGCTGGACCAGGGATTCCCCGATTTGGATTCCGCTTCCTGAACAAAACAAAAGCAGGAAAGGCTTGTGCCTTTCCTGCTTTTTCTATATACGGCAGGGGAGAGGGCCCTGCCGGGGCCATCAATATTCCTTGGCTTCCTCTTCGCCGTTGACCACGCGCAGGGCGCCCTGGCAGAGCGCCAGCAACTCGTCCTCGCCGGGGTAGACGGTGATGGGGGCGATGAAGCCCAGATACTTCTGCAGAATCTCGCGGGTGTAGTCATTGTAGGCGATGCCGCCGGTCAGGATGATCTGATCCACCTGGCCGCAGAGCACGGCGGCCATGGCGCCGGCATCCTTGGCGATCTGGTAGAAGAAGGCATCCCACACCAGCTTGGCTTCGGCGTTGCCCTCGTCGGCCATCTTGTTGACCTGACGGGCATCGTTGGTGTGCAGGTAGCCATTGAAGCCGCCGTTGCCGCAGATCTTCTTGTAGATCTCCTGCTGGGTGTACTTGCCGCTGAAGCACATCTTCACCAGGTCGCCCACCGGCACGGTGCCGCTGCGCTCGGGGCTGAAGCAGCCTTCGCCGTCCAGGATGTTGTTCACATCCACCACCTTGCCGTGGTTGTGGGCGCCCACCGAGACACCGCCGCCCATGTGGATGACGATGAGGTTCAGGTCCTCGTAGCGCTTGCCGTTCTCCTTGGCAAAGCGGCGGGCCACAGCCTTCTGGTTCAGGGCGTGGAAGATGGAGCGGCGGGGCAGCTCGGGCATACCGGAGATGCGGGCCTTGGGGGTCAGCTCATCCACCACCACGGGGTCCACGATGTAGCTGGGCACACCCAGGGCGTCGCCGATCTCCCGGGCCAGGATGCCGCCCAGGTTGGAGGCGTGCTGACCCTGGACGCCGGCCTTCAGGTCGGCCAGCAGGGCGTCGCTGACGGCGTAGGTGCCGCCCGGAATGGGCTTGAGCAGGCCGCCGCGGCCCACGATGACGTTCAGACTCTTGGGATCACAGTTCTTTTCCTTCAGGAAGTCCAGAATGATCTCCTTGCGGAAGTCCTTCTGGTCGATGATGCTGGCGTACTTGGCAATTTCCTCGGTGGGATGGCGCAGCGTTTCCTCAAACAGCAGCGTCTCATCCTCGAACACGCCCACCTTGGTGGAGGTGGAACCGGGGTTGATGACCAGGGTTTTGATGGACATGGTATCTCGTCTCCTTCTCTTCTCTTATTCCTGCTTCAGGCCGGCGGCCACAACGGCGGCCAGCGCGATGGAGTTGACCTTGGTCTGGAAAGAATCGGAGCGGCTGGTCAGGATGGCGGGCACCTTGGTGCCGGTCAGGATGCAGCCGTTCTTGCACTCGGCGGTGTGGACCAGCGTCTTGTAGACGAGGTTGCCGGCCTGAATGTCGGGGAACAGCAGGATGTCGGCATGGCCGGCAGCCGGGCGGTCCTGGGCGCCCTTGTGATGGGCGGCTTCGGGATCGATGGCAATGTCCATGGACAGGGGGCCATCCACCACACAGCCGGTGATCTTGCCCTCCTCGTTCATCTTGCGCAGCTCGTCGGCATCCACGGTGCAGGGCATCTTGGGGTTGACCACCTCAACGGCGGCCAGCGGGGCCACCTTGGGGCACTCCACGCCGCAGGCATGGGCCACCGCCACGGTGTTCTCGATGATGTGGACCTTGTCCTCCAGGGTGGGGTAGGTCATGAAGGCTACGTCGGTGAGGAAGAGCAGCTGCTCGATGCCCTTGACCTCGAAGACCGCCACGTGGGACAGTGTCTTGCCGGTGCGCAGACCCACTTCCTTGTCCAGCACGCTCTTCAGGAAGGTCTTGGTGTCCAGCAGGCCCTTCATGTACATGTTGGCCACACCGTCGTGGGCCAGCTTGACGGCTTTCAGCGAGGCCTGGACCTTGTCCGGCTCGTTGATGATCTCGTAGTCGCTCAGGTCGATGTTCAGTTCCGCGGCGATCTTGCGGATGGCAGCTTCGTCACCCACAAGAATGGCGTCGGCAATGCCCTGCTTGTGGGCAGCGTCCACGGCCTCCAGAACGGCGTCGTCCTCCGCGGCGGCCACGGCCAGCTTCTGCTTGCCGCAGGTCTTCACTTTTGCAATCAGATCCTCAAAATTCATGGTACAGCACCTCGTTTTTTGTATCCTGCAGATAATCCGGAGGGACACACCCTCGCATGTTAAAATAATAACACGGTACTGCCGGCGGGTCAAGAGGCAAAACATCCGTTGCCGGAAGAAGGGAGCGGCACAGTGCCCCATTTAAATAGGTAGCCTCCACAGTGCCGCCCCGGAGGGAAAAAGAAAGTTTTGTGCGGAATGCCGAAACAAACCTGCGATTTCAACACAATTTTAACAGTTGGGCAATTGACAAAACCTTAACAAGATGGTAAAACTATAGTAGAGTTTCTGGAAATGCGCCGGAAACTTTGCGGCACCAGCCGCCGCGCACCTGACCGAGTCGGTTTTGATGATTGCCTGAAGCCAGCCACGGCGCCGGTGCCTACATTTCCACCCCGAATTGTTTATTTTTTAACAGATGGGCGGAAGAGGAAAGGTTTGTGTACCATGCCGATTGCCATGTATCCGGGCAGCTTTGACCCCGTCACCCGCGGGCATCTGGACATCATCAAGCGCTCCAGCCGTATGTTTGACAAGCTGATCGTCGCCGTACTGGTCAACAGTGCGAAGACGCCGCTGTTTACGGTCGAGGAGCGCGTTGCCATGCTGCGGGAATGCTGTAAGGAGATGCCCAACGTGGAGGTGGATTCCTTCAACGGGCTGACCGTCAGCTTTGCCAAGCAGAAGGGGGCCACCGTCATGGTGCGGGGGCTTCGCGCGGTCACCGACTTTGAGAACGAGATCCAGCTGGCCCACACCAACTACGCCATGATGCCGGAGATCGAGACGATCTTCCTGGCCACGGCCATCAAATGGAGTTATCTCTCCTCCACCATCGTGCGGGAGGCGGCCCACTATGGGCAGGATGTTTCCCGGTTCGTGCCCCCCAACGTGGAGAAGCAGCTGCTGGCCAAGCGGGCGGAGGGCAAACTCTGAAACAGGAATTCACACCGCCCCGGCGGTTTGAAGATACACGGTTTACTAAAGAAGTCTATCCACAAAAAATGTTTTCAGGAGGCTACTTATGAAGAAGATCGTCATTGCAAGCGCCTGCCGTACTGCCATCGGCAAGTTCGGCGGCACGCTGTCCAACGTCCCCGCTGCGGAACTGGGCTCCATTGTCATCAAGGAAGCCATCAACCGCGCCGGCATCAAGCCTGAGCAGGTCGACCATGTCTACATGGGCTGCGTCATCCAGGCAGGCCTCGGCCAGAACGTGGCCCGCCAGGCCAGCCTGAAGGCCGGTCTGCCCGTCACCACGCCGGCCGTCACCGTCAACGTGGTCTGCGGCTCCGGTCTGAACTGCGTCAACATGGCTGCCCAGATGATCGAGGCCGGCGATGCCGACATCGTCGTGGCCGGTGGTACCGAGAACATGGATATGGCTCCTTTCGCCATGATGAAGGGCCGCTACGGCTACCGCATGGGCTACCCCATGGGCAAGAGCGAACTGGTGGACACCATGGTCAACGATGCGCTGTGGGACGCTTTCAACAACTACCACATGGGCATCACCGCCGAGAACGTGGCCGAGCAGTGGCACCTGACCCGCGAGCAGCTGGATGAGTTCGCCTACAACAGCCAGGTCAAGGCCGACGCCGCCATCAAGAGCGGCGCCTTCAAGGACGAGATCGTTCCCGTCACCGTGAAGCAGAAGAAGACCGAGATCGTCTTCGACACCGATGAAGGTCCCCGCCTGAGCCCGATGGAGGTTCTGGGCAAGCTGAAGCCCTCCTTCAAGAAGGACGGCATCGTCACCGCCGGCAACTCCTCCGCCATCAACGACGGCGCCGCTGCTCTCGTCATCATGAGCGAGGACAAGGCCAAGGAGCTGGGCATCACCCCCATGGCCACCTGGGTTGCCGGTGCGTTGGGCGGCGTGGATCCCTCCATCATGGGTGTCGGCCCCATCGCCGCTACCCGCAAGGTCATGGCCAAGACCGGCCTGACCGTCGCCGATATGGACCTCATCGAGGCCAACGAGGCCTTCGCGGCCCAGAGCCTGGCCGTTGCCCATGACCTGGAGTTCGACATGAGCAAGGTCAACGTCAACGGCGGCGCCATCGCCCTGGGTCATCCCGTGGGCGCTTCCGGTGCCCGTATCCTGGTCACCCTGCTCTACGCCATGAAGCATCGCGGCGCTCACAAGGGCCTGGCCACCCTGTGCATCGGCGGCGGCATGGGCTGCGCCACCATCGTGGAAATGTAAGTTACGGAGGAATTGAAAATGTCCTTTGTCAATACCGAAATTCAGGACGCCGTCGCCGTTGTGACGATCGACCGTCCCAAGGCGCTCAACGCCCTGAACCCCGAAGTGCTGGCTGACCTGAAGGCCGCCTTCGAGGCCATCGACCAGAACACCGTGCGCTGCGTGGTCCTCACCGGTGCCGGCGACAAGAGCTTCGTGGCCGGTGCCGACATCGGTTCCATGTCCACCATGACCAAGGCGGAAGGCGAGGCCTTCGGCAAGCTGGGCAACGACATCTTCCTGATGATCGAGCACTTCCCGCTGCCCGTCATCGCGGCGGTCAACGGTTTCGCCCTGGGCGGCGGCAATGAGCTGGCCATGAGCTGCGACATCCGCATCTGCTCCGACAACGCCGTCTTCGGTCAGCCCGAAGTGGGCCTGGGCATCACCCCGGGCTTCGGCGGCACCCAGCGCCTGGCCCGTCTGGTGGGCATGGGCATGGCCAAGCAGATGGTCTACTCCGCTCTGAACATCAAGGCGGACGAAGCCCTGCGCATCGGCCTGGTCAACGCGGTGTACACCCAGGAAGAGCTGATGCCCGCGGCCCTCAAGCTGGCCGGCAAGATCGCCAAGAACGCACCCATCGCCGTGCGCAACTGCAAGAAGGCCATCAACGACGGCATCAGCCTGCCCATCGAGAAGGCTGTGGAAGTGGAAGAAAAGCTGTTCGGCGACTGCTTCGAGACCCACGATCAGGTCGAGGGCATGGGCTGCTTCCTGAGCCGTGAGAAGCCGAAACCCAAACCGGTTTTCACCAACAACTGATTTTACATACATAACAATTTCAGGAGGGTTACTACTATGAAGGTAGGCGTTATTGGCGCTGGCACCATGGGCCAGGGCATCGCAAAGGCTTTTGCGCAGGTCGAGGGTTACACCGTGGCTCTGTGCGACATCAAGCAGGAGTGGGCCGAGGGCGGCAAGAACAAGATTGCTGCCGGCTACGCCAAGCTGGTTGCCAAGGGCAAGCTGGATCAGGCTGAAGTGGATCGCCGTCTGGCGGCCATCACCCCGGGTCTGAAGGAAGACATCTGCGCCGACTGCGACCTCATCGTTGAGGCTGCGTTCGAGGATGTGAAGGTCAAGCAGGACACCTTCTCCGCCCTGGACAAGATCTGCAAGCCGGAGTGCGTTTTCGCTTCCAACACTTCTTCTCTGTCCATCACCGAGATCGGCAAGGGCCTGTCCCGTCCTCTGGTGGGCATGCACTTCTTCAACCCCGCTGACCGCATGAAGCTCATCGAGGTCATCGCCGGTGTGAACACCCCCGCCGAGACTGTCGAGACCATCAAGAAGATCAGCGTGGAGATCGGCAAGACCCCCGTTCAGGTCAATGAGGCTGCCGGCTTCGTCGTCAACCGCATCCTGATCCCCATGATCAACGAGGCCGCCTTCATCAAGATGGAGGGCGTCTCCGACATCGCCGGCATCGACACCGCCATGAAGCTGGGCGCCAACCATCCCATGGGACCCCTGGAGCTGGGCGACTTCGTCGGCCTGGACATCTGCCTGGCCATCATGGATGTCCTGTACAAGGAGACCGGCGACAGCAAGTACCGTGCCTGCCCGCTGATCCGCAAGATGGTCCGCGGCGGCAACCTGGGCTGCAAGACCGGCAAGGGCTTCTATGTCTACAACGCCGATCGCACCAAGACCCCTGTGGACGCCCTGTAATTCAGTAAAACTTTCGCGCCTGGCGCGGGCAATACCGCGCCGGGCTGCGTTTGTTTGAGTAATGGAGGTTTATCAAATGGATTTTACTCTGTCCAAGCAGCAGCAAATGGTCCAGAAAATGTACAAGGAATTTGCTGAGAACGAAGTCAAGCCTCTCGCCAAAAAGGTGGATGCCGAGGAATATTTCCCCGTCGAGACCGTTCAGAAGATGGCGAAGCTGGGCATGATGGGCATCTACTTCCCCAAGGAAGTCGGCGGCGCCGGCGGCGATGTGCTGTCCTACGTCATGGCCGTTGAGGAGATGTCCAAGGTCTGCGGCACCACCGGTGTCATCATCTCCGCCCACACCTCTCTGTGCGCCGCTCCCATCTACGAGAACGGCACCCCCGAGCAGAAGGCCAAGTACCTGCCCAAGCTGTGCAGCGGCGAGTGGCTGGGTGCCTTCGGTCTGACCGAGCCCGGCGCCGGCACCGACGCCCAGGGCCAGCAGACCTACGCCGTGGATGAGGGCGATCACTGGAAGCTGAACGGCTCCAAGATCTTCATCACCAACTCCGGCTATGCCAATGTCTTCATCATCATCGCCGTCACCGGCACCGTGCTGGACAAGCGCGGCCGCAAGCAGAAGGAAATCTCCGCCTTCATCGTCGAGCGCACCGATCCCGGTTTCAAGGTCGGCAAGCCCGAGGACAAGATGGGTATCCGCGGTTCTTCCACCTGCGAGCTGATCATGGAAGACTGCATCATCCCCAAGGATCGTCTGCTGGGCGTGAAGGGCAAGGGCTTCCAGCTGGCCATGGCCACCCTGGACGGCGGCCGTATCGGCATTGCTGCCCAGGCTCTGGGCATCGCCGAGGGCGCCCTGGATGAGACCGTTGCCTACGTCAAGGAGCGCAAGCAGTTCGGCCGTTCCATCGCTGCCTTCCAGAACACCCAGTTCGAGCTGGCCGAGATGAAGGCCCGCGTGGATGCTGCCAAGTACCTGGTTTATGCCGCTGCCCTGAAGAAGCAGGCCATCATGAATGGCCAGAAGGGCCGTTACAGCGTCGAGGCCGCCGAGGCCAAGCTGATCGCTGCCCGCACCGCCAGCGATGTGACCCGCCGCTGCCTGCAGCTGTTCGGCGGTTATGGCTACACCCGTGACTACCCCATCGAGCGCATGATGCGCGATGCCAAGATCACCGAGATCTACGAAGGCACCAGCGAAGTCCAGATGATGGTCATTTCCGGCGCGATGCTGAAGTAAGGAGGCAAGACGTACAATGAAAGCAATTGTTTGTGTCAAACAGGTTCCCGATACGCAGGGCAAGGTCGCTGTCAAGGCTGACGGCACCATGGACCGCGCAGCGATGGCAACCATTACCAACCCCGACGACCTGAACGCCGTCGAGGCCGCCCTGCAGCTCAAGGATGAGACCGGCTGCGAAGTCGTTGTCGTCACCATGGGCCCGCCGCCGGCCGAAGGCATGCTGCGTGAGCTGATCGCCCGCGGCGCCGACCGTGGCGTGCTGGTTTCCGGCCGTGAGTTCGGCGGTTCCGATACCTTCGCCACCTCCCAGATCCTGGCCGCTGCCGTGAACAAGATCGGCGTCGGCCCCGAGGACATCGTTTTCTGCGGCCGTCAGGCCATCGACGGTGATACCGCCCAGGTCGGTCCCCAGATCGCCGAGAAGCTGCACCTGCCCCAGGTCACCTATGTCACCGACATCAAGAAGGAAGGCAACTCCCTGGTGGTCAAGCGCCAGCTGGAGGACGGCTACATGGAGCTGAAAGTCAACACTCCCTGCCTGCTGACCTGCATCAAGGAACTGAACAATCCCCGCTACATGAGCGTGTCCGGCATCTTCGAGTGCTACGACAAGCCCATCGACGTGTTCGACTACAACACTCTGAAAGATGACCCGCTCATCGAGACCGACACCATCGGCCTCAAGGGCTCCCCGACGAATGTTTACAAGTCCTTTGCTCCTCCGGTCAAGGGCGCGGGCATGATGGTCGAGGATGCTGCCCAGCTGGTCGGCATCCTGAACGACAAGCACCTGATTTGAGGAAGGAGAAACGTACAATGGCTGAATTCAATGCAATGGACACCGCCGCCTTCAAGGGCGTGTGGGTTTTCTGCGAGCAGCGCGAAGGCCAGATCCAGACCATCAGCTATCAGCTGCTGAGCGAAGGCCGCAAGCTGGCCAACGACCTCGGCGTTGAGCTGTGCGGTGTCGTCATGGGCAGCGAGCTCAATGAAGATTACATCAAGGCGCTGGGCGGCTACGGTGCCGACCGCGTTTACTACCTGGACAGCCCCCTGCTGAAGGACTACACCACCGACGGCTATGCCAAGGCGCTGTGCGACCTCATCATGGAGAAGAAGCCCGAGATCATGCTGATTGGCGCCACCAACCTGGGCCGTGACCTTGGTCCCCGCTGCGCTGCCCGTCTGCACACCGGCCTGACCGCCGACTGCACCCATCTGGACGTGGATGTGGAGAAGTACAAGAACTTCCTGCGCACCACCTCCAACATCGATGTGGACAACACCAAGTTCGAGGAGAACACCAACCTGAAGATGACCCGTCCGGCCTTCGGCGGTCACCTGATGGCCACCATCATCTGCCCCCGTTTCCGTCCCCAGATGTCTACCGTCCGTCCCGGCGTTATGCAGACCCAAGCCTACGATGAGGCCGGTGCCGCCAAGGTCGTGGTCGAGAAGATCGCCCCGGCCCTGACCGCCGATGACATCCATGTGGAGATCCTGGACATCAAGAAGAGCGCCAAGAAGATGGTCGACCTGATCGGTGCCGATGTGGTCGTTTCCGTCGGCCGTGGCATCAGCTCCGATGTGGACAAGGGCATCGCCCTGGCCGAGGAGCTGGCCGGTGTTCTGGGCGGCGTCGTGGGCGCTTCCCGTGCCGTCACCGATGAAGGCTGGCTGTCCAGCGATCATCAGGTCGGCCAGACCGGCAAGACCGTGCATCCCCGCATCTACGTGGCCCTGGGCATCTCCGGCGCCATCCAGCATGTGGCCGGTATGCAGGATTCCGATACCATCATCGCCATCAACAAGAACGAGAGCGCACCCATCTTCGATGTTGCCACCTACGGCATCGTCGGCGATCTGTTCAAGGTCGTTCCCGAACTGATCAAGGAGATCCGCGCCGCCAAGGCCTGATCCGCTGGTCATGTTGATCTGAAATAAAAGGCGCCGCAGCGAAAGCTGCGGCGCCTTTGTTGTGTTTGGCTTATTTGCCTGCGCGGATGCTGTGGATCAGATAGGTCAGTTGGCCGATACCCCAGGGCAGGATGGCCACCACCATGGGCAGGGGGCCGACCGGGATAAAGATGTTGAGTAACGCTGTAATGACCCAGAGCAGAACCGAGGTATAACTGACGACGATGTAGGCTGTATAGGCGGCCTCACCGATGCGGCGGCGCTCTGCCTCGTCGCAGCTGTCATACCACTTTTTGCGGAATTTGACATCATAGACGCTGCCCTGTTTTTCGGGGTTCATGCGGCGGGACAAATCCACCACCTGGCGCTGCAGCGTGATGCAAAAGAAGAGTGCTGCCATGCTGAGAATCAGTATGGTAAAAGCGCTCGCATACGAGATGGCTCCCAGCGGCATCAGAGAAAGGTCCAGTCCCAACCCCAGAAAGACCAGAAATTGGGAAACGTTGATCCAAAGCATGGCCCAGTTCAGCCTGTGTTCAATCTGATCAGGCAGACGTTCATCATCCCCGTCCCAGAGGGAAAAAAGCTGCCGGGACCGATGCAGATGCCAAAAGGCGATGGCCAGAAAGGGGATGCACAGCAGGGAAAATGCGGGGCTGGCAAATCCAAGGGCCAGAGTGATCTGCCGGGCCAGCGTATCAGGGGCCACTGCTTCATTCAACCAGTTGGAAAAAACACCGATGGTTATGCCTAGGACACCGCCCATCACGATGAGAAGAAGAAATCCCGGCAGCTTGCGGCGGTTCTCACGTCTGATTTTATCCTGCTTATCCATTGGTTTCATGGTTGTCCTCCTCATAGGTAAAGATATCTTCCACGGTTACATGGCACAGCTTGGCCAGTTTCAGCGCCAGCGTCACCGAGGGAGAGTAATCCCCGCGTTCGATCTGGCTGATGGTCTGGCGGGATACCCCAGCCATGGCGCCCATCTGCTGTTGGTTGACCCCCAGCCGGGCGCGATATTCTTTCAGGCGATTGTAAAGCGGCATCCGTCCACCTTCCTTTCTCTACCGAAATGGGATGACAAGGATTCGTGTCATGATGACAACTATTCTTGTCATTTACAGTGTAGCATTGACAAGAATAGTTGTCAATCATTTTTGCAAAAAAATCCGCCCCGGCATTGCCGGAGCGGCTGTTTCTTCAGCGGAACGCTCAGATCTCGGCGTCCTTGCTGTTGGTATAGTCAAAGGTCACGCCCAGGGCGCCGGGCACGGCGTCCATCAGGGCATCCACGTCAGTGAGCTCGCTGTTGGTCATCACAAAGAGTACCTTGTCGCCGAAGGTGGCCACTCGGGCCTTGTCGGCCATGACGCAGACCCACTTGTTCATCTGGACGTTGTCCAGCACCGCGTCAGCAATGGTCTGGGCATTGGCCTCATCCTTGACCCGCAGCAGCACCAGGCTGTAGGCCTGGCTGCCGGTCAGCGACTCGGAGTAGACCGCGGCGTCCACCAGGGCCGCCTGATCGGCGGTTAGGCCGGTGTGGTAGGTGCACCAGCTGGCGTCGTTCAGGTCCACGGCGTTGGTGGTCAGCATCATCAGTTCCACCGGGTAGGCCTCATAGATCTTGTCCACCATGCCGCTGAGTTCGGCATCGGGGGTCAGGGCCACGCCGCTCTCGGGGGTGACCTCCATGCCGGGGTCGGAAGCCACACCATCGTCGGAAGCAACGGGATCATTGAGAATATCTTCCGGCAGCGGGGTGGGGGTGGCCTCGGCGGTCTCCTTGGAGTTGCTGCAGGCGGTGAGCGCCAGCGCGGCGGCCAGGCCCAGGCTCACAAAAAACAGTGCTTTTTTCATGGTAAAAGTCCTTTCTCGGTCAGAATTTCGTGGGATGGGAACCGGATATCCCAGGTGTCGGCGGGCAGCTCCGGCCATACCAGGGCCGACGGGCAGACCAGCAGACGCTTTCCCTTAGCATGCGCCAAAAAGCGGTCATAATACCCGCCGCCGCGGCCCAGCCGTACCCCGTCCCGGCTGACGGCAAGGCAGGGGACCAGGAACAGGGCGTCCTCCGGCGGGCAGACGGCCGGAAGATCGGCGGGCGGTTCGGGGATGCCGTAGGCACCCCGCTGCAACAGGGAAAGATCAGGAATGTCCACCCACTCCATGGTGCCGTCCCCTGTGACCCGGGGCAGCAGAAGCTGCTTGCCGTCGGCGAGGGCGCGCTGCAGCATGGGAGCAGTATCCGGCTCGTCGGGCAGGGCGGCAAAGGCCAGCACGGTGCCAGCCTGCTGCCAGCAGGGCAGGGCAAAGAGCGCCCGGGCCATCTCCCGGCCGATATTCCCCATATCCAATGTGCGGCGCAGCGCTCTGGCGCGGGCACGGGCTTCCCGTTTGGTCATGCGGACACCCTCCTCTCACGGTTCGGGGCTATCATACCACAGGGGACGCTGTCTGGCAAGTTACAAAATTCCGTATCCGCTCCTGTGAAAACTGCGGCAAAGCGGACAATTCATCTTGCCCGCAGGCGGGAAATAGAGTATAATATATCCTGTATTGTTATGCGCCAATATCCTCTTATCAAAATAAACACAGACATCTCATTGTGTAGGAAGTAAAGGAGCCGTATTCATCATGGGCAAGTTCAATTTCATCAAGACCGAGATCCCCGAAGTGCAGATCATCGAACCGACGGTGTTCGGCGACGACCGCGGCTATTTCATGGAAACCTATCAGATGGACGATTTCGCGGCGGCCGGCATCGACAAGCCCTTCGTGCAGGACAACCAGAGCCGTTCCACCAAGGGCGTGCTGCGTGGCCTGCATTTCCAGAAGAACCACACCCAGGGCAAGCTGGTGCGGGTGACGCTGGGCGAGGTCTTTGACGTGGCGGTGGACTGCCGTCCCCACAGCGCCACCTTCGGCAAATGGGTGGGTGTGACCCTCTCGGCGGAGAACAAGAAGATGCTCTACATCCCCGAGGGCTTTGCCCACGGCTTTGTGGTGCTGTCCGACGTGGCGGAGTTCTGCTACAAGTGCACCGATGTGTACGATCCCACCTCGGAGGGCGGCATCCCCTACGATGACCCCACCGTCAATGTGCAGTGGCCGGACTGCGGCTGCGAGCACAAGACCAGCGCCAAGGACAAGGAGCACACCCCCTTCGCGGAACAGAAGTTTGAATTCTTCGAGAAGTACTAAGGAGTCACCGTGCAGAGTTTCAAAAACAGTTTTGCCAGTTTCTGGAAGTACCGGTATCTTCTGCAGAACCTGATCACCCGGGATTTCAAGCTGAAATACCGGCGCAGTGTGCTGGGCGTGGCCTGGAGCGTGCTCAACCCGCTGCTGACCTGTCTGGTCATGTTCCTGGTGTTCGATTCCATCATGAAGGGCCTGCGCGGGGAGGGCATTCCCAACTTCGCGGGCTTCCTGATCATCGGCCAGCTGCTCTTCAACTTCTTCCGGGAGTCCACCTCCATGGCCATGGAGAGCGTGCTGAAAAACGCACCGTTGCTGCGCAAGGTCTATATCCCCAAGTACATCTTCCCCATGGAGAAGTGCTGCTTTGCGCTGGTCAACTGTGCCTTCAGCTTTATAGCACTGGTCATCGTCTTTGTCATCACCTGGACGCCGGTGACCTGGACCACCGCCTGGATGGCCGTCTATCCGCTGATTATGCTCTTCTTCTTCAGCCTGGGCATCGGACTGCTGCTGTCGGCGCTCTATGTCTTTGTGCGGGACATCATGCATATCTGGGAAGTGTTCTGCACGCTGCTGGTCTATGCCAGCGCCATCTTCTATGACCCCGAAACGCTGTCCGGCATCATGCAGCGGCTCATCCATATCAACCCCATGTACTGGTACATCACGGCTTTCCGCCGCTGTGTGCTGTGGGGCCAGGGGCTGGACGCCACCATGATGATCGTCTGCTTCCTCTGCGCCCTGGTCAGCATGGTGCTGGGCGTTGTGGTCTTCAAGAAAAACCAGGACAAGTTTGTCCTGTACATGTAAGGGGGCGCACCTATGGCAGCACAACAGCCGATTATCTCCATCGACCATGTCTCGATGCGCTTCAATCTGGCCAAGGAAAAGCACGAGAGCCTCAAGGAATACTTCGTGGCGCTCATGCACGGCGGCGTGCGGTTCGATGAGTTCTTCGCCCTGGATGATGTCAGCTTCGACATCATGCCGGGTGACTTCTACGGCCTCATCGGCCTCAACGGCAGCGGCAAGAGTACGCTGCTCAAGATCATCTCCGGCGTGTACAAGCCCTCCGGCGGCAAGGTGACGGTGCGGGGCACCATCGCCCCGCTGATCGAGCTGGGCGCCGGCTTCGACATGGACCTCACTGCTCGGGAGAACATCTACCTCAACGGCACGGTCCTGGGCTATACCCCCAAGTACATCGCCTCCAAGTTCGACGACATTGTGGAATTCAGCGAGCTGAAGGATTTCCTGGATGTGCCGCTGAAAAACTATTCCTCCGGCATGGTGGCCCGCCTGGCCTTCGCCGTGGCCACGATGACCAAGCCGGATATCCTCATCGCCGACGAGATCCTCTCGGTGGGCGACTTCCTCTTCCAGGAAAAGTGCGAGCGCCGCATGGCGGAGCTGCTTTCGGGCGGCACCACGGTGATCCTCGTCAGCCATTCCATCGAACAGATCGAGCGGATGTGCAACAAGGTGGCCTGGCTGGACCACGGCCATCTGCGCCGCAACGGCCTGACCGCCGATATCACCCCGGAATACCGCAGCTTCCAGAAGGAAGACGCCATGCCCGCCAAGCGGACGGAGGAATGAGCGACCCATGAAGCAACAACCCAACAACGAACGCCCCGCCGACCTGGCCGTACAGGACAGCGTGGGCGGCATGGCCCGCCGGCTGCTCAACCCGGCCCATCTGCAGGACCTGGCCCGCCGTTCGGTGGCAACCCTGCGGGAACAGGGGGCCGAGCAGCTCTGGCGGGATGTGTCCTTTCGGGTGGGGCTGGCCTTCCACCACGACGACTGGCGCCACCGGGCCGACCTGCCGCTGCGCCGCACGCTGAAAGCCCAGCGGGCCGCCAACCTGCAGGGCCCCTGCATCAGTGTGGTGGTGCCGGTGTACAACACGCCGCTGCGCTTCTTTGACGAGATGGTCAAGAGCGTGCAGCGCCAGACATATTCGGGCTGGCAGCTGGTGCTGGTGGACGCCAGCGACGAAGCCCACGGGGAGGTATCCCGGCGGGCCCGGCAGTATGCCGCCAGGGACAGCCGCATCACTTACCACAAAATCCAGAATCAGGGCATTGCCGCCAACACCACGGCGGGTTTTGCCGCCGCCACCGGCGGGTATCTGGCCCTGCTGGACCACGACGACGTACTCTATCCCAACGCCCTCTTTGAATGTGTGCAGACCATCCAAAAGACCGGCGCGGATTTTGTCTACAGTGACGAGATCGTCCTCTCGGCGGACCTGAAACAGCTGGGCGGCTACCACTTCAAGCCGGATTTTGCCCCCGACTATCTGCGGGGCGTCAACTTCATCACCCATCTGGCGGTGTTCAGCCGCCCGCTGCTGGACGCGGCGGGGGCCTACGAATCCAGCGAGTTTGACGGTGCCCAGGACCACGACCTGATCCTGCGGCTCACCGAAAAGGCCCGCAAGATCGAGCACATCAAGCAGGTGCTCTACATCTGGCGGGGCCACTCGGGGTCCACGGCGGCGGGCATGGAGGCAAAACCCTACGCCATCGCGGCGGGGGAGCGGGCCATCGATGCCCAGCTGCAGCGGCTGGGCCTGCCCGGCCGGGCCATGGCGGTGCCCGATGCCCCCGGCGCCTTCCAGGTGCGGTACGAGCTGACCGGCCACCCGCTGATCAGCGTGCTGATCCCCAACAAGGACCACACCGACGACCTGGACCGCTGCCTGACAAGCCTATACAAGAACGCCGGGTACGACAATTTCGAGGTCCTCGTCATCGAGAATAACTCCACCGATCCTGCCACCGAGGCCTACTACCAGACGCTGCCCCGACGGTTTGACCGCTGCCGGGTGGTGCGGTATGAGGGACCCTTCAACTTCTCGGCCATCAACAACTTCGGTGCCCGGTTTGCCAAGGGCGAACATCTGCTGCTCCTCAACAACGACATCGAGATCCTCTCGGAGGATTTCCTGCGGGAACTGCTCAGCTACAGCCAGCGCCCCGACGTGGGCGCTGTGGGCGCCAAGCTCTACTACCCCGACGACACCATCCAACATGCCGGTGTGCTCATGGGCATCAACGGCAGCGCGGGCCACAGCCACAAGAGCTATCCCCGCACGGCGGTGGGGGATATGTACCGGCTGGTCACCACCCAGGACTATATGGCGGTCACCGGCGCCTGCCTGATGACCAAGGCTTCGCTGTATCAGGCGGCGGGCGGTCTCGACGAGGAAAAGTTCGCCGTGGCCTACAACGATGTGGACTACTGCCTGAAACTGTGGAAGCAGGGGTTGCTCAACGTCTACACCCCCCGGGCGGAAGCCTACCACTATGAGAGCAAGAGCCGGGGACTGGACACGCTGTCGGAGAATGCCAAGCGCTACGAGCGGGAGAAGGCCAACTTCTACGCCAAGTATAAGGAATATATCGACAACTACGACCCCTACTACAACCCCCATTTCAACAATCTGTTTGAAAACTTCGGCCTGAAATAAGGAGGCACCGTCATGAAAAATCGTTTTGACACCCAGCTTTTGATCGAGGGCCACGACCTGGACGAGGATGTGATCCACGAGGGTATCCTCAACTGCGCCGAGGGTGACTGCCTGCTGGTGGTGGGGGACGAGGACCTGATCAAGGTGCACTATCACACCGACACCCCCTGGAAGGTGCTGGAATACGCCGCCACCCAGGGCGATATCCACACCATCATCATCGAGAATATGGAGCGTCAGGCCAACGGCCTGCACGGCTGATGCCATGAGCCAGCAGACCAAACGCATCCAGGAACTGTTCGGCTACGCCCGCACCCTGACGAAAGAGCAGGGGTTGGGTGTCATGGTCACCCGGGCCGCGGGCTTTTTCAAGCGGCGGTTCTTCGGCAAGCGGGCAAGATATCTGCCCGCCAAAAAGACGCTGGAAGCCCAGCGCGCCGAGGCGGCTCAGCACGCCCAAGAGTGGCCCACCATCAGCATCCTGACGCCGCTCTATAACACGCCGCTCCGGTTTTTGCAGCAGTTCCTCGACAGTGTGCAGGGCCAGACGGCGCCCAACTGGCAGCTGGTGCTGGTGGACGCCAGCGACGATGCCCACGGCGAGGTAGGGCGGACTGTCCAGGAGCGTGCCGCCCGGGACAGTCGCATTGTCTACCGGAAGATCGAGAACCAGGGCATTGCCGCCAACACCAACGCCGCGGCGGCGCTGGCCACCGGGGAATATCTGGCACTGGCCGACCACGACGATATGCTGGCGCCCCATGCCATCTTTTGCATGGGTAAGGCGCTGGCCGAAAGCAAGGCCGACTTTGTCTACAGCGACGAGGCCCTCTTTGAGAAGACGCCCCAGCGTCCCCGGGTGGGTCACTTCAAGCCGGACTATGCCCCGGAATACCTGATGGCCGTCAACTATATCTGCCATCTGGCGGTCTTCCGGAAAGAACTGTTTGAGGCGGTGGGGGGCGAGCGCCCCGCGTGCGACGGCGCCCAGGACCACGACCTGTTTTTGCGCCTCATCGACGAGATGCAGCGCAAGGACCCGGCAGCAAAGCCCCTGCACATTCCCCAGGTGCTCTACTACTGGCGGGTGCATGCGGCATCCACCAGTGGTGGCACCGGGGCCAAGCCCTATGTGGAGGCAGCGGCCCGCAAGGCGGTGGCCGACCATCTGGCCGCCACTGGCCGCCATGGCACCGTGGAGCCGGGCAAGTTCCCTGGCACCTGCCACGTGGTGTGGGAGATCCCCGAGCCCCAGCCGCTGGTGTCCATCCTGATTCCTAACAAGGACCACACCGACGACCTGGAAAAGTGCCTGCACAGCCTCTACGCCAGGACGACCTACGACAATTTCGAGGTCATCGTCATCGAGAACAACTCCACCGAACCTGCCACCGAAGCCTACTACAAGCAGCTGCCCCAGCGGTATGACCGCGCCCGGGTGGTGCGCTACAAGGGCGGGTTCAATTTCAGCCGCATCAACAACTTCGGCCGCAAGTACGCAAGCGGCAGCTATCTGCTATTGCTGAACAACGACGTGGAGGTCATCAACGGTGACTGGCTGACCCAGATGGTGGGGGAGTGCATCCAGCCCGGCGTGGGCATCTGCGGGGCCATGCTCTACTACCCCGACGATACCATCCAGCACGCCGGCATCATCACCGGGCTGGGCGGCTATGCGGGTCATAGCCACAAGTACCACAAGCGGGGCGGCAGCGGGTATATGTTCCGCCTGGCCACCGTGCAGGATTTCTCGGCGGTGACGGCGGCCTGCCTGCTGGTGCGCACGGCGGTGTTTGACGCGGTCCACGGCATGGACGAGACGCTCACCGTGGCCTACAACGACGTGGATTTCTGCCTGCGGGTGCGGGATGGGGGCTGGCGTATCGTCTGGACGCCCTACGCCGAACTCTACCACCATGAGAGCAAATCCCGGGGCTCCGACGAGAAGGACCCCGCCAAGAAGGCCCGGTTTGACGCCGAGCACGACCGCCTCTACGAGGTGCACGGCCGGGAAAACATCCTCCACGACCCCTACTACAATCCCTCTCTCTCCCTGGATTACGAGGATTTCCGGGAAAGCGGCGATCTGCGCCACCTGAAATAAAACAACAACACCCCGCACATCTTCGGATGTGCGGGGTGTTTGCTGTATCAGAAAAAATTACTGTACAGTGGTGGACAGCTGGGGTGCGCCGCCGGCCAGCTGTTCGGCGGTCAGCGGGGCGGGGGCCTCGGCGGACTGGTTCAGCCGCTCACGGGCCACGGCCAGCATCAGCTTGATGCGGTTTTCCTGGTTGACCCGGGTGGCGCTGGGATCGTAGTCCACGGGGGTGATGTTGGCGTCGGGGTGCAGGGCGCGGATCTTGTTGATCATGCCCTTGCCCACGATGTGGTTGGGCAGGCAGCCGAAGGGCTGGGCACAGACGATGTTGCCGTAGCCGCCCTCCACCAGTTCCAGCATCTCGGCGGTGAGCAGCCAGCCTTCGCCCATCTTGGCGCCCAGCGAGATGATGCCCTCCGGTTTTTTCATCAGTTCCCGGAAGGAGCCCGGCGCATAGAAGCCGTACTTCCGCATGGCCTCGTAGCTGGCCACGCCGATGGAGTCCAGCCAGCCCAGGAAGGCGTCGGCACCGCCGGCCACCAGCTTGTTGCCGCCGTAGAGGTCGATGTCGATGCGGGTGTTGGCCACACAGTACTCCACAAAGCCCATCAGGCCGGGCAGATTGACCTCACAGTCCTGGCTTTCCAGGAACTTTTCCAGGTCGTTGTTGCCCAGGGGAGAGTACTTCACGTAGATCTCACCCACGACACCCACCTTGACCTTGGGCACCCGGGTGACGGGAATGGTGGCGTAGTCGGCGGCGATCTCGGGGAAGCGCTTCTTCATGTCGTGGGCCGAGTAGTTGCGGTTGGAGCGGATCCAGTCCTGGATGCGGGCGATCCACTTCTCGGTCATGGCGTCGGCATCGCCCTTGCGGTTCTCGTAGGGGTGAGTCTGGCTGCGCAGCGCCACCAGCATGTCGCCGTAGAAGATGGCCGCGATAACCTTGCGCAGCAGCGGCAGGGTCAGCGGCAGACCGCTGCCTTTCTCCAGGCCCGAGAAGTTCAGCGAAGCCACCGGTATGTTGCCGTAGCCCGCCTTGACCAGCGCCTTGCGCAGCAGCTTGATGTAGTTGGAGGCACGGCAGCCGCCGCCCGTCTGGGTGATGAGCAGCGCCGTGTGGTCCAGGTCATACTTGCCGCTGTTCAAGGCGTCCAGGAACTGGCCGATGACCAGCAGGGCGGGGTAGCAGGTGTCGTTGTGGACGTATTTCAGACCCAGCTGGGCTACCTCGCTGCCGCAGTTGCCCAGCACCTCGGTCTGGTAGCCTTCGCTGGCCAGGGCGGCCTGCATCAGCCGGAACTGGGTCACCGCCATGTTGGGGATCAGGATCTTGTGGGTCTTTACCATCTCTTTGGTAAAGTTGGGGGTCATGTATTCCATATACTTTGCCTCTTTTTCAGGGAAAACGAAGGGGGATCAGGCCCGCTCGGCGGCGGCCTCGCGGCGCTCTTCCAGGGCGGCGAACAGACTGCGCAGCCGGATGTTCACGGCGCCCAGGTTGGTGATCTCGTCGATCTTCAGCTGGGTGTACAGCTTGCCGCCGGCCTGCAGGATCTCGCGGGTCTCGTCGGTGGTGATGGCGTCCAGACCGCAGCCGAAGGAAACCAGCTGGACCAGGTCCATGTCGGGCTGGTCGATGCAGTACTTGGCGGCGGCGTAGAGCCGGCTGTGGTAGGTCCACTGGTTCAGCACCGAGGTGTTGAATTTCTCCTCGTGCCAGCTCACCGAATCCTCGGTGACCACCGCGGCACCCTGCCGGATGATCAGCTGGTCGATGCCGTGGTTGACCTCAGGGTCAACGTGGTAGGGACGGCCCGCCAGCACGATGATGTGTTTGCCCTCCTTGCGGGCTTCGGCGATGATGGCCGTGCCCTTGTCCCGGATCTGCTGCATGTGGCGGGCGTACTCGTCGTAGGCAGCGTCGATGGCGGCATGGACATCCTTCTCCCGCAGGTCGGGGTAGGTTTTGGTGATGGACTGGTAGAACCGCTTGTAGAAGTCCTTGCGGCGCTCGAGATTAAAGTAATCGTAGAGCAGCGGAATCTTGGTCAGCTCGGGGCAGTTGCCCTCCAGCACCTCAGGGTAGTAGGCCACCACGGGGCAGTTGTAGTGGTTGTCGCCCAGGTGTTCGTCCAGGTTGTAACTCATGCAGGGGTAGAACACCGCGTCCACACCCTGCTCGGCCAGCCAATGGATGTGACCATGGCTGAGCTTGGCCGGGAAGCAGGCGGTATCGCTGGGGATGGTGGCCTGTCCGGACTGATAGAGCTTGCGGCTGGAGAAGGGACTGACCACCACCTGGAAGCCCAGTTTCGTAAACAGGGTATGCCAGAAGGGCAGCAGTTCATACATATTCAGGCAGAGGGGGATGCCGATCCTGGCCCGGGGATGTTCCGGCGCCGGGGCGTTGCGGTAGTCCTCCAGCAGCTTGAGCTTGTAGGCGTAGAGGTTCAGGTCCTCGTTGTTGGCCTTGCCGGTGACCGGCTTGTCGCAGCGGTTGCCCGAGATAAACCGCTTGCCGTCCGCAAAGACGTTGACGGTGAGCTGGCAGTGGTTGCCGCAGCCGTTGCACTGCACGGTCTTGACGGTCTGGCTGAAGTTTTCCAGCTCCGCCTGGGTCAGCACCGAGCTGCGGGCGTTCTCCCCGGCGCGGGCCATGCCGTAGAGGGCGGCGCCGTAGGCGCCCATCAGACCGGCGATGTCGGGGCGGATGACCTCCACACCCATCTCCTTCTCGAAGGCGCGCAGCACGGCTTCGTTGTAGAAGGTGCCGCCCTGGACCACGATGTTGCGGCCCAGTTCCTCCGGGCTGGAGGCGCGGATGACCTTGTACAGGGCGTTCTTGACGACGGAAATGGAGAGGCCGGCGCTGATGTTCTGGATGGAGGCGCCGTCCTTCTGGGCCTGCTTCACCGAGGAGTTCATGAAGACAGTGCAGCGGCTGCCCAGGTCGACGGGGCGGTCGGCAAACAGACCCAGGGCGGCAAACTCCTTCACGTCATAGCCCAGGGCCTGGGCGAAGGTCTGCAGGAAGCTGCCGCAGCCCGAGGAACAGGCTTCGTTGAGGAAGATGTTGCTGATGGCGCCGTCCTCGATCTTGAAGCACTTCATGTCCTGGCCGCCGATGTCGATGATGAAGTCCACGTCGGGCATGAAGTGCTTGGCGGCGGTGAAGTGGGCCACCGTCTCCACCAGACCCCGGTCACAGTGGAAGGCGTTCTTGATGAGCTCCTCGCCGTAGCCGGTGGTGGTGACGCTGGCGATCTCCAGCCCGGGGTGGTCCTGGTACAGTTTGAGCAGCGTCTCCCGCACCAGCGGCACGGGGTTGCCCAGGTTGGGGCGGTAGCTCTCAAACAGGATGTTGGCGTTCTGGTCGATGACCACCAGCTTGATGGTGGTGGAACCGGAATCGATGCCGATATGCACCGGGCCGCACTGGGCGCTGAAGGGCAGGCAGGGCACGGTGGCTTTCAGGTGCCGGGCGTGGAATTCCTCGTACTCCTGCTTGTTGGCAAACAGCGGCGGCAGGCTCACATAGGTGGCGGTGGCGCTGTAGTCGTCCAGACGGCGGGCCACTTCCCGCAGGTCGGACTCCTCGTCGGCATAGAAGGCGGCGCCCATGGCCACAAAGAGCAGGCTGTTGTCGGGGCAGAGGCCCTTGACGCCCAGCGTCTTGTCGAAGCTTTCCCGCAGCGTCTTGCTGAAGGTCAGCGGCCCGCCCAGGTAGACGACGTTGCCCTGGATGGGACGGCCCTGGGCCAGGCCCGCGATGGTCTGGTTGACCACGGCCTGGTAGATGGAGGCAGCGATGTCGCCGGCCTGGGCGCCCTGGTTGATCAGCGGCTGGATGTCGCTCTTGGCGAAGACACCGCAGCGGCTGGCGATGGTGTAGGTACGGGTGGCGGTCTGGGCGGCAGCGTCCATCTCGTCGGCGCCCATCTTCAGAAGGGTGGCCATCTGGTCGATGAAGGCGCCGGTGCCGCCGGCGCAGCTGCCGTTCATGCGCACCTCGGTGCCATTGGTCAGGAAGAGGATCTTGGCATCCTCACCGCCCAGCTCAATGATGCAGTCGGTGCCGGGCACCAGACGGTTGGCCGCCACGCGGGTGGCGAACACTTCCTGTACAAAGGGCACCTTGCAGCTGTCGGCCAGGCCCATGCCGGCGGAGCCGGAAATGGCCAGGTAGGCGCGGCCGTCGGGCAGATATTCGGCGGCCACTTTTTCGAGCAGGGCCTTGCCCTTCTCCAGAATATGGCTGAAATGACGCTCGTAGGTGGAAAAGAGAATCTCACCGGCGTCGTTCAGCACCACACATTTAATGGTCGTGGAACCAATGTCCAAACCAACTCTCATAGGGATGTAACCTCCTGCGGAAAAACGGGAAATTGCGGGACAAGATATCGAAACAGCGCAGTTTTTCGCGCGCAGGAGTCACAAAACGCCTACTCCTACCGATACCATATCACCCTATTCTACCTTTTTTCGGCCGGTTTGGCAAGTCTGGCGGGGCGAAAAATGTCGTGGAAACCCCAAAAAACGCCAAAGCGGCACCGGTTTTCGCCGGTGCCGCTTTGGTGTCAAAAGAAAAGAGGAGTATGGATGAAAAAACTTGGGGTCCCTGCCTCAGGTCGGGTCCCTGCTCCCTTCCTGAGGACACTTACAGTATATCGGTTGTTTGTGACAAAGCGGTGAAAGAAGTTTCAAGAAATTGCAAAAGAAATTTGGACGATCTTTTAAATTCAGCCCGGATCCGGTCCGGAAAAAGATTTCCGCAAAAAGCGGCACAAAATCTACCGCAACCGGGTGCAAAAAAGCGCGGTTTATGGTATCATGAAAGAGAAACCGGGCGGAGCGTCTGCAAAGGCGAACCGCCCATTGCAGAGGGAAGGAAAGTATGCCGAATCGTATCAATTATCAGCTGGAGATGGAGAAGGTACTGAAACAGCTGGACGCCGCGGGCACCCGCCCGAAACTGCTGCTGCACGCCTGCTGTGCACCCTGTTCCAGCGCCACGCTGGAGCGTCTGGCCGATCATTTTGACCTGACCATCCTCTATTACAATCCCAATATTTACCCGCCGGCGGAATACCATCGCCGGGAGGCGGAACTGGAGCGGTTTGTGCAGGAGGCGGGATACCGCTTCCCGGTGGTGGAACTGCCCTACGAGCCAAAGGAATTTTACGATGCCGTCAGAGGGCTGGAACAGGAGCCGGAGAAGGGGGAGCGCTGCACGGTCTGCTACCGGCTGCGGCTGGAACAGGCGGCCCGGTATGCGGCGGAACAGGGCTTTGACTGGTTCTGCACCACGCTGTCCATTTCCCCCATGAAGGACCCGGTGCGCATCAACACGCTGGGGGCGGAGCTGGGGGCGCAGTACGGCGTGCGCTTTCTGCCCAGCGAGTTCCGCAAAAAGGACGGCTACAAGCGCAGCCTGGAGCTCAGTGCTCAGTACGGGCTCTATCGCCAGGACTACTGCGGCTGTGTGTTCAGCAAAGAGGAGCGGGGCGTATGACCCGGCGCGTCCCCTCATAGAATAAGAAGGAAGTACTATGGAAAAACATATTCTTGTGGCGCTGCCTCTCTCGGAGGCCCAGCGCGAGACCATCCGGCAGGCGGCACCGCAGTTTGCCTACCGCTTCACCACCCAGGAAACCGTCACCCTGGAGGAGATCCTCTGGGCGGATGCCATCCTGGGCAATGTGCCGGTGGAACTGATCCGCCAGAACACCCATCTTGTCTGGTTCCAGTCCAACTTTGCGGGGCCGGACCCCTACCTGGAACCCGGGGTGCTGCCGGACGATTGCGTTGTCACCAACGCCACCGGCGCCTACGGGCTGGCCATCAGCGAGTGGATGCTGGGCATGTGGCTGGCGCTGGCCAAGGACCTGGTGCTCTACCGGGACCGCCAGCACCGCCATGAGTGGAACGCCATTGAGCGCCCGGTGCGTTCCATCGCGGGGGCGCGGGTGCTCTGCGTGGGCATGGGGGACATCGGTGCCAGCTTTGCCCGGCGGGCCCACCTGCTGGGGGCCCAGGTGGTGGGGGCGCGCCGCCATGCGGGGGAGTGCCCCGATTACTGCCTGCGGGTGGTGGATACCGCCCATCTGGACGAGGAACTGCCCCAGGCGGACCTGGTGGCGCTGAGCCTGCCCGGCACGCCGGAAACTTACCGGATGTTCGACGCCGCCCGGCTGGCACGCTGCAAGAAGGGCGCTATTCTCATCAATGTGGGCCGGGGCAGTACGGTGGACTGCGACGCCCTGGCCGAAGCGGTGCAGAGCGGGGCGCTCTACGGGGCGGCCATCGACGTGACCGACCCCGAGCCGCTGCCCGCCGACCATCCGCTGTGGGGGCTGGACACCGTGCTCATCACCCCCCACATCTCGGGGCGGTTCAGCCTGCCCAGAACCCTGGACAACATCGTGGGCATCTTCGCCCACAACCTGCAGCGGTTCGCCGACGGCGGCACGCTGGATAACCAGATGAGCCGCACCACCCGCTATGTGAGCGAGGATACCCCCGGCCGCCGTCTGACCTGCGAATAAGAGGATTTTTGTATGGGCTTCTATCAGTTTGTCTACCTGTTCTTTGCCTACTCCTTCCTGGGCTGGTTGGGCGAGGTGGTCACCACCGCCGTGCGCAAGCGCCGCTACCAGGACCGGGGCGTGCTCAACGGGCCGCTGTGCATCCTGTACGGCGTGGGCGGCCTGACCATCAGCTTTACTCTGGGCGAGCTGCAGCAGAGCTGGTTTTTCCTGTTCGGGCTCAGTGCCATCTATGCCACCGTGCTGGAATGGGTGGCCGGGCACCTGCTGGAACGGGTCAGCGGCACCCGCTGGTGGGATTACAGCGATGAATGGTTCAACCTGGACGGCTACATCTGCCTGGGGGCCTCGCTGCTGTGGGGCGCGCTGAGCGTCATCACCATCCATTGGGGCAACCCGCTGCTACTGGCGCTGTTCGGCATCATTCCCGTCACGGTGCGTACCGTGGCCCTGTGGGTGCTGTTGGTGGTCTTTGCCATCGATGTGGTAGGCACGGGGCTCACCATGCTGGGGCTGCGGTACCGCTGGCCCCCCGCCGAGGCGGTGGAAAACCGGCTGGCCAACCTGACGCTGCGCGCCGGCATGTGGATCCTGGGCCGGGTGGAAAACCGTATGGCCAAGGCTCATCCCGCCCTGACCTTCGAACGCCGCAAAAAGGCAAAATCCACCGTTTTTGCCGCCGGCTGCAGCCCCTACAAAATCGTGCTGCTCTTTTTCATCGGTTCTTTCCTGGGCGATGTGACCGAGACCATCTTCTGCCGCATCACGGCGGGCTACTGGATGAGCCGTTCCAGCGTGGTGTGGGGGCCTTTCTCCATCGTGTGGGGCCTGGCCATCGCCCTGGTGACACTGCTGCTCTACCGCTACAAGGACAAACCGGCCAGCTGGCTGTTTGTGGCTGGCACACTGCTGGGCGGCGCCTACGAGTATCTCTGCAGTGTCTTCACCGAGGTGGTCTTCGGCGCGGTGTTCTGGGATTACAGTGCGATTCCCTTCAACCTGGGCGGGCGCATCAACCTGCTTTACTGCTTCTTCTGGGGCTTTGCGGCGGTGGCCTGGTTCAAGGTCTTCTACCCGCCCATTTCGGACCTCATCGAGCGGCTGCCCCGGCGGGGCGGCGCGGTGCTGACCTGGGCGCTGTGCCTCTTCATGGCGGCCAACGTCACGGTAAGTTCGCTGGCCCTCATGCGGTACAATGCCCGCCTGGAGGGAGTGCCTGCCCAGAGTAATCTGGAACTGTACCTGGACGAACACTATGACAATGCCCGCATGCAGGCGGTTTACCCCAAGGCCGTGCATACCGGCTGACAACGCAGCAGAATTCTTTTGTATCTTTCGGCGCGTTGTGCTATAATCATTTTGTACGAAGAAAAAGATAGAATTTTGTGAAATGTGACACAGGACGCGGAGGAGATGGCGATGACCCGTACAGAGGCGATGGAGTATTACACCAAGGCGCAAAAACAGGGCCAGCGGGATTACCGGGAGAAGACCGCTGCGGGTCAATCCCCGTTTTTGCCGGTACTGGATGATATCCTGCAGAATGTGGAGGTGGAGAGCCAGCTGCCGCTGGGGCTGATCGAGGTGCCGCTGGAGCTGGTGATCGGCACCAAGACGGCGGGGCGGACAGCGGCTTTCGCCAGCAATTTCATGCCGCTGCTGGAAGTCAAGACGGAGTTCGGCAACAAGTGGACAAGCCTGTGCATCGCCCACCTGGAGGAGGGCATCCGGGACCCCATCCGCTGCTTTGAATACCTGGGCCGGTTCTACGTCCAGGAGGGCAACAAGCGGGTCAGCGTGCTGAAATTCTTTGATGCCAGCAGTGTGCCGGCCAACGTCACCCGGGTGGTGCCCCGCTACAACGAAACCCCCGAAGTGCGGCTGTATTACGAGTTCATGCGGTACTATCCGCTGATCAAGACCTACGCCCTGCGGTTTACCAAGCCCGGCAGTTTTGCCCGGCTGCAGAAACTGATGGGCAAGGGTCCGGAGGAGGCGTGGAGCAACGACGACCGCGCCGACATTCTCTCGCTGTACAACTGGGTGGGCAAGGCCTTCCAGGCCCACGGCGGCGATCAGCTGCGCTGCACCACCGGCGATGTGCTGCTGCTGTTGCTGCGGCTGTATGCCCGCAAGGAACTGGCCGACAGCACCCCGGCCGAGCTGAGCCAGAAGCTGGATGCCCTGTGGGACGATGTGCTGGCCCTGCAGAACGAGGACCCCGTCACGGTCAGCGACAAGCCGGCGGAACCGGCCAAACTCAAGGAGACGCTGATCGACAAGATCCTGCCCGGTATCCGCTCGGCGGCGCCCGCCCACCTGAAGGTGGCCTTTGTCCACGAGCGCACGGCGGAGACCAGCGCCTGGACAAGCCAGCACGAGTTCGGCCGCAGCCAGCTGGACACCGTGTTTGAGGGCAAGGTGGAGACCGCTGCCTACTTCAACGCCGTGTCGGGCCAGAACGCCGACGAGCTGGTGGAGCAGGCCATCGCCGAGGGGGCCGACATCGTTTTCACCACCAGCCCCAAACTGGTGGGGGCGTCGCTGCGGGCGGCGGTCAAGCACCCTTCGGTGCGCATCCTCAACTGCTCCATGGAGATGCCCTACGCCAGCATCCGCACCTATTACACCCGGGTGTACGAGGCCAAGTTCATCACCGGCGCCATTGCCGGGGCGATGGCCACAGGGGACCGCATCGGCTATGTGGCGGACTACCCCAGTTTCGGTGTGCCCGCCAACATCAACGCCTTTGCGCTGGGGGCGCGGATGGTCAATCCCCGCGTCAAGGTGGAGCTGTTCTGGACCTGCCTGCCCCAGCAGGAGGACCCGCTGACGGTGTTCACCCGCAAGGGCATCACGGTGGTTTCCGGCCGGGATGCGCCGGTACCGGGGCGGCCGCAGCGGGAGTTCGGCACCTTCCTGATCCGCCCGGGCGGCATGCTGCAGGATCTGGCCACGCCGTTCTGGCACTGGGGCCAGTTCTATGAAAATGTGGTGCGCAGTGTGCTGGACGGTGGCTGGACCCGGGACAAGTCCGGCACCGACGGCAGGGCCGTCAACTACTGGTGGGGAATGAACAGCGGCGTCATGGACGTGCTGCTCAGCCGGGAACTGCCCCAGGATGTGCAGCATCTGGCCCGCATTCTGCGGGAGGGCATCATCTCCGGCATGATCGATCCCTTTGCCTGCCGGATCACGGCCCAGGACGGCAGCAACAAGAACAGCGGGCTCCACGGCATGGATCTGGAGCAGATCGTGCATATGGACTGGCTCTGCGACGCCGTGGAGGGCCATGTGCCGGAGTACGATGAACTGGCGGAAGCCTCCCGTGCGATGTATCGCATGCAGGGCATTCACCGGGATCGCCTGCCGGTGGAGAAGGAGGCCGATCTATGAAGCTGCTGGCTGTAGCGGACGAAGAGTGCAAGGCACTGTGGGATTACTACACTCCTGACAAACTGGAAGGGGTGGAGCTGATCGTGGGATGCGGGGATCTGAACCGCCATTACCTGGAGTACCTTGCCACGGTGGTGCCGGTGCCGGTGTTTTACGTGCACGGCAACCACGACGAAAACTATGACAATCAGCCGCCGGAAGGGGCGGTGTGTATCGATGACGATGTGATCGAATACCACGGCCTGCGCATTGCGGGGCTGGGCGGGTCCTGCCGGTACCGCACCGGTGCCTGGCAGTTTACCGAAGCAGAGATGAAGAAGCGCGTCAATCGCCTGCGGGGCAAGATCGAACGGCACCGCGGCCTGGACGTGCTGGTCACCCATGCGCCGCTGCACGGCTACGGCGACATGAACGATCTGGCCCACCGCGGTTTCACAGTGTTCCGGGACCTGTTGGACCGCTATCATCCGCAGCTGATGCTGCACGGCCACATACATATGAATTACGGAGCCAACATCCAGCGGGAGTACCAGTACGGTTCCACCCGCATTGTAAACTGTTATGAGCGGGTCCGGCTGGATGTGGAACCGGCACCGCCCCGGCCGCAGCATCGGTTGATGTCGCGCCTGTGGCAGAGAGATTTTTAGGGTAAGGAGAAGCACAGTTATGATCAAAATCGCAGTCTTTGGCGCGGGAACCTGGGGCATTGCCCTGGCGCGCCTGTTGGCGGTCAACGGACGGGATGTTACGGTATGGAGTGCCATCCCCGCGGAGCTCAAGTCGCTCAGCACCACCCACCGTCACCCCAACCTGCCCGGCATGGTACTGCCGTCCACGATGCACTACACCGCCGATATCGCCGAGGCCTGCGCTGGCAAGGACATCCTGCTGTTTGCGGTGCCGTCGGTCTTTGTGCGCTCTACGGCCAAAAAGGCGGCGCCCCATATCACCGAAGGCCAGCTGATCGTGGACGTGGCCAAGGGCGTTGAGGACAAGACGCTGATGACGATGAGCGAGATCATCGAGGACGAGCTGGCCAGACAGAAGCGCCATGCCCGTGTGGTGGCGCTGTCCGGTCCCACCCACGCCGAGGAGGTGGCCCGGGACATGCCCACCCTGATCGTGGCGGCCAGCGAGGACGAGGAGGCGGCCAAGGCCGTGCAGAAAGCCTTTTCCACCCCCACCTTCCGGGTCTACACCAACACCGACCGCCGCGGCACCGAGCTGGGCGGCGCGGTGAAGAACGTCATCGCTCTGGCGGTGGGCATTGCCCTGGGCCTGGGCTACGGCGACAACGCCAAGGCGGCGCTGATCACCCGCGGCAACGCGGAACTGTCCCGCCTGGGCATCGCCATGGGCTGCAAGCCCGAGACCTTCATGGGCCTTTCGGGCATGGGCGACCTGATCGTGACCTGCACCAGCATGCACAGCCGCAACCTTCATGCGGGCATGCTGCTGGGCCACGGCAAGTCGGTGGAGGAAGCCAAGACCGAGGTGGGCCAGGTGGTGGAGGGCATCAACGCCCTGCCCGCCGCCTGCCGTCTGGCCAAAAAGTATAAAGTGGAGATGCCCATCGTGCAGAGCGTGGACGCCATTCTGGGCGGCCGTCTGGCGGCCGGCAACGCGCTGGCGGCGCTGATGGGCCGCGACCTCAAGCGGGAGTGAGGTGTCCACCCGTGAAAACAGATATCCGGGCCGCATTCTTTGACATTGACGGCACACTGCTGCCCTTCGGCTGGCAGTCCGTGCCGGATTCCACCCGGCAGGCCCTGGCAGCGCTGCGGGCCGGGGGCATCCGGGTGTTCATGGCCACCGGCCGTCCGCCCATCCATCTGCCGCTGCTGCATGCGCTGGACGGTCTTGTCTTTGACGGCTATGTGACGATGAACGGCCAGTACTGCTATGGCAGCGACGGCACGGTGCTCTACAGCCACGCCATCGATCCGGCCTCGCTGCGCTCGTTGCTGCCCTTCATCAACCGGGAGGGCATCTCGGTGGGCTTTATCGAGAAGGACCGCTCCACCTTCAATCTGATCAACGACCACAGCGCCGAATTCTGTGCCCGGATGCACCAGGGCGTGGGGGATGCGGCAGCCCGCATCGAGGCGGCGCCCGTCTACCAGCTCTGCGCCTTCCTGCCCGAGGACAAGCAGGAGGAATTCCTGCGCAGCTGCCCCGGCTGTGTGGCGGTGCGCTGGAACGAGGATTTCGTGGACATCCTGCCGGCGGGCGGCGGCAAGGTGGAGGGGCTGTCCCATGTGCTGGCAGCCCTTGGATTGACCCGGGAACAGGCCATTGCCTTCGGCGACGGCGGCAACGACGTGGAGATGCTGCGCTGGGCGGGCATCGGCGTGGCGATGGGCAATGCCTGCCCCGAGGCCAAGGCGGCTGCCGACTACATCACCGACGACGTGACCGCCGACGGTCTGGCCAACGGACTGCGCCATTTCGGCCTGCTGTGAGTTCTTTTCCGCATACCGTACCATCCCTCTGCGTAGACTATACGCGGGGGGATTTTTCTATGTCGTCCTATGTACAGCGTCTGCGGGCGCGGCTGGCGTCCTGTCCGGCACCGGATGTGCCCTTTCTGGCCATCCTGCTCATCCTTTTGTGTTACGGCCTGATCATGCTCTTCTCGGCGGGGTACGCGGTGGCCCTCTACCGCCGCGGCGATGCCTACACCTACATCCGGCCCCAGCTGCTCTTTGCGGCGCTGGGGGTGGTGGCCATGTACGGGGCCAGCCTCATCGATTACCATATCTGGCACAAACTGGCCTGGCCCATGCTGGGCCTTTCACTGGTGCTGCTCACCGTGGTGCTCTTCATGCCGGAGTACAACGGCTGCAAGCGGTGGATCGTGCTGCCCGGCCTGGGCACTCTGCAGCCCAGCGAGATCGCCAAGTTTTCGGTGGTGCTGGTGTTTGCCCACATCATCTCGCTCAACCATGACCGGATGAAGACCTTCTCCACCGGGGTGCTGCCCTTCGGCGTCATCCTGGGCACCGTGGCGGTGCTCATGCTGCTGGAACCCCACCTGTCCGGCACGCTGCTCATCCTCTCCATCGGGGCGGTGCTCATGTTCGTGGGCGGCACCGGGCTCAAATGGTTCGGCATCGCCGGAGGCCTGGGGGTGGGGGCCATCGCGGCGGCGGTCATCGCCCTGCCGGAACTGGTGCCCTACGCCACCGACCGTCTCGTCTCCTGGCGGGACCCTTTTGCCGACCCGCTGGGGGAGGGCCACCAGACCATCCAGAGCCTTTACGCCATCGCCTCGGGAGGCATCGCCGGGCTGGGACTGGGCAATAGCCGCCAGAAGTATCTCTATGTGCCGGAACCCCAGAACGACTTTATCTTTTCCATCCTCTGCGAGGAGCTGGGCTTCATCGGGGCGGCGCTGGTGGTGGTGCTGTTCCTGCTGCTGCTTCTGCGAGGCATCTCCATCGCCGTGCGCGCCCGGGATAAATTCGGCGCCCTGCTGGTGGTGGGCTTTGTGGTGCAGGTGGTGCTCCAGGCCATCCTCAACATCGCGGTGGTGACCAACACCATCCCCAACACCGGCATCAGCCTGCCCTTCTTCTCGTCGGGCGGCACCAGCCTGATGATGCTGCTGGGGGAGATGGGCATCGTGCTGTCGGTCTCCCGGCAGGCGGATCTGGTGTAAACTGCCAGCAAATTACGACAAAATTTCACAGGGTCACGGTTGAATCCCGTGGCCTTTTGCCGTATAATGAATCAGTATTTCTAGGAGAATGGGGTGAGGCTGTGCCGGAAACACAAAACCGTAAACCGCCCTTTGCGCTGCGGGCGCTGGCGGTCTTCGGCGTGACGATGGTGCTTCTGTTTGTGCTGCTGCTGGGCGCCTGTGCGCTGCCCGGCGGACCGGTGCGCGCCCACCTGGCCGATTCGGCGGCCACCATCGTGGAGGAGGGGCTGTATCCCTCCTATTTCGGATTCAAACTCTTCCAGATGGACAACTACACCGACACCCTCATGCTGATGGAGGCGGCGTCCGCCGACGAGAGCGACCCCCTCACCGCCATGATGACCAACACCGCCTACAACGTGGACAATTTCGAGACGCTGGGGCAGGACCTGGCCACCTACCTGGAGGCCCGCGCGGCGGGTAAGACCGGGGAACAGGCGGGGCTGGAGCCTTTCTCCTATGCGCGGTACTGGCACGGGTACCTGATCTGGCTGCGGCCGCTGCTCTGCCTGATGCCCTACGGCGGGGTGCGGGTGGTGCAGTACCTGGTGCTGGCCGGGCTGTTCGCCGCGGTGCTGGTGCTGCTGCGCCGCCGCGCCGGTGTCTGGGCGGCCGTCTGGTTTGCGGTGAGCCAGCTGCTGGTGACGGTCTTCTGGGTGCCCCACCAGATTCAGTATTTCACCTGTTTTGCGGTGGCCTATGCGGGCTGTGCCTGGGTATTGGCCAGGCCCCGCCGCAGCGATACACTCTGCCTGGGGCTGGTGGCCCTGGGTGCGGTGACGGCCTTCTGTGACCTGCTGGTGACCCCCATCCTGACGCTGGGGCTGCCGCTGACCTGCTGGCTGCTGGAACCCCGGCAGCGGCTGCGCGCCGGCGGAGCCCAGTGCGCGCTGGCGGTGGGCGGTGCCCTCAGCTGGGGCGCGGGCTACGGCGTCTGCTGGGGCCTCAAATGGGTGCTGGCAGGTCTCGTGACGGGCCAGAACATCGTGGCCGACGCGCTGCACCAGATCGGTGTGCGCACGGCCGCCGATACCTGGCACGGCATGGAGCTGACCTGGGGCAATATCCTGCAGTTTGTCTATTCCACCCTGGCGGACCGGGGACTGTTCTGGCCGCTGGTGGTACTGGCGGTGCTGGCCGTGGCGCTCTTTGCGGGCAGCCTGCGCAGCCGCGCTGCCCTGGTGCGGGCGCTGCCGCTGGCGCTGACGGCGGTGATGCCGCTGGTCTGGTTTGCGGTGTTGCGCACCCACAGCATCCAGCACGGCTGGTTTACCTGGCGCGCCCTGGGGCTGACCTTCTTTGCGGGGATGGCCTTCTTGTATTTTGCCTGTGATCTGCGCCTGGCGGCGCGGCGTTTGATGCGAAAAAAGGAAAGTATATGAAAACGACGGAAGAAAAACCGAAAACCGAAACGGCCGAAAAGACGCGCAAAAAACTGCCGCGCTGGGCCAGAATTGTCCTAGCAGTGGTGGTGGTGCTGGCCGTGCTGGCGGGGGCCGCGGCGCTCTACATCAACGGCAAGCTGGATCTGCTGCGCTACGACGACGGCAGTGTGGACAGCATGGGCACCATCGATGCCAGCGAGGACCAGGACCTGGATGCCAGCGGCCTGGTACATAACAGCGACGAGATGGAGATGCCGGAAGGCAGTCCCTTCGCCGATGAAAACGTGCTGAACATCCTGCTCATCGGCACCGATGAGCGCACCGAGGCGGTGAACGATGCCGATGCCTTCACCCACCTGAACCAGCTGGACGGCACCGAGGATACCACCGAGTTCAGCGACGATGCCCGGGCGGATGCCATGATCCTGGTATCGCTGAACATCAGCGACCACACCATCCGGCTGGCCTCCATCGAGCGTGCCACCGGCGTGCCCATCCTGCTGGACGGCTACGAGGGCCAGTACGACTGGATCACCCACACCTTCCGCTACGGCGGCGCCAAGCTGACGATGGACACGGTGGAGGACTGCTTCAACGTGCAGGTGGACCACTATGTGCGGGTCAACTTCAACTCCTTCGTGCAGATCGTCGATGCGGTGGGCGGCGTGGATATTGAGATCACCGACCTGGAGGCCAAGGCCCTGAACTGGGAAGTGCCCTCCAACTCGATGCTGATTGTCAACAAGGTGGAGCCGGGCCTCAACCATTTCGATGGCTATACGGCGCTGCAGTATGCCCGCCTGCGCAAGATCGACAGCGACTGGAAGCGCATCGAGCGCCAGCGCACCGTGATCAGTGCCGTGCTGGATCAGGTGAAGAACGCCAGCGTGACGGAACTGGATAACCTGCTGAACACCGTGCTGCCGCTGGTCCAGACCAACTTCACCAAGTCGGAGATCGCCGCGCTGCTGGTACAGCTGCCCGGCTTCCTGGGGGCCGATGTGGAGCAGCTTTCCATGCCGCTGCAGGGCACTTACGGCGTGCGCACCGGCATGGACGACCGCCTGATGTATGACCCCGACTGGGCGGTGAACATCAAGGCGCTGCAGGATTTCCTGTACAACGGCAAGACCGCCGACGAGGTCATTGCGGCCACGCCGGAGACGGCCGTCGCCGAGGCCGACAAGAGGGAAGACCAGGCGGACAGCGACGAGGAAACCGAATCCAGTTCGACCTGGGACCGGGAGACCGATCCCTCGGAGGAATACATCCGCCAGAATCTGCATACGGTGGATCTGGCCTATCCCCTCAGCGACAGCGATTTTGGCAGCAGTGACTACCGGCTGTTCCTGGCATCCCTGGGCGGCAGCCGGGACATCGATGTGCAGAATACCCTGGTGGATTACCTGGCCGCCCAGGGCGTGCAGGTGATGGCCGTGCCGGGCGGTGCGGCCGCGGGCATGCTGCTGGACAATTACCTGCAGACCGGCGACGGCGTATCGCTGAGCCGGTATCTGGCCACCCTGCCCGCCGACCAGCGGGCAGAGGCGCGGCTGCTCTGGCAGGAAATCTACAGCCGCTATCCCGGCGCGCTCCATGCGGCCGGCACGGGAGATGATCTGTCCCAGACGGCGGTGGGCTTTGCTGTGCAGATGCTCATCCGGCGTGCGGCGGGCACTCCGTCGGAGGAGCTGGAAAACGCCGTGCAGGGCATGCAGAGCGCCAACGCCCGCACGGTGACCTACTGGTTCCGACAGGCCATGGAGGAGCAGCCCGACGCCATGGCAGACTTTCTGGGCGAGGAAGACTATGCCGTGGCCCAGCGTCTTTATAATGGCCTGACGGGCAGCCTGGAAAACGGCGACGATCAGGTGACGGAAGACCTGCGCCAGATGATGGAGGACTATCCCGAGGACCGCATTCTGGCCTTTGTGGAGGGCGACGCCGCCCTGCAGAGCGGGGACAGCGTGGCCGCCCGGCTGCAGGAGACGCTGGATGCAGACGACGAGAAGGTCTGCTCCATCGGTGTGCTCTACGGCAAGTGGCGCAACGATACCACCTTTGCCTCGGAGGAAGCGGGGCTCTGGAACGACGAAGGACTGGGCGAATGGCTGGGCGAGTATGTGACGCCGGGCAAGGACCTGCTGCTGGCCCTGGATGGAGAGGACTGCCCCTTTGACGACGGGGATACCTCGCTGCTGCAGGATACCAGCGCCCAGGCTACCCAGGTGGCTCAGAAACTGCTGATCCTGAATCCCGACAACAAGGTGAGCACCGCCACCCCGGAGGACGCCGACGCGGCCCTGTAAACTTTTTTGCCCAAAAGCGTTGACAAACGCGCGCCATTGTGGTATAAATGCTTCAAACCAGTGAAGCGAAAGTAAAACTGCAAGCGCAGCCACAGAGAGTCCCCGGCGCTGGAAAGGGGATGCAGAGCGGTGCAGCACAATGGTTCGCGGAGGGCACGGGGAAAGGGCAAGACCTGAGTATCCGCTGACGGGCGCTCCCGTTACAGAGCAGGGGAATGTTGGTTCCCTACAGAGTGGCCATGCACCGCATGGCAAGCAAGGTGGCACCACAGATTTTTATCTGCCCTTGCACGGAAGGAATCCTTCTGTGCAAGGGCAGTTTTGTTTTTGCACAGGCATTCGAGGAGCGTGCAACGATGAAAACGATCTTACTGAAAGAACGATGGCGACCCTTTTCGGCCGAATGTTGAAAACCATCTGAATTGCTTGAAAAGGAGATAACCCATGAAAAAGTTTGTTGCTGTTCTGTCCGCCGCCGCCATGATGACCAGCCTGGCCGCCTGTGGCGCCACCGCCGATACCACCTCCGCTTCCTCCTCCGCTTCGGAGGCCACTTCCTCCAGCACCGCCACCGCGGAGGCTACCTCCGGCGACGGCTACAAGATCGCCATTGTCCAGCAGATGGACCACGCCAGCCTGGACCAGATCCGCACGGCCATCGAGGCGGAACTGGACGCCAAGGCTGCCGAGAAAGGCATCACCATCGAGTACAAGGACTTCAACGGCCAGAACGATGCCACCACCCTGAACCAGATCGGCACCCAGGTGGTTTCGGACGGCTACGATGCAGTCATTCCCATCGCCACACTGGCCGCCCAGTGCATGGCCACGGCCTGCGAATCCACCAAGACGCCGGTGATCTACGCCGCCATCTCGGACCCGGCGGCCGCCGACCTCACCGACATCGATTACGTCACCGGCACCTCCGATGCGCTGAACACCAAGTCCATCCTGGACATGATGCTGGCGGTCCAGCCCGATGTCAAGACGGTGGGGCTGCTCTACTCCAACTCGGAGGCCAACTCCCAGACCCCCATCGCAGAGGCCAAGGAGTACCTGGATTCCAAGGGCATCTCCTACATCGAGAAGACCGGCAACACCAACGATGAGATCCTTACGGCGGCGGCCAGCATGGTGGGCCAGGTGGACGCCGTCTTCACCCCCACCGACAATGTGGTCATGGCCGCGGCGGCTGCTGTCTCCGAGACGCTGACCGAGGGCGGCATCCCCTTCTACACCGGCGCCGACAGCTTTGTCACGGCGGGAGCCTTCGCCACCTGCGGCGTCAACTACACCGACCTGGGCACCTACACCGCCGACATGGCGCTGGATGTGCTGGAAACCGGCACGGTGCCGGAATACCACGTGATGGACGGCGGCATCATCACCGTCAACACCGAGACCGCCCAGGCGCTGGGCATTGACTACAGCCCCTTCAAGGACCTGGCCGGCCAGGTGGTGGAAGTGACCACCAGCGCCGAATAATCTGACTTTGCAAAGAGAAAGGGACGCCCGACCGTCCTTTTCTCTTTTGCGCTGAATTCCCACACAAAGGAGCGTTCGTCCCATGTTTACCGTTGCCACCGTGCTCAGTGCACTGGAACTTGGCTTTATCTATGCGCTGGTTGCCATGGCGCTGTTTTTGAGTTTCCGCGTGCTCAACATCGCCGATATGACCACCGACGGCGCCTTCACGCTGGGGTGTGCGGTGTCCGCCACCGCCGCCGTGGCAGGGCATCCCTTCCTCGCCCTGCCGCTGGCCATGCTGTCCGGCGCGGTGGCCGGATATGTCACCGCCTTCCTTCAGACCCGGCTGGCCGTGCCCTCCATTCTGGCCGGCATCATCACCAACACCGGGCTGTACACCGTGAACCTGGCGGTGATGGGCTTCTCCTCCAATGTTCCCATGCTCAAGACCGAGACCATCTTCACCGCCGCCCAGGCCCTGCTGGGGGAAAACGCCCCCTACAAACTGGTGGTGGCGGCCCTCATCACGGTGGTGGTCTGCGTGCTGCTCATCCTCTTCCTGGGCACCCGGCTGGGCCTTTCCATCCGTGCCACCGGTGACAACCCCGACATGGTCCGCGCTTCCTCCATCAACACCACCTTCACCATCACGGTGGGGCTCTGCATCGCCAACGCCATGACGGCCCTCTCGGGCGCCGTGCTGGCCCAGTACCAGAAATCCGCCGACATCAACCTGGGCACCGGCATGGTGGTCATCGGCCTGGCGTCGCTGATCATCGGCGAGACCCTTTTCGGCCGGGGCGGCATGTGGACCAAGGCTGTGGCGGCGGTGGCCGGCAGCGTGATCTACCGTTTCATCATTGCCATTGCCCTGCGGGCCAACGTCCCGTCGGAATGCCTCAAACTGATTTCCGCCGTCATCGTGGCGCTGGCCATTGCGGCGCCCGCCTTGCAGGCGCGGGCCGCCTTCCGGCGCCGCCGCGCCCAGGCCGAGAAGGGAGGTGTTCCCCGTGCTTGATCTGAAACATGTGAGCAAGACCTTCAACCCCGGTACCGTCAACGAGAAGGTGGCGCTGAAAGGGATCGACCTCCATCTGGAGGAGGGAGATTTCGCCACCATCGTGGGTTCCAACGGCGCGGGCAAATCCACCCTGTTCAATGCCATCGCCGGTGAGTTCATCGCCGACACCGGCACCATCACGCTGGCCGGGCAGGACATCACCATGATGCCGGATTACCGCCGCTCCAAGGTCATCGGCCGGATGTTCCAGGATCCCCTCAAGGGCACGGCCCCCCATATGACCATCGAGGAAAACCTGGCGCTGGCCTTTTTGCGGGCCTCCCACCAGACCTCGCCCTTCTCCCGCATCAGCAAGGCGGACCGGGCCCTCTTTGCGGAGAAGCTCTCGGCCCTGGGACTGGGCCTGGAAGATCGCATGAAACAGCCGGTGGGGCTGCTCTCGGGCGGACAGCGCCAGGCGCTGACCCTGCTGATGGCCACCCTGGTGACGCCCAAACTGCTGCTGCTGGATGAACACACGGCGGCCCTGGACCCGGCCACCGCCGAGAAGGTGCTGGATCTGACCAAGAAGATCGTGGCGGAAAACCATATCACCTGCCTGATGATCACCCACAACATGCACGACGCCCTGACGCTGGGCAACCGCACCCTGATGATGGACCACGGCCGCATTGTGCTGGACGTGGGCGGGGAAGAGCGCACCCACATGACGGTGCCGGAACTGCTGGAACGGTTCGCCCGGAATGTGGGCCACCAGCTGGACAACGACCGCATCCTGCTGAGCAAGGAAGAATAAAGAAGAAGAGCCATCCCGTGAGGGATGGCTCTTTTGTTGTTTATGAAACAGGCTGCCCGGTCCAGCCGTCGCTCTGGGCGGAACTGCCGTCGGGGTACAGCCACAGGGCCTCGTACCCGGGAACGCCCGCCAGCACGGTGCGGCCGGCTTCTTCCGGCAGACAGAACAGGGCGGTGGAAAGGGCGTCGCCGGTGCCGCCGCCTCCCGCAGGGGAGAGGATGGCCACGCTGTTGCAGTACCGTGCCGGGTAGCCGGTGGTCAGATCGATCAGGTGGGAGTACCGCACGCCCTCATACTCGAAGTAGCGCTGGTAGTCCCCGCTGACGATCAGACTGTACCCGTCGGGCAGGGTCACCGTCTGGACATAGGCGGGATCACTGCCCCAGGGATTTTCCACCCCCACGGTCCAGGTGCCCTCGCCGTTGGCCTTTTCTCCGATGGCACGCAGATTGCCGCCGATGTTCAGCAGGGCGCTGTCCAGCCCCCGGGCCTGGGCGGCTTCCGCGGCTTTCTCCACCGCATAGCCCTTGCCCACGGCCCCCACGTCCAGGCTCATGGCGGCGTCCGCAAAATAAACGGTATGGGCGCCGGCGTCCAGCTGCAGGTTGGCAATGTCGATATGGCCCAGCGCCTGCCGGATCAGGGCGTCCTCCGGCGGGACCGGGTTGTCGCTCTCCCGGGCGTCGTGCCAGAGGGAAAGTACCGCTCCCGCGGCAATGTTGGTGGCGCCGTCCGTCTCGGGGTAGATGGTGTTGGCGCACCAGTCCAGAAAGGTGTAGAGGTCCTCCTCCACCGCCACCGGCGCGGCGGCCGCCCCGGCGTTGACATCGTACAGGTTCACCATGCCGTCATGGTGGTTGTAAATGTCGAACAGCTGGTGGTAGTGCAGCAGATCGTCGTGGAGGGCCTCCATCTGTTCATCCCATTCGGCCTGGCTGCGGGCGTACCCCTTGACCACCGAGACGGTGTCGAAGAGATCGAACCAGGTGGTGGTGTAAAGGGTACGGCGGTGCAGCGCCCTGGTGACGACGATGGCGGCCACCAGCAGGGCAGCGGCCAGGGCCAGACCGATGCGGGGCAGACGGGAACTCATGCGTCGCCGCCTTCTGCCACCGCCTCGTGCTCCCGGTTCAGTTCCAGCAGCAGGGCGGACAGCGTCCAGCCCTTGCTGGTGGGGGTCACCATGGCGCGCAGCGGCAGGTCGGCGCCGCTCTCCCGGACCAGGTCGATGAACCGGCCCAGCTCGCCGGTCTGGTGACTCAGCCCGCTGATGATGATTGCCGGGCGTTCCGGCACGGCTGCCAGCGGTGCAAAGGCGGGGGCGGGCTTGCCGGCGCAGAGGTCGCCTACGATGCCGCTCAGCTCGCCGTTGCCCACCGTGCGCAGCGTTACGCCGCAGCGGCGGGCGGCCCGTTCCACGGCGTCGTAGCCGGCGCTGGAGGCGTCAAACCGCCACAGCAGCGCGCAGCGGGGTTCGCGGATAATATGTGCTTTCATAACAATTCCCTCGTGTTGAAAAAAGCGCGCCGTCTTGCGGCGGCGCGCTGAACAATAGGTCTTACAGGTCGGGGTGGTATTCCTTGCAGGTGCACTTCTTCCACTTCAGACCGCTGCCGCAAGGGCAGGGATCGTTGCGGCCGATCTTGGTCACCCGTACCGGCGCCGCACCCTTGGTGCCGGCCTTGACGGGAGCGCCTTCGCCGGTGGGCTTGGCAACCTGTTCCCGGTGGGGCTGGGCGTTCTGCTGGCGGATCTCGATGGTCAGCAGCATGTGGACGGCGTCCTCCCGGATGGAGGCAATCATCTCGTCGAACATGGCGAAGCCCTCGATGCGGTACTCCACCACCGGGTCATGCTGACCGTAGCCACGCAGGCCCATGCCCTGTTTGAGCTGGTCCATGTTGTCGATGTGTTCCATCCACTTGGAGTCCACATTGCGCAGCAGGCAGATGCGTTCCAGTTCCCGCATGGTGGCGGAACCGTACTTCTTCTCCTTGGCGGTCAGGATATCCATGCCCCGCTTGTACAGCTCGTCGGCAATGCTCTCGCGGCTGATCTCGCTGAGCTGGTCGGTGGTGTAGTTGAAGTCGGTGGGCAGGCAGAGCCAGTTCATGAAGTGACGGCGCAGACCGGCAAAATCCCAGTCGTCGGCGGTGTCGCCGTTGAGGTAGTTGGCGCAGGCGTCGTCGATGGACTGGCGCATCATCTCGTGCAGCTTGTCGGAGATATCCTCCCCATCCAGCACCATCTGGCGCTGCTTGTAGATGATCTCACGCTGCTGGTTCATCACGTCGTCGTACTGCAGCACCTGCTTACGGATGGCAAAGTTGGAGGCTTCCAGCTTCTTCTGGGCGCTCTCGATGGTGCTGGTGATGAGCTTGTTCTCGATGGGCACATCTTCCTCGAGACCCAGGGTGTCCATCAGGTTCTGCACCCGCTCGCCGCCGAAGATGCGCATCAGGTCATCCTCCAGGCTCAGGAAGAACCGGGAAGCGCCGGGGTCGCCCTGACGGCCGGCACGGCCGCGCAGCTGGTTGTCGATACGGCGGCTCTCGTGGCGCTCGGTACCGATGATGAACAGACCGCCGGCTTCCCGCACGGCCTCGGCCTCCCGCTTGACCTCCGGCTCGAACTGGGCGCACAGCTCGTCAAATCGCTTGCGGGCGGCCAGCACCTCGGTGTCCTCGGTATCGGCGTGGCCGTCGCACTCGGTGAGCAGCATCTCCAGCTTGGCGTCGATGTCCGCTTCCGGCGGGGTGGGCAGCTCGGTGCCGGTGGCCTTGGCGCGGGCTTTGGCGTGCTCGTACTCGTCCTTGCGCTGGTCCAGATCCTTGGTCAGCTCTCTGGTCAGTTCCTTCTTCAGGGCGGCCTTGGCCATGTAGGTCACGTTGCCGCCCAGCATGATATCGGTACCACGGCCGGCCATGTTGGTGGCGATGGTCACAGCGCCCTGCTTGCCGGCCTGGGCTACGATCTCGGCCTCGCGCTCATGCTGCTTGGCGTTCAGCACGTTGTGCTCGATGCCGCGCTTTTTCAGCAGCTTGGACAATGCCTCGCTCTTCTCCACGCTGACGGTGCCCACCAGCACGGGCTGGCCCTTGGCGTGGCACTCCGCCACCTGCTCGATGACCGCATTGTACTTGCCGTTGACGGTCTTGTAGACGCTGTCCGGCAGGTCCTTGCGGGCGCGTGGCTTGTTGGTGGGGATGGTGACGATCTGCAGACCGTAGATCTCGCTGAACTCGTCCGCCTCGGTGGAAGCCGTACCGGTCATGCCGGCCAGCTTGTCGTACATGCGGAAGTAGTTCTGGAAGGTGACGGTGGCCAGCGTCTTGCTCTCGGCCGCCACGTTGACCCCTTCCTTGGCCTCGATGGCCTGGTGCAGACCGTCGTTGAACCGGCGGCCGTACATAAGACGCCCGGTGAACTCGTCGACGATGATGACCTCGCCGTCCTTGACGATGTAGTCGGTATCCCGGTGCATGACGCCCCGGGCCTTGATGGCGCCGTCAATGTAGTGGCGCAGCGCCATGTTGTCGGCGTCGGCCAGGTTCTCCACGCCGAAGTAGGCTTCCGCCTTCGCCACGCCGGACTCGGTCAGGGTGGCGGTCTTGCGCTTCTCGTCCACCACGTAGTCGCCGTCCACCTGTTCCTCGGCGGCTACCTTGTCGTCCAGCTCCACGATGACGCTCTTCTTCAGCGTCTTGGCAAAGTCGTCGGCGCGCTTGTACATGGCGCTGGAATCCTCGCCCTTGCCGCTGATGATCAGTGGGGTACGGGCCTCGTCGATGAGGATGGAGTCCACCTCGTCCACGATGGCGTAGGCGTGACCGCGCTGAACCATGTTGGCCTTGTAGACCACCATGTTGTCCCGCAGATAGTCGAAGCCGAACTCGTTGTTGGTGCCGTAGGTGACATCCGCCTCGTAGGCCTTCTTGCGGTCGGCGGGGGCCACACTGTGGACCACCAGACCCACGGTCAGGCCCAGGAAACGGTAGACCTTGCCCATCCACTCGCTGTCGCGGCGGGCCAGGTAATCGTTGACGGTGACCACGTGGACGCCCTTGCCGGTCAGGGCATTGAGGTAGACCGGCATGGTGGCCACCAGCGTTTTGCCTTCACCGGTCTGCATCTCGGCGATGCAGGCGCGATGCAGCACGATGCCGCCGATGATCTGTACCGGGTAGGGCTTGAGGCCCAGCACACGCCAGTCCGCCTCGCGGCAGACGGCGAAGGCTTCGGGCAGCAGATCGTCCAGCGTTTCGCCTTTGGCCAGACGGTCCTTGAACTCGGTGGTCTTGGCCTGCAGCTGCTCATCGGTCAGTTTCTGCATCTCCGGCTCCAGCGACAGCACCTTGTCTGCCAAGGGCTTGATGCGCTTGAGCTCTTTGTCGGAAAAAGAACCGAACAGTTTTTCAAAAAAAGACATAGGAAAACCCCTGTATTTCCGCCGCTTTCAGGCGCGGCAATCTAGTATTACACACTCCAATATAATACACCCGCACAGGGGATGCTGTCAAACCTGTGCGGGTGTATTTCATAATTAATTTACGGTATGATGCGAAGCTTTCCGGGGCGCCGGCAGGCTGAGCAGCACCAGCATCACGAAGATGCAGGCAAAACCCAGGGCATCCCAGCTGGTGAAGGGGGAACCCAGTACCAGCGTGCTGATGATGGCGGCGGTGACAGGCTCGGCAAAGCTGTAGAGGCTTGCGCGCTGGGGGCCGATGAGGGGCACCCCGGACATGTAGAGGCTGAAGGCCAGCACATTGCCCACCACGACCACCACCACGATGCCGAAGACGCCCACGGCGCTGGGAACATAGCCCATGGACCAGGGGCGGAACACCAGGTGGAAGAGGGTGCCGCCCATGAGGAAGGCCCAGCCCTGGAGCATGGGGGTGGGATACTGGGCCTGGAGGTTTTTGGGCCACATGGTGTAGATGACCACCGTGCCGGCGCAGACGATGCCCGAAATGAGGGCGGCGGGGCTGATGGCCAAACTGGTGAAGCTGCCGTGGGTGGTGAGCAGGAAGACGCCCACCAGGGCCAGCAGAATGGAGCAGAGCTCAAACAGCCGGGGCGCGCGGTGCTGCTGCAGACAGAGCACCAGCAGGATCAGCACGGGGGAGAGGTCCTGCAGGATGGTGGCAATGCCGGCGGTGGACAGCTGGATGGTCAGAAAGTAGAGGAACTGGCAGCAGCTGACACCGGCCACACCGTAGATCACCAGGTCCAGGGCGTTGCGGGGGTTCTTCTTCACGTTCCAGGGGTCGAACAACAGCTTGCGGTCCTTGAAAAAGTAAAAACCGCAGAGCAGCAGCCCCGCCAGGAACAGGCGGATGGGCACCAGCCAGGTGGAGTCCATGTTCTCCCGCGTGAAGAGATACTGGCCCATACAGCCGGATACACCCCAGCAGGCCGCGCCGCCCATCGTCAGGCAGGCGCCTTTTACCCGATCAGACATTGTTGTTTTCCCCTTCCAGAATCAATTTCGCCGCTTCGCGCAGGCCCGGCACCACCGGGGCCCCGGTCCGGCGCAGCACTTCCGGCGGCTGGTGCCCGGCGGACTGCAGCACGCAAGGCACACCCAGCGCACACGCCACCTCAAAATCGTGGGTGGAGTCTCCGATCATCACGGCGCGGGCGGGGTCGAAGCCTGTTTCCCGCAGATACTGCAGCCCCAGGTCCACCTTGCTTTTGGCGTAGATGTCGCCAAGACCCAGCAGCCGGTCAAAATACCCGGCTACGCCCCGTGCCTCCACCTGATGGCGCAGCGTGGTGATGGGGCTGGCCGACAGGATCACCTGCCGCAGCCCGGCATGGGCAAAGGCGTCCAGGGCTTCCCGGGCACCCTTCGCCAGGGGACAGGCCTCGCTGGCGGGGATGTAGTCGTCCATAAAACTGACGGCCAGCTCGTCGAAGCTGTCGCGGGAAAAATCGAACCCGGCGCGGGCGTAGTAGTCCTGCACCGGAAAACCAAAAATCGCCCGGTACTGATCGCGGTCGTACCGCTGCGGATAGCCGTAACGTGCCAGCAGACGGTTGAGCGCGTCCACGCACAGGGCCACATCATCCAGCAGGGTACCGTTCCAATCCCACAAAATCAGTTCCGGGCGCATAGGGTGTTACCTCAGATTATTTTTCGGTAAAGATCCGCTTGAGAGCGGTGTTGGATTCAATGAGTTTGACCAGCGCCACACCCAGGATGGTGCAGCTGATCAGTTCGCCGATGCCCACCGAGATGCCGTTGGAGATGCAGAGCAGCCAGACGGGAGCACTCATGGCGGTGTAGTCGGTGAAGAAGAGGGTGATCTCAATGCCGACGATGACGGCGTTGAAGAGCACCGGCGGCAGAGAAGCCGGAATGGCCAGGCCCTTGATGCGCACGTTGCGCAGACGGTAGGTGACCAGGCAGGCCAGCAGGGTGGCGATGGTGCCGAAGATCACGTCAATGATGGTGGAGCCGAACAGGTTGGCCAGAAAGCAGCCCAGCGTCACGCCGATGATGTACTCGGCGCCGAAGACGGGCAGCAGGCAGAGGGCCTCGGCGATGCGCACCTGGACAGCGCCGTAGCTGAAGGGTGCCAGCACCAGGCAGAGCACCACATAGACGGCGGCGATGACGGCGCAGCGCACCAGACGCTGGACCGACACGTGACCATCGGTGCGGGGCAGGGCCAGACGAACGGCCAGGAAAGCCGCCACAATGGCGACGACGGACAAAATGGCAATATACATACAACACTCCGGCGGATAGATTTTGACCGCATGCCAGACCGCCAGCCTGACACCGGTTTGCGCCGCGAAGATCGCAGCGGAGCCTAAAATCCTAAGTTGCTCAACAAAATGCTATTATAGCAAAGGAAAAAGGCAGTTGCAAGAGGGCATCAACCAAAATTTGACGTAACCAGGCAAACAGGCTTGACTTTCCCCCGCAAACCGTTTATAATTCAAGAGTTACAGGCCGGTGTGTTGGAACTGGCAGACGAGACGGACTCAAAATCCGTTGGTGGTGACACCGTGTGGGTTCGACCCCCACCACCGGCATACAAAAAGGCGTCCCCAGGCGTGTCCCGCCTGGGGGCGCCTTTTTGTATAGCCGTGGTGAGGGGGCGAACAGGGCGACGGCACCGCAGTGCCGGAACCAACAGTCCAGTGGACTGTTGGTTAGCCCGCGGGAGACCCCATCGGCGGGGAAGGGAACGCAGAAAGTTGCGGGAGCATACGCAGTGAGGGGTCGAACAGGGCGACCCGCGGGAGACCCCACCGGCGGTAAAGGCGACGCGCAAAGCTGCGGGGGCCTGCGCAAGCAGGTCGACCACGCTCACGGGCAAGAACCCGCCCCTAAACCCGCACATCAACCATCCCCGCGCATAAATTCCCCTTTCGGGTGGCATACTCCTACCCAAAGGAGGAATTTGTATGTCCATGTTCAAAAAGATTTTGCTGCTGCTCGCCATTGTGGGCGGCATCAACTGGGGCATCTACGGCATCTGGGGCTTCAACGCGGTGGGATGGCTCACCGGCGGCAGCCTGACCTGGCTGGCCCGCACCATCTTCATTGTAGTGGGCGTGGCCGCACTCTGCCTGGTACCCAGCCTCTTTATGGGGGATGAACCCCAGGCACAGCCTCATACCCATTGAAAAAGGCGGGCAACAGCCCGCCTTACATAGTTTATAGAGTTACAGCACCGGTCCCGCCTTCAGATGGCTGCTGCGGGCGTGCATGCCCACACTGAGCACCAGCCCCACGCAGAGATACATCATGACCACGCTGGAGCCGCCGGCCGAGAAGAAGGGCAGCGTCACACCGATCACCGGCAGCACCTGCAGGTTCATGCCCAGGTTGATGACGCACTGCACGAACAGCGCAGCAAAGATGCCGGAGCAGATATACCGGCCCAGGGCGTCGGCACTGCGCAGTGCCGTGCGCAGGGTGCGCATGCAGAGGACGAACAGCAGGATCAGGGCTGCCGCGGCCCCCACAAACCCCAGCACATTGGCAAGATACGCAAAAATGAAATCGTTCCAGGCGTTGGGTACAAAGATGTGGTCGCCGCTGAACAGTCCCTGCCCGGTCAGCCCGCCGGTGCCGATGGCCATGGCGCCCTTGTTCTGCTGGTAGGTGATGTCCGACAGGGCCGGGTCCTCCGGGGTGAGGATGGCCATGATCCGCTGGAACTGATACCCCTTGAGCAGATCGGGCTTGAGAAGCAGCAGCGCTCCGCCGCCTGCCACCCCGGCTGCCAGGACACCGCCCACCAGCCAGTGGGAGATCCCGCCTGCGTAGAGCATCACCAGTCCGATGCCCAGAAAGACCAGCGCCGTGCCGTCGTCCCCCTGGATGTGGATCAAAAAAGGGGGCACAAGGATGTGCAACAGCAATAGAAGCAGATTTTTCGGGCGGTTGACCTGTCCGCGCAGCTGGCTCAGATGGAGGGCCAGCGTCAGGATAAAACTGATCTTGGCCAGCTCCGCCGGCTGGAAGGTCATGCCGCCCACCCGGTACCAGCTGTAGTTGGAGGTGCCGCCGGCGTCAAAGCCGATGGTGAGCACGCCGAAGTTCACGTTGTGGAAAAACAGGGTGGGCAGCACCAGCCCCCAGGCCACCACGGCGTGGAGGGGCCAGGCACGGGCCAGGGCGCGGTAATCCACCGTGGAGAAGACGATGGCCAGCATGACGCCCAAAAGACTGGCAATGACCTGCACCGAGGCTTTGTTGTTGGAACCCAGCTGGCTGTACCCCAGCGAGACCAGCACCACCACGCTGAGCGCCGAGCACAGCACGCACAAAGCCAGGTACAGCACATCGACGCGGCGCAGATAACGGCGGATCAGTGGATACATACAGCGGCTCCTTTCACAGATATCTCTCTTATTATAGCGCAACAGCGGGATTTTGACCACGCCTGAGAATTAAATTTTACAAATGTCCCATTGTGTACTATAATGAATACGACTACACAGCAAGGAGTATGACTGCCATGCAGGAATATACCACGCATTCCCGGGAAGAAACGGTGGCGCTGGGGCGCAGCTTTGCCAGGACGCTGCCGGCGGGAGCGCTCATTGCCTTTACCGGCGGGCTGGGTGCCGGCAAGACGGCGTTTTGCCAGGGGCTGGCCGAGGGCCTGGGCTGCACCGACCCGGTGAGCAGCCCCACCTTTGCCATTGTGAACTACTACCGGGGCCCGCGCCCGCTGGCGCACTTTGATCTGTACCGCATCCATACCGAGAACGACCTGGCATCGGCGGGGTTCTACGACTATCTGGATATGGGGGCGGTGGTGGCCTGTGAGTGGAGCGAAAACTGTGCCGAACTGCTGGCCCAGGAGCATCCCATCCGCATCGACATCCAGCGCATCGACGACACCACCCGGCGTATCACCATTGATCAGTGATACAATCCGAATAAAATATAGGAAATAGTACATATTGTACAGGTGATTTTATGAATATACTGGCGGTGGATACCGCGGGCAAGACGGCGGCCGTGGCTGTGGTACGGGACGACACGCTGCTGTATGAGACACAGTGCAACAACGGCCTGACCCACAGCGAGACGCTGCTGCCCATGATCGATACGGCGCTGCGCGCCTGCGGGCTGACGGTGGCAGACCTGGATCTGCTGGCCGCCACCAACGGACCCGGCAGCTTTACGGGGCTGCGCATCGGGCTTTCGGTGATCAAGGGGCTGGCGCTGCCGCGGCAGATCCCCTGTGCGCCGGTGTCCACCATGGCGGCGCTGGCCTATGGCATGGCGGGGCAGGGGACGGTGATCGGTGCCCAGGATGCCCGCCGCGGCCAGGTGTACTGGGCGGCCTTTGATCTGGAAAGTCACAGCCGTCTGACGCCCGACGCGGCAGAACCGGTGACGGCGCTGGAAAAATTTGTACAGAGCTGTAAAAAACCGTTGTTTTTTGTTGGCGACGGTGCCGCTTTGTGCTACAATACTTATGGACAGGTGCCGGGTGTGGCCGTTTGCCCGCCCACGCTGCAGGTGCTGCGCGGGGCCGGGGTGGCATTGGCCGCCAAAGCCCTGTGGGAGCAGGGGGCCTGTGTGCCGCCCGCCCAGCTGCTGCCGGACTATCACCGGCTGAGCCAGGCGGAACGGGAGCGGACCGCGCGAGAAAAACAACAGGGGGAAACGACCAATGCAATTTGACAAACCGATCGCACTGGCTGCCGATCACGGCGGCTATGAACTGAAAGAGGCCATCAAGGCTCACCTGGACGAACTGGGCGTGGCGTACGAGGACTTCGGCACCGATTCCACCGCCAGTGTGGACTACCCCGACTACGCGGTGCTGGGCTGCAAGGCGGTGCAGGATGGCCGCTGTGCGCTGGTGATCCTCTGCTGCGGTACCGGCGTGGGCATGTCCATGTGCGCCAACAAGATGCAGGGCATCCGTGCCTGCTGCTGCAGCGATACCTTCAGCGCCGAGCTCACCCGTCGCCACAACAACGCCAACGCCCTGTGCCTGGGTGGCCGCGTGGTGGGCACGGGCCTTGGCTGCAAGATCGTGGACGCCTTCCTGAATGCCACCTTTGAAGGCGGCCGTCACCAGACGCGCATCGACAAGATGATGGCGCTGCAGAACCAGTAAATCTGTTTTTGGGCCTGCCGGGCAGGCTGCCGATAAAAATTGTTTGACAAGGAGACTGTACCATGAGCGTTGTCGAAATCGTAGATCATCCCCTGATTCAGCACAAGATCAGCCTGATGCGGGACCGCAATACCGGCACCAAGGAATTCCGTGACCTGGCCAGCGAGGTAGCCATGCTGCTCTGCTACGAGGCCACCCGTGACCTGCCCACCGAGGAAGTGGAAGTGGAAACCCCCATTGCCCTGGCCCGCACCAAGGTGCTGGCCGGTCGCAAGCTGGCGCTGGTTCCCATCCTGCGCGCCGGCCTGGGCATGGTGGACGGCATGCTGCGCCTGATCCCCGCCGCCAAGGTGGGCCACATCGGCCTGTACCGGGACGAGGAGACCCTGAAGCCGGTGGAATACTACTGCAAGCTGCCCAGCGACATCAATGAGCGCGAGGTCATCGTGCTGGATCCCATGCTGGCCACCGGCGGCAGTGCCTCCGACGCCATCACCCAGATCAAGAAGCGGGGCGCCAAGCACATCAAGTTCATCGGCCTCATCGCGGCTCCCGAGGGCATGAAGGCCCTGCATGAAGCCCATCCCGACGTGGATATCTACGTGGGCACCCTGGACGAGGGCCTGAACGACAACGGCTACATCGTCCCCGGCCTGGGCGACGCCGGCGACCGCATCTTCGGCACCAAGTAATCTGTTTACAACAAAACCAAACCGGGACACGGACCTCTAAGTCCGTGTCCCGGTTTTTGTCTCTTACAGGGAAAACTCCTCCGGCGCGGTGTGGAGCGTCACGGTGCGCCGCTGCAGCGTCAGCAGGCCGTCCCGCTGCATGCGGGAGAGGGTGCTGCTCAGGGCGCTGCGGTCCACTCCCAGAAAATCCGCCAGCTGCTGCCGGTCAAAGGGCAACGTGAACTGCAGTCCGCCGTTCTGCACGGCCAGCGCCGAAAAGTAGGCCATGACCCGGCCGCGGATGGTCTTGGGGGCGGTGTAAAGGCTGCGCCGCGCCAGCCCCAGATTCTTCCGCGCGGCGATCTGCAAAAGGTTCTGGGCCATCCGCTGCAGCCAGGGCTCGCTGCCGGGATGGAGCAGCCGTTCGGTCGCCAGGAACAGCGCTTCGCCTTCGCTGGCTGCCATCACGTTAACCAGCAGGGCCTCCCCGGGCAGGCAGGCGTAGGTCTCGGCGAAGAGATCGCCCTCCCCGGCCTGCCCCAGCAGTGTCTTGCTGCCCCACACGTCCAGATGTTCAATGTGCACCCGGCCGCGGAGCACCAGCCCCAGGTGGGTGATGCTGTGCCCGGCCTGCAGCAGCAGTTCCTCCTTGTGAAAGGGCTGGCGGCGGGCATCCAGCGCCGTCAGCGCCCGCTGCACCTCCCCGTCGGTCAGACCGCGGAACAGCGGGGTGTGGGGCAGATCCTGAATTTCCATGGTTTTCCTCCTGCTGTGTTGTAACTACAACATACATTCTGGGCTTATTGTAGTAAACTGACCTCACAAAGTCAATACGGAGGCAAAATATGAAACGACGGATCATTCAGATCGACGAAACCAAGTGCAACGGCTGCGGTGCCTGTGCCGCGGCCTGCCATGAGGGCGCCATCGCCATGGTGGACGGCAAGGCCCATCTGATGCGGGACAACTACTGCGACGGCCTGGGCGACTGCCTTCCCACCTGTCCCACCGGGGCCATCACCTTTGTGGAGCGGGAGGCCGCACCCTACGACGAGGCGGCAGTGCTGGCTGCCAAGCAGCGCAAAGTCCAGGCGGGCGGCGGCTGTCCCGGCAGCGCACCCCATGCCCTGCACACCGGATGCCCGGGCAGCCGGGCCCGGACGCTGGCAGGGAACGGGGAGGAACCGGCACTGCCCACGGCAGCGCCCAGCCGCCTGCGCCAGTGGCCGGTGCAGATCAAGCTGGTGCCCATCGAAGCGCCCTTCTTTGACGGTGCCAAGCTGCTCATCGCGGCGGACTGCACGGCCTATGCCTACGCGGCCTTCCATGAGCGGTTCATCCGCGGGCACATCACGCTGGTGGGCTGCCCCAAGCTGGACAGCGTGGACTACAGCGAAAAACTGACGGAAATTCTGCGCCGCAACGATATCCGGGAGGTGACAGTGGTGCGGATGGAGGTGCCCTGCTGCGGCGGACTGGAACAGGCCGCCAAGCGGGCATTGCAGGCCAGCGGCAAGTTCCTGCCCTGGCAGGTGGTGACCATCTCCACCGACGGACGGATCCTGGATTGAGAAAAAACTCTTGACTTCAAGTGCGCTTTAAGTGATAGGATAAATGTACTGTGAGGAAGTCAGGAGGTTATTCTATGGAAGATCGTATCGAGCGCTGTGCGGAAAAATTCGCCATCCTGTTTGGTGCCGCCCCGGCCGGGGATGAGGGCACCGACCCGGAATTCATGAAAATTCTCCAGCGCTTTATTTTCGGCGAGGTCTGCTATACCGGCCAGCTCAGCGACGAGGACCGGGAACTGGTGACCGTCACGGTGCTGGCTGTCAACCAGACGCTGCCCCAGCTCAAGGCCCATGTGGGTGCGGCCCTCAACGCGGGCTGCACGCCGGTGTCCATCCGGGAGGCCATCTACCAGTGTGCCCCCTTCATCGGATTCCCCAAGACCCTCAACGCCATCGCCGCCATGAATGAGGCGTTCACGGCAGCCGGCATTGCGCTGCCGCTGGAACCCCAGGGCACCGTGACCGAGGAGGACCGGTACGAGGCGGGGCTGGCGCTGCAGGAGCCCCTCTACGGCACCGAGATCGCCGACCGCTACGCCGATCTGCCGGAAGTCTACGCCGAGGCCATCCCGCGGTTTCTGACCGAGTTCTGCTTCGGGGATTTCGCCACCCGCAACGGTCTGGACGGCGCCAGGAGGGAGCTGCTGACCGTCGTCATGCTGGCGGCCCTGGGCGGCGCCGAGGTACAGGTCAAGGCCCACGTGGCGGGCGCCGAGAAGGCCGGCAACAGCCGGGACCGTATCCTGGCGGCGCTGGTCCACGCCATGCCCTATATGGGCGTGCCGCGGCTCTTCAACGCCCTGAACGCCATCCGCGAGGCCTGGACAGAGCAATAACATCATAAGAAAAAGCGCCTTTCCCCGTGGGGAAAGGCGCTTTTTGTTTGCCATTTTCAGTTTTTCAGTGCCTGCATGGGGGCGGGGATCCGGCCGCCGCGATGGATCATGACGGCGGGGCTGTACTTGCTGATGGGCATGATGGGGGCATGGCCCAGCAGGCCGCCGAAGTCCAGCACGTCGCCGGCCTGGTGGCCGATGGCGGGAATTACGCGGACGGCGGTGGTCTTGCTGTTCACCATGCCGATGGCGGCTTCGTCGGCGATCAGGCCGCTGATGACCTCGGCGGAGGTATCGCCGGGGATGACCACCATGTCGATGCCCACCGAGCAGACGGCGGTCATGGCTTCCAGCTTTTCCAGCGTCAGGCTGCCGCAGTTGGCGGCCTGGATCATGCCGTCATCCTCCGACACCGGGATGAAGGCGCCCGACAGGCCGCCCACATGGTTGGAGGCCATGACGCCGCCCTTCTTGACGGCATCGTTGAGCAGGGCCAGGCAGGCGGTGGTGCCGCAGCAGCCGCAGCTCTCCAGGCCCATCTCCTCCAGGATATTGGCCACGCTGTCGCCGATGGCGGGGGTGGGGGCCAGCGACAGATCGATGATGCCGGCGGGCACGCCCAGCCGCTCGCTGGCCAGGTTGGCCACCAGCTGGCCCAGGCGGGTGATCTTGAAGGCGGTGCGCTTGACCAGCTCCGCCACCTCGTCCATGGGGGCGTCCTTGGGCAGTTTGGCCAGGGCGGCGCGCACCGCACCGGGGCCGGAAACGCCCACGTGAATCTCGCAGTCCGGCTCGCCGGGACCGTGGAAGGCACCGGCCATGAAGGGGTTGTCCTCCGGCGCGTTGCAGAAGACCACCAGCTTGGCGTCTCCCATGCACATGTTATCCTTGGTGCGCTCGGCGGTCTGGCGGACCACCTGGCCCATCAGCCGGACGGCATCCATGTTGATGCCGGACTTGGTGGAGCCCACGTTGACGCTGGAACAGACCAGATCGGTCTCGGCCAGGGCCTGGGGAATGGCTTCGATCAGCCGCTTGTCACCGGCCGAAAAGCCCTTGTGTACCAGGGCACCGAAACCGCCGATGAAGTTGACGCCGATGGTCTTGGCGGCGCGGTCCAGCGCCTTGGCGTAGGCTACCGGGTCGGCGTCGGGAGCGGCGCCCAGCAGCATGGCGATGGGCGTCACGCTGACCCGCTTGTTGACGATGGGCACGCCGTACTCGGCGCTGATGCCGTCCACCACGGGCACCAGGTTGCCGGCCAGGCGGACGATCTTGTTGTAGATTTTCTCACAGGCTTTGTCGCCGTCGGGGTCGATGCAGTCCAGCAGGCTGATGCCCATGGTGACGGTGCGTACATCCAGATTTTCGGCGGTCAGCATCTCGATGGTCTCGAGAATGTCGCTGCTGTTCAGAATTCTCATGCTTCTTTTCGTCCTCCCCGTCAGATGGTGTGCATCGCGTCAAAGACTTCCTGGCGGGTCACGGTGACCTGCATCTTCATCTCTTCGCCCAGGGCGGCAAAACGGTCGCGCACGGCGGCGGGGTCGGCGGTGCAGTGGTTCAGGCTCACCAGCATGATCATGCAGAACATCTCCTGCATGATGGACTGGGAGATGTCCTCGATGTTGATATTGAGCTCGGCGCAGACCGCGCTGACCTTGGCGACGACGCCCACGGTGTCGCGGCCGATGACGGTGATAACTGCTTTCATGGTACGATAGACCCCCTCATTCAGAATGATTGTATTATAGCAGAGTTTCAGGGCAGGCGCAAGGCGGACAAAGCAAAACCGGGAGAGACCGAAGTCTCTCCCGGTGCGGTATTTTTCTTACGGAAGCTGGGGGGCGTAGGCCTCCAGATGGCGGGGATGCCCCTTGAAAGCAATGGCGATGGCGTCGGGGCCGGTGTTGGCACTGACGGCCGCGCCCAGCTGGAAGGTGGTCAGCGGCGCATGGCCGAAGGTCTTCTTGCAGAGCTTGACCAGCTCATCCCGCTTTTCCTTGCTGGAGGTATAGCCCACGATGTAGGGCATATCCCGCACATTGTCCACCCGGCTGGATACCCACTTGACCATGGCCGGCGGCACGGCAGCATCGCCGCGCACCTTGGCTTCCACCTTGGAAATGCCCTCGTTCAGGCTGATGATGGGCCGGATGCCCAGCAGGTCGCCCACCACGGCGGCCGCCGCGCTCACACGGCCGGACTTCTTCATCTGCTTCAGGCTGTAGGCGGCCAGGCAGACTTCCGCGCAGTCCAGATTGTACATCATCTCGTCGATGCAGGTGGAAAGCTCACCGCCGTTGCGCACCTTGCGGGCGCACTCGCACAGATGCCAGCCGAACACCATGGAATAGGTGTGGCTGTCCAGCACCTGGATGCGCAGCTGGTGGCCGGGGCGCTCCTCGGCCAGCATCTCCACCGCCTTCAGGGCGTTGTTGTAGGTGCTGGAACCGTTGCTGTTGATGCTCAGGTGGACCAGATCGGTGTAGCCTTCGTCCACATAGCGCGCATAGATCTCACACCACTGCAGCTGGGTGATGGCCGCCGTGGTGGGCACGCCCTGGGCGTCCCGCATGATCTGATAAAACTGATCGTTGGTGAAATCCCGGCGCTCAATGTACTCGGTACCGTCCACGTTGATGGGGAAGCCCACCACCTCGATGCCGTATTTCTCCGCCAGTTCCTGGGGAATATCCGCGGAAGAGTCCGTCAAAAATCCGATTTTGCTCATTGTACATCCTCACTCCATTCATACCGCGTCAGTTGTCCGTGGGTTTCGAGGCCTGCAAAATCCCATTGCCGCAGCACCTCATAGACACCCACCGCCACCGCGTTGGAAAGGTTCAAACAGCGTTCCCCGCGCCGCATGGGCATGCGCACACAGTCCGCTTCGTGCCGGACCAGCAGTTCTTCGGGCAGGCCGGCGTCCTCGCGGCCAAAGACCAGATAGGCGCCGTCGGGGTAGGCAACGTCCACATGGCGGCGCGGCCCCTTGGAGGTGAAATAAAAGAACGGCCCCTTGTTTTTGCTGAAAAAGTCCGCAAGGTCCTGATAATATGTTATATCAAGCTGGTGCCAATAGTCAAGACCGGCACGCTTTAATTTTTTGTCGTCGATGGTGAAGCCCATGGGCCCCACCATGTGGAGCCGTGCTCCGGTTACCGCGCAGGTACGCGCAATATTGCCGGAGTTCTGGGGGATCTGCGGCTCCACCAGCACAATGTTTACCGTTGGCATAGTTTCACTTCCTGTTTTTTCCGGCAGCGGGCGGGCAGCCTCACTGCACCATCAGTCCGGGCAGGGCTGCTTCCAGCCAGACGCCCAGCCGTTCGTCGGCACCCTCCGGCGTCATCCGGATGCAGTCCGCCACAAAGGCGGCGGCTGCCTGCACGGCGGCCTGGGGCACGTTGCCCTGGAGGATCCGCCCCACCAGCACGGCGCCGAAGATGTCGCCGGTACCGTGGTACATCCGAGGAATCAGCGGAGTTTTTACAAAGTACCCCTGCCCGCCCCGGGCGGCACCCACACAGCCGATGCACCGTCCGCCCGAAACGCCGGTCACGCCGGTGACCACCACCTGGGGGGCGATGCGGGTCAGCCGGGCGGTCTGCTCGGCGGCCTGTTCGGCGCTGCCCACTCCAGGCAGCGGGTCGCCCAGCAGCAGGGCGGCCTCGGTCACGTTGGGGGTGATGAGGTCGGCCTTGCTGCACAGATTGTACATGGCGGGCACCATCTCGGCGCCGAGACCTTTGTACAGACGGCCGCCGTCCCCCAGGACGGGGTCCACCACCTTGAAGGCCTGGGGCCACAGTTCAAAGGCCTGTTCCACCAGTTTGGCCTGGACAGGATCGGATAAGTACCCGGAGTAGATGCAGTCAAAATGCAGGCCCAGCCGGTGGTAGTGAGCCAGGGCGGCGGGACCGTAGCCGGGATTGGACATTTTGGCCGGCGTGCCCAGTCCGCCCGTGTGGCTGGAGAGGACTGCGGTGGGCAGGGCCACCGCCTGCACGCCCAGGCAGGACAGCACCGGCACAATGACCGAGAGTGCTGCCCGTCCGAATCCGGGCAGATCATGGATGGCTAATACGGTTTTGGGAGCATTGGACATAGACAAAGATCCTTCTGTTGTGTGATTTCTCTACGATTCTATCACAAACGGCCCCACAAAAAAAGGCGTATCGGGGCGAAAGAAAACTTTTCAGCCCATTTTTGGGAGCAAATCCCGCATAAAACGGCGGAAACAACACATGCTAAGGCCGTACCTGAAAAGCAAAGGAGGGGCACAGTATGAATCTTTCCACAATGGCTTCGGCGGCAGTGGGCATGGCGGTGGGCGCCGCGGTGATGGGTATGGCCACCCAGGACCGCCGTCAGATGCGCAAGACCGTCCACAAGCTGGCCAAAGGCGCCGAAAAGACGCTGGTGGACCTGGACAAGGCCGTTCAGCAGATGCACTGGTAACGGAAAAGCTCCCGGCGGGTTGCCGGGAGCTTTTGCTGTTTGGGAAAAACTTACAGAACGCGCACGCGGATGGCCGGCTCGATGCCGCTGAGTTCGGCGGCCAGGGTGTCGGTGATCTCACCGGTCACATCCAGCAGGGTGTAGGCAACGTCCTTCTTGCTCTTGTTCACCATGTTTTCGATGTTCAGGTGGGCAGCGGTCAGGATGCCGGTGATGGCCGAGATGGCGCCCGGCGTATTCTTGTGAATGATGCAGATGCGGCGGCCGCCCACCCGGGGCTGGCTCACATCGGGCAGGTTGACGCTGTGGGTGATGTTGCCGTTCTTCAGGTAGTCGCTGAGCTCGGCGGCAGCCATGACGGCGCAGTTGGTCTCGCTCTCGGGGGTGCTGGCGCCCAGGTGGGGCGTGCACTCCACGCCCTTGACGCCCAGCAGCTCCTCGGTGGGGAAGTCACAGAAGTAGTGGGCCACCTTGCCGCTGTCCAGGGCGTCCAGCAGAGCGGCGTTATCCACCAGTTCACCGCGGGCGAAGTTCAGCACCCGCACGCCGTCCTTGCACATGGCCAGCGTCTGGGCGTTGATGGTGTGGCGGGTGGTGGGCAGGTAGGGCACATGGATGGTCAGGTAATCACAGCGGGGCAGCATATCCCCCAGCGACACACAGTGCTGCACGCTGCGGGAGAGGCTCCAGGCAGCGTCGATGGAGATGTAGGGGTCATAGCCCAGCACTTCCATGCCCAGGGACACGGCGGTGTTGGCTACCCGGGAACCGATGGCGCCCAGGCCGATGACGCCCAGTGTCTTGCCGCGCAGTTCGGGGCCCACAAACTGTTTCTTGCCCTTTTCCACGTCCTTGGCGATGGTGTCCCGGCCTTTCAGGCCCTGGGCCCAGTGGACGGCGTCCACCATATTGCGGCTGCCGGCGATGAGGGCACCCACCACCAGTTCCGCCACGGCGTTGGCGTTGGCGCCCGGCGTGTTGAAGACGACGATGCCGGCGTTGGTGCATTCCTCGATGGGAATGTTGTTGGTGCCGGCACCCGCCCGGGCGATGGCCAGCAGGCTCTCGGGCAGGGGGGCGTCATGCATGTCGGCGCTGCGCACCAGGATTCCCTGGGGAGCAGTGGCCTCATTGTCGATCTCAAACTGGTTGGCCGGCAGCTTGGCCAGACCAGTGGGCGAAATGGCGTTCAGTGTTTTGATGGTATACATAGTTGTGCTTCCTCTCCCCGGTTATTGGTGCTCTTTGCGGAACTTTTCCATGAAGACGACCAGTTTGTCCACGCCTTCGGCGGGCATGGCGTTGTAGATGGAGGCCCGCATGCCGCCCACCAGACGATGGCCCTTCAGGTTGACGAACCCTGCCTCGGTGGCGGCGGCGCAGAAGGCCTTGTCGGTGTCGGGGTCGGGGCTGGTGAAGGTCACGTTCATCAGGCTGCGGTATTCCTTCTCCACGGGGTTGTGGTAGAAGTCCTGGCTGTCCAGATAGTCGTAGAGCACCTTGGCCTTGGCCTCGTTGCGGCGCTTCATCTCTTCCAGGCCGCCCACCTCATGCTCCAGGTAGTCCATGACCAGGCCGGTCATGTAGATGCACCAGCAGGGCGGGGTGTTGTACATGCTGTCCTTGGCCAGCAGGGTGGTGTAGTTCATCATGGTGGGAATCTGCTCGGGGGTGAGGCCCTTGGCGCTCTTGCCCAGCAGGTCCTCCCGGACGATGGCGATGGCCATGCCGGCGGGGGCGATATTCTTCTGCACGCCGAAATAGATGACACCGTATTTGCTTACATCCACCGGCTCGGAGCAGATCATCGAGCTCATGTCCGCCACCAGGGGAATGCCCTCCACCTGGGGGACCTCCCGGTACTTGGTGCCGAAGATGGTGTTGTTCTGGCAGATGTGGATATAGCTGGCGTTGGGGTCGTAGTCGATGGCCTTCACGTCGGGAATGTAGGTGAAGTTCTTGTCCTTGCTGCTGGCGGCGATGCGGGCCGTGCCGAACTTGGCGCATTCCTCGGCGGCCTTCTTGCTGAAGTTGCCGGTGACCAGGTAATCGGCGGTGCCGGTGGTCAGGAAGTTCAGCGGCACCATGGCGAACTGCTGGGTGGCGCCGCCCTGGAAGAAGCCCACTTTATAATTGTCGGGAATGTTCAGCACCCGGCGCAGGGACGCCTCGGTATTCTGGATGATCTCGTCAAACCATTTGCTGCGATGGCTCATTTCCATCACGCTCATGCCGGAACCGTGGTAATCCAGCAGTTCCGCCTGGGCGGTTTTCAGAACAGGTTCCGGCAGCATCGACGGGCCGGCGCTGAAGTTGTATACTCTTGCCATGATGGTCTCCTCCGTTTCACAATTCAAAAGGCAGCCGGTTCCGCGGCTGCCTTGCGCCGCGCCGCAGCGGCTATGCATTTATTATACGAAGATGCCAAAAGGGCGGCAAGCGGGCAAAATCCCGAAAAAAGGCGGCCCAAAGACGGGATGTTTCTGTAAAACGGCAAACTGTTTTCCCAGCGAAAACAGTATATACTACAAATGTAAAAGAAAACCCGTATACAGATACAAAACAAAGGCTGAAATTTGTGCAATCTGCCCTATGGACAATTTAACTACTACAAATGTAAAATAAAATGCAGAATATTACTACAAATGTAGAAAGAGGAACAGACATGGAGATTTTATCGCGTCGGGAAGAACAGGTAATGGTGGCGCTGTGGGACTGCGGCCGGGCGGCCACCCGGAGGGAGATCGCGGCCAAGCTGCCGCCGGAATGCCGCTGGGCGGACACCACGCTGCTGAATTTTCTGCTGCGGCTGGAGAAGAAGTCTTTTGTCCGCCCGGAAAAGCAGGGCAACCGCAACCTGTACACTCCGCTGGTGCGGCGGCTGACCTACTGTGGGGCGGTCAGCGAGGCCCACCTGAAAACGCTGTACGGCGGCGACCTGCGCCGCATGGTGCGCGCCCTGGCGGACACCGACCGCATCGGTTACGCCGACATTGAGCGTTTGCTGCGCTGGCTGGGAGAGTACCAGGCCGCCAACCCCGAATATGATTATGAGTGATTGGCCTGCGTACCAGGCAGATCGGGCTGCATCTCGCACATATCGGGCCAGAACCGCTTGAACACATGGTTCTGCTGCAGCCGTTCGTTGCGCCGTTCCTCGATGGTCAGCGCCTTGAAGAAACGCTTCCACAGGGACTGCCAGTTCAGTTCCTCCGCGTCGGCGGCGGGGGTGTAGTGGTCCATGGCCAGGTATTCCACCCGACGGTTGCGGCGCAGCAGGGCGGTGCCGTGGGTAGCGTCGAAGATGAGGAAATCCTCGTCGGGCAGGCGGCTGCAGAAGTGCCCCCGCAAAAGGGGCAGCACCTGGTGCTTGGGATGGATGACGGTGCCCAGCATACCGTCCCGCTCCTCGAACCGGATGAATTCAATATAGCGGTGGGCCTCACAGTTGACGGCCCGCTCGATGGCGAAGGCATCGGCCGCATCGGCGTGGCCCAGCATCTGGGCGGCCCGGGGTCCCACATCAAAGCAGAGCCGGGCAAAGCGCAGCAGCTTCAGGTCCTTGCCCGGATCGGTGCAGAGAAATCCCGTGGTGAGGCGGTCACGGACCATCGGTCCCAGCCGTTCCAGCCCGGCCGCCACACGCCGGGCATGGGAAAGGTCGGTGACAATCTCCCGCACGCCGAACAGCGTCATCTGGGCTTCCTGGGGCGGACAGACGGCGGCAGGGATCTCCCGTCGGGAGAAACTCTCGAAAATGCAACACAAGAACCCCGGAAAACTGCCGTCATAGTGGTAGGCTGTGTCGGTTACATTCGCTTGGTAAGGCATGTCAGCGCCTCCTCCCGCACCAGGCGGGCCGCCTGGTGGGCGTCCATGCCGTGGTCGGCCAGCTGATGAACGGCCGGTGCCGCCGACGGCAGCGGTTTGGCCGCAAAATCGTCCAGGCTCAGCTGCTGCATTCCCACCCCAAAAGCCTTGGGGTCCAGCAGTGCCCCGGCAATCTCGGCCCGGGTTCCGTGGCCGGGGGTGTGGCCGCTGCAGGTGATGAAATACTGGGCCCGTTTGAGCACCACCCCGATGCGCTTTAGCTCCGGCAGTCCCAGCGTCTGGAGGCGGCGGGCCTGGACGATCCGGGTGGCGCTTTTGGGGCCGATGCCCGGCACCCGCAGCAGTTCGGCCCGGCTGGCCCGGTTGACTTCCACCGGGAAGAACTCGGGGTGCCGCAGGGCCCAGTTGCATTTGGGGTCCAGATAGGGATCAAAGTTGGGCTCCTCCTCGTTGAGCAATTCCCCGGCAGAAAAATGGTAGTACCGCAGCAGCCAGTCCGCCTGGTAGAGGCGGTGTTCCCGCAGCAGCGGCGGCCGGGTGGAAAGGGCCGGCAGGTGCTCGTCAGCCACCACCGGCAGATAGGCGGAGAAGAAGACGCGCTTCAGCGCGTATTTTTTGTATAACCCCTCGGTAAGGTTCAGAATATGCAGATCGTTTTCCGGCGTGGCACCGATGATCATCTGGGTACTCTGCCCGGCCGGGGCAAAGGCCGGTGCCCGTTTGTAGACGGCCAGCTCCCGCCGGCTCTCGGCACTTTTGACGGCGATCTGGCCCATGGGCCGCAGAATGGCGCTCTTTTTCTTGTCGGGTGCCAGCTGGTTCAGGCTGGTCTCGCTGGGCAGTTCGATGTTGACGGAAAGCCGGTCCGCCAGCAGTCCGATGCGTTCCACCAGCAGCGGATCGGCTCCGGGAATGGTCTTGGCATGGATGTAGCCGTTGAAATGGTACTCCTGCCGCAGGATGCGCAGCGCCTCGATCATCAGTTCCATGGTGCGGTCGGGGGTGCCCAGCACCGCGCTGGACAGAAACAGCCCCTCGATGTAGTTGCGGCGGTAAAAACCGATGGTCAGGTCGGCCAGTTCCCGGGGCGTGAAGGTGGCCCGGGGACGGTCGTTGGAACGCCGATTGACACAGTAGCGGCAATCGTAGGAGCAGGCGTTGGAGTACAGCACCTTGAGCAGCGAGACGCAGCGCCCGTCGGGGGTAAAGGCATGGCAGATGCCGGCGGCCGCGCAGCTGCCCAGACTGCCGTGCCGCCCCGGACGGTCCACACCGCTGGAGGTGCAGGCTACGTCGTATTTGGCACTGTCGGCCAGGATTTCCAGTTTTTCACCCAGGTCCATGGTATCTTTCTCCTGAAAAAGGGTATAAAAAATACAGCCCGCCGCATAGGCTTGTCTTGCAAGCCGTGCCGCGGGCAGCATTTTTTCTGTGAACGGAATTCAAAAGTCCCGATTATAGGATGCGGGAACTGCTACAATAACCTTGTCAGCGGGAAATCACCATTTGGCTTTGGTCTCCACCACTTTGCCGGCAATGTACAGGTGATCGAGATCTTCGCCCTTGATGACCAGTTCCTCGTAGGCAGGGTTGAAGGGGTGCAGCACCACCGAGTTGCCGCGCTGGATGTACTTCTTCAGGGTACCTTCACCGTCGGCACCGTACACCAGCACTCCCAGGTCGCCGTTATCCAGCGTGTTCTGGCGGTGGACCAGCGCCAGGTCGCCGTCGGAGATCCGCGGCTCCATGCTGTCGCCCTTGACCACCAGATAGAAATAGTTCTGCGGGTCCTTGACGCTGGCATACTCCTTGCCGTAGTCTTCCTCAAAGGCGAGGGCGCCGTAACCGGCCCGGACGGTGCCCACCACAGGGATCAGGCATTCGGCATAGCGGCTGAAAGCGTAACGGCCCACGGCGGGGGAGTCGGCAGGGCTCTGCTGCAGACCCAGCAGCACATCGGCGGTGGTGTCCAGGATCTCGGCCAGACGGGCCACCGTCTGCGGGTCCGGGGTGGAACGACCGGTTTCCCACTTACCCACAGCCTGCTGGGTGACGCCCAGCATCCGGGAAATCTCGGCCTGGCTGTACTTTTTGGCCTTGCGGGCCTCTTTCAGACGATCTGCAAACATGGCGGAACTCCTTACTTGTAAACAGGGTGAAGAATAGGAAATCCATTTGTTAGATTCATTATACAACCCAACGTGGTCTTTGTAAAGAGATAAATCCAAAATAACTCAAAATAAAGTTGTAAAAACTCCTTGACAACAACTAAAAGTAGTATTATAGTAGAGACAACAAACAACGAATGGTTGTCTCTTGCGCTTGCGGCGGGTGAGAACCCTGACAAGAATAGAAGGAGGAATTCAGGATGAAACAGGCATGGTGGAAGGCGTTGGTAGGCAAGCTGGCGGCGACGGCATCGGCGCTGCTGTTCCTGGTGCTGGTTCCGGCTGCGGCGGCCGGGCAGCTGCCGGTGTGGGCAGCCGTTGTGCTGGGAATAGCGGGCCTGACGATCCTGAATGGAGCCTGCGGCATGCTGCTGCCGCCCCAGGAGAAGGAGGAGCCTGCGACCGTGCCGGCCCGTCCGGTCCAGCTGCGGGTGGTGCGCGGCGGCCGTGCGGCCTGAAAGTTGAGTATCCCTGCCCAGGTGCGGGTACTGCATATAACGCGGCAAGCCCCGGACACACTGTGTCCGGGGCTTGTTGTTTGTGTGGGGCTATGCTACAATGCTTCCAAAGGAGCGTGCCAACCATGAAGAAAATCCTGGAAGTATGTGTGGACAGTCTTGCCTCGGCCAAGGCCGCCATAGCAGGCGGTGCGGACCGTCTGGAGCTTTGCAGCGCGCTGGCGGTGGGCGGACTGAGCCCCTACGGGGAACTGCTGGAGCAGATCAAAGCTACCTGCCCGCTGCCGGTTCGTTGCCTGATGCGCCCCCGGCCGGGGGATTTCCTCTACACAGAGGAAGAAATCGAACTGATGTGCGCCCAGATCCGCCATCTGCGGGCGGCCGGTGCGGACGGTTTTGTGGTGGGGGCCCTGACGCCGGAAGGCGCGCTGGACAGCCGGGCTATGGAACGGATGCTGGATGCCTGCGGGGACAAGCCTGTCACGCTGCACCGCTGCATCGATGTGGCGGCTGACCCTGTCCGGGTCTACCGCGCGGCGGCGGCGCTGGGACTGGACACGGTGCTCACCAGCGGCGCGGCGGCGTCCTGTCGGGAGGGCAAGGCGACGCTGGCCAGCCTGCTGGCACTGCGGGAGGAGCTGCACGGCCCGGAAGTGCTGATCGGCGCGGGGGTGAATGCCGCGGTCATCCGGGAACTGCGGGCGGCGCTGCCGGGGGCGCGGGCTTTTCATATGAGCGGCAAAACGCTGCGGGAAAGCGGCATGCGCTTCCGCAGGGAGGGCGTGCCCATGGGCCTGCCCGGGCTGGACGAATGGCATATCCAGGAGACCGACGCCGAGGCGGTGCGTGCTGCCAAAGCGGCGCTGGCGTGAAAAGGCGGTGGAAAGGATGAAAATAGAGCTGAAACGGTGGGCACCGGGGGACCGGGCGGCACTGTCGGCCATCGGCAACGGGGTGGACCGCAGCTTTCTGTCGGACCGGCTGCCCGATCCCTATACCGTGGCGGATGCTGACCAGTGGCTGCACAGCGTGATGGCGCGGGACGGCAAAAACGGCATTTTCCGGGCCATCGTTGTGGACGGGCAGGTCGTGGGAACGGTTTCGGTGGACCAGAAGGAGGATGTCTACCGCAAGGATGCCGATATCGGCTATTTCCTTGTGAACGGCCTGTGGTCCCGGGGTATCATGACCGAGGCGGTCCGCCAGGTCTGTGACCTGGCCTTCGCACAGCTGGACATCGTGCGGATCACCGGCCTGGTCTATGCCGACAATATGGCCTCCCGCCGCGTGCTGGAGAAAAACGGCTTTCAGGAGGAAGGCCTGATGCGGGATGCCATCTTCAAAAAGGGCCGGCTGCATGACCAGTGCATCTACGGCAAACGAAAAGCGGACGCACCGCAGTAAAAAAACAACAACCCCCGCCGGTACAGCGCCGGCGGGGGCTCGTTTTCGATAATCAAAGGATTAGTCATCCCCGTAAGGATCGTCAAAGAGGCTGACCACCGAGGTCTTGTCCAGCTCGGGGATATTGTATTCCCGGATGGATTCCGCGGGACCGAAATCATCCACGGCGGCGGGGCGGCGCCGTCCGTGGCGGCTGCGCCGGGAACGACGGGTGGGTTCCTCCGGCTCCTCCTCCGGGACGGCCTCGCTGTGGGTGTCGTAGACTTGGTGGAAGGCCCGGGCGTCGATCTCGGGCTCTTCCGGCGTCAGATCCAGCTCCTCCAGCAGGCTCTGGATGGCCTCGCAGTCCTCCGGCACATCGGTCAGGCTGGCGCCGTAGTGGCAGAACAGCACGGTGCCGTCCCGGTCCAGAATCAGCGTCAGCGGCAGCTGCTGGGGCGCCCCCTTGACGGCACGGTAGCCCTGTTTGCGGGCCTGCCGCAGGATGCGCCAGCCCTCCAGGGAATAGGTCATCAGCGTGCTGCTGTTCTGGGGAATGTCCAGGTACTCGTAGAGCACGCCGTCGGCGTCGCAGAGCAGGGGATAGGGCAGCGTGTCGGGACCGATGCTGCGGGAAAGTTTGTCGGCCCGGGACCGTACCACCAGCGCCAGGGCGCCGTCCCGCAGCGCGCCGTAGGTTTCCGCGTAGCGGCTGGCGAAGGTGCGGGTAATGGGATGGCCGAAGTTGGCCATGAAGATCAGCACCAGAGGGCTTTTGGCAGCCAGCAGGTCGCGGAACCGGTTCTGGGCGCTGTAGGGGGTGTCATATAAAAAGAAAGGGAGCTTGTCCCCGACAGCGATTTTCCCTGCCATGAAACAACCTCCCTTTTGTAAAAATCACCCAAAAACCCGGACAGGTATACGCTGTCCGGGTGAAATGTCAGAAAAAACCCCGCTTGGCCGTCTGCAGCCAATCAAAACCTACCGGTACAGGCAGGTGGGTGCCCTACGGGTGCGTTTCCACTCCCTTCTTCCGCCGAAGCGGGAGGTCTGCGGTCCGGCATCCGACCCGGGCTCCCAATATTTGATTAGTAGGATTCTATAAAGGCCACAACAAATCGAACCTCGCAGGGGTGGGTACGAAAACTCAGTCCAGTTCGGAATCGTCGATATCGTACATGGCACGCAGCCGCTCTTCAAAGACCTTGCCCACAGTCAGCAACTCTTCGTCATCGTCCACGATGTCCATATATTCGCCTTCGTCGTCGGTACCGATGCGCATGAGGATCAGTTCGGCGTCCTCCTGCAGGCTGGCGGGATCCTCCTGGTAGGGGATGACGGCCAGATAGCGGGTGCCGTTGACTTCGGTGGCATCAATGACTTCAAAGGTGACTTCCTGTCCGTCCTCATCCTCCAGGGTCAGCAGGTCGGGCTTGGCTTCTTCCAGCATTTCGGGGCTCAGTTCGTCAGACATGATCGTCCCTCCTGTGTTTGGAATTTTTACTGCCTCTAGTGTACCCTTTTTTTATGGAAACGTCAAGGGTGTTCATGATGCGTAAAGTGTGGTATACTATGGCTAATTAGAAATTTTTTCGCCCGGGGAGGTTCCGCCATGAAAAAGACGGTCTGTGTGGTTTTGTCGCTGCTGCTGGTGCTGCTGTGCGGCTGCGGCGGCAGCGGAAAAACCGCGCCCAATCGGCCTGAAGTGACCAGCGAGGAGCGGCAGTTTGCCGCCCCCGCCGACGGGGACCTCATCGCCATCTTCACCACGAATCTGGGTGAGGTGCGGGCGGTGCTCTACCCGGATGCGGCACCCATGGCGGTGTACAACTTTGTGGGGCTGGCCCGCACGGGCTACTATAACGGCACCGTCATCTGGCGCAGCCAGTACGGCTTTGCGGTGCAGGGAGGCGATGCCACCGGCACCGGGACCGGCGGGTCCACCATCTGGAGCAACAACCCCTACCCGCTGGAAGCGGATGCCAGCCTGAAGCACTACGCGGGGGCACTCTGCGCGGCCTTTGCCACGGGTGGCGATGTCACGGGCGGCAACAGCCAGTTCTACTTTGTGGCGGCGCTGCCCGACAGTGTGGACAAGACCCAGCAGGACCAGCTGGCCCAGAACGGCTACAGCGAATCCCAAATCGCGGCCTACGCGGCGGCGGGCGGCCTGCCCTATCTGGACAACACCGACACGGTGTTCGGCCAGGTCTACCAGGGTATGGACGTGGTGGACAAGATGGCCTGCGTGGAGACGGAAAAGGGCGAGGACGGCAGTGACACCTGGCGCCCCACCGAGGAGGACACCATCACCATCGAGAGCGTGACAATTTCCACCTATCCGGGCCCCACGGCGGAGGAACTGGCCGCCCAGAGCGAGGGCGGGGAGAGCGCTTCCTCCGATGCCGCCTCCGACAGTGAGGCAGTGGGCTGAACCGCTCCCTGTTTTTAGAATATGCAGCAAACACCCCGGGAACCCTTGGCAGAGCGGCCAAAGTTCCCGGGGTGTTTTTGGTGATTTTGCTGTTATTTCTTGGTATTGCCGCCCATCCGGCGATCCCGGCGGGCGTATTCCTCCAGCGCCTGGTCGAAGCATTCCTTGGTGAAATCAGGGAAGAGGACCGGCGTGAAGTAGAATTCGGCGTAGGCGCACTGCCACAGCAGGAAGTTGGAAAGGCGCTCCTCGCCGCTGGTGCGGATCATCAGGTCCACCGGCGGCAGCTGGCGGTAGAGATGGCTCTCGATGGTCTTCTCGTCGATGGCGTCGGGGGCCAGCGTGCCGGCCTGCACCTCCTTGGCGATGCCGCGCACCGCATCGGTGAGCTCGGCGTGGCTGCCGTAGTTCAGGCAGAAGTTTACAATGCCCTTGGTGTTGTCCTTGGTCAGGTTCATCATGTAGTCCATGGCGTCCAGCACACGCTGCTGCAGCCCCTCCCGGCGGCCGCTGAACAGCACCTGACAGCCCCGCTCGTTCATCTCGTCGGCGATGGTGCGGAAGTTGTTGGCAAACAGATCCATCAGATAGCCCACTTCCCTGGCGTCACGGGAAAAGTTCTCGGTGGAGAAGACGTAGAGGGAGAGCACATGCACGCCCCGGTCGCCCACGGCGTAGCGGGTGATCTCCTTCAGGCGGTCAAAGCCGGCCTTGTGGCCTAAGCTGGCGGGCATCAGCCGCTGACGGGCCCAGCGGCGGTTGCCGTCCACGATGATGGCCACGTGGTTGGGAATGCGGGAAACGGTTTCGTTGGACATAGCGGGACTCCTTTTTTATGATTGTTGGGGCGCCTGGGGCAGCAGCTGCTCCGGCGGTTCTTCGCCGGGGTGATGGGCGCGCCAGTTGAGAAAACTTTCCAGAATGACCGCGGCCGATACGGAATCCAGCCGCTCCTTGCGCTTCTGGCCAAAGGTATCGTTGCCGGCCAGGATGGCTGCCGCCGAGACGGTGGTCCGGCGCTCATCCCACAGCACCACGGGGCAGCCGGCGGTGTTGGCCAGCCGCTGGGCGAACCGGCGGCTCTTGGCGGCGCGGGAACCTTCGGTGCCATCCATGTTCTTGGGCAGGCCGCAGACAAGCCCCTCGGCGCCGCGCTGGGCAGCCACCTCGGTGACGGCGGCCGCCACCTTGTTCATGCTTTTCTCCTCGATCTGCGGCGTGATGGGGCTGGTGATGGTTTCCGACGCATCACACCCGGCCAGTCCGGTGCGCGCGTCGCCGTAATCCACGGCAAGCCATTTCATCGGCGGTTCTCCTTTGTTCACAGGGTTTGGCTTCAGTATAACACGTTTGGGCCCGCAACGCAAACAAAAAGCCGCCCGGCAGGGCGGCAGAAACGGGAGAAATCTTACACAAAGTCCCGGGGCAGCCGGCGGTCCAGCTGGACGGTCAGCAAAGCGGCCAGGGCAATTTTCAGGGCGTCGGCGGGCAGATAGGGCAGCACACAGAGGCCCAGGGCGGTGAGCAGCGGGCTGTGGGTCAGGAAGACGAACCAGAGAGTGCCCAGCGCGTAGCAGGCAAGACACCCCACCACCATGGCCAGCACCAGGACCGGGAAGCGGCGGCCCAGGGCTTTGGTCACAAGACCGGTGAGAAGGGCAGCCACGATATAGCCCACGGCATAGCCGCCGGTTTTGCCGAAGATGGCGGCGGGACCGCCCTGGAAACCGGCCAGCACCGGCACGCCGATGGCGGCCAGGGCCACATAGACCACCAGGCTGGCGGTGCCCCACACGGGACCCAGCATGCTGCCGGCCAGACAGACGGCGAAGACGGCCAGGTTGATGGGGACACCCCAGGGCATGGGAATGGCGATCTGGCTGCAGACGGCCACCAGAGCGGCGAAGAGGGCGCAGAGCACCAGATGACGGACGCGATGGTTGGAAGCGGTATGCATAGCGGAAGTTCCTTTCAAAGAGAAGTGGCGGGCGCGGCGGGCAGAATGTGCACTTCGCCGCTGCTCAAGGCCACCGTTTCGGTGCGGCCGCAAGGGCGGACCACAAGACGGCATTCGTCGTCCACGGCAAGCACGGTGGCGGTGTAGGGCGCGCCCCGGCCGGGGCAGACCTGCACCGTACACCCCGGCAGCGCCTGGCGGGCGCGGTATTCCGGCAGGAAGCAGGAGGTTCGCCCGCGGCGGTAGAGGGGCCAGAATTCGTTGAGGAAGGCGGCGGCCAGTTTGGCACGGGCACCGGGCGGCGGGGCGGCATCAAACAGACTGCCGGCAATGCCCTGGAGTTCGTCGGGCCAGCCGTCGGGCGGCGGCATAAGGTTGAATCCGGGGCCCACGATGGCATAGTCCAGAAGGCCGGATTCCACATCCAGGGAGGCCTCGGTCAGGATGCCGCAGACTTTCCGGCCGTTCCGCCACAGATCGTTCACCCACTTGATGTGGATGGGCGCCCCGCACAGGGATTCACAGGCGCGGGCGGCAGCCACCGCCGCCATGACGGTGAGGTAGACCGCCTGCCGGGCACCGAAATCCGGCCGCACCAGCAGACTCATATACAGTCCGCCCGGCGGGGAAAAGAAGCTGCGCCCGTTGCGGCCCCGTCCGGCCGACTGGGCCTGGGCGATGAGAACCAGCCCTTCGGGGGCGCCCTGGGTGGCACGGGCGCGCAGGGCGGCGTTGGTGCCGGGCAGCCGGTCGTACACTTCGATCTGCAAGGCCCCGGCCACTTCGGGAGACAGCAGTGCGGTGACGGCATCGGCGTGGAGGATGTCGGCTCCGGCAGGCAGGCGGTAGCCCCGGTTGGTGGCCGCCTCGATGGGAACGCCGTCGGCACGCAGGGAAGCCACGGCTTTCCAGACCGCGTTGCGGCTGACCCCCAGCTGACGGGCCAGCGCCTGTCCCGAGCGGTACTGCCCCCGGGCGGATTCCAGTGCCGCCAGAACCTCTGCCTTGCTCACGGTATCCACCCTCCCTTGCGCCTGCTTTTCCAGTATAGCGGCACCGAAACCGGAATGTCAACGTGAATGGGCGATAAGGGTTGACAATCGCACAAAAAAAGAAGAGATCCGCGTATGCGGACCTCTTCAGAAAAGCTATGGGAAAAATCAGCGCTGGATACGGCCGGAACCGTCGCCGCCGGCCAGCTTCTCCACCTCGGACACGGTGACCATGTTGTAGTCGCCCTCGATGGAGTGCTTCAGGGCAGAAGCAGCCACGGCGAACTCCACGGCGTCCTGGGTGCTCTTGCCGGACAGCAGCGCGTAGATCAGGCCGCCGCCGAAGCTGTCACCGCCGCCCACGCGGTCGATGATGTGCAGGTCGTACTTCTTGCTGAAGCAGTACTCGTTGGAGGCAACGTCGTAGAGCATGGCGCTCCAGCCGTTGTCGAAGGCGGAATGGCTCTCACGCAGGGTGATGGCCACCTTCTCGAAGCCGAACTTGTCGGCCAGCTGCTTGGCAACGCTCTTGTATCCCTCGCGGTTGATCTCACCGGCGTAGATGTCGGTGGCCTCGGCCTCGATGCCGAAGACATCCTTGGCATCCTCCTCGTTGGAGATGCAGACATCCACGTACTGGCACAGGTCGGTCATGGCAGCGCGGGCCTGCTCACGGGTCCACAGCTTGCCGCGGTAGTTCAGGTCGCAGCT
>CALXHT010000008.1 GCA_944388215.1 uncultured Gemmiger sp. | reverse complement strand
CGGATGGTGCGGGCCTGGTCGGCGATGGCGCGGGTGATGGCCTGGCGGATCCACCAGGTGGCGTAGGTGGAGAACTTGAAGCCCTTGGTGTGGTCAAACTTTTCCACCGCCTTGATCAGGCCCAGGTTGCCCTCCTGGATCAGGTCCAGGAACTGCATGCCCCGTCCCACATACCGCTTGGCGATGGAGACCACCAGACGCAGGTTGGCTTCGCTCAGCCGCTGCTTGGCCTTCTCCCCCTCGGGACCGCCGGCCTGAATCTTCAGGGCCAGATCGATCTCCTCCTCCGGCGTCAGCAGAGGCACCCGGCCGATTTCTTTCAGATACACCTTGACGGGGTCATCGATGGTGATGCCGTCGGTGTTGAGGCTGTCCTCAAAATCGTCCACGTTGTCCTCAGTGAGGGCGACACCCGCATCCGACGTATCGTCGTCCACCACTTCAATGCCGTTGCTCTCCAGTTCCTCGTAGAGCTTTTCCATCTGCTCCACATCCAGAACGTGGCCGCTTTCCTCCATCGCATCACCGATCTCGGTGTTGGTCAGCTTGCCATTGCGGCGGCCGGTTTCGATCAAACCGCGAATCGGATCTTTTTTCTCTGCCATAAGTACGTTTCTCCTTTTGGTTTTCTATTGATAAACGGTGTGTTTCCACACGGGGAGAGGCTCTCTGTCCAGGATTTACCCGTCGTTTTCCGGCGGAGGGTCCTGTACCCCCTTTTCTTTTTTGACGTTGGCGAAAAAGTTCAGGAACTGGTCATCACTGGTGCCGGCCACCCGCTCGCTGATGGGCTTGGCATTCTGCAGCCGTTCCAGATACATATCAATATCCTGCCGCGCCAGTTTCTGGTCGTGGTTCTGTGCCTGGGCCAGTGCCACCTGCTGGAACGCCTTGTCGTCCAGCCGCTGCTGCAATGAAGTCAGGTTGACCGGCTGCTTTTCCTCCGCACAGCGGAAGATTGCCTGCAGTGCCTGCTGCATTTCGGGCAGCAGGATCGTATCCATGGAAAGCCGCGTTTTCACATAGGGCACCTCATCGGGATCCTGCAGCAGCGCCGCCACCAGCTGGCGGCTGGCGCTGGCTGCTCCCAGGGCCGCGTCACCGCCCTGGGTGTAGGGGATGCGGATATCCGCCGCAATCCCCTTCTGGGCCATTTCTTTCTGTTCCCTGCGGTGACTGCGCCGGTCGGCCGCCCGCAAAGCCCCCTGCAGCTGGGAGAGGATTGCCTGTTTGGACACCCCGGTTTCATCCGCCAGGCGCCCCGCATAGACATCCCGGGCTGTGGGCGTGACGCTCTGCCCCGTGAGGATATCAATGGCTTCCCGGATATAGCTGAGCCGGCCGTCATCACTGCGCAGATCATATTTTGCCTTTGCCTTTTTCAGCTGGAATTCGGTGGGGTTGGCCGTGCCGTTGAGCAGCATATCGAAACGTTCCCGGCCGTACTTTTTGATGAATTCGTCAGGGTCCTTGGCCCCCTGGTAGCTCAGCACACTGACCTTCACCGGGCTGTTGGCAAACAGTCCCAGGCTGCGCTCGGTGGCCTTCTGTCCCGCCTCATCGGAATCGTAACTCAGGATCACCTCGTCGGCATACTCGCTCAGCAGCTTCACCTGTTCCGGCGTCAGGGCGGTACCGCAGGCACAGACCGCCGTATCGAATCCGGCCTCGTGCATCGAGATGACATCCATGTAGCCTTCACAGAGAATGTAGCGCTTGCTGGTGGATTTCTTGGCCACGTTCAGCGCAAACAGGGTCCTGGATTTATGGTATACCAGCGTTTCGGGGCTGTTGATGTACTTGGGCTTGGAATCGTCCAGCACACGGCCGCCGAACGCGATGATGGAGCCACGCACATCGATGATGGGCACCATCACCCGGTGGCGGAAGATATCGTACAGATTGCCCTTGGCGCTGCGCTTGATCAGGCCGGAGTGTTCCAGCTCATCCTCCCGGAAACCGCGGCGCCGCAGATAATGCAAAAGCCCCCCGAAGTCTTCCGGCGCATATCCCAGACCGAACCGCCGGATGGCCGCATCGGACAACCCGCGCTTTTCCTTCCAGTAACGCCGGGCCTGGGCCGCTTCCGGGGTTTTGGCGTTGAGCTGTTCGTAGAAATACCGTGCGGCGCAGCGGTTGATCTCCAGCAGCCGCTGCCGGGCGCGTGCCTCCCGGTCCTCCTCCTCGGGCAGCGGCATTCCCACCCGGGACGCCAGCTGTTTGACGCTTTCCACGTACCCCAGATTATTGTACTTGCGCACAAAGTTTATAACATCCCCTGCCGCGCCGCAGCCAAAGCAATAAAAGCTCTGGGTGTCGGGGTACACCACGAAGGAGGGCGTCTTCTCATTGTGGAACGGACACAGCCCGCTCAGCGTCCTGCCGCGGCGGCGCAGATGCACATACTGTCCGATAACTTCCTCAATATCGTTGCGGCGCACAACCTCCTGTATGTATTCCTGTGGAATCAATCCGCTCCACCTCCTTTACGCCTGAAACGGCGTCACAGAACCTGCCACTTTTTGGGCACGAACCATTCCACAAACAACCGTGTGGCAAATTCATCGCTCATGCCGCTGATATAATCGGTGGCGGCGCGGTCCACACCTTCGTTGTAGGCAATCTGCAGGTAGAAATTGGGCAAAAGATCCGGATCGCTGCACAGTCGCTCGTACAGTCCCTCGATCAGCTTGTCCACCTTTTTCTCTTCCCGCTTCGCCTCCCGGTCCACATAGACCGTGGAATACATGAAATCCTTCAGGACCGCATAGGCAGATTCCACTTCCGGGGAGAAGTTGATCCGCCCGTTCTGGCTGTGCTCCACCAGGTCAGCGATCATGGTGGTGATGCGCCGGGACTTGGTATTGCCCAGAATGGCCGTCGCTTCCGCCGGAATCTGACGCGGGTCCAGCACGCCAGCCTCCACCGCGTCCTCAATGTCGTGGTTCAAAAAGGCGATGTGATCCGCCCGGCGCACCACACAGCCTTCCGGTGTGCGGGCCCAGGTGCCTGTGGTATGGGTGATAATGCCGTTGCGGACCTCCCAGCTCAGGTTGAGCCCTTTGCCGTCCTTTTCCAGGTAATCCACCACCCGCAGGCTCTGCCGGTAGTGGGTAAACCCATCGGGGCACAGGCGGTTCAGCGCCCGCTCCCCTGCATGACCAAAGGGAGTATGTCCCAGATCATGACCCAGAGCGATGGCTTCGGTCAGATCCTCGTTGAGGCGCAGTGCCCGTGCAATGGTCCGGGCAATCTGGCTGACTTCCAGGGTATGGGTCAGCCGGGTCCGGTAGTGGTCCCCTTCCGGTGAGAGAAATACCTGGGTCTTCTGTTTGAGGCGCCGGAACGCCTTGCAGTGCAGGATTCTGTCCCGGTCCCGCTGAAAACACGGGCGGATCGGGTCCGGTTCCTCCGCCATACGGCGGCCGCGACTGCGCTCACTGAGCGTCGCATACCGGCTGAGCGTCTGCCGCTCAATGGCCTCGGTTTCTTCTCGAATCGTCAAAAGATCCGCCCCCTTTCTTTGGTCTCTATAAATAAGTACGATAAAACCACGCAAAAAACTTTATTTTTGCCGGAATTTTCAGATTTTTTTCAAAAAGGCGCATAGGCAGGCGCCGAAACCTCCACCTGTGCCGCACCGCGGGTCAGTTCCGCCAGTGAGGCACACAGGGATGTTTCCTCGCCGGAGGGCATCCGCCACAGTAAGGTCACCGCATCCGCAAAGACCGGTTCCTGCAGTCTGGCGCCGGATGCCGCGATCATCCGCTGAGCCTGCTCAAACAGCCCATAGGGAACCTGAAGACTGCAGTCCACCACCAGGCGCATGCTGACCAGTTCCGCCTGTTGCAATGCGCCGGAGGCCGCAGCTGTATAGGCCCGTACCAGACCGCCGGTCCCCAGCAGAATGCCGCCGAAGTACCGGGTCACCACCACAATCACATCGGAAAGTTCCGCGTGGCCGATGGCTTCCAGCACCGGCGTGCCCGCAGTCTTGGCCGGTTCCCCGTCGTCGGAATAGCGGGTGCGCCCGTTCTGCAGCACATAGGCATAGACATTATGCCGCGCCGTGCGGTTGGCCGCACGCACACCGTTGAGCACGGCCAGCGCCTTTTCTTCGGTGTCGGCAAAGGCAGCCGTCGCAATGAAACGGCTGCGTTTTTCCTCGTAGGTGAAGGTGGATACGCCGCGGATGGTCTTGTAGTCGGACATGGGAATTCCTTTCAGACAGCCAAAAATACCCCAGATGTCGCCATCTGGGGTACAGTGCAAACAAACTTATTTGCCGAGGTTGGCATAACGGCGCTTGAAGCGCTCGACGCGGCCACCGGTATCGACCAGCTTCTGCTTGCCGGTGTAGAACGGATGGCACTTGCTGCAAACTTCGACGTGGATCTCCGGCTTGGTGTCACGGGTGTGGATCACGTTGCCGCAGGCACAGGTAATGGTGCAGTCCACATAGTTCGGATGGATGCCCTTCTTCATGGTTATTTCACCTCTTTCTCGATCATGATTCCAGGAGCCATACTTGATATATGTGCTCATCACAATCTTCGAATTGCGGCTACCAGCATTCACCATCCTGTGCGAATGGAGCAGCCATCTGAACGATTGCTGAAATATTTTAGCAGAGAAAACGTCGTTTGTCAAGTTTTTTCTTCTGGGAGCGAAACTTTTCCCGTTTCCCCGCGCGCAAAGGAAAACGCCCTGCCCAACGGCAAGGCGTTTTTGGAGCGGGATACGAGTCTCGAACTCGCCACCTACTGCTTGGGAAGCAGTCACTCTACCGGATGAGCTAATCCCGCATGACTTAGTTATTGTACCGCAAAGGCGCCGGTTTGTCAATGGCGTTTTGTGGGTTCTATTGTCAAGCGGCGGGAAATCCAATATAATACCCTGTAGAAACAGCGCTTTCCGGTTTGCGGGTGAAGGGAGTTTTGATCTATGCTGGACGCTTTTCCGATCTATCACTGGTTTCACAACGGGAATTCCTATTCCGGGGCGGAGGGCGGTATGCGCTATGTCATTGTTCCGGGCAAGAAGCCGGACCCCGCCGACGAGAGCGGCAAAAAGAAGCTCGAATCCCTGACCGCCTACGTCTGGCCCGGTCCGTGGAGTATCGAACACACGGCGGAGGAAAAGATCCAGAGCCGGGAATTCGAGGGCAACCAGCAGGGCCTGGATGAGGCCGTGGCCTGGTTTCATGAAATGTACACCGGTCAGGCGGAATGCTGGGCGAACATTCCTTCCATCCTGGATTGTGAACCCGACCGCTGATCCATCCATATCCAAAAACAGCACCCTGCCGGTTTGGCAGGGTGCTGTTTTGGTTTCAGTAACGCGCGTACAGGAATCCACCGCCGCCCAGGAAGTAGCCCATCAGCAGAAAAGCAAAGATGGCCACTTCGTACATAGCCCAGCGCACGGGACGCGGAGCAGCGCCGATTTTTTTCAGCACAGGGACCCTGAACTCTTGCAGCAGATCAGATGCAATCAGGATCAGCACACCGGCAAACAGAAAAATCTGCTCCTGACGGGTGGTGAGACCCAGTTCCCAGTAATTGCTCAACACATCATGTCCGCCGTTATGCACAATCCCGTAAAAATACCGGGCCGCATTGGTCAGGCTGTCGGCGCGGAAGATCACAAGGGCAAAAGCGAAGATACAGAATGTACCTGCGATCCCCACCAGGCGCGCCCGGCCCTTTGTGATGGCGCGGCGCCAGGGAAGATGATCCTCCAGGGCCTGGAACAGACCGTGCAGGAATCCCCAGAGCATATAGGTAAAACCGGCACCATGCCAAATTCCGCTGACCAAAAAGGTCAGCACCAGGTTGGCATCGCGCCGCGCAGCACTGCAGCGGCTGCCGCCCAGCGGAATATACACGTAATCTTTCAGCCAGCGGGAAAGGCTCATATGCCAGCGCGACCAGAATTCCTTGACCGTGGCGGACAGGAACGGCTGGCGGAAATTTTCCGGCAGCGACAGTCCCAGCATCTGCCCCACACCCAGCACGATATCCGTGTAGCCGGAAAAATCCGCGTAGAGCTGAAAGGGATACAAAAGCGCCGCAAAAAGCAGCTGGGTGCGGTCAAAGGCTGCGGGATTGCCGAACGCCGCTGCCACCACCACGGCGGCGCGGTCCGCCACCACAACTTTTTTGAAGTATCCCCAGAAGCATCGCATCACGCCCTGCCAGGCCCGTTCTCCCGACCAGCGGGTGGGTGCCTCCAGCTGCGGCATCAACTCCCCATAGCGATTGAAGGGTCCCTGTGTGATGGACAGGAAAAAAGATGCAAAGCAAAGCACACGGGCAAAGCTTTTTTGCGCCGGCAACTTTCCTCGACGCACATCCACCAGATAGCTCACAAGCTGCAGTGTGAAATACCCCAGCCCCAGCGGCTGCAGAATGGCCGGCTGCCACAAGCGCAGTCCGAAGATAGCCTGCAGTCCTCCGGCGGCCTCGATATAGTATTTCAGGACCAGCAGCGGCACAAAGGCAAAGAGCAGACCGCCTGCAAACCATCCCGTCTTCTCACGGGCGCGCAGGGCGCATTGCCAGACCAGCAGCGAGCAGAGCAGCAGAATTACATACCCCTGCCAGTCCAGGGACAGATAAAACAAGGCGCTGGCGGCCAGCATGAGCCCCCAGCGTTTTTTCGGTTGCAGTCGGTACCAGAGCCCTACCAGCAATCCCGCAAAAACGACAAAGCCTGGCGATGAAACAGCCAGCATGGCAGGACCTCCTTTTTATGATTTACTGTAGACATCCGCCATAAAAATGGTGTTGTCTGCATGGGAGGCAAGTTTTTCCTCCACGGTATCACAGAACAGTGCGGACACATCTTCCCCCGCCCCATCGCGGGCGATCACATCGCACAGAAGCGCCGTGAATTTTTCGGCACCGCTCCCGTTCAGATGATGAGCGTCAGAGAAATCCCCGCCGCCCAGGTCCATTGCCTTGGGATCCCGGTACAGGGAAAAATCCCAGTATTGTGTGCCATGCTCCTGTGCAAACTGGCGCACCGCATCCACATAGGACTGATACCCCTGGGTATTGCTGAGATAGGCGCTTGGCAGCGGCGCGGTAAACAGCACCAGGCGGATGCCCGTTTCTTCACAGTAGTCTGCAATGTGTTCCAGATTTTCCCATCCGAATTCCGAGAGCGGATGCTCCGGGTCCACGTTGAGAACCGTGGCATAGCCGTCCCGGGCGACGCCTTCGGTATACACAAAGCCGTCGCCTCGGTAGGCTTCCCCTTCCGCCGGGTAGGTCACATAGGCATAGTTGCCCGGCTCATAGCCATCGGTCAGCTTGGCCTTCCAGAGCGCCAGCATACTGCCGGGCGACGCAATGCCGTGCCGGGCGGGAAGAAGCAGGTCCGCCATGGCCGCCACGCCGCCCATCTCCCAGAGATAGCGGTACCGCCACGGAGAATTCCAGCGCATGAAATCCGTAAGCAGATAGCAGGCCAGCGGAACATCACAGGACGCACTCTGGTTGTAGCCCGTATAGAACATTTCCAGATACACCGTCTTCAGCGGGTTCTGTTCGGCCGCTTCCCGCAGCATATAGTAGGAACCATCCGGCAGCTGCTGGGAGGAACCCGCATTGAAGCTGTGGGTTCCCAGCGCTTCGTCCACCATTGCCGGGTCCACACTGCGGTAACAGTGGGAGGACCCCAGGAAAAGGGTATCAATCTGCCCTGCCTGCCCGTAGAGTTCCTGCAGCATCACACGGGAATAGGAGTGCACATCGTCCACCAGCAAAAAGCGGGCCGCTATCAGAACAAGCACGGTCAGCAGCAGAAACGCCGCCCCAAGGGCACCTTTCCGCAGGAAGGCTCTCTTCATGCAAGCTCCTTTCGCTCAGCGCTCAATCTTCATGTGGGGGTGGCGCGGTTCATAGGATGCCGCATCCAGCTTCCAGACCGTGCTGCCGTTTTCCTCTTCGCTGACTTTTTCAAATCCGAAAGAGGCATAGAATTCCCGGACCATGCCGTTTTTGGCGGTGGGATAATAGTAGCCGTACACGGTGGTCACGCCGCGCTTTCGGGCGTCCTCCACCAGCGTGTCCATCATGGCGTCTTCCATGCCGCGCTTGAGCACACGGCAGCTCATCAGCCAGAGGCGCAGATGCAGATCTGCCCCCTGCTGCTCACCGGCCACCACCGTGACAATACCGTTGTCACCGAATTTGTCCACCAGTTTGCCGCACAGGCACAGCCGGTTCGGATCCTCCGCCATGGCACGGATCTCATCCTCGGTGCAGCGCAGTGTCGTCAGATTGAACTGGTTGGACTTGTTGGTCAGCTGGGCAATGCGCTGGATGTACAGCGGCTCAAAGCCGTGAATCATGGCGGTCATTTCCAGGCTGTCCAGATACTCGCCGTAATCGCCAAAGGCCGCCTGGGCCGCCGCACGCTGGGCATTCTGGTGATAGAGTTCCGTCTTTTTGAGGTCCTCCTGGGAGAGGGCGGTCACCTCAAAATACCCGCCGTGATCCAGCATTTTGATATAGTTTTCGGCACCGTCCAGCACCGGGACAGCCACCCCCGGCACCTGGGCCGCCACGATGGCGCGCTCCGCCGGGTTGTCGTCAGCAAACACAAAGCTGTCCACGCCCAGGTTCAGCTCGGAGGCAATGGCCTTGAGATTCTGGTCCTTGGGTTCCCAGTTGGCCTTGATGGACACAAAGTCGTCAGGCCGCAGCACACCATCGGGATGGTTGAGCCCCGCCAGGGCGTTGGATTCATCGTTCTTGGAATCCACCGCCAGGACGACACCGATGGATTTGAGGGCCTTGCAGTAACTCTGGAATTCGGCATAGACCTGGCCTTCCGGCACTTCCGGCCCGATGGCCAGACCGTCCACGCCGTCATCGCCGACCACGCCGCCCCAGAGGGTGTTGTCCAGATCCAGCACCAGAGCCTTCTTGTTGCGGCCGTACAGCGATTTGATGATGTTGGCCACACTGTTCGCCAGCGACGGAATGGCATCCAGGCACATGGCATATTTGTACATATGCCAGTAGAACGCATCCCCCCAGGCCGTCAGGCCATAGTCGGCGGACAGATAGTCAATGTCGTTGATATAAAAATGCTCGTGGGTTGCCGCGTAGGCATAGAACTTCTGGTTCAGGCGGCTGATGAAGTTGGAACGGCCATGCACGTCCCAGATATCCCGGTTTCCCATCAGCCGGTAGTTGGGCCGGTCGAAGTTGTTCTGGATGACCGGGCAGGCGAACTTCTGTTCCAGCGCCTGCCACATGGTCTCAAAATGGGTATACTGGTCTTCCAGCATTCCCTCAATCTGCTTGGGCGTATCCGCCGTGGTGGGCAGCGCCGTCAGGTTGCGCCAGTTGGTGTGGATATAAATCACATCCGGCGCAAAGGCATCCAGTTCCGGGGTGCCGAACATGGCATCCTGCCAGTACTGGGCATATTCACTCTGATAGAATTCCGCCTCGATGCCGTATTGCAGCAAAAAAAGCCCCAGCTGATCCGCCACCTCATTGGTGGTGGACCCGCCGAGAATTGCAATCTTTTTATGCAGCGGATGGGGATTCTGCTCCAGCAGTTCCCGGCGCAGGCGGCGCTTTTTGCGCAGCAACGTCTCGGTATCCAGCGGATAATGGAAGCAATCCATACAGGACTCCTTTGCAGATTACAGGGAAGCCAGGGCGCCCTTGAGGGCCTGCGCGATCTGGTCCGGGCAACTGGTGGGCTTGTTGCCGCAGGTGGTGCCCTCCATGCGGGCGATGGCATCCTCCGCCTTCATGCCTTTGAGCAGGCTGGAGATGCCTTTCAGGTTGCCGTTGCAGCCGCCCAGCACACGGACGGCTTCAATGGTGTGATCCGGGTTGAGTTCCACTTCGGTACGGACAGAGCAGGTGCCCTTATTGTTGTAAACATACGTCATAATACAAGATGCTCCTTTGTGTTATTTTGCCTTTTTGTTGGACATTTTACGTGCCTTGGCCAGCGTTTCCAGCCGGACGATCTGCTCGTCCCGCGTGGCAAAAGCGCCCACCGGGCGCGGCGTGACGGTATTCAGGCCGTGGTAATCGGTGCCGCCGGTGATCAGAAGATCGTTTTCCCGGGCAAGACGCAGCAGTTCCGCTTTGTCGTCCGGGGTATTCCGCGGGTGGTCGATCTCCACGCCGTCCAGGCGGCCCGCCCGGATCAGCTCCCGCGCCAGCTCCATGCTGTGGTATACACTGGGATGAGCCAGCACCACCACGCCGCGGCAGGCCTTGATCAGTTCCAGGACATCGTCCACCGGCTCATACCGCGGCGTGTGCAGAATGCGTCCGCGCACCGGTTTGAGCCCGAAGAGAGAACGGTACACGTCGTTGTACATGCCGTCCGCCAGACCGTACTGCCACAGCACCCGCATCACATGGGCCTTGAACAGCGTACCGCTGTCCCTGGCCAGTTCCAGCGCTTCCTCCGTGCGGAACTGCGGGCAGATCTCCTCCAGTTCCCGGCAGCTCTGCAGCACCGCCACCTTGCGGCGTTCCGCCATCATATCGCAGAACTCCGCCAGCGGTGCGCAGTCATCCGGCCAGTAGCACAGAAGATGTACCCGGTGGGCGCGCTCATAGTCGTAGGCCGTCATCTCCACCGCCGGAATCAGATGCACGCCCTCCTGGGTGGGATGGGCATAGGCATACCGGATTCCCTGCATGGAATCGTGATCGGAGATGGCAAGGTGCGTCATTCCCGCGCAGCGTGCCAGAAATGGCAGCTTTCCGGCCGGCGTCGATCCGTCGGAAAAGGTCGAATGGGTATGCAGATCGCCGGGCATGGTACTTCCCCCTTTTGGCTCTTTAACATCTTATTATACTCTTTTTGATCGGTTTTGAAAAGCCCTTGCCGGCGTGTCCTCCCATGATCATTTCATCGTTCCGGCATAAGCACGCGCATGCTCGATGAACCGGCTGGCTGCCGGGGACAGTCCCCGCCGTGACAGACAGGCAATCCCGATGTTGCGCCCCGCCGCCGGTTCCAGCCGCAGCACCTGGCAGCCGCTGTGGTCGGTTCCCCGCTTGAACATCAGTTCCGGCATGATAGCCAGGCCCTGCCCGCAGGAAACCATGGCGATCATGGACTGATCGTCCACAATATAGCACCGGCTGTTCACGTGCAGATCATTCTTTTTGAAGTAGCTCTGAATGTCCGCATCCAGGTCCGCCTGCTGGCTGACAAAGGGCTGTCCCTGCAATTCCTCCGCCCACACGCAGCCCGGCCGCTTGGGCTTGTAGGACGCCGGCGCGATGCAGACCAGCGGATCCTCGTACAGCGGCTCGAAATCCAGATCCTTGGCGCTGGAATTGGAGAGGAACCCCAGTTCCACCACACCGTTCTTGAGCCAGCCCGCAATGTCGGCGTAGGACCCCTGATAGAGCTGCACGTCGATGCCCGGAAACTCCTTCTGGAAGGGCGGCACCAGCTGCGGGATCCAGGTCACACAGGCCGAATTGAATACCCCCAGCCGCAGCACCCCTTTATGCATGCCGTTGATCTGGGCGATGGACTGGTCCAGCAGTTCGCTGCTGTTGAGCATCCGACGGATGGAGGGAAAAAGGCTCTCCCCCGCCGCCGTCATCGTCACGCCGCTTTTGGTGCGGGTAAACAGCGGGAACCCACACTCTGCCTCCATGCCCGAAACCGCATGGCTGATGGCGGACGGCGTCAGATGCATCTGTTCCGCCGCCGCAGCAAAGGTGCCCAGCTGAGCCACCATCATCAGAATCTGGCAGTCCGTCAGTGTCATAAGCCCCTCCCATGAGTGAATCATTTTCATCTTTCGTATGAAAAAATTGTACTTTACTTCACGTTTATACTGTACTATGATAGTAGCAGAAAGTCAATGGCTGCAACGCACATTGCAGGAATCCCATTGGCTCCTCTCTCCCTCCACGACCTTACCGGCCCGCACACCGGTTGGGTCTTTTTTTATTGTCAGAATTGCGCACAACCCGGCAGTGTGTTATGATAGCAGTATATTGTGACAATACAATGTAAGCCTATGTGTAAGGGATGAGGGAATGGCTAGATCACGGGGAGTGCGCGGTGCCGCCAGTTGGTGTGCCATCGCCGCGATATTTTATTTGTTGGTTCGTTCACTGTTGTATGCCGGTGTCAGTGCGCTGCTGGGCCTTCTTCAGCCGGGGGCCAGCCTCAGCAAGCCGGTGGGCTTTTCCGATGTCACCATCGGGCTGCTGCAGCTGTTCATCGGTATCGGCGCCATAGCCATTCCGCTGTGGTGTATGCTGTATCTGACCCGGCTGACCTCCCGGGACCTGCGCATCACGCTGCCTGCACCCTGGAGCCCTGCGTTCTGTCTGCCTGTGTTTCTGGGCATTGCCAACGCCGCCAATCTGGCCGGTGCCCTGCTGACAAACCTGCTGGGCATCGAGGTTTCCACCAGCATCCTTCCCAGCGGCGGGCTGGAACTGGCCGTCCAGTTCCTTGTGCTCTGCGTGATGCCCGCCATCGCGGAAGAGCTGTTCTTCCGTGGGGCCTTGCAGGGCCTGCTGCGTCCCTGTGGCAGCGCGGCCGCAATCTTCGGGCCGGCGCTTCTGTTTGCCCTTTTGCATCTCGATCCCATCCAGGGCTTGACCGCTCTGGTTTGCGGCATCTTTCTGGGCTGGCTGGCCGAGCGCTCCGGCAGCATCCTGCCCGGCATGCTGCTGCACTTTACCAACAACTGTCTGGCTTTCCTGAGCCTGTATCTGCGTTTCTACGCCCCTTCCAGCGTGTCGTTCGGGGTGGAACTTTTTGTCCTGCTGTTCTTCCCGCTGTTCAGTCTGTGGCTGATCTACCATGCCCGGCAGCAGGGATTCCGTTTCGGGGCCGGGCTTCGTCCCGGTGTGGATGTGCTGGAGGTCTTCAGCAGCCCTGCCTACACCCTGACCATCATTTTCCTGCTGCTGTACACCGTTTTTCTGAGCCACTGAGGAGGAATCCATGACCGACGAACAGCTGATGCAGGCAGCCCTGGAGGAGGCCCGGGTGGCCGCCGCCCTGGGGGAAGTCCCGGTGGGGGCCGTGGTTGCCAAGGATGGCGAAATCGTCTCCCGGTCACACAACCTGCGGGAAAGCGGCAAGAACGCCACCTACCACGCCGAACTGCTGGCCATTGACGCCGCCTGCAAGGCGTTGGGAGGCTGGCGGCTGTGGCAGTGCGAACTTTTTGTGACGCTGGAGCCCTGTCCCATGTGCAGCGGCGCCATCATCAACAGCCGGCTGCGGCGGGTTGTCTATGGTGCCCGGGACCCCAAGGCCGGCTGCTGCGGCAGTCTGACCGATCTGTTTGTACTCCCCTTCAATCATCATCCTGTGATTGAACAGGGACTTCTGCAGGAGGAAGCGCAGGCCTTGCTGCAGGATTTTTTTGCCATGCTGCGCGAGAAACGGAAGAAGAAATAAGATGAAACAAAGTGTACTGATTACCGGCGGCAGCCGCGGCATCGGCGCCGCCGCGGTGCTGGCCTTTGCCCGCGCGGGCTATGACGTGGCCTTCACCTGGAACCATCACGGCAGCGCCGCCGAACAGATACTGGCCAAGGCCCGGCAGATCGCTCCCGACCGTCAGTTTCTGGCCCTGTGTGCCGATGCTGCCGACCCGGCCCAGGTCGCCATGGCGGTGCGGCGCGCCGAACAGGAACTGGGCGGCCTGCAGGTCCTGGTCTGCAACGCCGGTATTGCCCAGCAGAAACTCTTCACCGATACCTCCGATGAGGACTGGCGCCGCATCATGTCGGTGGATCTGGACGGAGCCTTTTACGCCTGCCGGGCCGCTCTGCCCGGCATGATCCACCGCAAATACGGTCGAATCCTGCTGGTGAGCAGCATGTGGGGGCAGACCGGCGGCAGCTGTGAGGTCGCCTACAGTGCCGCCAAGGCAGGGCTGATCGGTCTCGGCAAGGCGCTGGCCAAGGAGGAAGGCCCCAGCGGTATCACCGTCAATGTGGTGGCTCCCGGCGTCATCGACACTGACATGATGGCCGGATTTTCCGAGGAAGACCGGGCGGCCCTGGCCGAGGAGACACCCGTGGGACGGCTGGGCATGCCCGAAGAAATCGCCCGCACCCTGGTGTTTCTGGCCGACGAGGCCTCCGGGTACATTACCGGGCAGGTCATCGGGCAGAACGGTGGATTGGTAATCTGAACTGCAAAAACAGCGCAGCCGGTTGGCTGCGCTGTTTTTACTTTTTCTTGGAACCAGCCCGCCGGGTCGTTTTTTTGCTGCCGGTGCGACGGGGCGTTGTCTTTTTGGGGGCCGGACGCACCCGCACGAACTGGATCGGGTTGCCGTTAGAGAGGATGCGTTCCTCCACCTCCATCTCCGGCAGGGAGGCCAGGAATTTGTTCAGGCTCTTGGAGCCGAAGTTGCGCACGTCGAAGTCGGGGTACCGCTTGATGAGCTGGTCGCCCACCCGGGAGGTACGCACCCAGCCGGTACCATCGTCCATCTCGCCGATCAGGCCGTGGACGATCCGCTCGATGGATTCCCGGTTGATGGCCGTATCATCCCCCGCATTGGCCCGGGCATCGGTCTCCGCCGCCGGGGCAACGGGATCGGCGGTTTCCGTCTCGCCGTGATCGAGAATCAGGTCCAGATATTTGAACTGATCGCAGGCTTTGACGAAGGGGCCCAGCGCCTTGCTCTCCCCCATGCCGATGACCAGCTTGCCCGCCTCCCGCAGACGGGCGGCCAGACGGGTGAAATCACTGTCCGACGAGACGATGCAGAACCCGTCCAGATTGCCGCCGTAAAGCAGGTCCATGGCATCAATGATCATAGCCGAATCGGTGGCGTTCTTGCCCGTGGTATAGCTGTACTGCTGGATGGGGATGATGGAATTGTTCAAAAGGGCATCCTTCCAGCTTTTCAGCCGCACATCGGACCAGTCGCCGTAGATGCGTTTGCAGGCCGCCACCCCGAAGGATGCCGCCTCATCAAGGATCACCTTGACATACTTGGGCGAGATATTGTCGGCATCGATCAAAATCGCCAGTTTCAGATCTTCCATACACGTTTACCTCTTGGGCTGTTCAAAGTACATATACAACTGGCACGGGATCATGCCGTTGTAAATTTTGCGGCGGCGGGCCGCTTTCTTGCCGAAATGCTGTTCAAACTCCGCATCGGCCGTGATGGCATACATCCCCTGCCCGGGATGGCGTTGCCACACCTGTCCCAGCGTTCTGGCCAGGGAGGCCGCCTCGGTGCTGTCACCCAGGCGTTCCCCGTAAGGCGGATTGGTCAGCACGGTGGCGTTGGAAGCAGGGGTAAAATCCTTCACGTCCGCCACCTCGAAACGGCAGCGGTCCCCCACGCCGGCCAGCTTCGCATTGGCATTGGCCAGTGCCACGGCTGCCGGGTCAATGTCGTAGCCGACACCTTCAAAGGCTGCGTCCCGGCGCACCTCCTCCAGCGCTTTCTGGCGCTGCTCCTTCCAGACCTGGGCCGGTACAAAGGAAAAATGCTCCGCTGCAAAACGGCGGCGCAGACCGGGTGCCAGATTGAGGGCTTTCTGGGCAGCCTCAATGACCAGTGTGCCGGAGCCACAGAAGGGATCCTGCACCAGGCTGTCCCGGCGCACCCGCCCCAGGTCGGCAATGGCAGCCGCCAGCGTTTCCTTGATGGGGGCCAGTGTTGCGTTCCTGCGGTAGCCGCGCTTGTGCAGGCCGTCGCCGGAGGTATCCAGGTAGATCTCCACCTGATTCTTGCGCAGCGCAAAACGGACCTTGTACACATCGCCGGTCTCGGGCAGGCTGCCCGTCTTATGGCCGGCCATCAGCCGCTTCACAATGGCCTTTTTGACAATGCTCTGGCAGGCCGGCACGCTGGAAAGCTGGCTGGACAGGCTGGAACCCTTGACCGGGAAAGCCGCATCGGCGGGAAGCAGTTCCTCCCACGGAATACGATAGCAGCCGTCGAAAAGCTCATCGAAGGTCATGGCCCGGTAGGAAGCCAGCTGCACCAGCACGCGCTCCGCTGTGCGCAGGTTCAGGTTTGCTGCCGCAATCAGATCCGCCTCGCCCTGAAAGGCGATGCGGCCGTCGGTGACCTGAATGTTCTGCGCCCCGAGACGCTTGATCTCGAAATGCAGGGTGGATTCGGTGCCGAAAAAGCAAGGGGCAACCAAGGTATACAGTGTGGGCATAGTGTTCCTTTCCCTTTACATTTTTACAAAAAAACTCTAACCCCGGCGGCGGGAACCGTCAGGGTAGAGCTGTGTTGTTCCATGTAGTGTGCCTAAAATCAGCCACGGCGACGGGAATAACCACCGCGATGGTTTTCCGTCACACGCTTCAGATCGGCAATTTTTTCTTCGCTGCGGGATTTGTAGCGTGCCATCATATCCTCAAAGCTCATCTCGCCCTGGGGTGCTGCCGGTTTGGGCTGCCAGACACGCGGTTTTTCCTCACGCTTGGGGCGATGGGCCGGGCGGGCGCCGCCCCCCTGCTGGGACCGGGCCCCGCGTTCCGGCGCGGGCTGCGTGCGCTTGATGGACAGGGCGATCTTGCCGTCCGGTGCGATGGAAATCACCTTCACCTTGACCGTCTGCCCGTCCTCGAGCACTGCCGAGAGATCCTGCACGAACTCGTAGGAAACCTCGGAGATGTGGACAAGACCGGTCTTGCCCTCCGGCAGAGAGACAAACGCGCCAAACGGCTTGATTCCGGTTACCTTGCCCTCGACGATATCCCCAACTTGTAATGCCAAACTAAAATACCCCTTTTTCTTTTGATTGATTTATGCAGAGGGGTTGCCGCAAAGCGCCCCCGCTGAATCCTGAGTTCCGCACTTATTTACCGCTGATATCCACAAAGACACGCTCGTTGGGTTTGGCATACCCCTGTTCGCGGGCATACCGCTCGATGATGGCATCATCGCCCTGGTCCAGTGTGTTGGAAAGTTCCGCGTTTTCCGTCAGCTGGTTGCTGAGCTGGCTCTGGACGCTGAGCAGTTCCTGCTGTTTGGATCCGATCGAGACCTGATAGTGTATCAGGCTGACGAACAGGTATCCGCACAGTGCCAGAAAAGCAGCCACCAGCAGCCACCGCGGGAGCAGCCCATGACGCTTGTGCATAATCGGGATGCCCCCCTTCCATTCAAATTGCGCGGTTTCGTGCGTATACGGCGCACAGCACTACGTATGGTTAATTATATACTATTTTCGACGGCTTTTGCAACTGCTTTTTTCCGTTTTTTGGCTTTTTCTCCGCTTTTTTCTGTTTGCGCTTTTCCCGGCGCCTCTGTATGGCCCGGGTCAGCCGCCGTTGAATCGGCGCCAGGCAGCGGCGCTCCAGGGTGCGGAAAGGCCACAACAGCCCCCACCCCAGGGCATGAAGCAGCTGCCGGATGGCCGGACCTGCGGTGCCGTTCCACGCCAGTGCCCCGGCCAGTATGCCCAGGGCCATATACCAGCGCGCCAGGCCGCTGGCACTGACACCGGCCGAGAATCCGCATACCAGGAAAGCCGCAGCCGCGAAAGCCAGTACATCCCAGCAAAAGCAGCGCACCGGCCCTTCCCCCAGCACCAGGCCCAGCAGCTGGCGGCCTGCTCCCAGCAGGCATCCCAGCCCCAGGCACCACAGAAGATCCCCCAGAACCGCCGCTGCGGCGGGTGCCGCCGCCATCTCAGCGGAACAGGCGGGCCAGCAGACCGCCGCCCGACTGACGGTTTTCGGCATACTGCATGTACTCGATTTTGCCCGAGAGCTGCACCTGCCCGCTGTGCACCGACAGTTCACTGACCTGCAGTTCCTGCCCGCCGATGGTCAGGTTGCCCAGCGGGGTTTCCAGCACGGCCGCTGTCTCGTCACAGCTGATGATCCGCGTGACGCCGGTCAGCGCCAGATGCCGCCGGTCCTTGAGCGCAAGACTGTGGCCGCGGGGCGGTGTCTCCACCGCATCGGCCCGGGTCTGCGCCGGTTCCTTTCTGAGTTCCGCCATAGCGGTTGTCCCCTCCTCCGCAATTGGGTCTACATCCATACGATATGCGGCGGGGTCCGGAATTATGACTGCAGATCCATCACTTCAAACAATTCCCGGGCCACGTCCTTGCCCTTGGGCTCCTCGGTGGAGAGGACGCGCACCTTGACCGGGCGGTTGCCGAAGGTGATCTCGATCACATCCCCCGTTTTCACCGCGTAGCTGGCCTTGGCCGGCTTGCCGTTGACCAGCACCCGGCCTGCATCGGCCACCTCGTTGGCCAGCGTGCGGCGCTTGATCAGGCGGCTGACTTTCAGATATTTGTCTAAACGCATAACTTCCTCCTACAAAAATACCCCATCGCCAACGGCGACGGGGCAAACAAGGTACAATGCGGCTTACTGCACAGCGTCCTTCAGAGCCTTGCCGGCCTTGAAAGCGGGCAGCTTGGACGCCTCGATGGTGATCTCAGCGCCGGTCTGGGGGTTGCGGCCTTTGCGGGCCGGGCGCTCACGGACCTCGAACGTGCCGAAGCCCACCAGCGTGACCTTGTCGCCATTCTTCAGCGCCTCGGTGATGGCGTTGAGGGCGGTGTTGACAGCCTGCTCGGCGTCCTTCTTGGTCAGGTTGGCTTCGTTCGCCACAGCGGCGATCAATTCAACTTTCGTCATGGTTTGTACCTCCAAAGTTATTTATCTGCCAAAAGCGGCTGCAGGGGAATTCCCAGGCGCCTGCTTCACAGCTCCATTAGATTCAGGTGCCGCCTCAAAAGCGGCGTTGCGCTTCTGCAGCGCCTGTTCCGGATCGATGCCCGCCTGCCGCGCCAAAGCAACAGCGGCAAACAAGAGTTTTCCGGCCGCCTCCTCGGCGGCCTGGGGCCCGGTTGCGCACTGCAGGTCCCGGGCATAGTCTGCCACGCGCTGCGCCTCGGGGGACGCATCCTCGCCGTAGCGCGCCGCGCGTTTCTGCAGCTTGGCGGCACGCATCAGTGCCGGCAGGGCCCTGGGCACACTGGCCAGGTCATCCTGCAGTGTCAGGCGGCCCTTTTCCTTATTTTTGAGCGCATCCCAGTCTTTTATGCTTGTATCTCCGCCAAAAATATGGGGATGCCGCTCAATGAGTTTGCGGCATACGCCGTCGCAGACCTGCTGCCAGGAAAAGCGTCCGGCCTCCTGCTCAATCTGCGCATGGAAGGCCACCTGCATGAGCACGTCGCCCAGTTCCTCGCACAGCAGCTGCGGGTCTTCCAGATCAATGGCATCCACCGCCTCGTAGGCTTCCTCCAGGAAATTCATGCGAATGGACCGATGGGTCTGCACTTTGTCCCAGGGGCATCCGTTCTCGGGATCCCGCAGCAGCGCAATAATCGCCACAAGATCCTCTGCGGTATAGCTTTCTTTTTCAGGAAATGCTCTGTTCATAAGGTTGCCTTGCATGCTGCGCAGAGCGCAGTACGCCATATTGTACTCACAATCCGGAATTTGTCAAGCCTTGCGGGCGGCACCGCAGCCGCAGCGCCGCCCGCAGAGCCACTATTGTTACGTGTAGTCGCGCGGATTACAGCTGGGCACCGCAATGGTTGCAGAACAACGCATCGCCGTCCACTTCCGACTTGCAGACCGGGCAGATCTTGGTCTCACCGCGCAGATGCACCGGCTCCTCCTCGATCTCCTCTTCCTCTTCCGCAGCGGCTTCCTCCTGGGGTGCCTCCTCCGGAGCCTCGTCCTCGGAAGGCATATACTCCTCGGGGCTCATGTTGGCCTTGATCTCTTCGATGGCCTTCTCCACCTCGGCAACCGCTTCGATATATTTTTCCACCAGGGGCTGATTTTCCTCCCCGGCCTTATGCAGGCTGTAGACGAGTGCACCTAACTGGCGCTGAGCCCTGGACAGACGCGCCTGCTGATTCATAAGATCCAACTGGTTCTTGCCCTTGCCCGCCAGATCCTGTGCGGTCTTTTTGGCGGAATCCACCAGCTGCAGTCCCTGTTCCTTCAGCATTTCAATATCCAGTTCAAACATAGGGAACACCTCTTTCTGTAGACAAGCGCGGTTCTTGCTCCGCCGCGCTCTTTACGCCTATTATAGCGGATTCCCGCAGGCTTTGCAACGCGCAAATGTATATTTTCCGTGAATTTACACGCCCTGCGGACCGATAAATTCCCGCAGCATGCTGTCTTGCGGAACAAGCTCCGTTCCCAGTGCCGGGAACGGGACAAACTTGCGGCAGAGGGCTTCCAGCTGCCGCTGCTGGACCGACGTGAGGGCCGGGTCCGGCGGCATGCTGTCCAGCACATTACGCCACAGACAGACTTCATAGGTGTGTGTGGTATCCAGCAGCAGATCCGCCCGGGGCTTGTATGGCTTGATATACCGTTCCTCCCCGTTGCAGACATGTCCCCAGAGCCCCAGCGTAAAGGAGGCTCGGTGCCCGCGGAAGAGAAAATCCCGCACCAGCCGGCGGGCCAGCCGGATATCCCGCGTGGCCAGACAGCGGCTGCCGTCCGGTGCGGCGTACTCTTCCCGCAAGCCGGCATAGAGGCAGAAAACAGCGTCAGGCGGAAGATTTTTTGTCAGTTCCGGATTCAGCGCATGAAGTCCTTCGATGATGACAACCCCATCCCGGCAGTCAATGGTCTGCACCCCGTTGGGCTGCTGGATTTTGAAATCGAAGACCGGCGCCTGGCAGACACCCCGCTGATGCAGTTCTGCCAGGCAGCGGCGCAGCACCGGCAGGTCCAGCGACTGCAGACTTTCATAGTCGTCGCTGCCGTCAGGGTTCTTGGGATAGCGCCCCTCCCCCGCATAGAAATCATCCAGGCTCAATACCACGCTGCGGCGTCCCAGGGACTGGATGGCCCCCGCCAGTTTGTGGGCCGAGGTCGTCTTGCCGGCAGCCGAAGCCCCCGTCAGCATGACGATATGGCGCCCGCTGGCAAGAATCTCCCCGGCAATCCACTGGATGCGGTCGCGGTACTGCCGTTCGCTCATCTGCGCAAAGGCCTGGGGCTGACCGGCGGCCAGCGCGATCAGTTCACAGCTGACAAAGCGTTTGCGTTGTGTAACGTTCATAGAACTCCTCCACGCCCCGCTTGCGGGCCAGCACCTCGTCAAAGCGGTCGATGTATTCCGTGGGATATTTAAAGTTGAAGATGCGCTCGATTTTTCCATGTCGCTTGCCGGGAATGACCAGTTTGGTGGAACCGGCCGCCCCCGCCGAGAGAATGGTATGGACCTCTTCCATGATGTAGATGTTGTACAGGCATTCCTTGCCGGGTTTGGCCCAGCCGATGTTCTCCAAGTTCTGCAGTGTGCCCTTCTGGCGGTAGAGGTAGTAGGGGCGATACCCGGCCTGCCACAGCAGGTCGCCCTGGGCCAGCATGGCCGCCACATCGTCATAGGCCGCCGCGCGGTGTTCCACCACCAGGTTGGAGGCCCGCTTCAGGGTCAGGGTATGCACGGTGATGTTTTCGGGGTTCAGCGCAATGGCCTGTTTCAGACTATGCGTGAACCCATCCACCGTATCACCGGGCAGACCGGCAATCAGGTCCATGTTGATGTTCTCATGCCCCGCCGCCCGGGCCTGGGCGAAGCAGTCCAGGATGTCCTGGGCAGTATGGCGGCGGCCGATGTTGCGCAGCACCTCATCCGAGAAGGTCTGGGGATTGATGGAGATGCGGGTGGCGCCATATTGCTTGATAATACGCAGCTTTTCCGCATCGGTGCAGTCGGGACGCCCCGCCTCCACCGTGTACTCCTCCAGCGAGGCCAGATCAAACGTGCGGGCAATATGTCCCATCAGCTGTTCCAGCTGTGCAGCTGAAAGGCTGGTGGGCGTGCCGCCGCCGATATAAAAGGTGCGGATGCGCAGACCGCAGCGGTCGGCGGTCCGGCGGATGGCCGTCAGTTCCTCGCAGAGTTTGTCCACATAGGGCTGTACCAGTGCCCGGGTGGCCTTGTCTCCCACCGTGCGGGAGACAAAACTGCAATAACTGCACCGCGTGGGGCAGAACGGAATGCCCGCATAGACACTGCAGTCCATGGGATCAGCATTCTCCAGCACGGGGCGCTGCAGGTCGGCGATTCCCCGGGCCAGGGCGAACTTTTCCGGCGTACAGGCAAAATGGCCCAGGAAGCGGTCCTCGATCTCCGCCTCCGTGGCGCCCATGGCCCGCAGGTCATGGATGATGCGCACCGGCCGCACACCGGTCATCATGCCCCAGGGCGTGTTCTGGCCGGTCTGCTGCTTCAAAAGTCCATACAAAAGGGTGCACAGCGCATATTCCCCATCGGCATCTGCCGGGCGCAGAGCGCCGCGCCAGCAAAGGCTATCGCCCTGGCGAAGCAGTACAAAATCAGTTTTTTCATGGCTGGCGGCCAGCACGAAATCCCCGGTTTCGGGGATTTCGGCAGCCTTTTCTGCGCCGGGGAAAAAGATGCGGGCGGTGTGTTCCGCCTCATACCCGGCTGCCGCGCCGCGCAAAACGATCTGCATAATGAAAGTCTCTCCTTGTTGTTTGCCGATCAGAACCACATACCGTTCAGGTAGGGGTTGGAACGGCGCTCCTGCCCCATGGTGGAAAACGCCTCATGGCCGGGCAGGACCTTGGTCTCCTCAGACAGCGGCAGCGCGGCCAGCATGGAGAGGCTGCGCTGCATCTGCTGCATGCTGCCGCCCGGCAGGTCGGTGCGGCCGCAGGAACCGGCAAAGAGCGTATCGCCGCTGAACATCAGCTGGCCGCAAACCAAGCAGACGCTGCCGGGGGTATGCCCCGGCGTGTGGTAAATTTTAAACGTCAGTTCGTCGATCTGCAGTGTATCGCCGGCGGGCCAGTTTTCGTCCACCAGGTCCTTGGTCAGCGGAAGCATCTGGCTGCCCGCTGCATCCACCGGGTCCAGATACACCTTGCAGGCGGTGGCCTTGCGCAGCGCCGCCACCGCCCCCACATGGTCATAGTGGCCGTGGGTGAGCAGAATGTGGGTAAGCTGTGCGCCCTCCTTCTGCAGTACCTCCAGATAGGTCTGGGGAGATGCCGCCGCATCCACCAGAATGCCATGCCCGGCATCCGTGATGATTAGAAAGGTATTGGTATACAGCGGGGCAAGCCCGTGAATGTGTTGGATTTTCATAGGTCCTCCTATTTTTTCCATTCGTCGGTATCGATGACAATGGTCACCGGGCCGTCGTTGAGCAGACGGACCTGCATATCGGCGCCAAACTCGCCGTGCTGCACAGCCTTCAGCCCCTGACGGCCCATTTCCTCCAGAAAGCGCTCATAGCACGGAACGGCCAGATCTGCCTTGGCCGCATGGCTGAAGCTGGGCCGTTTTCCCTTGGCCGTGTCCCCGTACAGTGTGAAGTTGGAGACCACCAGCGCCTCATAGCCCAGCTCCACCGCGCTGCGGTTGAGTTTGCCGTCTTCATCTTCAAAGATACGCAGATGCGCACATTTTTCCGCCAGTTTCGGGACGATGGCCTCGTCGTCGGTTTCCCGCACGCCCAGCAGGATCACAAGACCCGGGCCGATGCACCGCGCAGGACCGCCGTTGACGGTGACCGATGCTTCGGTCACACGCTGGATGACTGCTCGCATAATGAATGACTCCTTATAAGTTTGAATCAGCTGCGGAGCACGCTGATGACATCCTTGACCTTCTTCAGCCGTGCCACCACACTGTTCAGATGTTCGGTGTTGGTAATGCCCACCGTCACGCTCATCCGGGCGCGACCCTGTTCCGCTGCGCGGGCCATCAGCGAGTAGATCGGCACCCGCATATCGCTCAGGGCCAGCGCAATGTCGGAGACCAGGTTGGCGCGGTCCATGCAGGTGAGTTCCAGCGACGCCTTGTAGTTTTCCTTGGCGTCGTCGGCCCAGTAGGCGCGGACCCAGCGGTCGGCATTTTCAGGATGGCGCATGCTCTCCCGCACATTGGCACAGTCCCGCTTATGGATGGAGACACCGAAGCCGCGGGTGACAAAGCCGATGATGTCATCCCCGGGCAGCGGAGAACAGCACTTGGCAAACTTGATGGGGCAGTTGTCGATGCCCTCCACCACCACACCATCGGAGGAATGCACATGCTTGATCTCCACCGTGATCGGCTTGGGTTCGGTCTCTTTGAGCTTGGCGTACTCTTCCTTGATTTTGGAGAGCATCCGGGAAAGCTGCAAGCCGCCGTATCCGATGGCTGCTAGCATCTCGTCCACCGTGTTGCAGTGGTTGCGCCGGGCCAGATTCTCCATGAAGGTGGCACGTTGCTCGTCGGAGAGCACGATCATATTGCGGCGCAGTTCCCGGTCCAGGGCGTTGCGGCCTTCCTCGATGTTCTCCTCACGCCGCTCCTTCTTGAACCAGTTGCGGATCTTGTTCTTTGCCTCGCTGGTCTTGACGATGTTGAGCCAGTCACGGCTGGGGCCGCGGTTTTCCGGCCCGGTGAGAATCTCGATGATCTCGCCGGTCTGCACCTTATGGTCGATGGAGACGATGCGGTTGTTCACCTTGGCACCCACCATCCGGTTGCCCACCGCCGAATGAATGGCATAGGCAAAGTCAATGACGGTGGCGCCCGCCGGCAGATTGATCACGTCGCCCCGGGGCGTGAAGGCAAAGACTTCCTCCGGCAGCAGGTCGCTCTTGATGTCGCTGAGCAGATCGGTGGCGTCGGCGCTGGAGCGCTGGCTTTCCAGCAGCTGGCGCACCCAGGCCAGACGCTCATCCAGCTTGTCGTTGGAGCTGCCGGTGATGCCCGCCTTGTACTTCCAGTGGGCGGCAATGCCGTATTCCGCCATGCGGTCCATGTCCCAGGTACGGATCTGCACCTCAAAGGGGATGGCTTCCCGTCCGATGACCGTTGTGTGCAGGCTCTGGTACCCGTTGGGTTTGGGGGTGGAAATATAGTCCTTGAACCGGTTGGGCAGCGGATGATACATATCGTGGATCAGCCCCAGCGCCGTATAGCACTCCGGCACGTTTTCCAGAATGATGCGCACCGCGTAGATATCGTAGATTTCCTCAAAATCCTTGTTCTGCATGTACATCTTGCGGTAGATGCCGTAGATGCTCTTGACCCGGTGGCGGATGGTGGCCTTGGGGATGCCGTTTTCCGCCAGATGCCGCGCAATGGTATGGCAGACCTTGTGCAGGAATTCGTCGCCGTGCTTGTTCAGAAGATCCCGGATGGTCTCGTAGCCCACCGGGTCCAAGTAGTGCAGGCTGCGGTCTTCCAGTTCCTCCTTGATGTTGGAAATGCCCAGACGGTGGGCAATGGGGGCATAGACCTCCATGGTTTCCAGCGCCTTGTCCCGGCGTTTCTGCTCGGGCCAGGCGTCCCCCGTGCGCATATTGTGCAGGCGGTCACACAGCTTGATGATCATGACGCGCACGTCCTGGCTCATGGCCAGCAGCATCTTGCGCAGGTTTTCTGCCTGCCGGTCCTCCACGTTGGAGAACTTGATCTGCGTCAGCTTGGTAACGCCGTCCACCAGCAGCGCCACTTCGGGGCCGAATTTCTGCTTGATCTCGGCCACCGTTACCGGCGTATCCTCGGCCACATCATGCATCAGAGCCGCCGCAAGGCTCTCGCTGTCCATACCCAGTTCCACCAGAATCTGGGCCACCGAAAGCGGATGGCAGATATACGGTTCACCGCTGCGGCGCCGCTGCCCCGCGTGGGCCTGGGCCGCCAGGTTGTAGGCACGGTCCACCATTTCAAAATCATAGGGGCGTCCACTGTCAACCATGTTCTTTTTCAGATCATCGTAGGTGATGGGCGTCTTGCTTTCCTCGGCCGCTTTGACTTCCTTCATTGCTTCGGTGTTCCCCATAACAATTCTCCCCCTTTTTGCATTTTATGCCCTGGCTGCCTGTCGGGCCAGCTTCTGCAGCACCGGCGCCGAAGCCAGGTCCTGTTTTCCGCTGACCGGCACCGGCAGCCAGCGCCCGTTCTGCTCCTCAATCAATCCCAGCTCCTGCAAGGCGGCCAGGCTGGCCAGCGTCTTCCCGGTGTTTTCTGCGCCCTGCGCCGCAAACGTGGGCTGCAGATCCTCCGCGAAAACCTGCCCGTTCCGGATTCGCATATACAGCTTTACCGTATCGTCGCGGTCAGGCAGCAGCGCCTCGGCCCGGGTAGGCTCCAGTTCGGTTCCGGCGCAGAACGCCTCGAACCATGCTGCCTGCTCACTGGGTGTATTGCCAAGTCCGGCCGGCCGGATTCCCTTCAGATGAGCGGAAACCATCGGTCCGCTGCGCCCCGTGAAAATGGAAACTTCCAGCGCCGCATCCACCGCAGCCCCCACAGGGTAGGCAAATTTCTGGGGCGATGTACCGAAAAGCGACGCGAACAGCGTGTGATTGCCCTGCCGCAGACGCACCCGGGTATGGCGCCCCTCCGCGCCCATCGCCCATACACCGTCTATGACAGCCTGCTGTACCAGCAGCACCGGGGTGGGATTTTCCCGTCCGAAGGGCGCCAGCCGGGTCAGGTCCCGCACATTTTCCAGGGAAAGTTCATCCAGACCCACGGCGGCATCCAGCTGCAGGGTGGCCGGCGCCGGGCGGGCCGCATGGTGGGCCGCCCATGTATTGATGTTCTGCCGGAAAGCCGGGAGTTTTTCTTCCTCGATCTCGATGCCTGCCGCCGCCGCATGGCCGCCGAACCGGATCAGCAATTCGGAACAGGCTGCCAGTGCGCTGTGCAGATCGAAACCGTCGGGCGCCCGGCCGCTGCCACGTCCCTCCCCCTCGTGGAGGGAGATGACAATCGTCGGCCGGCTGTACCGCTCGGTCAGGCGCGCCGCCACAATACCGATCACGCCGGGGTGCCAGTCTTCCCCGGCCACCACCAGCACGCGGTCCCGCAGCCTGGCGGGATCCGCCTCCAGCACCTTGCAGGCAGCTCCAAAAACCTCCTGCTCGGTCTGCTGCCGCTCGGTGTTGATCTCGGCCAGCCGCGCCGCAATCCCGGTGGCCTGCTCCTCGTCGCTGCAGAGCAGCAGTTTCAGCGCCACTGCGGCATTGTCCATCCGGCCCGCCGCATTGAGCCGCGGCGCCAGACCGTAACTGACCGTATCGGTGGTCACCGGCTTGCCCGCGTATCCGCCGCTCTCCAGCAGCGCGTGCAGGCCGGGACGCATGGTGTCCTGCAGGAGGGCCAGACCTTCCCGGACCAGCACGCGGTTTTCCCCGGTCAGTGGCATCACATCCGCCACGGTGCCCAACGCCACAAACTCGCCGTACATCTCGAGAAGTTCGGCCGGGTCACACCCTTCCAGGGCGGCACAGAGTTTGAAGGCAACGCCCGCACCGCACAGGTTCTTGAAGGGGCTTTCATCATCGGCACGCTTGGGGTCCACCACGGCCACCGCCTCGGGCAGTACATCACCGGGCAGATGGTGGTCGGTGATCACAAGGTCCAGTCCCAGTTCCCGGGCACAGGCCGCTTCCTCCACCGCCGAGATACCGTTATCCACCGTGATGACCAGCTTGAAGCCCTTCTTGGCCAGCGCCTCCAGCGCCGGGCGGGTCAGGCCGTAACCGCTGCCGCGGGTCGGCAGTTTGCAGCGCACATGGGCCCCCTGACTGGAAAGACATTCGTAGAGGATGGCTGTGGCGGAAATACCGTCCACGTCGTAATCGCCGTAGATGACGATGAGCTCCTCCCCTTCTATGGCGCGCTCAATGCGCTCCACCGCCTTGTCCATGTCCCGCAGCAGGAACGGGTCCGAAAGGTCTGCCTCCGGTTCCAGCAGCTGACGGGCCTCCCCCTCATTGCAGACACCGCGGGCCGCCAATACCCGGCGCAGCAGTACGCCGCAGCCGGCAGCGGCCAGTTTTTCCTCCGCCCCCGGCTCAGCCGTCTTGATCTGCCAGGCAGGATATTTCATCGTGCTTCGCTCCTTACCGAAAATAGCAGTCACCGGGACAGCGTACTGCTATTTTTAAAATCTGATTCAAAATCGTGGGTCAGCCCATCCTGACGCAGCATGGTTTCCAGCGTATCAATCTCGGTGGAAACATCCAGGCTCACATCCTGCAGCAGCGTGTCGTAGAGCTTGCTGTAGGCCAGGTTCAGCGTGTGCAGGATGCCGGTGATATCGCGGCGAATTTCCTGCGCATGCTGTACATCCGTATCTCCCAGTCCCTGGGCCGTGTCCAGAAGTTTTTGCGTGGTGGGCAGGTAGTACTCCCGGAACCGCCGGATTCTGGGAAGCTGCTCGGGATGATTGTGCACAAAGCCCAGAATGGCGGCACAGTTTTTGCGCATCTGCACCAGTTCTTCCGCCGCGTCGGCGCCCAGCTTTCCGTCCACACGGGCCAGATAGTCAAGAAACGCCGCACCCTCCTGCTGAAGCGCAGTGGCATCATCCATTTCGGGTGCCCGTTCTGTCTGCGGGGCAGGTTCGGGCGGCTGCGGCGCCAGACGCCCGGTGTCCAGATACAGTTTTCCGTCCGGCTCCAGCACGGCATCCGGGAAATCCCCCTGCGCCACCGCCTGGGCCAGATCCTTCTGCACTCGCTCCTGGGGCACTGCGCTGTCCCGCGCCAGCGCGGTCAGGTCACATACCCAGTTCCGGGCCAGGCGTAAATAGCACCGAAGCCGTCGGACATACCGATATTTCCTGACGCCAACGCCGCCCATAATGCCAAATCCCACGGCAAGCGGTGTGAAACATCCCATCAGGATGGGAAACACCAGAAACTGTTCCCGGGTGATGCCCAGCGCCTCCGGCCCCGCGGCGGACAGCGCCCACATCACAATGGCGGCAATGCCAAAACTGCCTGCAAAGATCCAGCCCGTCACGGCCAGCGCCATGGCTTCGCTCTGCTGTTTGTTCTGCAGGCGACGGTCCAGGCGGCGCTTCCATTGGGCAAAGGGGAGTTCCCGTTCGGGAGTTCTGGCAGACTCCAGGCGCTCCCCCACCCATTCCAGGGCTTCTGACAGACCTGACAGTACCGTCGATCCCAGACCCGTGCCGACCCGCACGGCACCGTTGACCAGCTCGTCCCAGTCCGGCGTCTGTTGGTCCTGAAATTTTCCTTCCTGTGGTCCTTTTTTCTCTTCTGAAGTATGGTTTGTCATAGACATCCTCAATCGGTCAGTGCGCAGCCGGTGCGTGGCTTTGCATCAGCGCCGCCGCACACCGCACGCCGTCCACCGCTGCAGTCATGATGCCGCCCGCGTAGCCAGCCCCCTCGCCGCAGGGATACAGTCCCTCCAGCGCCGTGCACTGCAGGCTGTCCGCATCGCGCAGCAACCGCACCGGGCTGCTGGTCCGGGTTTCCAGGCCCGTCAGCACCGCGTCAGGCGATCGGTAAGCCGCCAGTTTGCGGCCAAAGGCGGCAAGACCTTCCCGCAGCGCCCCGGACAGTTCTTCGGGCAGCAGCGCCCCCAAGTCCGCCGGTGTGACCCCGCGGGGATAGGTGGGCTGCACGCGGTCCAGTTCCAGCCGGCCCCGCCCCTGGAGGAAGCTGCCCACCGTTTCGGCCGGTGCGCGGTAGGCACCGCCGCCGGCCCGGAAGGCCGCCTGCTCCAGACGGCGCTGAAAGGCAACCGCCCGGGCGGGGTCCTGGTCGAAGTCCTTGCCGTCCACGCTGACCACCACCGCCGCGTTGGCGTTGCGGCCGTCGCGGGCGTGCAGGCTCATGCCGTTGGTTACCACGCCGCCTTCCTCGCTGGCTGCCGCACAGACGGTGCCTCCCGGACACATGCAGAAAGTGTAAACACAGCGACCGCCGCCCACATGCTGGCTGAGCTGGTATTCTCCCCGGGGCAGGGACGGATGCCCCGCCGCCCCGTGATAAAGGCTGCGCTCAATTTCGGATTGCAGATGTTCGGCGCGGAACCCCACCGAGAATGGCTTGCATTCCAGCGGCAGTGCCGCCCGGTGCAGCATGGCGAAGGTATCCCGTGCACTGTGGCCTACCGCCAGAATCAGACTGTCACAGGCAAAGGCTCCCGCCGAAGTCTCAATTCCGGTGAGCACACCACTCCGGCTCTCCAGGCTGGTGAGAGCGGTGTCAAAATGCACTTCCCCGCCGAGCGATTCAATCTCACCACGAATGCTGCGGATGATGCCGCGCAGAAGGTCAGTCCCCACATGGGGTTTCTGCCGCCAGGCGATGTCTGCCGGAGCCCCGTGGGCGAGGAACGCCTGGGTCACAAAGGCGCACAGCGGATCTCCCACCCGGGTGGTCAGCTTGCCGTCCGAGAAGGTCCCGGCGCCGCCTTCGCCGAACTGGATGTTGGCGTTGGGGTCCAGTTGGCCGGTCTTTTCAAACCGTTCCACCGCCTGGATGCGGCGCGTCAGGTCAGGGCCCCGTTCCAGGACCACCGGACGGTAGCCGGAGCGTGCCAGCAGCAGCGCCGCAAAAAGACCGGCCGGACCGAGCCCCACCACCACCGGGCGATGGGACAGCGGCGTTTTGCCCACCGGGAAGGAAAATTGCGGCGGCCGTGTGAAACAGACACAGGGCGAGGCCCCGGCCAAAGCCGATTCCTCACCCTCGTCGTTGAGTGTGACTGCGATGGTATACACCAGCACGGGTTTGCCGTGCCGGGCATCCACCGAAAGTTTGGCCACCCCCGTCTGCGCCGCACGAGCGGGCGTCAGACGCAGGATGTGCAGGGCCTGCGCCGTCGCCTCGGCATCGGGGTCGGGGCAGGACAGCGGCAGGCGGATATTGCGGACCAGAAGCATAGACAAATTCCTTTGGGCGTTTTTATTTGGCGACGACCTCGCACTGGACGGTATAGCTGCCCGTGGCGAAGATGCGGGTGGAGGACGGGATCTGGATGGTCACGGGAATGCTCTGCTGCCCCACCGTCAGATTCACGCTCTGGCAGTCGATCTGCGCCACCACACTGTCCGCCGAGAGCGCAGCAATTTCATCCGCGGGGCCGTACAGCTTCACGCCCGAGACAAGAACGGACAAAACCTCCAGCTCATAGTTGCTGGGCACGTTGATGGGCTTGATGTTGGAGATGTTCAGCGTCTTGGAGTCCATATCCTCCGTGTCAAAGCTCAGCGTCACACTGGTGACGCCGTCCAGCGAGACGATGCCGGAAGGCAGTTCCACCAGCCGCTGGTAATCCCGGCCCGGCTCAAATTCCTGGGCCAGGTCGAAGTCGGTGACCGTCAGTTCTTCCAGGGCGCTCACGGTACGGGCCGGGCCGGCTACGCGCAGCGTGTTCTGGCTCAGCGAATACTTCAGGCTGCTGGTGTCGAAGTTGGTGGGCATGCCGATGAAATCCACCACCAGCGGCAGTTCCCGCACCTGGTAGACCGTCAGAGTCACGTTGGCCGTTTCACTGTCCATCGTGGTGTACTGCGGTGTGAAGGTCAGGCCGTTCTCATCCCGCAGTTCCAGCGTCGCCGGCACCGTGGTGGTATCGGATAGCGCCGATTCGCTGCTGACCGTCGCCACCACCGAGGAAATCTGATCCAGCTCGCTGGTGGGACCGCGCAGCGTGACTTCCGCCGGGACAGCCGCCGACTTGTTGAGCATATACCCGTCCGCGACGGAAACGCCGGAGGCATCCACCGTCACCGGCAGGGTCTTTTCGCTGACTTCATCAAAAACCACATCGATGGTCTTGGGATTTTCCACCGTGCACTCGATATCACCCGGGAAATCCGTGGTATTCACCAGCCGCGCCTGCAGGCGCAGCGTAACCTTGCCCGGGCCGCTCACGCCGGCGTAGCTGGGATACACCATGATATCGGAATTTTGAATATTGCCGATGATCGTGCTGTTGCCGCTCACCCGCACATCCACCGTTTCCAGATCGGGTTTTTCCACGATATCCAGCCCCTGGGACGTATAGGTGGAAGCCGAGTTGGCGTAGTTGATGGGGACATCCTGCACGGTATAGCTGCTCTGCGGATCAATGCTGATGGTGACCACCATCCAGGCGAAGATGCCGCAGAACAGCGCCAGCAACAGCGAAAACGCCGGGTGATTCCACGGGGAAGTGCGCCCCGCGCCCGCTTGCGGCGCCGTGTTAGTCGGCTTTTGCATGGCTCTTTGCGCCTCCTTTGCGCAGAAGATTCTTCAACGTGGGGACCCGGGCCTCGGCGGTTTCCTCCGGCGGAACGACCTCCTCCTGCAGCAGGTTGAAGAGATTCTGCCGGTCCAGGCGGCGGATCAGCACGCCGTTTTTGGCCATCGAGATGATGCCCGTTTCCTCACTGACAATGACAACGATGGCATCGGAGTTTTCGCTCATGCCCAGGCCCGCACGGTGGCGGGTTCCCATGTCCTTGCCCATCTCCAGATTGTTGGACAGGGGCAGCACGCAGCCAGCCGCCACGATCACACCGTCCCGGACCACCACGGCACCATCGTGCAGCGGCGTGCCCTCGTAAAAGATGGTGCCCAGCATCTCCGGGATAACATCGGCATGCATGGGCGTGCCGGTGCGGATGATCTCCTCCAGATTATTGTTACGCTCCAGAACCATCAGGGCGCCGGTGCGGGTATCGGAGAGCTGCTCCGCCGCATCACAGATGGCCACCACGGCACTCTGCCAGACCCCCCGCAGCGAAGGATCCGCGCGGCGGTTGCCAAAAAGCCTTCCCGCCCAGACCGTCGTCTGGCCCATGCGCTCCAGCGTGCGGCGCAGTTCCGGCTGAAAAATGACAACGGCCGCCGTAAAGCCTATGGTCAGCACGTTGTTCAGCACCCAGGTCACGGTCCGCAGATTGAGCATGTACGCCAGGCCATAGAAGATGACGATGAGCAGAATGCCCTTGACCAGCTGACCGGCGCGGGACTTGCGGGCAAACTGGATCAGCTGGTAAAAAGCAAAGGAAATGATCAGGATATCCAGCGTGTCGGATATCGGATCAAAAGCACGCAAGGTACTTGCGATGGTAGAAATCCACTGGTTTTGCAGCATGAACTGCCGGGCCCCCTTCCCCCGCCTATGTAGTCAGAATCGCCGCCAGCGCAAGGTTCAGCGCTCCAGCAGCACGACGGCGTGCGCGGCAATGCCGCGCCCTTCTCCGGTAAATCCCATGTGTTCTTCGGTGGTGGCCTTTACACTCACCGCGTCCAGCGGGATGCCGAAAGCCTCCGCGATATGGGCACGCATGGCCGGAATATGTCCGGCCAGCTTGGGTGCCTGACAGAGAATCGTGGAATCGATGTTGCCCACCGTATATCCCTGCTCCTGCACAAGCCTGGCCACCGCACGGGTCAGCGCCAGCGAATCAGCTCCCTTGTAGGCAGGGTCAGTGTCCGGGAAATGATTGCCGATATCCCCCAGCGCAGCAGCCCCCAGCACCGCATCCATGATGGCGTGCAGCAGCACATCCGCGTCGGAATGTCCCAGCAGTCCCTTCTCATAGGGGATCTCCACACCGCCCAGGATCAGCTTGCGGCCTTCCACCAGCTGGTGCACATCATAGCCATGTCCGATACGCATTGTCTTCTCCTTCTGCAGATCTTCCTTTGTGGTGATCTTGAAATTTTCGTAATCCCCTGCCGTCAGCGTTACCGGGATGCCCGCCAGCTCCAGCAGACTGCAGTCATCCGTCACCTGGGAAGCGGTATCCTCCCGCAGACTTGCCAGCGCCCGTTCATACAGCGCACGGTCAAAGCATTGGGGTGTCTGCACGGCGTACAGCGTTGCCCGGTCCGGCGTATGGTCCACCGTCGCGTCGGAACGGACCACCTTGATGGTATCCTTCACCGGCACCGCCGGGGCCGCTGCACCGGTGCGGGCCGCCGCCTGCAGGGCTTCGGTAATGACAGCCTGACTTACGAAGGGACGTGCGGCATCGTGGATGGCCACCAATGTGCCCTTCGCGGCTGCCAGACCGTTGCGCACACTGTCGGCACGGGTGGCCCCGCCCTGCACCACCACACAGGGTTTTGTGCAGGCGGCAGCGATCTCTTCGCAGGCGGCGCGGTTTGCCCCCGCCACCAGCACCAGCTGGGTCACCGCCGGGTGGGACGCCAACGCCGCGCAGCTTTTTTCCAGCACCGTCTGTCCATCCGGCAGACGATAGCTGAGTTTATCAAACCCCATACGCCGGGACGCGCCCGCTGCCACAAGGATGGCAGTAACCTCCGGGAGCCGCTGTTCGGCCATGGTGTACACTTCCCTTCATACACTAGTAAGTTTATTATACAGGTTCCCCGGGGAAAAATCCACTAAATTTCCCAGGAATTTTTGTGCACAGCGAAAAAATTGCCGCCGGCACGTTCAGCCGGCAGCAATCCTTCTCCCCGGGTTCCTGCATTTTTTATCTTCCGCCTTTTGGGACAGCAAAATACCAGGCCGCCCGCCAAGGCCTGCCTGGTATGTTTGCTTATGCACGGCGCTTTTTGTCCAGACGAATCTTGTCCGCGATCATCGCAATGAATTCGCTGTTGGTGGGCTTGCCGCGCAGATTGTGAATGGTGTATCCGAAATAGCTGTTCAGGGTATCCACGTCGCCCCGGTCCCAGGCCACCTCAATGGCATGGCGGATGGCACGCTCCACCCGGCTTGCCGTTGTGCCGTTGCGCTTGGCGATCTCGGGATACAGCCGCTTGGTCACGGCATTGATGTACCCATGATCCTCCGTCGTCAGAAGAATGGCATCCCGGAGGAACTGGTATCCCTTGATATGGGCGGGCACACCGATCTGATGCAGGATCTCGGTGACGGTCAGTTCATCGGAATCCTGGGAGCTGACCGCGGGACGGCTTGTCCCACCCGCCGCTTTGAGCACCCGGGTCACCAGCACACTCTCGTCAAAGGGCTTCACAAAGAAAAAGGAAAAGCCGTTATCCAGCAGTTCCTGTTCCATCTCCTCACTCTGGAAGGCGCCGGTCACAAAAAACGTGGTCCGGGTACCGCTGGTATTCTGCGCCTCATAGCGCTGCTTCACCGTGATGGCATCCAGATCCGGCATGAAGGCATCCAGCAAGGCGGCCTGCGGATGTACGTTCAGCAGGGTCTCCAGCGCCTTGTCGCCGTTTTTCTCGCATACTGTCACCGCCACCCCCTTGGCTTCCAATGCCTGGCGGCACAAAGCGGACACCTGTGCGCCGGTATCAGTCATCACGAATTTGATCTTTTCCATCATCATATCCTCCAGACATATCTCGGGTCCCAGGCATTTGGGCGACGGCGTGCGCTTTATGCGTTGGCGTTCCGCCTGCCGGGTTTCGTTTACGATGGAAATTTTACCATATTTTTCCATCTATCGCAAGAGGATTTTCCAGTTTTTTTCACCGAAAAGGCAATTTTCGTTCGACTGTTTTTCCAGTTTCCCGCCAGTATTTTCGTTTATACGGCATTTTTTATAATTCTTTCCTCCGTTTCTGCAAAATCCCCCATTCCTATATCTGGAATATATTTCCATTTCCACTAGTTTTTACATTTTCTTTCATGGTACAACGGCGTCCGCCTTTTCCAGCATGGTGGTGGCAAAAATCCCGTACCCCCGGGTAGGATCGTTCACCAGAACATGGGTGACTGCACCGATCAGCCGGCCATTCTGTACCAGGGGTGAGCCGCTCATCCCCTGCACAATTCCCCCGGTAGCCGCCAGCAGTTCCGGGTCGGTGACTTTGATCAACAGGTTCCGGTTGGGATCTCCGCTGGTCATATTCACCCGCTCAATGCGCACCTGGTAGCGCTTGGGTGTGCTGCCGGAGATGGTCGTCCAGATTTCCGCATCCCCCAGGGCGATCTGCTGCGGCTGGGCCACCGGGCAGCTCTGCCCCGCCGCAGCCCCCGTATAAGCACCGTATACGCCGGTGGCATCGTTGGCCAGGACGGTTCCTGCCGCCGCCGCGGAAAATTCTCCGCGCAGCTCGCCGGGGCTGCCCGCCGTTCCGCTTACGCACCCTGTGATCATGACGGGCACAATCTCGCCGGACAGCAGCGTGATATCCGCACCGGTATCGGTATCGCTGATGGCATGGCCCAGTCCCCCGAAAGTACCGTTCAGCGGGTCCAGAAAGGTCATCGTACCGATGCCTGCACTGGAGTCCCGCACCCAGATGCCCGCCCGGTACGCCCCCGTGGCGGCGTCCGCAACAGGGGTCAGCGTGGTGGTATACTGCTGCCCGTCCCGCCGGTATACCAGGGAAATCGGCTTACCATCCGCGGCGGTGATGGCCTGGGTCAGTTCCTCATTGCTGCGGATGGAGCGTCCCGCCGCCGATACGATCAGATCTCCCAGCTTCAGCCCCGCTTCCTTGGCCGGGTTTTCCGTGCCCAGGGCCGTATACTGATCGGAAAACGCCACCACCAGCGCCCCGTCGGAAAACATCTTGATGCCAAAGGGTGTGCCGCATACCTGCACGCTGCGGCTTTCTGTGTCCACGGTGCGCACCGTCTTGATGGGTATGGTGCCGAACAGCGCCAGCGTCACATTGCGGCTGGTGTCGGCGTTGGTGCGGCCCACCTGTGCCGTCTGAGCCGGAACTTCCCGCACCGTGACCCAGGGCATGGAAGCGATATGAAAGGTACCGCCCTGGTCGGTTGTGTAAAAGGTATCGGGCAGCGCCGCCCGCAGCGCCGCCACTAGGCATCCCGACAGGATTGCCAGGAGCAGCACCACCGTCAGCAGGGCACGCCGTATGCGATGTTTGGGCATAAGAAATCCCCTCCTGCCGGATATCCTGTGCAGGAGGGGACAAAATTATTACCCTTTAGCGAAAGACTTCGAAACAGGGCGAACCCGTACCCGGGAGAATGGCGCGGCTCAGCGCTCCGGCTGACGCCCCGGGCGCAGTTTCTGACAATACTGGGTACAGAGTTTGTCTGTGCACTCAGAACACTGCAGCGCCACATTGGAATGGTCCCAGAACCGCTCGGGATACATCATGACGCACAGTTCCCACACCAGCCAGGCCACTCCCGCCATGACCGCCAGCGAGGTGGCGTAGAACCCGCCGATAAAAACCAGCGGAGAGAACATCATCAGGTGATCCCAGTTGAAGATGCGGCAGGTGGTGCAGCAGCGGTTCTTCATGATCAACCGAAAGGGGCACCAGACCAGCACACAGATCAGGTCGCACACATAAAACAGGACCGAGATCATGAACAGGGCGATCTTGTCGATCACGCCGGTATAGTACAGCACCCCCAGCACCGCCACCAGCACGCACCACAGAATGAACACCTTGTACGCAGCCTTGGTGGTGCTGACGATGTAGTTTTTCAGTGCCTCGTAGTTGATCTTCTCACGGATGGGACGGAAGCGGTTGGCAAACAGCTTCTGGGATCCCAGCGGCACCTTGTTGCGGATGGGGATGATCTGCAACACCATATCCGTGACCCAGACGCACCACAGGAAGTGCAGCGGTGACAGTTCCGTGAAGAAATGCATGCCCTCCAGCACCGAGAAGGCCTGCCGGTAGAAAAAGCACATCCAAAGGCAGACTCCCAGCAGCAGGCAGCGCCCCACCAGTCTGGCAATATAGATTTTTCGGGTTTTGGACATGATTTTACATCCTTCTGCATAAGTTTTTGTTTTCCCCGCCCCGGAAGCGGCCGGCGCGGCAATACCAGTATACTATATTTTCACACGATGGCACAAGTATGGTGCCGACAGATATTTTTCTGCGGTCATGCCGCCCGTGCTTTTACAAAGAAAAATCCCGAACACTTTCGTGTTCGGGATTTGGTGCGGATGAAGGGATTTGAACCCACACTCTTTTAAGGGAACTAGAACCTGAATCTAGCGCGTCTGCCAGTTCCGCCACATCCGCATATTTGCTGTCGTTTCCGTGTCTTGCGTGGCCGCTTGACCCGGGCGACGTGTATTATTATAGCCGCACTCCCCCTAAATGTCAAGCACTTTTTTCAAAAAATTCCAAATTATTTTTGTTTTTTAAAATAAAACGTAACACCGTCTTTTTGTGTTCGAATCTCTTGCTTTCCCGGCCCGATTTGCTATAATGTGCTTAACGAATGGAGGTGCAAACACCATGTGGACATGTTCCATGCTGAAAACCAATGCCCGGGAAGCGCTGCGCGGGCGATACTGGCGTTCCTTCTGGGGCTGCTTTCTGATCGCTATGCTGGGCGGCGGAGGTGCCGTCAACGTCAGTTTCCTGTATTCCCCTGAAAACACGGCTTATTATCTGGAAAACCTGCCAAGCTATCTGTTGGCGTGGCTGGCCATCGTCTCGGTCATCGGCGCGATCTGCGGTGTGCTTTGGAATATCTTCCTGACGGGGCCGCTGCAGGTGGGCAGTAACCGCTATTTTATGGAGAGCCGGCAAAGCCCCTCTCCCATCAGTACCTTTTTCAGCGTGTTCCATACGCCCTATCTGAACGTGGTGAAGGTTTCCTTCCTCACCTCGCTGAAAATTTTTGCGGGGATGATCCTGTTTCTGATCCCCGGTATCTACTGGGCCTACTGCTACGCCCTGGTTCCCTACCTGCTGGCCGAGAATCCCTATATGAGTACCTCCCGGGCCATGGAACTGAGCCGGGAGATGATGTACGGCGAAAAGTTCCATTTCTTCCTGCTGGAGCTTTCTTTCCTGGGTTGGGCTTTGCTGTGCGTCCTGACGCTGGGAATCGGCACCTACTTTCTGTCCCCCTACCTGAGCGCCACCTACGCGGAATTTTACGCCGCCATGCGCGCCAAGGCCCTGGCTCAGGGTCTTTCCACCACCCAGGAACTGGGCGGTTTCGTTCGGCACAAAGAAAACATCTGACGGCACAAAAAATCCCGGTCCTGACGGACCGGGATTTTCTTTACGCCTGTACCTGATGGGGATGGGGCTGAGGCGGCATCTTCACAAAGAGATTCTTCAGCACCAGCGGTGTGGCCACCGAGGAAACCACGATCATCAGAATGACCGCCGTGAAGTAGACGGGATCGACCACGCCGACTTCCAGGCCTTTCTGCGCCACAATCAGCGCCACCTCGCCGCGGGTCATCATGCCGACGCCCACCTTGAGGGAATCACCCCAGTTGAAGCGGCAGACCTTGGCCGCCAGACCGCAGCCGATGATCTTGGTGACCAGCGCCACAATCACGAAGCAGACACAGAACAGCAGAATGTCCGGTGTCAGGCCGCTGATATCGGTTTTCAGGCCGATGCTGGCGAAGAACACCGGCGCGAAGATCACATAGTTGCTGATATCCACGCGGCGTTCCACATAGGAGGCATCCGCCATGGTGCACAGCACAATACCGGCAATGTAGGCACCGGTGATATCGGCAATGCCGAAGTACTGCTCTGCCACATAGGCCAGCGCGAAGCAGAAAGCAATGCTGACAATGGTGATGCGCTGGGTGTGGGGATTGCGCTTGTCCAGCCACTGCATGGCATAGTGGATGATGACACCCACCACAACGGCCACCACAAAGAAGAGCACCGTGTTCAGCAGCACCTGGCCCAGACCGGTGCCTTCGCCGGAGCTGGCGCCGATGACGCAGGTCAGCACCACAATGCCGATGACATCATCGATGACCGCCGCACTGACAATGGTGGTACCGAGGAAGCTTTTCAGATGCCCCAGTTCCTGGAGCGTGGCCACCGTGATGGAAACACTGGTGGCTGTCATGATGGTGCCGATGAACAGCGCCCTGTAGAATTCCGTGGTGCCGAGTGCCGCAAAGCCGTAGAACAGGCTGTACAGCAGTGTGCCGCCTGCCAGCGGCACTGCCACGCCCACGCAGGCAATCAGGGTGGCAATGGGCCCGGCACGGAGCAGTTCCTTCAGGTTGGTGCCAAGGCCGGTGGTAAACATCAGAAGCACCACGCCGATCTCCGCAAAGACCGAGATGGTGTCATTGCTCTGTACCAGATTGAAAAGGCAGGGCCCGATGAGAAGCCCCGCAATAATCTCCCCGACCACCTGGGGTGCCCTGCATTTGCGCGCGACCAGCGCAAAGAATTTGGCACTCAGAATGATGATTGCCAGATCGCGAAATACTGAATACATGATATGCACACTCCTCCCGATCCGAACAATCGCCGGATTTAGTTATAATTTTAACATGTTTTGGCGAATAGTTGCAATAGTTTCCTCTGTTTTTGTTTGTTTTGACGATTTTCTTTGGTGAAAATGCCAAAAAACTTTTTTCGATTTTTTACTTGACATTCACCCCATAAATTGCTATAATAGCCCATGCAGTCAAACGACTGCCATGGAAAGATGGCTGAGCTGGTCTAAGGCGCACGACTGGAAATCGTGTAGGGCCCCTAAAGCCCTCGAGGGTTCGAATCCCTCTCTTTCCGCCATAAAGAAACACCCTTGGCTTCGGCTGCGGGTGTTTTTTTATTGTTTGTGCTGCATCATGTTTATACAGAAAGAGGCCCGCCCGGGATTGCCCGGGCGGGCCTCTTTTTTCCTGGAAGATTACTCCACCATATATTCGAAGTCGATACGGCCCAGCGCCACATCGGACGCCGCCACACGGATCTTCATGGAAGTGCCCAGCATCCAGCTGCGGCCGGTCAGCGGATCCAGCATGCTGACACCGTCCACCACCTGCGCCTCGCCCTTGCAGAGCTGCGCCGCCGGCACAAAGCCTTCCACGGTATTCTCCAGTTCCACAAAGACGCCGCGGGGAGTGATGCCGGCCACGGTGCCGGTGTACACCTCACCCAGATGCTCGTGCATATACTCGGCCTTGTACAGATCCTCCACATCCCGTTCGATGCGCACAGCATCCACTTCCTTTTTGCTGGACTGCTCGCTGGCGCGCTGTGCGAACTCGTTGAAATCCTTGCTGATGCGGTCCGCCGAAGCCCCCAGCAGCATCTCGCTGAGGATGCGATGGATGGCCAGGTCAGGATACCGGCGGATGGGGCTGGTGAAGTGGGCATAGTCCGACAGCACCAGACCGTAATGGCCCAGCGGCTGGGGGGCATAGCGGGCCTTCTGCATGCTGCGCAGAATGCCGGTGTGCACCGGAGTCTGGATGGGCTGGCCGCGGGTTTCATCCAGCAGCGCCGCCAGTTCCAGCTGGGTGGGAATGGGGTTCTTGAACTTGGCGTTCAGGCCGCAGGCCAGCAGCGTGGCCGACAGCTTTTCCATCTTCTCGGCGTCGGGCGCCTCATGGACGCGGTAGACAAAGGGCACCTTGTTGGTGCGGCCCGCATTGGCGGCGCACTGGTTGGCCAGCAGCATGAACTCCTCAATCATGCATTCCGACGTGCCGCGGCCCCGCTTGACGATATCCACACAGCGGCCGCTCTCGGGATCGATCACCAGCTTGGCCTCGTCGGATTCAATCTCCATGGCGCCACGCTTGCGGCGCAGGGCCAGACGCTTGCGGTAGAGTTCCTCCATCAGGGGCAGCTGCTCCAGCACCGCAGCATACTTGTCCTTCAGCTCCGTCAGGTCCGCCCCTTCCTCGGGCTCGATCAGCGCGTTGATCTCCTTGTACACGCCCTTGACACGGCTGCGGATCACCGTCTTGACAAAATGGTAGCCGTGGATATCACCCTCGCTGTCCAGGCGCATCAGGCAGGAGAAGGCCAGGCGATCCTCCTCGGGATTCAGCGAGCAGATGCCGTTGGACAGCTGGGTGGGCAGCATGGGGATGACCTTGTCGGCATAGTAGATACTGGTGGCACGCTCAAAGGCCTCGTTGTCCAGGGCGGAACCCGGGCGGACATAGTGACTCACATCGGCGATGTGCACGCCCAGCTCGTAGCCGCCGTCCTCCAGCTTCTGCAGGCTGATGGCGTCGTCGATATCCTTGGTTTCCGCGGAATCGATGGTGAAAATGGGAATGGACCGCAGATCCATGCGGTGGGCGGCTTCAGTCGGGTCGATGACCGCATTGTCGTAGGCATGGGCCTCCGCCAGCACCTCAGGAGGGAACTCCTGGCGCACATTGCGGCCGTAGAGAATCGCCTTGGCACACTCCGCCGCGCGGTCGGAGGAGCCGAACTTCTCCACCACGGCGGCGCGATGGTCGCTGTGACGCTGGCCGCGGTGGGTGATGAGGATACCGACCTTGTCGCCGATATGCACCCCTTCGCTCCCCTGCTTGGCCAGCAGGAACTTCACGTCCCGGCAGCCGTCCGGCTCCACCGCCAGACGGCCGTCGTCAGACAAGCAGACCGTACCGGCGAAGCGGTTGTTGGGCACCTTGACCTCCACGACCTCGCCCTCGGAGGAGCCCTCCACACGGGGATGGTCGAACAGCCGGACATCGATCTTGTCCTGGGGCATGGCACCGTGCAGCGCCCGGCCCGGGATAAAGATATCGCCCTGGCCGTCGTCGCGGCTGGCAAAGCCGAAGCGGGCCGCCAGCTTGACCAGCGTGCAGGGAATCGTGTTGGGGTTGGCCTCGTTCTGGTAGGTGGCAAAGCCCGGCACATAGGTGCCGTTGCGCACCGACAGATGCCCCGTAGCCACCATGGCCGATACGGTGGTGCGCAGGCGGGAATTGTCCACCTGCAGATTGTTCTGCAGTTCACGCAGCGTCATGGGACGGCGCTTGACGGCAGACAAAATACTTTTTTGTAACGGTGTCATATTTACTCCTTTGATTTACGTCGCCGCACCGTCCGGTGCAGCCCTTCCGATGCGGGGCGCACTTCCCCGCCACTTTCCCACAAAAAACGGCCCGCCGGGGCGCAGAGACTTCTTCGCGCTTGGCGGACCCTTTTGTTTTGTGATTGCTGTTTCTCCGATTACAGGCGGGCGCTGAGTACGCAGATGACCAGCACCACCACAAAGAACACGCCGCCAAAGACCTTGGTCCATTTGGCGAGCTTGGCGTCGATGCCGCGCTCACGGCCGGCCGCCATGTGGGTGTTCTCGCCCATGATCGCGGCAGAGAGGCCCTGGCCCTTCTGTTCCTGTGCAAGGGTGAAAACGATGATCAAAAGCGACACTGCAATCAGAACGCAGCCGAGAGCGATCTCATACCAGTTCATTGAATAGCACTCCTTTAACTTCTCATGCGGGGTATAGTATAACACAGATATGCCGATGGTGCAAGCTTTTTTTGAGATTTATTTGCCCATGGGCTCCCCTCACATCAGGCTGAACAGGTCCACCTGACTGGTTTCCGGCAGATTTCCCAGCGCGCCCACCGAGCGGAGCTTGTCGAACACCGAACTGGCCACGCCGCTGGCCTGCTGCAGTTCCTCCACCGAGATATATTCCTGGCCATGGATGGTTGCCTCCTCCAGTGCCACGGCCGCCGCTTCGCCCAGACCGCGCAGCGAAGTGAAAGGCAGACGGACCTTGCCGTCCTCCACCACGTATTTGCTGGCGTGGCTCTTGCCCAGTTCGATGGGCAGGAACTGACAGCCGCGCTGCAGCATCTCGTTTTCCAGCTGCAGGCTGACCAGGGCGTCGTCGTCCTTGGCGGTACGTTCCTCCTTGGGAATGTGCTCGTTTTCCCGCAGATGTTCCTTGGCCACCCGCACGCCGCCCACGGCTGCCTCGTAGTCGATATCCGCTCCGCGCACCGTGAAGTACACCGCGTAGAAGATGGCCGGATGGTAGACCTTGAACCACATCAGACGGATGGCCGCCATCAGGTAGGCCACCGCGTGGGCCTTGGGGAACATATACTTGATCTTACGGCAGGATTCGATGTACCAGTCGGGCACATCGTGTTCCCGCATGGCTTCCTCCCAGCCGGGCTGGAAGCCGCCCTTGGCCACCTTGCCTTTACGGACGGCCTCCATGATATCAAAGGCCATCTTGGGCTCCAGCCCTTTGCGCAGCAGGTACAGCATGATGCTGTCACGGCAGCCGATCACTTCCGCGATGGTGCAGGTGCCCGAGCGGATCAGTTCGTCGGCATTGTTGGTCCAGACATCGGTGCCGTGGGAAAGGCCGGAAATCTGGATCAGCTCGGAGAAATTCTTGGGCTGTGCATCCAGCAGCATCTGCCGCACGAAGTTGGTGCCCATCTCGGGGATGCCGAAGGTGCCGGTTTTGGAGCCGATCTGTTCCTCGGTGACGCCCAGCGCCGCCGGGCTGGTGAGCAGGCTGTACACCTTCTCATCGTTCATCGGCACCGAATCGATGGGAATGCCGGAATACTCCTCGAAGTACTTGTAGAAGGTGGGCACATCGTGGCCCAGCTCGTCCAGTTTGAGCAGCGTATCGTGCAGGTATTTGAATTCGAAGTGGGTGGTCAGCAGACCGCCCTTCACGTCATCCGCCGGGTGCTGGATGGCACAGAAATCGTAGATATCGAAGGTGTCGGGCACAACGACCATGCCGCCGGGATGCTGGCCGGTGGTACGCTTGACGCCGGTACAGCCGATGACCAGACGGTTTTCCTCGGCACGGTTCACCGTCTTGCCCCGCTCCTCCAGATACTTCTTGACATAGCCGTAGGCCGTTTTGTCCTGCAGACCGGACACCGTGCCGGCCTTGAAGACGTTTTCCTTGCCGAAGAGTTCTTCTGTATAGCGGTGGACGTGGGACTGGTACATGCCCGAGAAGTTCAGGTCGATATCCGGTTCCTTGTCGCCGTAGAAGCCCAGGAAGGTTTCAAACGGAATGTCGTGGCCTTCCACGATCATCTTGTGCCCGCAGACCGGGCAGTTTTTGTCGGGCAGGTCGAAGCCGTCCATGTGGACGCCGTCGTCAATCCACTCGCTGTGTTTGCATTCGGGGCACAGATAGTGGGGCGGCATGGAGTTGACCTCCGAAATGCCGGAGAAGTGGGCCACAGCTGACGAGCCCACCGAGCCACGGCTGCCCACCTGGTAGCCGCCCGCATTGGAGTAGGCCACCAGACGCACGGCAATGACGTACAGAACCGCATAGCCGTGGCCGCAGATGGAATCCAGTTCCTTTTTCAGGCGCTTCTGCAGCACATCGGGCAGCGGGGTGCCGTAGTCCCTGGCCGCGTGCTTCCAGGTGTCATCGCGCAGTTCCTGCTCGGCGCCGGGAATGCTGGGCGGATAGGTGCCCTTGGGAATGGCCCGCAGATTGTTGTCGATGGTGGCGGCAATCTTGTTGGGATTGGTGACCACGATCTCAAAGGCCTTGTCCTGGGGCAGATAGCTGAAGTCCTCCAGCATTTCCGTGGTGGTGTGATAGTAGAGCGGTGCCTGGTTGTCGGCGTCCTTGAAGCCGTTGCCGGCCTGCAGCACCGCCCGGTAGATCCAGTCCTCCGGCTCCTGGAAATGGGAGTCGCCGGTGGCCACCACCGGTTTGTGCAGATCCTCGCCCAGCTGGATGACCGTGCGGTTGAAGTTCTTCACCGCTTCGATGGAATCCACCTGACCGTTGCGGACCATGAATTCATTGTTGCCCAGCGGCTGCACTTCCAGATAATCGTAATAATCGGCGATGCGCAGCAGCTGTTCGTAGGGCTGGCCCGCCACGATTGCCCTGTAAAGTTCACCTGCTTCACAGGCCGGAGAGAGCAGAAGGCCCTCCCGGTATTTGTTCAGCAGGCTGCGGGGCACACGGGGCTTTTTGAAGAAATACTGGGTGTGGGCCGCGCTGACAATGCGGTAAAGGTTCTTCAGTCCCACCTGGTTCTGCACCAGAATGATCAGATGGTAGTATTTCTTCTTCAGCACTTCTTTGTTGCCGCCCAGGCCGGTGTTGATGGCCTCCACCGTCCGGATGTCCTTCTCCTGCAGGTCATTGAGCATGACCTCGAAGATACGGGCCAGTGCCATGGCATCGTCCACGGCGCGGTGGTGGTTGAAGGGCGGAATTTCCAGGTGCTTGTTGATGGTATCCAGCTTGTAGTTGCGCAGCCCCGGGAACAACGCCTGGCCCATGGGCAGCGTATCGATATAGGTGTTCTCGTCAAAGCTGATGCCCGCCTTCTCCCCCGCCTTGCGGATGAAGAGCATATCAAAGCTGTGGGCATTGTGGGCCACCAGCACATGGTCCCCGCAAAACTCCTTGAAGGCACGGATAGCCTCCTCCGGCGTGGGGGCATCGGCCACCATGGCATCGTTGATACCGGTCAGCTCCACTACCCTCTGGGGGATGGGCTTGCCGGGATTCACGAAGGTGCAGAACTTCTTTTCCTCGTTGATTTTTCCGTTCTCCACATAGACGGCGCCGATCTCGGTCAGCGCCTCCACGTTGGAATCCAGGCCGGTGGTCTCGGTGTCAAACACCACAAAGGACCCGGACAGCGGCATCTGGGCCTTGCCGTAGACCGCCGGGATCATGTCGTCCACGAAGTAGGCTTCACATCCGTAGATCAGCTTGAAATTGGGGTCGTTCTTGTGGATATCATCGGTGGCCAGCATGGCCTCGGGATAGCCCTGGCAGACGCCGTGGTCGGTGATGGCAATGGCGCGATGACCCATGCGGTGGGCCAGACGCACGATCTTGCCGGGGTCGTTGAAGCCGTCCATCGAGCTGGACTTGGTGTGCAGATGCAGTTCCACCCGTTTCTGCCCCTCGGGGGCGGTATCCTGGCGGGGTTCCCGCTCCACCTGCAATACATCGTAGGGCATGATGACGTAGTCATGCTCATACTTGTCATACATATAGTTGCCGCGCACAATCAGCGTGGTGCCGGGCTTGAGGCCCTCCCACTTGGACATGTCGGCGTCCTCGTCGCCCAGGATCTTCAGGTTGACCGAACCCGTATAGTCGGTGATGGAGGTAAAATAGATCTTGCGGCGGCTGCCCTTGACCTCGGTGGCAAAGACATCGCCCCACACCACCACCTTGCCGCCATCGCCCAGATCGTTGAGGCGGCGGGTCTCGGTGGGCTTGAAGTTCTTGCCGTAGAACACCTTGACCGGCTTGTTGGACAGCGACAGTCCCTCGATGGTGAAGTCGGGCGGCGTTTCCTTGGCCTCGAACTTGACCACCGGGGTCTTCTCCTGCAGGTACTGCTCGAACTCCTCCTCGGTGCGGGCGTTGCCGGTATCGGCCAGCCGCACAATGGGCAGCGAGCCTGTGCGCTCCTGAATCAGTTCCGCCAGCACCCGGGGCAGCTCCACACTTTCCAGAATGGTGCGTCCGGCATTGACGCGAACGGTGATGCCGTCCTCGCCGAACACCACCGGCTCGTTCTTGTCCAGAAATCCGTTGACCGGCATGCCCTTCTCTTTCAGCTCCTCGATCATCAGCCGGACCGCTTCCGGCGTGATATTCGGGTAGGAGAAATAATTGCGCAGATGCAGTTCATACCCCGCAAAGACTTCCCGCAGGGATGCACAAAGGCGCCCGCACAGCGCCTGGTCCAACGGCTCGGCACTGCGCAGGCAGATGGTCACCTGACGTTTGGTACGGTGCAGTTCCACCCGATCGACCAGTACACTGCCGAACGCATTGCAGAACTGCTGGTCCGCCGTGAACTGCGGCCAGACCTGGGTAACAAGTGGTTTCAATGTAACTCCTTTGCAACTGGGAATGCGAAACTTCCGTTCTTATTTCCGGCGGCCGTTTTGCCGTTTTTTCGCAGTACGCCGCCTGTAGACGCCGGTTTTGAAGCCAGCGATGAAAACAACCAGAAACAGGACAGCCGCAACCAGACTGCCCACCGCCTTGATGGGGTGGTCGGCGGTATAGTAAAGATAACTCACAAAGCCGAGGAACAGGACCAGCGCGCCGTTCCCTATGGCCAGGATGGGCGGCCAGATCTCCTGCAGGAGATCCAGGACCATTGTACCAATAATTTCAATCAGCGTCTCCATGGCCGTTTCCTTTCCGGCTCGTTTTACAGCTTGTGGATCTCCTCCAGGAACTGACCGACGATATCACCCTTCAGCATGCGGATTTTCTCACCGCGGATGAAGAGCAGCGCCTCGTCCTTGCCGCCGGCAATGCCGATATCGGCGTCCGACGCCTCGCCGGGACCATTGACCACACAGCCCATGATGGCGATCTTCAGCGGCTTTTTGAAGCCCTCATCCCGCAGGCGCTGCTCCACCTCGTTGGCGATCTCGATCATGGGGTACTGGGTACGGCCGCAGGTGGGGCAGCTGATGATTTCAGGACCGGCCACGGCATAGCCCACCGCCCGCAGGATATCGTAGCCTGCGTATACCTCGTTTTCGGGGTCCTCGGTGAGCGAAACACGCAGCGTATCGCCGATGCCTTCCAGCAGAAGACCGCCGATGCCCATGCCGGATTTGATAAGTCCCATCCGGTTGCCGCCGGCTTCGGTGACACCCACATGGAGCGGGTAGTCGGTCTGCGCCGACAGCATCCGGTAGGCGGCCATCATGCGCGGCACATTGCTGGACTTGATAGAGATGACAATGTTGTCAAAGTCATGTTTTTCCAGCAGGCGCACATGGTACAGCGCGCTCTCCACCATGGCCTCCGGCACCGGGGCGCCGTACTTGGCCAGGATATGCTTTTCCAGGCTGCCGCCGTTCACACCGATGCGGATGGGTACGTTTTTAGCGTTGCAGGCGTCGGCCACCGCCTTGACGCGGTCGTCGTCACCGATGTTGCCCGGGTTGATGCGGATCTTGTCGGCTCCTGCATCCAGCGCAGCCAGCGCGGCGCGGTAATCGAAATGAATATCCGCCACCACGGGGATGTCCACCGCCTCCTTGATGGCAGAAACCACCGCCGCATCCGCCGGCGTGGGGACCGTCACCCGCACGATCTGGCAGCCTGCCGCCGCCACCCGCTTGGCCTGGGCCACATTGCCCGTAATATCTTTTACCGGCACGTTGAGCATGGTCTGCACGGCGATGGGATGGGTACCGCCGATGGTCACGTTTCCGATCTTGACTTCTCGTTTCAGTTGGCGCGTCATAGCTGCTCCTCCTTACAAAATCCTGGTTATGTCCTGCATGGTCACCAGCAGCATCAGCCACAGCAGCAGGACCATACCGGCGGTGTTGACCGCAATCTGAAAACGCTGCGGCACCGCATGGCCCGTCAGGCCCTCAAACAACAAAAACAACAGTTTGCAGCCGTCCAGTGCGGGGATCGGCAGCAGATTGAATATGCCCACATTGATGGTCAGCAGTGCCATCAGGGAGAGCACATCCCGCCAGCCGTACTGCACGGCCTGGCTCACCGCCGACACCGTGCCGATGGGGCCGGACAGCTGATCCACCCCCACCCGGCCGGTGGCAAGTTCCCAGAAGCCGCCCAGGATGGCGGTGCTGTAATACCGGAAGAATTCCCCGGTCTGCACCAGGACGTTGCGCAGCGTCTTGGGGACTGCCGCCACCCGGAAATCCACCCCGCTGACAATGTTGCCGTCCGCGTCGGTGGTGGGAGCCACCGTCACGCCGTCCAGCGTCACGATCTCCCCGTCGCGGAATACCGTCATGGTGTGGGATTTTTCTGTACCGTCAAACATCTGCGCCAGCGAGTTGGCCGTGCGCGTCCGTTTGCCGTCCACTTTCACGATGGTATCCCCCATCTGCAGCCCCGTCTGGCTGCTGGAAGCACCGTCCACGAACTGGGCAATCGTGGTGCCGCCCAGATTGGCCATGCTGAACACCAGCACCAGCAGCACAACAAGCCCCAGCAGAAAATTCATCACAGCGCCCCACAGCGTTACAAAAAAGCGCTGCCAAGCCCCGGCCTGTTCAAATTCCAGGCCGCGCACCGTCATCGGGAACAGGCTCTTTTTCCGCTCCGGCGGACGCACCGGGGGAATCTCCTCCCCCTCCCCGTCCGGGTCGGGCGGTGTGGAAAACAGATTGTAACCGCCCAGCGGGATCAACCGCAAAGTGTACCGGGTTCCGCCGCGGTTCCAGCAAAACAGTTTCGGTCCGAATCCGATGGAGAATTCCTCCACCCGAATGCCGCAATGCCGGGCCGCCCAGAAGTGGCCCAGCTCATGCACCAAAATGACAACCCCGAACACGAGCAGGGATACCAGCCCGGTCAGCAATGCAGTCATAGGCACCTCTCAAATCTCAAATATGGGCTTCCACATAAGCGCGGGCCATGCGGTCGCATGCATGGACATCCTCCAGCGTGTAGTCGCCGCCGAAGCTGTCGCTGTCCACCACGCCTTCCACCAGGCGGCCGATGTCCAGGAAGCCGATCTCGTCCCGCAGGAAATGGGCCACCGCCGCTTCGTTGGCGCCGTTGGCCGCGCAGGGGGCAAGCCCTCCCTTGCGGATGGCCTTCTTGCAGGCAGCCAGGCAGCGGAAGGTTTCCTCGTCCGCCGTGGCAATGCTCAGTTTGGTCAGCGCCGTGAAGTCCAGCTCCGGCACCGGGCTGGGCAGACGTTCCGGCCAGGTCAGCGCATACTGAATGGGAATGCGCATATCCGGCACGCCCAGCTGGGCAATAATGGAATGATCGGCGAACTGCACCGCCGAATGGATGATGCTCTCCCGCTGGACAACGATCTGGATCTTATCCTCCGGCAGACCGAACAGCCATGCCGCCTCGATGAGTTCCAGGCCCTTGTTCATCAGGGTGGCCGAATCGATGGTAATCTTGGCACCCATATTCCAGTTGGGATGGCGCAGGGCATCCTCCTTGGTCTTGCCGCGGAGTTCCTCCGTCGTCATGCCGAAGAAGGGTCCGCCCGACGCCGTGAGCAGGATTTTCTCCAGCGTTTTGGCGCTGTGGGCATCCTGCAGGCACTGGAAAATGGCGCTGTGCTCACTGTCCACCGGCAGCAGGTGCACACCGTTCCGCTTTACCGCATCGGTCACCAGATGACCGCCGGTGACCAGGCTTTCCTTGTTGGCCAATGCCAGGTCGTGGCCGCTCTCGATGGCTGCCAGCGAGGCATCCAGCCCCGCAATGCCGACCACCGCGTTGAGCACCACATCGGGACCGTCCATGGCTGCCAGCTCCCGCAGGCCCTCCGCGCCTGACAGCAGCTTCGGTGCGTCCGGCTGGCCGGCCAGTTCCGCCTCCAGTTTGCGGCAGGCCTCGGGGTCCACCACCGCCACATAGCGCGGATGGAATTCCCGGATCTGCTCCAGCAGTTTATCCACGCTGGAGCGCGCCGCCAGACCGAATACCGAATAACCGTGCATCCGGCATACATCCAGACTCTGGGTACCGATGGAACCGGTGGAACCCAGCAGTGTGATGGTTTTACTCATAATTATCCATCCTTTGTTTTACAGAACATAAAAGAAATACCGCACAACGATCGCCACGAACGGCGCGATGAACATCACGCTGTCGAAACGGTCCAGAATACCGCCGTGGCCCGGGAAGATCGTACCGTAATCCTTGAGCCCCACCTGGCGCTTCACCGCCGAGGCAAAGAGATCGCCCAGAATGCCCAGCACCGAGGCGATGGCCCCCATGAAAAGCAGCACCACATAATGCTTGGGGCGCATCTGGATGCTGATCACGTTGTACCCGGCGGACAGCAGCGTGTAAGCCGCCGTCAGCAGCATACCGGCAAGGACGCTGCCTGCCACGCCGCCGATGGCGCCTTCCACCGTCTTGTTGGGACTGACCACCGGCGCCAGCTTGTGCTTGCCGAAGGCACGCCCCGCGAAGTAGGCAGCGGTATCACCGCCCCAGGCAAAGCAGAGGATCAACAGAATGAAATAGATGGCGTCATAGCGATAATTTTCAAAAGGCAACATCCGTTTGAGGTGAATGAGGGAATAGAAGCAGAAGATGATAACCCCGGAAAAATAGACATAGCCCGTCAGCTTGCCGAAATCCAGCGCATGTACCTGGGCAATCTGGCAGATATTGAAAAACAGCACCACCAGAAAACTGACCGGCAACACCAGTATGCGGGCGGCAGGGGTAGTTGTAAGCATGATCAGCAGCGTATACGGCACCGCCACGGCATACAGATACCATTGCTTCTTGCCGAATCCCATGGCAGAAAAGACTTCATGGATGGCGATCAGGCAGACGGCCGTGAGCACCAGATCAAACAGGATGGTGTTGAAAAACGCCAGCACGACGGCCAGAAAAACCAGGCCGACAGCGGCGGTAATGACGCGGGTCTTCATACGGTGGTTCCCTTTCACGGATGGAATAATACAGTACTCATAACAGCCTATGCGGGCGTGCCCATCGGCATGCCCGCACAGACGATGAGGAAGTGCCGATACAATCAGACTTCCATGATTTCCTTATTCTTGGCAGCACAAGTCTCGTCGATCAGCTTGACGTACTTGTCGGTCAGTTTCTGGGTCTCTTCCTCCAGCTTTTTCTGGTCATCCTCGGTCAGTTCGCCGGCCTTCTTCATGGCCTTGAACTTGTCCATGGCATCACGGCGCACGTTGCGCACCGCCACCTTGGCTTCCTCGCCCTGCTTCTGGACATCCTTGGTCAGCTGCTTGCGGCGTTCCTCGGTGGGCGCCGGGAAGATCAGCCGGATCACCTGGCCGTCATCGATGGGGTTGATGCCGATATCGCTGGTCTGGATGGCCTTGGAGATGGGCTTGAGCATCTGGCGGTCCCAGGGGGTGATGGTCAGAATACGCGCTTCCGCCACCGCCACCGCGGCGATCTGGTTGATGGGCGTGGGGCTGCCGTAGTAATCCACCGTGACACGGTCGAGAACGGCCGGGTTGGCACGGCCGGCGCGGATCGCCGCCAGCTCCCGGGCCAGATGGTCAACGCTGGCATTCATCTTTTCTTCAAACGGTTTCGTCGTGCTGCTCATGGCAATTTCTCCTTCGTTTTGCATTAGTATAGGCACAATTCTATGATTTTTTCTTACTCCTTGACGATGGTGCCCACCGCTTGGCCCTCCACGGCCTTGGCGATGTTGTCGGGCTCGCCCAGATCAAAGACCAGGATGGGCAGGCCGTTGTCACGGCAGAGCGTGGCCGCCGTGGAATCCATCACGGCCAGCCGCTCATCCAGCACCCGGGTGAAGGTCAGCGTGTCGTAGCGCACCGCGTCGGGATACTTGTGGGGGTCCTTGTCATACACGCCATCCACCATCGTCGCCTTGAACATGGCGTCGGCGCCGATCTCCAGCGCACGCAGCGCCGAAGCGGTATCGGTGGAGAAGATCGGGTTGCCGGTACCGCCGCCGAAGACGACGATCTTGCCGCTTTCCAGCGCCGCGATGGCCTTGTCGCTGGTGAAGACTTCCGCCACCTGGGGCATGAAGGAACTGGTCATGACCACCGCCGGCACGCCCTGCTGGCGCAGCGCGTCCTTGACGGCCAGCGCGTTCATCACAGTGGCCAGCATACCGATCTTGTCGGCATCCATACGGCCCATCTTGCCGCTGGAACGGCCGCGCCAGAAGTTGCCGCCGCCTACCACGATGCCGATCTGCGCACCCAGTTCGTACGCTTTCTTGATGCCGGCGCAGATGGAAGCGATGGTTGCCTCGTCAAAGCCGGTGCCCTTCGGGCCGGAGAGTGCCTCCCCGCTGACTTTCAGCAGGATGCGGTTGTATTGAATCCCCATAATGATTACACCACCTGTTGTTTAGTCCGGTCTTGTGCCGGATGGGCACAGTAAACCATTGTTATTTGTATAGTATTTTACAATAGATTGCAGGCAAAGTAAAGCGCCGCAGAAAAAAAAGGCACTGCCCCGCAGGCAGTGCCCCCAAACCTTATTCTTTTCGCGGCAGAACGGGATACAGTTCCTGCCAGAGCGCACGGCGGCGCCGGTCCCGCTGGATGGCACCCGGCCCGGTGGATTCCAGCACCATGCCGCCCAGATCCACCGCACAGGGAGGCAGGACAAACCGCAGGCAGGTTCCCTTTCCGTGTTCCACGGTCAGGTCCCATCCCATCGCCGCCGCATACGCACGGATCAGCGGCAGGCCCAGCCCGCCCTGTTCCAGCAGACGCTCGCTCCAGGTACCGCCCTCCAGCAGTGCCACCGCATCTTCGGGCAGTCCCGGGCCGTCATCCCGGTAGCAGAACTGCCCCGGTGTGCAGGAGAAGATGATCCGGGCCGGTGTGCCCGCCGCCAGGGAGTTGGAAACCAGGTTGGCCAGCAGCCCGTTGAGCAGGGTGTCGTCCCCCATCGTCAGCAGAACCGGAAGGTCCGTCGGGGCTTCCACCGTGACTGAACCGTCCACCGTTTCTTGCAACAGAATCTCATTGAACAGCCCGGCCATCTCCCGCAGCTGTCCCAGCAGCTCCATGGGGCGCGGCGCGCAGACCCGCTGCAGCACCGGCGCAACGGCCGCATCCGCAGCATGCTCTCCCAGCCGCTGCAGCTGCACCAGCTGCTCTGTGATCTGCCGCAGCAGCGGACGGAGGGTCTCATACTCGTCCGGCGTCACGCAGTGGGCCATCTGATCATCCAGCACTTCCAGCGCATTTTCCAAGAGATGGAAAGACTGCCGGAACCGTCCGCGCAAACCGCCGCGCAGTGCCATCGCCAGCTCCTGTTCCTTCTTCTGCATGCCGCCTCTCCCCTTTCCGGCCCCGCCGGCTCTATACAATCTCCTGTTTGAGCAGTTCCAGCACCCCCTTCAGCAGCTTGCCGTTGGGCAGGACAGCTTCCTCCGGCAGTCCGCACCGCAGGCACAGCTGCCGGTACAGCGGCGTCCCCTGCTGCCACATCTTGCGGGAAAGCCGCATGACGGCCGCCGCCACACTGGCCTCCTGGGTGTCGTAGTCCTGGGCCACCATCTGATAGAGCGCTGCGGCCGGATAGGGCCGCTCCGCCGTAAAAGCATACAGGACCATCTGCTCCAGATAATCGCAACCGCTCATGGCTGGGTCCGCCCGCATCTGCTGCAGGCAGCGCCTGCAAAAGCCGCGGGCACGGTACAGCCGATACTGGTCGGCCCCCGCCCCCAGCAGATAAACCTGGTCAAACAGCTCCTTGAGCCGGTAGGGTTTCAAAAGAATCTGGCAGTCGCCGAAGATCTGCATGGCCCGGCGTGCCGCCGTCTGTTCCGGCACCGGGACCGTGAGCAATATGGTGGGTTCGGGATCCAGATGCAGACCGTGGATTTCCTCCATCAGGGTAAGGATCCCCATATCGGTGAGCAGCACATCCAGCACCAGGACCTGGGGTGTCAAACCGCAGCGAAGATGCTGCAGCAGTTCCTGTCCACCGGACAGTACCGCCGCCGCACGGACTTCAGGGTGAGTCCGCGCGTACAGACGGATACAGTCCCGCTCCATGCGGGCTTCCGTCACAAAAACCGCCACCACCGTTTTCTTTTGTGTCAGCGCCTGCATTGCAGATGTTCCTCTTTCCGGAGCATGGATGCTCCTTTCCAACGTCCCCTGCATGGCGTTACACCGCCGTGCCGCACAGATCCCGCAGCACTTCCGGGAGCTGTTCGGGGGCCACGGCATTTTCGTAGATGTAGCACAGCACGCGGCTGGCGAAGGCTTCATCCAATCCGCACAAGCTGCAGGAAATATCCTCTGCGGATGTTTTGCGCCTGGCGTGAAAACACAGTGCATGACCGGCGCGCTGCAATGCATACGTCACTTGCTCCGCCTTCTGCAGACCCTCCAGTTCCGAAAAGTCCCGCCGGTAAACGGCCAGATATTTCTTTCCAGCTTGCTCCATGAATCTTTCATCCTCTCCACAATACAAAACCAAAATCCCAGGAGACCTGCCCCAGTACAGACCTCCTTTATTAAGGTACTATAGGGCAAACCCGGAGAGGATTCAATCCACACAAAACCTACGTTTTCCTACGCGGACCGCAAGAAAAGTGTGATTTGTCTCAGTATAGCACAAAAAGCGCAAAATGGGAACGGTTTATGGAAAATTCGACAGTTCTGACAGCAGGAACCGACAACAGAAAAAGCCGCACTGTACAAAACAGTGCGGCTTTTTGTTGGTGGACCTGGAGGGATTCGAACCCTTGACCTCTCGGATGCGAACCGAACGCTCTCCCAACTGAGCTACAGGCCCAAATTTTTCCGACTTGAATAGTCTACCGCATTCCCGTGGAATTGTCAAGGGGGATGGCCAAAAAAACAGCCATTTTGCCCGGGAGTGGCAAAAAGATGGCGCCGGGCATTCATTTTTCATTCAAATAATTTGCGCATACCGCACAAATGGTGTATGATGAAAACAAAATTGTTTTGTGAGGAGTGTTTCCGGATGAAATTGCCGTCCATTGCCCCCTGGGATCACTGGAACCGCAAACTGCTTCTGACTGCCGCCGGCTGCGCCGTTGCCATCGTCGTGTTTTGCTGCCTTCTGATCGTCGCATTGAGCGGCAGAACGGACAATGATGTCCTGAATGCCGCCACGGCCGAGACGGCGGAAACCGCCGAGACAGCATCACCGGAAAACGCAGCCCTCACCCGCGCTTCCGATCTGGCGGTGGAGACCGCCGCTGCCGGCACTGTCCTGGGAAAAACCGAGGATGCCGGGCGCACCTACGTCGATGAAACCCTGTTCATCGGCGACTCCAACACCGCCCGTTACATGATGTATGCCGATGAAACCGGGCAGGCTTTCACCTCCCTGAACAACAACATCGGCGTTGTCAGCATGGGGGCGGGCGCCATCACCACCCTCAAGTGCGAGAAATTCAAGGGTTCTTCTGCCATGTACACCGTGCCGGATGCTGTGGCCATGCTCAAGCCCAAGCGCATCATCATCTGCTACGGCACCAACAATCTGGGCGGTTCGTCCACCGATGCTACCAGCTTCATTTCCACCTACTTACAGGGTCTGCAGGCGATCCAGACCGCCTGGCCCTACTGTGACATCATCGTCAGCGCCATTCCGCCGCTGGACAAGCAGCGGGAAAACACCAACCTCACCATGACCCAGGTGGATGCCTACAACGCGGCCCTGGTCACCATGTGCGAAGAAAACGGCTTCAAGTTCCTGAACAGTGCCGAGGTCCTGCGGGACAGCACCACCGGCTGGGCCAAAACCGACTACACCCTTTCGGACGGCGTGCATCTGTCCAAGGCGGCGGTCACTGCCTATTTCGACTATGTGCGCACCCACGCCTATGTGACGGAGGACCGCCGTCCCCAGCCGCTGGGCACCATCCCCACCCCCGACGGTGTGCCCGCCAACCTGATCACCCAGGATCCCATCGCCGTGCGGGGCGCCAAAGTGCCGCTGGAATTCGTAGCCACCAACGGCGGTTCCCTGTCCGGGTCCACCAGCCAGCTGGTCAAGAAGGGCGGCACCGCCAGCGCCGTGACCGCCGTGCCCAAGGAGGGGTTTGTCTTTGCCGGATGGACATCCAGCACCGGCGGCAGCTACAGCAGCGCCACCATCCAGTATACCATGCCTGCGGACGCCAACGCTGGCGGCGTGGTGCTGACCGCCCATTTCCAGGCGGACGCCCATGAACACCAGTTTGTGGAGATCAGCGACAGCGTGGTGGCGGCCACCTGCCTGAATGCCGGCAGCGCCAAATACAAGTGCAGCATCTGCGGCGAGATCATCGAGAAAGACATTCCCGCCCTCGGCCATGACTGGAACGGCGGCAGCCAGCAGGGCGACCAGATCGTCTACACCTGCCGCCGCTGCGGCCAGACCAAGAGCGAGACCGTCCAGCCCACCGCCACGCCGGTTCCCACTGTGAAGCCGACGCCCATCCCTGTTGTAACTCCCGCGCCTACACCGACACAGGCTCCGGTGGTCACCCCCGCCCCCACGCCGGCACCCACACCAGTGCCTACACAGGCACCTACGCCAGAGCCGGTTGTCACGCCGGAACCCACACCTGAACCGGTTGTCACACCGGAACCCACGCCGGAACCCACACCGGAACCTACACCCGAGGTCCATACACCTGCCCCCGAACCGCCCGCCGAGTCAGAGTCGGTACCGGAACAGGTTCCGGCCAGCACCGAGGCACAACCGGCGGAACAGGCTGTGGAAGAAACAGCGCCTGAAGCCATTGTGGAGGGCTAAGGGCCATACCCCATAACGGCAACACCATTTTCAGGGACCGCTCCCCCGCGTGGGCGGTCTTTCTATGTAACATAAAAAGTGAGGATTTTTTCATGGATTCTACCCGTCAAAAGCAGGGCGGCAGCGGCGTACTGCTGCGCCGTTTTCTGCCCTATCTGATGAAATACAAAGGCATTCTGCTGTTTGACCTGTTCTGCGCGGCCCTGACCACTCTGTGTGATATCGTGCTGCCCAAGATCATGGGCGTGCTGACCAACGCCGCCTCCGGCCAGGGTGCGGCCTTGACCGTACAGGCTGTTCTGAAACTGGCCCTGCTGTATTTTGTGCTGCGGCTCATTGACGGCGCCGCCAGTTATTTCATGTCCGGCACCGGGCATATCATGGGCGTTCATATCGAAACCGATATGCGCCGCGACGCTTTTGACCACCTGCTGCGGCTGGACCACACCTATTACAACAACACCAAGGTGGGGCAGATCATGGGGCGCATCACCAACGATCTGTTCGACGTTACCGAATTTGCCCACCACTGCCCCGAGGAGTTCTTCATCGCCTTCATCAAGATTGTTGCCTCCTTCCTCATCCTCTGCCAGGCCAGCATCCCCCTGACGCTGGTGGTGTTTGCCTGCGTTCCGCTGATGGGCGTGGTATCGGTCTATCTGAACCTGAAACTGCGGGCCCGTTTCCGGCAGCAGCGCTTCCAGATCGGGGAACTCAACGCCACCATCGAGGACAGCCTGCTGGGGCAGCGGGTGGTCAAGGCCTTTGCCGCCGAGGCCCAGGAGCGGGAAAAGTTTGCCGAGGGCAATCGGACCTTTGAGAACATCAAGACCCTTACCTACCACGCCATGGCTGCCTTCAATACCTCCACCCGCCTGTTCGACGGTCTGATGTATCTGGTCGTCATTCTGGCCGGCGGCCTGGCGCTGGTATACGGGGCCATCAACGCCGGCGATCTGGTGGCCTATGTGCTCTACGTTTCCACCCTGATTGCCACCATCCGGCGCATCGTGGAATTTGCCGAGCAGTTCCAGCGGGGCATGACCGGCATCGAGCGCTTCCTGGAAATCATGGATACTCCCGTGGCCATCGCCGATGCCCCCGACGCCCGGCCGCTGACCGTGCGGGAGGGCGGCATCGAATTCCGGGATGTGAGCTTTGAGTACCCCGACGACCACAACCAGGTACTGCGCCACGTGAATCTGCGCATCCGGCCCGGGGAAAGCCTGGCCCTGGTGGGGCCTTCCGGCGGCGGCAAAACCACCCTGTGCAACCTGATCCCGCGGTTCTACGATGTCACCGGCGGTGAGATCCTCATCGACGGGCAGGACATCCGCCATGTCACGCTGCACAGCCTGCGGGATGCCATCGGCGTTGTGCAGCAGGATGTCTATCTGTTCAGCGGCACCGTGGCGGAAAACATCGCCTACGGCAAGCCCGGCGCCACCCGTGCAGAAATCGAACAGGCCGCCCGTCTGGCCGGTGCCGACGGCTTTGTGCGGGCGCTGAAAGACGGGTATGACACCTACGTGGGCGAACGGGGCGTCAAACTCAGCGGCGGTCAGAAGCAGCGCATCGCCATTGCACGGGTTTTCCTGAAGAATCCGCCCATCCTGCTGCTGGATGAGGCCACCAGTGCCCTGGACAACGAGAGTGAAATCCTGGTGGGCCAAAGTCTGGACAAACTGGCCAAGGGCCGCACCACGCTGACCATCGCCCACCGTCTGACCACCATCCAGAACGCCGACCGCATCCTGGTCCTGGGCAAAGACGGCATCGAAGAGGAAGGCAGCCACGCCGAACTGCTGGCCAGGAAGGGCATCTACTACCGCCTGTGGAATGGTCTTGTCAGCGGCCAGACCCTATAAAAGCAAACGCTCCGCGCGGCAAGCGCAGGCGACATAAGAAAACAAAGGTTCTGCAAGGACTGCGAAGCATCGCAAAACTCTGCCTGCAAAGTGGTCTACGCAAGGCAGAGGCTACTTTGCAGGCAGAGTTTTGCGACTTTGTTTTCTTATGGAACCGCGCAGAAGGCGGAGCGTTTCTCTATGCGGCGGCTGCAACCTGCAGCATCCGTCGTGTGTTGAGGGCAAAGGTCAGCAGGTTGGAGGCAATCATGATGCCCAGAAAGGCCAGGATACCGTACCGGGGCAGCAGGATCGCAATGGCGGCAATGCGGAACAGGGAATCCACCATTGAGTAACGGAAGGTGGCCATCTGCTCCCCCAGCCCCTTCAGCACGCCGTCCACCATGCTCTCCAGATACATAAAGGGCGCCACAAATCCCAGCACCTGCACATACCGTCCCACTTCCGCATCCCGGTATACCAGCTGCGCCAGCTGCGGACCAAACAGCACAAATCCCACCCCCGCCGCCAGTGAGAAGGCGCCCGTCAGTTTCAGCACCATGCCGATCATCCGCCGGGTTCCCCGCCCGTCGCCCCGGGTGTGGGCACGGGTGATCTCCGGCATCATCAGCCCGGACAGCGCCGACAGCACCGAAAAGGGAAAGAATAGAAGCGGCAGTGCCATCCCCTTGAAATTGCCATACTGGGTCATGGCCACTGCACGATCCCCGGTATAGATGGCCAGCGTCAGCGGGATCAGGCTGCTCTCCACCGCCTGCAGCCCGCTGCTCAGCAGCCGGCTTCCCGTCACCGGCAGAACAATGTCATACAGTTCCCGCCGGGTGTAGGGGTGCAGGGGTTCCCCGCTGCGGCGGGCAAAGTCCCGCGTCCTGACTGCAAAGACCACCATCAGGCAGCAGGACACTCCCTCCGAGACCGTGTTGCCCAGCACCACCGCCGCGCATCCGTACCCGGCGCCCCACCGGGCCATCACCCGCAGCCCTGCCACCGCCACCGCCATGCGGACCAGCTGTTCAATGAGCTGCGCCACCACGTTGGGCGTCACCCGCCGGGCCGCCAGAAAGCAGCCGCGCAACGCTCCCGCCACAGCCATGAACGGCAGGCTGGGCGCCAGCACCCGCAGGGCCGTTTCGGCCCGGGCATCATGCAGGAGCAGCCGCGCCGCCGGCCCCGCCAGTGCCGCCTGGGCCACCATGGCCATTGTCCCCAGGGCCAGAGCCGTTGTGCACAGGCCGCGCAGCGTGGCGGCGATGCCCTGTCCCCGCGCCAGGCTCTGGGCTGCCAGCCGGGTGGCAGCCACCGGAACGCCGGCGGTGGCCAGCGCCACAAACACCATGTACAGGGCCAGGATCAGCTGGTACAGTCCCATACCTTCCCCGCCCAGGTAGGCCGAGAGGATCACCCGGAATCCCATGCCCAGCATACGGAGCACCAGGCCGGAGGCGGTGAGCAGCATTGCATTTTTCAGGTAGATGCGGCGTCTTGTCATGGCAGACCTCCTCCCCTTCCCCTGCATGCCTATGCGCCCGCATGGCGGAGTATGCCTTGCGCATGAGGTGCGGCCGGTGGTACAATGAACGCAACAACACACAGGAGGTTTTCCATGAAAGAAGTCGATACCGCTGCCGCCTATCTGCGCGAACATCTGCCCTTTGCCCCCGACCTGGCGCTGGTGCTGGGTTCCGGTCTGGGCGGTCTGGCCGATGAGATCGAGGACGCTGTGGTCATTCCCTACCGGGATGTGCCGGGCTTTCCCCTCTCCACCGCCCCCGGCCATGCCGGCCGCTTTGTGGCCGGACATCTGGGCGGCAAGAACGTGCTCTGCATGCAGGGCCGCTTCCACTACTATGAGGGCCACGAGATGCAGACCATAGCCCTGCCCGTGCGGGTCTTCAAGGCGCTGGGCTGCCGCGCGCTTATTCTGACCAACGCCGCCGGCGGCGTGAACTGGGATTTCAACGTGGGAGACTTCATGCTCATCACCGATCACATCAATTTCATGGGTGCCAACCCGCTGCGGGGCGCCAACGATGACAGCATCGGCCCCCGGTTCTGTGACATGACCCACGTCTACGCCCCCGACCTGCAGGAGCTGGCCCTGAAAGTGGCCGCCGCCCAGAATCTGGTTCTGCAGAAGGGTGTCTATCTGGGTTACATGGGCCCCAGCTTTGAAACGCCCGCCGAAATCCGCGCCTTCCGCACGCTGGGTGCCGACGCCGTGGGCATGAGCACCGTTCCCGAGGCCATCGCCGCCAGTCACTGCGGGCTGCCCGTGCTGGGGCTAAGCCTCATCACCAACATGGCTGCCGGCATGGCGGGCAAGCGGCTGTCCGGCGACGAGGTCATTGAAATTGCCAACCAGCGCGGCGCTGTCTTCCAGCAGCTGGTGCGGGGCATCGTGGAGGCCATGTAACTCTGCCGCAGCCTTGCATTGGCAATACATTTTTGGTATACTATAGGTTGCCTGAGCGCATTTTTCCTGAGCGCATTTTTTTGGTAAGGAGCAAAACATCATGAGTGAAGAATGTACCCACGATTGCAGCACCTGCAGTGCGAATTGTGATCATCGCGCCCCCCAGCATGAACCGCCGCACCCGAAAAGCCACATCCGGAAGGTCATCGGCGTTGTGTCCGGCAAGGGCGGCGTCGGCAAGAGCATGACCAGTGCCATGCTGGCCGTGGCCATGCGCCGTCTGGGCTACAAGGCCGGTATCCTGGATGCCGACATCACCGGTCCTTCCATCCCCCGCCTGTTCGGCGTGAAGGGTCCGGCCACCGGCGACGGCGAATCCATCAACCCGGTGAGCAGCCGCACCGGCATCGAAATCATGAGCATCAACCTGCTGCTGGAAGACCCGGAGGCCCCGGTGGTCTGGCGCGGCCCCGTCATTGCCGGTGCCGTCAAGCAGTTCTGGCAGGAAGTGGTATGGGATGTGGATTTCCTGTTCGTGGACATGCCTCCGGGAACCGGTGACGTGCCGCTGACGGTCTTCCAGACCCTGCCGGTGGACGGCATCATCATCGTGTCCAGCCCCCAGGAACTGGTGGGTATGATTGTGGGCAAGGCTGTGCAGATGGCCAAAATGATGAACGTGCCCATCCTGGGTCTTGTGGAAAACATGAGCTACGCGGTCTGCCCCGACTGCGGCAAGCACATCAACGTTTTCGGCGACAGCCATGTGGATGAGATCGCCGGCAAGTATCAGCTGCCGGTGCTGGCCAAGATGCCCATCGATCCCGAGCTGTCCAAGGAAGCGGACGCCGGCATGGTGGAAATGTACGCCGGCGACTTCCTGAACGGCGCCGCCGATGCGGTGGCCAAGCTGCTGAAACCCCAGGGCTGATCGGTTGTAGTTTGTTTCCGGCGTGCGGAGGATCCCACGCCGGATTTTTCGTTATTTTCCGCCGGGGCAAGGCCCCTCTGAGAAAGGACTGTACTTATGAAAAAGTTTCTGCAGGAATTCAAAGATTTCGCCCTGAAGGGCAACGTCATGGACATGGCCGTCGGTGTCATCATCGGCGCCTCCTTCCAGGGAATCGTCACCTCCCTGACCAACGACATCCTCAACCCGCTGCTGGGCATCGCCTTCTCCACCGACTTCAGCAATGTGGTCATTCCTCTGTTCGGCGACGGTCAGCTGATGGTGGGCTCCTTTATCTCGGCCATCATCAATTTCATCATCATGGCCTTCGTGCTGTTCTGCATCGTTAAGATCATGAATCGCCTGGTCGCGTTGGGCCATGCAAAGGCCCCCAAGGTCCCCGCCGCGCCGAAAGGCCCCTCCCAGGAAGAGCTGCTGGCGGACATTCTGAAGGAACTGCGCGCCCAGAACGAACGGGAAGAGGCAACCGCAAAATAAAAGAAAGTAATTCGTACCCGGATCCATATTTATTTGCTTTTTCGCGTTAATTTCTTTACAATCTTTTGTTTTCCCCTTGTAAAAGGGCAAAGCCTATGGTATAGTTACAGCTAAGAACAAGGACGTTCCTCCGTGGGGTCAGTGTACCCTTGGGGAGCGTCCTTTTTTAGTACCGCTTTCACCGGCGGCAATCTTGGGAAGGAGCGAAAACGAAGCATGGAAAACTTTACCGAACGCAAAGCCCCTGCCGGCCTGTACGACCCGCGCTTTGAGCACGACAACTGCGGCATTGGCGCTGTGGTCGATATCAAAGGCCGCAAGACCCATAAAACCATTGAGGACGCACTGCAGATCGTCGAGCATCTGGAGCACCGCGCCGGCAAGGACGCCGAGGGCAAAACCGGCGACGGCGTGGGCATTCTGACCCAGATCAGCGACAAGTTCTTCCAGAAAGCGGCCGCCCAGCTGGGCATCGAGCTGGGCAAGGAACGGGAATATGGCATTGGCATGTTCTTTTTCCCGCAGGATGAACTGAGCCGCAACCAGGCCAAAAAACTGTTCGAGATCGTCTGCAAGAAGGAGGGGCTCCCCTTCCTGGGCTGGCGTGAGGTTCCCATCTGCCCCGAAGTGCTGGGCCACAAGGCCCGGGACTGCATGCCCAGCATCTGGCAGGGCTTCGTGGGCAAGCCGGCCCGTCTGGAGACCGGCATTGCCTTTGACCGCCGCCTGTATGTGGCGCGCCGCGTCTTCGAGCAGTCCAGCCCCGACACCTACGTCTGCAGCCTGTCCAGCCGGACCATCGTTTATAAAGGTATGTTCCTGGTGAAGGAACTGCGCCTGTTCTACCCCGACCTGCAGGACGCCGATTACGAATCCGCCATCGGCATGGTGCACAGCCGGTTCTCCACCAACACGGCCCCCAGCTGGAACCGCGCTCACCCCAACCGCCTGATCCTCCACAACGGCGAGATCAACACCATCCGCGGCAACGTGGATACCATGCTGGCCCGCGAGGAGACCATCGGCTCCAATTATCTGAAGGATGATATGACCAAGGTGCTGCCCATCGTCAACCAGGGCGGCTCCGACTCCGCCATGCTGGACAACACCCTGGAATTCATGGTGATGAACGGCATGGATCTGCCCCTGGCTGTCATGGTGACCATCCCCGAGCCCTGGAGCAACAACCAGGCCATGGACTCCAAGAAGCGGGACTTCTACCAGTACTACGCCACCATGCTGGAGCCCTGGGACGGCCCCGCCAGCATCCTGTTCAGCGACGGCGACGTGATGGGCGCCGTGCTGGACCGCAACGGTCTGCGCCCCAGCCGCTACTACATCACCAAGGACGGCCGCCTGATCCTCTCCAGCGAGGTGGGCGTGCTGGATATTCCCGCCGACGAGATCGTCCGCAAGGACCGCCTGCGTCCCGGCAAGATGCTGCTGGTGGACACCCGGAAGGGTGAACTGGTGGATGACGAAAAGCTGAAGGACGACTACGCCAGCCGCCAGCCCTACGGCGAATGGCTGGACCGCAACCTGGTCAATCTGTCCTCCCTCAAGGTGCCCAACAAGCGCGCACCCATCTACGACAAGGAGCAGCTGGTCCAGCTGCAGAAGGCGTTCGGCTACCGGTACGAGGATGTGTCCACCATCATCCTTCCCATGGCGAAAAACGGTGGCGAGCCCGCCGGTGCCATGGGCAGCGATACTCCGCTGGCCGTGCTCAGCCACACCCGCCCGCTGCTGTTCGAGTACTTCAAGCAGATGTTCGCCCAGGTCACCAACCCGCCCATCGACGCCCTGCGTGAGAAGGTCGTCACCTCCACCACCGTCTATGTGGGCGCCCAGGGCAACCTGCTGGAAGAAGACGCCGACAACTGCAAGGTTCTCAAGATCGACAATCCCATCCTGACCGAGACCGATCTGCTCAAGATCAAGTCCATGAACGTGCCCGGCTTCAAGGTGGAGACGCTGTCCATCTGCTACTACAAGAATACCGATCTGGAGAAGGCCATCGACCGTCTGTTCGTGGATGTGGACCGTGCCTACCGTGACGGTGCCAACATTCTGATCCTCTCCGACCGCGAAATCGACGAATACCATGTGGCCATCCCCAGCCTGCTGGCCGTGGGTGCTGTGAGCAAGTATCTGGTCCGCACCCGCAAGCGCACCGCCATGGCGCTGATCCTGGAGAGCGGCGAGCCCCGTCTGGTGCACGACTTTGCCACCCTGCTGGGCTACGGCGCCAGCGCCATCAACCCCTACCTGGCACAGCAGACCATCGGCAATCTCATCGACGAGGGCCTGCTGGACAAGGACTACTACGCCGCCGTGCAGGACTACAACAAAGCCGTGCTGGCCGGCATCGTGAAGATCGCCTCCAAGATGGGCATTTCCACCATCCAGTCCTACGCCGGCAGCCAGATCTTCGAGGCTCTGGGCCTGAGCAAGGAAGTGGTGGACAAATACTTCACCAACACCACCTCTCGGGTGGGCGGTATCACCATCCACGACATCCAGAATGATCTGGAGGCCCGCCATCAGGAGGCTTTCGATCCCCTGGGTCTGGATATCAACCGCGAATTGCCCAGCCTGGGCGCCCACAAGTTCCGCAGCGGTCCCGCTGCCGAGCAGCATCTGTACAATCCCCAGACCATCCATCTGCTGCAGCAGGCCTGCTGGAACGGCAACTACGATACCTTCAAGCAGTACACCAAGGCCGTCGCCAACGAGGGCGGCGACGCCATGCATCTGCGCAGCCTGCTGGAGTTCAACTACCCCGAGCAAGGCGTGCCCCTGGACGAGGTGGAGAGCGTGGACTCCATCGTCAAGCGTTTCAAGACCGCGGCCATGAGCTACGGTGCTCTTTCCGAGGAAGCCCATGAATGCATGGCCATTGCCATGAACCGTCTGGGCGGCAAATCCAACACCGGCGAGGGCGGCGAGGCCGAGGACCGCTACGGCACCGAACGCAACTCCGCCATCAAGCAGGTGGCGTCCGCCCGTTTCGGCGTGACCAGCAAGTACCTGGTCTCCGCCAGCGAGATCCAGATCAAGATGGCCCAGGGCGCCAAGCCCGGCGAGGGTGGCCAGCTGCCCGGCGGCAAGGTTTACCCCTGGGTTGCCAAGACCCGTAACTCCACCACCGGTGTGGGCCTGATCTCGCCCCCGCCGCACCATGATGTCTACTCCATCGAGGACCTGGCCCAGCTGATCTACGACCTGAAGTGCGCCAACCGCAAGGCCGCCATCAACGTCAAGCTGGTCAGCGAGGCCGGTGTCGGCACCATCGCCGCCGGCGTGGCCAAGGCCGGTGCCGAGGTCATCCTCATTTCCGGCTTCGACGGCGGCACGGGCGCTGCCCCCCGCAACTCCATCCACAACGCCGGTCTGCCCTGGGAACTGGGTATCGCCGAGGCGCACCAGTGCCTGATCATGAACGGTCTGCGCAGCCGCGTTCGCATCGAGGCGGACAGCAAGCTGATGAGCGGCCGCGACGTGGCCATCGCTGCCCTGCTGGGCGCCGAGGAATTCGGCTTCGGCACCGGTCCTCTGGTGGCCATGGGCTGTGTGATGATGCGTGTCTGCAACCTGGATACCTGCCCCATGGGCATCTGCACCCAGAACCCCGAACTGCGCAAGCACTTCAAGGGCAAGCCGGAATACGTCATGAACTTCATGCGTTTCATGGCCCAGGAACTGCGGGAATACATGGCCAAGCTGGGCGTGCGTACCGTGGACGAACTGGTGGGCCGCACCGACCTGCTGAAGGTCAAGGAAGCTCCCGCCGGTTCCCGTGCCAGCGAACTGGATCTGAGCGCCCTGCTCAGCAACCCGCTGGTGCCCGATTCCAACATCCACTTCGATCCCAAGGATGTCTACAACTTCGGCCTGGAGAAGACCCCCGACATGCGGGTCCTCATGAAGAAGTTCAAGAAGTCCTTCGACATGGCGGAGCCCAAGCCCATGACCGTCACCCTGGATGTAGGCAACACTGACCGTGCCTTCGGCACCATCTTCGGCAGCGAGATCACTGCCAAGTTCGGCAACACCCTGCCGGATGATACCTTCCATGTGCTCTGCCATGGCTACGGCGGCCAGAGCTTCGGCGCCTTCCTGCCCAAGGGCCTGACGCTGGAACTGGTGGGCGACTCCAACGACTATATGGGCAAGGGCCTGAGCGGCGGCAAGCTGATCGTCTACCCGCCCAAGGAGGCCGCCTTTGACCGCAGCGAGAACATCGTCATCGGCAACGTGGCGCTGTACGGCGCCACCGGCGGCAAAGCCTTCATCAATGGCGTGGCCGGCGAGCGCTTCTGTGTGCGTAACTCCGGCGCCACCGCCGTGGTGGAAGGCGTAGGCGACCATGGCTGCGAGTATATGACCGGCGGCACCGTGGTGGTGCTGGGCAAGACCGGCAAGAACTTTGCGGCCGGCATGAGCGGCGGTATCGCCTACGTGCTGGATGAGGACTGGGATTTCTACAAGCACGTCAACAAGGACATGGTCAGCCTGGAGCCGGTGGAGCACAAGTACGATGTTTCGCTGCTGAAGGACCTGATCCGTGAGCATGTGGAACTGACCGGTTCGCCCCGCGGCAAGGAGATTCTTGACAACTTCGGGGAGTATCTGCCCAAGTTCAAGAAGGTCCTGCCCCACGACTACGACAAGATGCTGCGCCTGATCGCCCAGATGGAAGAGAAGGGCGAGGACAGCGAGCAGGCCCAGATCGAAGCATTCTACGCGATGAAGAACGCCAAGTAAGGAGGCAGACTGCAATGGGTAAACCGACAGGATTTATGGAGATCAAGCGGCAGAACAGCCTGGAACTGCCGCCTGAAGAACGGATTCAGAATTTCAAGGAGTTCCATCTGCCCCTGCTGGCAGAGGAACAGCAGGCACAGGGTGCGCGCTGCATGGATTGCGGCGTTCCCTTCTGCCAGAGCGGCATGCTGCTGGGCGGCATGTACAGCGGCTGCCCGCTGAACAACCTGATTCCCGAGTGGAATGACCTGATCTATCAGGGCAAGTGGGATCTGGCGGTGCATCGCCTGATTGCCACCAACCGTTACCCCGAATTCACCAGCCGGGTCTGCCCCGCCCTGTGCGAGGCGGCCTGCACCTGCGGCATGACCACCGGCGACCCCGTCACCGTCAAGGAGAACGAGCGCGCCATCGTGGAATACGGCTACGAGAATGGTGCCATCCATGCGGTACCGCCCCCGGCCCGCACCGGCAAGAAGGTTGCCGTGGTGGGTGCCGGCCCCGCAGGCCTTTCGGTGGCCGACCTGCTGAACAAGCGCGGCCATAAGGTGACCATCTACGAGCGGGAGGACCGCGTGGGCGGCCTGCTGATGTACGGCATTCCCAACATGAAGCTGGAGAAATGGGTCATCGACCGCCGCGTGAAGATCCTGCAGGACGAGGGCATTGAATTCGTCATGAACGCCAACGTAGGCGAAAACGTCAGTGCCGAGGAGCTGAAGTCCCAGTACGACGCTGTGGTGCTCTGCTGCGGCGCCAAGCAGGCCCGCGACATCAACGCCCCGGGCCGGGATGCCAACGGCATCTACTTTGCGGTGGATTACCTCACCAGCGTGACCCGCAGCCTGCTGGATTCCAACTTTGCGGACGGCAAGGCCATCACTGCGGAAGGCAAGCGCGTGCTGGTCATCGGCGGCGGCGATACCGGCAACGACTGCGTGGGCACCGCCATCCGTCAGGGCTGCGAGAGCGTCCTGCAGCTGGAAATGATGCCCTGCCCGCCCACCGAGCGCGCCCCCGGCAACGACTGGCCGGAGTGGCCCCGTGTGCTGAAGACCGACTACGGCCAGCAGGAAGCCATCGCCAAGTTCGGCAGCGATCCCCGCGTCTACCAGACCACCGTCAAGGAGTTCTACAAGAACGAAGCCGGCCAGGTCTGCGGTGCGCTGCTGGAAAAGCTGGAGAGCCAGGTGGTGGATGGCCGCCGCCAGATGGTGCCCACCGGCGAGGAGTTCACCGTGGACTGCGATCTGGTGCTGATTGCCGCCGGCTTTGTGGGCTGCGAATCCTACACCGCCGAGGCCTTCGGCGTGGACCTGACGGCCCGCGGCGTGGTTGCCGATGACCACTACGCCACCAACGTGCCGGGCGTCTTTGCCTGCGGCGACATGCGCCGCGGCCAGAGCCTGGTCGTCTGGGCCCTGCGGGAAGGCCGCGACACGGCCGCCGTGGTGGATAAGAGCCTGATGGGCTACACCAACCTGTAAAAACGCCGATAGAAAAATCCCTGCGAAGGAAAATCCTTCGCAGGGATTTTTTGTTTGTTCTGTTGCTGCGGTTCAGCGCTCCATCTTCCAGAAGGCGCAGCTGTAGGGGGGCAGTTCGCTGCCGCCGCCGAAGTCATGGGGCTCACCGGTGATCAGATCCATCGCCATGCCGCAGCCCGCGTCAAAGTGGGCCACATAGGGCGCGCTGTCGGCATTGATGGCTACCAGCACCCGCTCGTCGTCGGTGCGGCGCTCAAAGATCAGTTGCTTGGGCTGCACCATCACATTGCGGTAGCTGCCGTTGCAGAGGGCCGGGCTGGAGGTGCGCGCCTGGGCCAGCAGAGAGATCCACCGGGTCAGCTCGTTTTCTTCCGGCTTCTCGATGGCGGGGCGCAGGGTGGGATCGCCGTTCTTCTTGTCCCCTTCCATCCCCCACTCGCTGCCGTAGTAGACCGCCGGCACGCCGGGCATGCCGAACAGCAGACCGTACAGCGGCTTGAGGCAGGCTTTGTCGGTGAGGATGGTGGCCACACGGGTGACATCGTGGTTATCCGCGAAGCTGAGCAGGTGTTTGCCGGTATACAGGCACCAGGGCTCGGAGCCGAACTGCCGGTTCAGGCTGTAGCTGATCTCGTGCATGTTGCCGGTGTTGAAGCTGGAATACAGTCCCTTGTAGCACTCGTAGTTGGTGACACTGTGGCAGGCATGGTCATTCATCCAGCGATTGTAATCGCCGTGCAGCGTCTCGCCCACCAGCACAAACTCCGGCTTGACTTCATTGGCCAGAGCGCGCAGTTCCGCCAGAAAGCCCAAATCCAGGCAGTAGGCCACGTCCAGCCGCAGGCCGTCGATGTCATAGTCCTTGACCCAGCCGCGCACCACATCAAAGAGGTACTGCTTCACCGCCGGGTTCTGCAGATTGAGCTTAACCAGCTCGTTGCAGCCCTCCCAGGCTTCGTACCAGAATCCGTCGTTGTAGTTGGTGTTGCCGTCAAAGCTGATGTGGAACCAGTCCTTGTAAGGGCTGTCCCACTTTTTCTGCTGCACGTCCCGGAACGCCCAGAAGCCGCGGCCCACATGGTTGAAGACACCGTCCAGCAGCACCCGGATACCCGCCTGATGCAGGGCATCCACCACCGTTTTGAGGTCTTCGTTGGTGCCCAGGCGGCAGTCCACCTTGGTATAGTCCCGGGTATCGTACCCGTGGGCGTCGCTCTCAAACAGCGGATTGAAGAGCACACAGGTGGCGCCCAGATCCCGGATATGCTCCACCCAGTCCAGCACCCGCAGCAGCCGGTGCTGCTCCGCCTGTGCTGTATCCCCGTCGTTTTGCAGCGGTGCACCGCAAAGTCCCAGGGGATAAATCTGATAGACCACAGCTTCATTGTACCACATAGTTTGTCCTCCTATATTTTAGCGGATTATCCTGTCCGCTCTGCCGTCAGAAAAAGCGATGCACCCGTCTGCGCAGCACGCGGCGATAGCAGATCGTCACGGCCCCCAGCGCACGGTCGCACAAAAAGAAGGATAGATTGCCCATTGCCAGCAGCAATGCCGCCATACCGGGCCCGTCCGCCAGCATCTCCTGCAGGATGGCCGGTCCCACCAGGGCAAACAATAAAAAATACACCAGCGCCGTGGCGGCATTGAAGACCACCAGCTTCACCGCCCACCGCAGCACCGCAGGCCTTACCTTTCGCAAGACATGGCGCAGCACTGGATAATAGCCCACCACCAGCGCGTAAAACAGCGCCAGTTCGGTTTCCGGCACCAGCAACAGCCCCAGCACCGCCGTCGTTGCGTAGAGCAGCAGCGCATAGCGGGCACCGTACTCCTCCATCACCGGGATCAGCAGAAAGGACGCCAGCATCGGCGCCGCATAGGTGCCGATCTGCAGGGCTGCCCCCGCCAGCAGGCACACCACCGAGAGCGCCCCCAGCACACCGCAGAGGGCGATTTTCTGACTTTCGGTCTTGCGCATGCCGGGCTTCACCTGCTTTCGCAGCTATTATACCCTATTCCCCGGCGCTTTGCAATTCCGCCAGCTGCTCCACCGTACAAAAAGTATAGCCCGCCTCCCGGAACCAAGCAATGATGTCGGGCAGCGCCTCCACCGTCTGGCCGGTGGCCTTCGTATCATGGAGCAGTACCACACAGGTGGACTTGCCTTCGGCATCCTCCTGGATGTTGCGTAAAATCTGCGCCGCGTCCGGGTGTGCCGCCGTTGCATCCTCCCCGCAGACATTCCAGTCGATCCAGTGCCAGCCCTTTTCTTCCGTTTCCGCTTTCAGTTCCTTCATAATGCCGCTTCCTCCGTACTTGTGGCTCACAGTGTTGGTGCTGCCGCCCGGAAAGCGCAGCCAGGTCAGGGTGTCCAGCGCCAGGTAGGGCTCCAGCGCCTGCCGCAGCTCCTTGATATCCTGCCAGAATGCCTCACTGCTGCGATAAATCCGGGCATACCGATGACTGGCACTGTGCATCGCCACCTGGTGCCCCTGCTGTACGATGGTGCGCACCAGCGGCAGATATTCCTGGTTATTCTCCTGGGCGCAGACAAAAAAGGTGGCCGGCACCTGTTCCCGGGCCAGGATTTCCAGAATAGGCTGGGTGTGGTTGCTGGGGCCGTCGTCGAAGGTCAGACACACCTGCCGGGGCAGCGCGGTCTCCCCGGTGGCGGCCGCCACCGCAAAGCAGTCGTTGGGAATGGATGTTTCGGAGAATTCCTGATGGTAGAGCAGGTGCAGAACGGCAACCAGTATGGTCAGCAGCAGCCCCAGCACACTCCAGGCCAGCAGTTTCTGGCACTGGTCCTCCTGTCGGCGATCGTAGCGAATGGTGGTCCCCTCCCCTGGCGTTTTGTTACAACCTATGCGCCGGATGGACAAAATAAAACCCCGCCTTTCCAGAGAAAAGCGGGGTGTACTTTCGGTATTATCCGTGCAGCGGATTGGTGGGGCGCTTGCGCCAGAGCCGGGGTGAGAAGAGTGCCAGGATCGGGTACAACTCCAGCCGTCCTGCCAGCATATCAAAGGAGAGCAGCAGCTTGACCGGATCGGAGAAGTCCGCAAAGGAGCCCATGGGGCCCACAATTTCCAGGCCGGGGCCCACATTGTTGAAGCAGGTAGCCACCGCCGTAAAGGTGGTGATCAGGTCAAATCCGTCCAGCGAGGCCAGCAGTACCGAGGCCGAAAAGAGCAGCATATAGATGTTGAAATAATTGTGCACGCCGCGCAGCGTCTTTTCGTCCAGCGCCTTGCCCTCAAACCGGATGGAGGTGATGGCGTGGCTGTGCAGCATCTTGTTCAGGTCCTGTTTGGCCGCCTTGAAAAAGATGATGACACGCGAGACCTTGAGGCCGCCGGCCGTGGAACCGGCACAGGCGCCGATGAAGATGAGCATCACCAGCACCGTGCGGGAGTAGTTCGGCCAGAGGTTGAAGTCGGTGGTGGCATAGCCGGTGGTGGTCATGATGGAGGCCACCTGGAAGAAGGCGGTGCGCAGCGCCGTGCCCACATTGTCGTACAAGCTGGCAATGTTGATGGTAATGGTCACGGTGGAGAACGCCACAATGCCCAGGTAGACCCGCAGCTCCTCGGAGCAGAGGGCCTCCTTGAAATGGCGCAGCAGGATGAAATAGTAGAGATTGAAGTTGATGCCGAACAGCAGCATGAAGATGCCGATGACCACCTCAAAAAAGGGGTTCTGGTAGGCGCCCACGCTGAGTGCCCGGTTGCTGAAACCGCCCGTGCCTGCCGTGCCGAAGGAATGGATCAGTGCATCGTAGAGCGGCATGCCGCCGGCGCACAGGATCACCACCTCCACCACCGTCAGCACGAAGTAGATTTCATACAGGATCTTGGCGCTGTCCCGCAGTTTGCTGGAGATCTTGCCCACCGTGGGGCCGGGGACTTCCGCCCGCATCAGGTGCATGGCACGGCCATCCGTCATGGGCAGGATGGCCATGGCAAACACCAGCACGCCCATGCCGCCCACCCAGTGGGCGAAACTGCGCCAGAACAGAAGGCCCTTGCTCATAGCCTCCACATCGGTGAGAATGGTGGAACCGGTGGTGGTGAAACCGGATACCATCTCAAAAAAAGCATCGAAGAAAGAAGGGATCTCGCCGGAGATCATGAAGGGCAGCGCCCCGAACACCGACATCAATACCCAGACCAGTGCCACGATCACCAGGCCGTCCCGGGCGTAGATCGTGGTGTTGCGGGGCTGCCGCAGGCCCAGCAGAACGCCCAGCAGGGTAAGCCCCAGCGCCGGCCACAGGAAGGCCAGCACGATGTTCCATTCCCCGTACAGTGCCGAGCAGGCCATCGGGCAGAGCATCAGCACTGCCTCAATCCAGAAAATGCGCCCCAGCACAAAACCAACCATTTTATAATTCATGCCCGGCGCCTCACTTCACAATATCGCGCAGGGCGCGCAGCGTCGTGTCGGTGGTGACCACGACCACGTCGTCCCCCTCAGAGAGCACGTCCTCGCCGGAGGGGATCACCGTCTGGCCGTTGGGGCGCACAATACCGGCTACCAGCAGACCATCCCGGAACCGAAGATCCTTGAGGGGTTTGCCGATGAACGGCAGCCCGGCCCTGACGTTGAATTCCAGCGCTTCCACGCGGCCGCCCACCAGGCGGTGCAGCGTCTTGATGTTGTCGGAATCGATGCTGTTCTGCATGGCGCGCACGTAGCGGGCGATGGCCTCGCTGGTGACCGCCGCCGTGGAGACCACACTGTCCACCAGATTGTTGGCCGATGCCAGGTCGGCAAAAGACGCACGGTTGATCTTGGCAACCACCTTGCAGGAATTGAACTGGGAAGCATACATAGCCAGGATGATGTTGGTTTCATCCATGCCGGTCAGTGCCACAAAGGCGTCCATCTCATCGATGCGCTCCTCCCGGAGCAGATCACTGTCGGCACCGTCCCCGTGGATGACCAGTACCCCGGGGAATTTTTCGCTCATGTCCTGGCAGCGCCGGATATTGTTGTCGATGACCGTCATCCGCCGCTGGGCTTCCTGCAATTCCCGGACCAGATAGTAGGTCATCCGGCCCGCACCCACGATCATGATGTTGTTGGCCCGTTCCTTGTACAGGTTCAGCTTGCGGAAGAAGGTCTCCAGCTCCTGCGGCGAGGCGGTCAGATAGATCTTGTCCCCCGCCCGCAGTTCAAAGGAGCCGGACGGAATGATGGTTTCCTGACCGCGCGCCACCGCGCAGATCAGAATTTTCACCCGGATGTTATGGTACAGATCCGCCAGGGTAATGCCCACCAGAGGGTTGTCCTGCCCGATGCGGTATTCCACCAGCTCAAAGCGCTGCCGGCAGAACTGTTCCCGCTTGATGGCACTGGGGAACCGGAGCACACGGGCAATCTCCCGCGCTGTGGCCTGCTCGGGATTGATTACCATGGAAAGGCCCAGCTCCCCCCGCATGAACCGCAGCTGCTTGGCATATTCCGGGTTGCGGATGCGGGCAATGGTATGCTGGGTGCCGATCTTTTTGGCCACCAGGCAGGAAAGAATGTTGATCTCATCGCTGGAAGTGGTGGCAATCAGCAGGTCGGCCCCCTCTTCGAAGGCCTCCTTCTGCACACCGTAGCAGCCGCCGTTGCCGGTCACCCCGCGCACATCGTATATATTGACGATATTGTCAATGAGTTCCCCGTTCTGGTCAATGACAACAAGATCGTGTCCCTCGCCGGCCAGCTGCGCCGTCAGGGCACGGCCGACCTTTCCCAGACCGACGACCACGATTCTCATAGCGTTACTCCTTTTCTGTTCCCGGTTCTCCCATCCTCCATCCGATGGGTTGCCATTTTACCATATCAGGCTTAATTATAACAAAGCTGTCAAAAAATGCAATAGGGCGTTGTTTGACGCCTTCCGCCCCCTGCCCGACCGCGGCAGCAAAAAAATACGGCCTTCCCTGGCGGAAAAGCCGTATTCGGATGGTTCAGGTCTCCCTGTTCAATCAGCTGTTCTGTACGTTATTCTTCAGAATGACATCATGGCTGCCGCCTTCCACGATGGAGGTGGAAGAAACCACGGTCAGGCGTGCCTTTTCCTGCAGTTCGGGAATGGACAGCGCACCACAGTTGCACATGGTGGACCGCACCTTGTACAGGGTGGTCTGCACACCGTCGGCCAACGGGCCGGCATAGGGTACGTAGGAGTCCACGCCTTCCTCGAAGTTCAGCTTCTGGGCGCCGCCCAGGTCATACCGCTGCCAGTTGCGGGCACGGTTGGAACCTTCGCCCCAGTATTCCTTGACGTAGTTGCCGCCCACGCGCAGCTTGTTCGTGGGAGATTCGTCGAAGCGGGCAAAATAGCGGCCCAGCATGACGAAGTCAGCGCCCATGGCCAGCGCCAGCGTGATGTGGTAATCCTGCACGATGCCGCCGTCCGAGCAGATCGGCACATAGATGCCGGTTTCCTTGTAGTACTCATCCCGGGCCTTGGCCACCTCGATCACCGCCGTGGCCTGGCCGCGGCCGATACCCTTGGTTTCCCGGGTGATGCAGATGGAACCGCCGCCGATGCCGATCTTGACAAAGTCGGCACCCGCCTTGGCCAGGAACATAAAGCCGTCGCGGTCCACCACGTTGCCGGCGCCCACCTTCACCTTGTCGCCGTAATGCTCACGGATCCAGTCGATGGTGCGGGACTGCCACTCGCTGAAGCCCTCGGAGGAGTCGATGCAGAGCACGTCCACACCGGCGTCGATCAGGGCGGGCACACGCTCGGCGTAGTCGCGGGTGTTGATACCGGCACCCACCACGTAGCTCTTGTTGGCGTCCAGCAGTTCGTTGACGTTCTCCTTGTGGGAGTCGTAGTCCTTGCGGAAGACCATATACTGCAGACGGCCTTCCTCATCCACCAGGGGCAGAGAGTTGATCTTGTTGTCCCAGATGATGTCGTTGCAGTCATGCAGGCTGGTGGTGGCCGGCGCGGTGACCAGCTTGTCCAGCGGCGTCATGAACTCGGTGACCTTCAGGTCGTGGGTCATGCGGGACAGACGGTAGTCACGGGAGGCCACAATGCCCAGCAGCTTGCCGTGGGCAGTGCCGTCATCGGTGATGGCCACGGTGGAGTGGCCGGTGCGGGTCTTGAGGTCCAGCACATCGCCCAGGGTGGCCTCCGGCGGCAGGTTGGAGTCAGAGGTGACAAAGCCCTTCTTGTAGGCCTTCACGCGGCGGACCATGTCGGCTTCCTGCTCGATGGTCTGGGAACCATAAATGAAGGAAACGCCGCCCTGCTTGGCCAGCGCAATGGCCAGCTTCTCGCCCGAGACGGACTGCATGATGGCGGAGACCATCGGGATGTTCATTTCCAGCGGGCATTTTTCTTCCCCTTTGCGGTACTTTACCAGCGGGGTCTTGAGGCTGACAGCCATCGGCACACACTGGGACGAAGAATAGCCGGGAACCAGCAGGTATTCACCAAAGGTACGGGACGGTTCGGAAAAATAATACGCCATAAATGCACTCTCCTGACTTCCTGATTTCTGCGTTTTCTTGAATTTCTTTGAACAGAACCACTGCTTTTATGTGATTAGAAAGATTGTACCACATTCGCGGACAAAACACAAAAGATTTCGTGAAAATCTTTCTTGAACGGGAACTGCGAAAGTTGTGGAATTTGCACCAAATCCGTCGCAAAGAGTATGACTTTGCCTGTCGGGTGCCGGGAAAGTGTTTGCTGTACACACTTTTTATGGTATAATGGGCCCATTCCAACGAAAGGATATCCTCTATGTTACTGCAACGTTGTACGCTGCTGGACCCCGGTCAGGCACGGCGGCAGGCCCTGGCACAGCGCTTTTTCGGCGCGGCACTGGCCCTGCTTCTCATTCTGTCCGAGGTGTTCAGTTCCAATATCCAGTCCACCCTGCCCGGGTTCAGTCATCTGGCCCGTCTGGCACTGACCGGCGGCGCCGTACTGCTGCTGGGCGCCAAGGTGGTCCTGCTGACCGACTACGAGCGGCGCTGGCAGCCGGTCCTGGCCGCCCTGGTGCTGGTCTACACCGCCTTTGCCTCCTGGCACGGCGATGATGTCTGGTTTTTCCTGGCCGCTCTGGTGGGCCTTGGTGCCAAAGACATCGACCTGCACCGCGCGCTGCGGGTCTACCTGGTTGCCGCCGTGGCGGGGCTGCTGTTTGTGCAGCTGCTGCACTTTGTCACCCCGCTGATGCCCTACAACTTCTATTGCCGCAACTGGGATTTCGGCTACGGCCACTACAACGGCTTCGGTGCCCGGCTGGTTGGTGTCTTCTTTGCCTGGGCCTGGCTGCGCCACGACCGGATGCGCTGGTTCGACTGGGCGGGACTGGCGGCCCTGTTTGTGTTCACCTACAAGGTGCCCGGCAGCCGCGGCGCCGCCGGCGCCATGGCTGCCCTGCTTCTGCTGTTCGCTGTGCAGCGTTTCCTGCCTCGCCTGTTTGACAACCGCATCTGGTATGCCCTCGTCCTGGCTCTGCCCATTGTGCTGGCCGGATTCAGCCTGTATGCAGGATATGTATACAACCCCGAATGGCCCTACGAGCGGATGGCGCTGCTTCTTTTGAGTATCTTCCTCTCGGGGCGGTTCGAGATCTGGCACAATGTTTTCTGGGGTTCGGAGCTTTCCTGGCTGGGCGGCCTGCCCACCGACGGCGACGAACACAGCGCCATCGACAACACCTTCCTGGCCATCCCGATGAACAAGGGCTACCTGGGTGCCATTCTGGTGGCGGTGTTTTTCCTGCTGCTTCTGTGGCGACTGGCAAAGCACCGCCATGCCACCGAAGTGCTCTGCCTGGTGGTCTTCACCCTCTACCTGTTCATGGAGAACAAGCCCTTCTTGCTCTCGGCGGATCCCCTCCTGCTGCTGGCTCCCTGCGTCTTCTTTGCAGGCGCCCGGCAGCCCGCCGACCAGCCACTGCCGGTGGTGTGCCGCCGCCACAGATAGAATCATTGGAAAAAATCCCCGGGCCCTACGGACCCGGGGATTACTCTTGTGTGTACCGTTAATGCGTACCGGCAAAGAAAAAGAGCGCTGAACCTTACGATTCAGCGCTCTTTTTCTTGGTACGAATGGCGATACAGAACTTTTCAAAAAAGCCCGTAATATCAACGGTTTCCGGGCTTGTCGGATAGCAAATAACTTGTATTAGACCCCCTTTTGGGCGGCTGTTTTTTAACAGTCGCCCTTTTTCTATCCCCAAATTTAGTGTGCGTTTTAGAGTGGGAAATTCCCTGTTTTTTCGCCTGTGGGCGGCGCAAACGAGGCCGCCCATATCCTTTCCCTTATGGGAGGCCGGGCGGTGATATGGGGGCGCAAACCCGCCGAAACGAACACTTTTCAAAACCGAAGGAAGGAGGTATCCAACATGGCGGTATTCCGCATTG
>CALXHT010000007.1 GCA_944388215.1 uncultured Gemmiger sp. | reverse complement strand
TCTATTTGCAGAAGTGAGCGTCACCTTTTGGCTCTTTTTCTACCCCTAAAACGTTACCTTCACTTTTGCAATTTACCTTCTCATTGTTTTCATTATAGCATCCGGGGCGGGCCATAACAGGGACTTTCAAAAATATATTTGCCGCTCTTCCTGCGAGAGGCGACCTGCAGACTGTGTCAGGAACCCACTTCATCGCAATAAGAAAGAATCTGCTTCTTTTTCTGTATAGCGAACCGAAGTGTTGCAGCCGCCCCGCCCCAGTCATGGAGGACATAGGCCACCACGATGTCGGAAGATTGGACCATCCAGCGGTTCCTGCGCGGAATCGCATAACGGCGCGGCACGGTTTCCAGTGGCGGGTAGATGGTTCGGTCGTAACCGGAAGCGTCTCTTCCGTCGTTGAGATAGGCCATGACAAGAACCAATTCGATCTGGGGATACTGCATCTTTTGTCTCCGCAAGACAGATGCCGCCAGGTTGTCAAAGGCACCATAACCGCCCAGATAAAAGGTTGTGGCGCCTCGCGTAATCAATTCCTGCGTCACACCATATAGCCATCTTTCCACTGCCTGGCACTGCGAAATCTGCGAATGACCGCAAAACGTAACAATCACTTTTATTCCTCCATTATAGTGATTATAATCACTATAATGGAAAGTGGCAAGCCCCCTATAATAATCAAAAACGGGGGTGATGCAGTGCCGATCTCGTTTCGTCCGATGCGGGAATTTATGAAAGAGAACCGTATTTCCTTCTACCGTTTGGCCAACGAAGGAATTGATGCGCAAACTCTGCAACGAATACGCCATGACAAGCCTGTCACTACCGACACACTCGGAAAAATCTGCAGCATCCTGCACTGCCAGCCGGGAGATCTGATTGAATATATCGATTCATCCCGCGAAGAGAAATCTGTCGACTAGCCATATTTCGGAGAATTTCTCAAAGCGTATCAGGTCTGCCGCGTCCCATTTCGGTTATAAAGATCCACATATCGTAATGCAGCCAGGCGGCGCCGTTCACAACGTGGACAGCGCTGCCTGGCTTTTTCTTTCCGACTGAAATTAGAAAAGTACGTTTTTCAGGGCTCATTCCTCTCAAGGGTCTTTTGTGCCGCCGGTAAATTTTGCGAGGTATTTCCTGCAAAAAAGACCGGCGGGCAGGCCGCTGGAAAGATGCATGGCCAGCTTTTTCCGGGACAAAAAACGGACAGGCTGCCTGCGAACAACGGGGAAAAGGCCTGGCTCATAAGGCGTCCCATGTGCAAAAAAGACCGGCAGGTCACCCGAAAATACAGGGGCTCCGCCGGTCTTTTTTGCAACCACAAGGAAAAATAGTATGCGTATTATCGTTAAATTATATGAAAAGCATCCGCTTTTTTGCCGCGTTTTGACACAAGAAAAGACCCGGTCTTTTCAGACCGGGTCTTGGTGGTTGCGGGGACAGGACTTGAACCTGCGACCTCCGGGTTATGAGCCCGACGAGCTACCATCTGCTCTACCCCGCGATATTCAGGCGCCCTTCGTTTGGGTGCTAGAATATAATAGCACAACGCAGGGCGTCTGTCAATAGTTTAGGGCAAAAAACTTTGCCGGCTTTCGCTCATCCATTCAGGAGAGTTCAAACATGCCGTTGTACAGCTGGTAGTACTCGCCCTTCTGAGCCAGCAGCTCCTCGTGGTTGCCGCGCTCCACAATGTGGCCGTGCTCCAGCACGATGATGGCATCGGCGTTGCGCACCGTGGACAGACGGTGGGCGATCACGAACACCGTGCGCCCCTCCATCAGGCGGTCCATGCCCTTCTCGATGAGGGCCTCGGTGCGGGTGTCGATGCTGGAGGTAGCTTCGTCCAGGATCAGCACCGGCGGATCCGCCACCGCCGCCCGGGCGATGGCCAGCAGCTGGCGCTGGCCCTGGCTCAGGTTGGCGCCGTCGGCGGTGACCATCGTGTCATACCCCTTGGGCAGGCGCCGGATGAAGGAGTCGGCGTTGGCGATCTTTGCCGCCTGCTCCACCTCCTCCTGGGTGGCGTCCAGCTTGCCGAAGCGGATGTTGTCCGCCACCGTACCGGTGAACAGGTGGGTGTCCTGCAGCACGATGCCCAGGCTGCGGCGTAAGGCATCCTTGCGGATGAGCCGCACGTCAATGCCGTCGTAGGTGATGGACCCCGCCGTCACATCGTAGAACCGGTTGATCAGGTTGGTGATGGTGGTCTTGCCGGCGCCGGTGGAGCCCACAAAGGCGATCTTCTGGCCGGGCTTGGCGTAGAGGGACAGTCCCTGCAGGATCAGGTGGCCTTTCACGTAGCCGAAGTCCACGTTGTGGAACCGCACGTGGCCTTCCAGCGGCTGGAAGGGCACGTTGGGACGGCTGCGGTCACACCAGGCCCAGTGGCCGGTGACTTCCCCGTCGGTGCACTCGGTGAGGGTGCCGTCGGGGGCCTGCCGCACCGTGACAAGATCCACCGTGCCTGCATCCACCTCGGGGGCCTCCTCCATGGCGGTGAAGATACGCTCGGCACCGGCCAGGGCGGCCAGCAGGAAGTTGCCCTGCTGGGTGAACTGGTTGATGGGCATGGTGGTCTGGCGCACAAAGACCAGATAGCTGGCCAGGCTGCCCAGGTCGGTCCAGCCCTTCATGACCATGAGGCCTCCCAGCACCGCGATGACCGCGTAGTTGATATACCCGATACTGACCACCGCCGGGATCATGGTGGCGGCGTAGCTCTGGGCGCCGGTGCCGGCCTGGCGCAGTTTTTCGTTGCGGGCGGCAAAGCCCTGCAGGTCGGCCTGCTGGTGGTTGAACACCTTGACCACCTTCTGGCCGGCGATCATCTCCTCGATGTAGGCGTCCAGTTCGCCCAGGCAGCCCTGCTGTCTGGCGTAGAACGCCCGGCTGTGTTTGGTGCTGAAGTCAATATACCAGAACATGGCGGCGTAGCCCACCACCACCAGCAGCGACAGCTTCCAGTTCAGCACAAACAGCATGATCAGCGTGCCCGCCACCTGGACGAAGGTCTGGATGACCAGGGCAAAGCTGTTGTTCAGGGCGTCCGAGACGGTATCCACATCGTTGGTGAAGAGGCTCATCAGGTCGCCCTTGCGGTGAGTGTCGAAGAACTGGAGGGGCAGCGTCTGCAGGTGGGCGAAGAGGTCGCGGCGGATCTCCCGCAGGATCTTCTGGGCGGCGCGGACCATGATCTGGCTGTAGCCCAGCGTGCAGAGGGCGCCCACCAGGTAGACCACCGCCGTCAGGCCCACGCCGGCGGCCAGGTAGGTGAGGCTGCCGTTTTCCAGCAGGCCGTTGACCACCGGGCGGATCATGTAGGTGCCGATGAGGGCCGCGATGGCGCTGAGGGAAGCCAGCACCGCCACCAGGGCCAGCATGACGCTGTGGTGTTTCAGGTAGACCCACAGGCAGCGGAGGGTATGTTCCAGATTTTGCGGGCGGCGCCCGCCGGTGATACGCATCATTGCTGGTTGCCCCCTTTCCGCTGGGACTGGTAGATTTCCTGATAGATGGTATCGTGGGCCAGCAGTTCGGCGTGGGTGCCCACGGCGTGGAGGCGGCCGTCGTCCAGAATGACGATGAGGTCAGCGCTCTGCACCGAGCTGATGCGCTGGGCGATGATGAGTTTGGTCACATCGGTGAGCTGGGCCAGGGCGTGGCGGATGCCCGACTCGGTGGCGGTATCCACGGCGCTGGTGGAGTCATCGAAGATCAGCACCTTGGGGTGCTTGAGTAGGGTCCGGGCGATGCAGAGGCGCTGCTTCTGGCCGCCCGACACATTGACGCCGCCCTGGCCCAGGTCGGTATCCAGGCCCTTGGGCATGCGGTCCAGGAATTCGTCGGCCCGGGCAGCCCGGCAGGCGGCCAGGATCTCCTCGTCGGTGGCATCGGGGTTGCCCCATTTCAGGTTATCCCGGATGGTGCCCGAGAAGAGCAGGTTCTTCTGCAGCACGATACCCACGGCGTCCCGCAAAGCGGCGAGATCGTAGTCCCGCACGTCCCGGCCGCCCACCTTGACGGTGCCGGCGGTGGCGTCATAGAGGCGGGGGATCAGCTGGACCAGCGTGGTCTTGGCCGAGCCGGTACTGCCGATGATGCCCACCGTGGCGCCCGCCGGGATGTGCAGCGTGATGTCCGACAGGGCGTTTTTCTGGGCGGCGGCGTTATACTTGAAGCTGACGTTTTCAAAGTCGATGGCGCCGTTCTCGATGGTTTCCACCGGGTGGTCGGCGTTGGCCAGGTCGGGCTGCTCGGTGAGCACCTCCCGGATACGGCGGGCGCTGGCCAGGGAGCGGGTCATCTGGAGGAAGACGCCGGAGAACATCATCACCGAGTTGAGCACCTGCAGCACGTAGCTGAGGAAGGCGGTGAGCTGGCCCACGCTCATGGAGCCCTGGAGGATGAAGCCGCCGCCGAACCACATGATGCAGACGATGCAGACATACATGACCAGCTGGAAGGAAGGCATGTTCAGCACGGCCAGGCGGAAGGTCTCGGTGCTGGCGTCGCTGAGTTCGGTGTTGACCTCGTCAAACTGCTGGTTTTCCCAGTCCCCACGCACGAAGGCCTTGATGACCCGGATGGCGGTGAGGCCCTCCTGGATGCGGCTGTTCAGATGGTCCACGGCGCTCTGCTGGCGGCCGTAGAGAGGCGCCACATGGCTGACAATCCAGGCCAGCATGGCGGCCAGGATGGGGGTGGCGATGAGGAAGATGATGGTGAGCCGGGGGCTGAGCAGAAACGCCATGCCCAGGCCCATGAACAGCATGACCGGGCTGCGCACCAGCGGCCGAAGGCCGGTGTTGACGGCGTTGAGCAGCACGGTGGCATCGGTGGTCATGCGGGTGACCAGCGAGGCGGCGGAAAAATGGTCCAGGTTGGCGAAGTCGAACTTCTGCACCGAGGCGTACTCGGCCAGGCGCAGTTCGGCGGCGAAGCCGTTGGCGTAGCGGGCGGCGAACCGGGCGTAGAGCAGCCCGGTGATGAGGGCCAGCACCGCGCAGACCACCATGAGGATGCCCTGGCGCAGGATGATGGACATATCGTGGTGGGGCACGCCGTCGTCGATGAGGGTGGACATGAGCACCGGGATGATCATCTCAAAGGCGCACTCGATGATGAGCAGCCCCACCGCCACGATGAGGTCCCGCAGATAGGGCTTGCTGTAACGGAAGATCAGCCGAAGGTCCTTCATGGACTTACCTCCTGTTCAAAATAGAATATGGGTCGGCCGGAGGTTAGCTGCGTTTCCGGTCGGGCAGCTGGCTGGCCACGATGGCCGCGAACATGAGCACACAGCCGGCCAGTTCGGTGCCGGTGAGGGTCTGGCCCAGGATGATCCAGCCGGCCAGGGCGCTGAAGACGCTCTCCAGGCACATGGCCAGGCTGGCGATGGTGGGGTCCAGTTCCTGCTGGCCCACGATCTGCAGCGTGTAGGCCACGCCGCTGGACATGATGCCGCAGTAGAGCACCGACACCGCCGCCCCGGCGAACTGTTCGGGGGTGGGCTGTTCAAAGAGAAACATGAAGACGGTGGACACCACCGACACGGTGAAGAACTGGGCGAAGCTGAGCTGGATGCCGTCCAGCCGGGGGCTGAAATGGTTGACCAGCAGGATCTGCAGGGTGAACAGGAAGGCGCAGAGCAGCAGCTGCCACTCGCCCCCCGTGAGGGAGAGGGTGTCCCGCCCGGCCAGGCAGAGCAGATAGAGTCCCGCCACGCTGACGGCCACGCAGGCCCAGAGTTTGACCCCCGGGCGGCTGCCCAGGAAGATGCCGCACACCGGCACCAGCACCACATACAGGGCGGTCATGAAGCCGGCCTTGGCGGTGCTGGTGGTGCCGATGCCCATCTGCTGGGCGGCGGAGGCCGCAAAGAGGGCCACGCCGCACAGGGCGCCGCCGATGGCCAGCGTTTTGCCGTGGACCCAGAAGGGCAGCCGTTTGCCCTGGCGGCGCTGGTTTGCCCGCCGCACCCCCATGAGCCCCAGCAGGAAGGCGCAGGCCAGCCAGCTGCGGCTGGCCAGGAAGGTGTAGGGGCCCATGTAGCCGCTGCCCACGCTCTGGGCCACGAAGGCCGTGCCCCAGATCAGCGCGGCCACCACGAGCATCAGCGTGTTGCGCAGTTGTTTTTTGTTTTCCATCGTTTTTTCCATCCTCTCTATGCAGCCACAAAACCGCCCGCACCGTCGGAAGCGACGATACGAGCGGCAGATTCTTCAGTTTTCGGGCGTTACTCTTCCCCTTCGATGGTGGTCAGTTCCTCGCTGCCCAGACCCTGGATCTTCAGCCCGCCGGTGACATAGAACTTGCTGGAATCGTAGCTGATGTTCACCTTGTACTGTTTGCCGGGGGTCAGGCCGGTGATGGTGTAGGTGTAGCAGGTGCCGTCGGTGGTGTAGTAGACGGTGGAACCCTGCACATAGCTGGTGGTGGCCTTGTCGTCCGAGAGCTGCCACACCGCCACCTTGAAGACCTGGTAGTTTTCACTGGTGGACTCGGTGGTGGCATAGCCGGTGACGGTCAGGCTGTCCGACGCCGCCACAAAGTACTCGGTGCTGCGGTTCTGGATGCCGTTGAAGGCCACATACAGGGTGTCCCCCGCCGCCTGGGTCACCAGCTTGCCCGAGGTGGAATCAAAGCCCTCGGGGAAGGTCACCTCGCCGCCCGAAGTGGCCATGACCTTGGTGGCCTCCTCCTCATCGGACGCGCTCTCGTCGCGGAAGCCCAGCACCGTCACCGCCTTGACGACGGCATCCTTCAGGGCCTGCTTGGGAGAACATGCGGACAGCGACAGGGCCAGGCAGAGCGCCAGAGCCAGAGCAATCCAGGTACGGGTGCGTTTCATATGGGTAAACCTCCATGGGTGGAAATGAAAAGTCGGCGTCACAGGGTGACATATAGAGGTATTATACCGCATTTGTCCGCCCTGCACAAGGTTTTTACAAAAAAACCACAAAGGGCCCCGCGGAGTGTCAAAAGGGGGAACAGTCCCGCACGGCGGTGCCTGACGGGCCTATTCCCCCCTTTGGATCCCCCCTCGACAAAATTTGGCGGCAAATCGCGCACTGGTCGCACACAATTTGCCGCCAAATTCCCCTGTATGTGTCTGCACCGGTCGGCACATGTCCGCCGGTGCATACGTTTTTCATTCTGCGCGGCTCCCCTTCCAGTCCGGCTCGGTTACCGCTTGATGTCGTAGTTCATGTTCATCAGGTTGCGGATGGTGTCCACGTCGTCGGTGATGTTGGCGTCGCCGTGGATGGTGTGCTTGATGGCGCTGGACGCCACCGCAAAATTCACCATATCCATGGGGCGGTAGTTGTGCATCATGGCGTAGATCAGGCCGCTGGCGAAGGCGTCGCCGCCGCCCACCCGGTCCAGGATATTAAAGGTAAAGAGCTTGCTCTCGAAGGTGTGGTTCTCGTACCACATGAAGGCCTTGAGGCTGTTCTCGCTGCCCGAATGTACGTACCGCACATGCCGCCCGATGCACCGGATGTTGGGATACCGCTCCACGAACCGCTGGAAGATCTCGTCCTGCTGCTCATAGCTGGGCTGCAGCGGCACGCCGTCCTTCCAGTCCCCCTTGGAATGGTCGTTCTCGTCTTTCCACAGGTGGTAGGGCTCGATGCCGAACAGCACATCCACGTAGGGCAGGCAGCGGGTGCAGTAATCCCGGGCCTCCTCCCAGCTCCACAGCGTGCTGCGGAAGTTGCCGTCAAAGCTGACCGTCAGCCCCTTGTCCTTGGCCACCTGCAGGCAGCGCAGGATGAAGTCGGCACAGTTCTGGTTCAGCGCCGGCGTGATGCCCGACAGATGCAGCCAGTCGAAGCCGTCCAGCAGCCCTTCCACGTCCACCTTGGACAGGTCGTACTCGGTGAGGGCGCTGTGCATCCGGTCGTAGATGACCTTGCTGGGCCGGATGCCGTAGCCGGTCTCCAGGTAATAGGTACCCAGTCGGTGGGTGGGGGTCTCCTCCTTGGTGGAGAGGATCATCGGCGTGCAGTGCACGTCGTTGGAGCGCAGCCACCGGATGGCGCTTTTGCCCAGGGAATTGTTGGGCACCACGCTGAAAAAGGTGGAATCCACCCCCAGGTTGGCCAGCGCCAGGGCGATGTTCGCCTCGCTGCCGCCGTAGCTGGCCTCAAAGTTGGTGGCCATGCGGATCTTTTCGTAGTTGGGCGGCGTCAGGCGCAGCATGACTTCGCCGATGGTGATGAACTTCTGCGGACTTTGCTGATTCTTCAGAATGGGATTGCAGTGTTCCATAAATCGGGGCACCTCCTGTGTGCAGTGTACTTTTCCCCCCTCCGGGAAAGAACACGATGTTTGTCACCCTGATTGTACGGCATTCCCCCGGCAATTGCAAGGAAAATCCCCGCGGCGCCCTTTTCAGTCCTGCAGTTCCTTCTCAAAGTGGTCGATCTTGTCCACATTGCCGATCACCGCCACGGTGTCCCCCGCCACAAAGCGGTAGCCCGCCGTGAATTCCACGTCGGTGTGGCCGTCCCGCTCCACCGCGATGATGTTGATGCCGTAATTCCGGCGCACGTCCAGCTCCTGGATGCTCCGGCCCACCACGTGGCCGCCCACCGCAATGCGGCGCACCTCCACGCCGTCGGCCAGCGCCACATAGTCCAAGAGATTGCCGAAAATCAGCCGCCGCCCGATGCGCACCGCCATGTCCGCTTCGGGGTAGACCACCGTGGCTCCCATCCGCTTGAGCACCTCGCCGTGCACCTCGCTGGTGGCCTTGGCGATGACGTTGGGCACCCCCAGCTTGATCACCAGCATGGTGGTGAGGATGCTCATGTCGATCTGCTCGCCGATGCAGATGGTCACCGTGCCGCAGTTCTGCATGCCGGTCTCCTTGAGGGCGGTCTCGCTGAGATTGTCCACCACGAAGGCGTAGTCGGTGTAGGCGCGCACCTCGCGCACGCGCTCCTCATTTTTGTCGATGGCGATGACTTCCTCGCCGGCTTCGGCCAGCGTCTTGACCAGCGCCGTGCCAAAACGGCCCAGGCCGATGACGCCGTACATCGCGGAAGAATCGTTCTTTTTCAGTTTCATGGTACAACTGCCTCCAGTTTGGTATCAGCCGATGGTGATGGCTTCCTCGGTATAGCGGGCGGAAGGTTCGGGGCGCTCGACCCAGATCGACAGCAGCGTGAACGCGCCGACGCGCCCGGTGTACATCGTTAAGATCAGGATCAGTTTGCTGGCGTCCAGCAGGTCCGGCGTGATGCCGGTGGAAAGGCCGACGGTGCCGAAGGCCGAGACATCCTCAAACAGCAGCTGCATCAGCGTCAGGTCGGGTTCCAGCACGCAGAGCAGGAAGGTGCCGGTGCACACGACGATCATGCCCAGCAGCGCGATGGTGGCCGCTTTGCGCATGGCGCCGTCGGGCAGGCGGCGGTGGAAGGCCCCGGGGCGGCGCTTGCTGAAGATGCAGGCGACCTCCTGCATGAGGACAAAGAAGGTCGTCGTCTTGATACCGCCGCCGGTGGACCCGGGCGAAGCGCCGATGAACATCAAAATCGTGAGCACGAACAGGCCCGCGTTGCTGAGCTCGCCCAGCGGCATCGTCGAGAAGCCCGCGGTACGCGCCGACGTGCTGTGGAAAAACGCCGCCAGCCAGCCGATGCCGTCGGTAAGCTGCAGCAGCACCGTGCCGGCAGCCAGCAGCACCGCCGTGGTGGTAAGCACCACTTTGGTGTGCAGCGTGAACTTGCGGAAGCGGAACCGGCACTTGATGACGTCGAGCACGACGAGGAAGCCGATACCGCCAAAGATGATAAGGCCGCAGGTGACAAGGTTGAGCCAGACGTTATCGTGGTAGGGGATCAGGTTGCGCAGCCCGCCCAAAATGTCAAAGCCCGAGTTGTTGAACGCCGCGATGGAGTGGAAGATGCTGATCCACAAGGCGTGCAGCGGCGGGAAATCCTGGATGAACACCGGGAAACTGCAGACAACGCCCGCCAGCTCAAAGCACAGCGTCATAAACAGCACCGCGCGCACCAGGCGGACCATGCCCTCGAAGCTGTCCACGTTGAGGGCCTCCCGCACCAGCGACCGCCCCTTGAGGCTGATGCGCCGCCCCGCCGCCAGGGCCAGGCCCATGCCGATGGAGGTGACGCCCAGGCCGCCGACCTGGATGAGCCCCGCCACCACGGCCTGGCCGAAGGGGGTGAAGGTGTCGGCGGTGTCGACCGCGATGAGGCCGGTGACGCAGACCGCGCTGGTGGAGGTGAAGAGGGCGTCGGTCCAGCTGACGGTGGCGGTATCCCGCACCGAGACGGGCAGTTTGAGCAGCGCCGCCCCCAGCAGGATGGCCAGGGCAAAGCCCAGGGCGATGATCCGCGCGGGGGGCTGCTTTTTGAGAAGATGTACGATTGCTTTCATAAAAAATCCTCTTGCACACAAAAGGCGGGGCTTCCCGCCGTGTTGGGGGAAGTCCCGCCGGGCCGGAGCGCCCTTGCCCCGGCCGACCCCGGATAAATAGGACGCGCCGCGTCCTATGACAGACTCCACCACTTATCCCGGTCGTAGATGTCTCTACCATAACACGAAACGGCAGCGCCGTCAAGGGGCCAGCATTTTCCTGCGGGCCGGGGCGCAGGGCTTTCTCTTGCGTGGCATCGTAAAATCGTGTATAATGAATTGTTACTTCTATATGTATAGTCAGGAGGTGCGCCGTTGAGCCTGCAGAGTTTTGGCTTTTTCGGCTTTTTGCTGGTGGTGGCCGCGGTGTATCTGCATCTGCCCCGGCGCGTCCAGAGTCCCTTTCTGCTGGCGGCCAGCTGGGTGTTCTACGCCCTGGCCATGCCGTCCATGCTGGGGGCGACCATCGCCATTGCGGTGTTCACTTACCTCTGCGGCCGGGCGCTGGCCGGTCCCCACAAGGTTGCCGCCTTGCGGGTGGGGGTCATCGGGCTGCTGGGCATCCTTGCCTTCTTCAAATATAACGGTGCCTTCCAGGGGCTGGCGGGCTGGCAGGCCGTGGCCATGCCGCTGGGCATCAGCTTTTACAGCTTTGCGGCCATCGCCTACCTCATCGACGCCGCCCGGGGCGACTGCGAGGTGGAACCCAGTTTCATCCGCTGCGCGCTGTTTCTGAACTTTTTTGCCACCGTCACCCAGGGGCCCATCTGCCGGGCCGGGGCGCTGCTGCCCCAGTTCCAGGAGGAACACCGCTTTGACGCCGCCCGCACCGTGCGGGGGCTGCGGCTCATGGCGCTGGGTCTCTTCAAGCTGGTGGCAGTCAGCGACGTGCTGGGCGTCTTTGTGGACGAGGTCTTCCCCAATTACCAGAACTACGGCGGTCCCATGCTGCTGCTGGGCGCCGTGGGGTATACCTTGCAGCTCTACTTCAACTTTTCGGGTTACTCCGAAGTAGCCCGGGCCGTGGGGCTTTTCCTGGGCCTCGAACTGCCGGAAAACTTCAAGACGCCCTTCTTTGCCACCAACTTCTCGGGATTCTGGAGCCGCTGGCACATCAGTTTTTCCTCCTGGCTCCAGGATTACCTCTTCATGCCGCTGGCCTGGGCCGATCTTTCCGGCGTGACCCGGGGCAAGCTGACCCGCCTGCCCGCTGAGGCCTGCGTCTTCATCGTCTTTTTTGTGTCGGGCTTCTGGCACGGCAACACCCTGCCCTTTGTTGTGTGGGGTCTTTTGCAGGCCTGCTACCGGCTGGGGGAGGAGCTGCTCCACCGCCGGTTCGGCAAACCCAAAAAGAAAGCCCCGGCCCGGGTGGTGCGCGCCAAACGGGCCGTGGTCTTTGTGCTGTGGACGGTGAGCATGGTGTTCTTCCGGGTGGGGTCCGCCCCCGCCGGCACCCTGACCGTGGGGGATGCCTTCGGGTATCTGGCCGGCTGGTTCCGGGGCTGGGCACCCGGCCGCTTTGCCGCAGAACTCTACAGCGCCGTCTACACCGGTTTCTACGCCAACACCCTCATGGTGGCGGCCTACTATGCCTTCCTCGCGGTGGTGCTGGTACTGGCCTTTTATCTTGACACCCGCCGGGCCTTCACCTATAAAAACAAACCTGCCGAGATCGCCCTGGCCGGGGAAAAGCACCGTTGGGTGGTGTATTACCTGCTGGTGATTTTCCTGCTGGCGGGCTACATCCTGCAGAGCGGCGGCTTCGGCAACGCGGGCTTCGGGATGTACGCGGGATTTTGAGTTTTGCTCAAAGAGGGGAACAGTCCCGCACGGCGGTGCCTGACGGGCCTATTCCCCCCTTTGGATTCCCCCTCTTCAAATTTTGCCCAAAACCGCGCACTCGTCGCGGGCTCCTCGCACACAATTTTGGGCAAAATTTTCCTGTAGGTGTCTTCATCGTCGGCACACTGCGCCCGCAGGCGCGTTTCGTAGGCCAACCGCTGCGCAGCAGCGGCTCTTGGGCCGGAGATGTCCGCCGATGAAGACGGTTTTGAAAACATCCCTGCCATCACAACAGAAAGGAGTGGCCTGTGAAAAATATCCTGAAAAAGCTGGCGCTGCTGGCCATCCCGGTTCTGGTGTGGCTGGTGGTGTTCATCGCCTTTGAGCCCAACAACTACTTCGGCCTGAAATCTTCCGCCGGGTCCAGCCAGCCGGTGGCCCGGGTGCGGGCCTACCAGCAGCATCCCGGCACCCATCTGATCCTGGGGGACAGCCGTCTGGCCCACTTCGATATGGACCTGGTGGATGAGCTTTCCGGCGAAGAGTGGCAGAACCTTTCCTTCGGCGGGGCGTCCTTGAAAGAAACGCTGGACCTGGCCGACTATGTGCTGGACAGCAGCCACCAGGTGGACACCCTGCTGGTGGGACTTTCCTTCTACACCCTCAACGAGGGCTACAACACCGACCGGTTCGCCCAGCTGGAGGAGACTTTGAACAATCCCCTGGCCTACTGCCTGAATCTTGAGTACAACGTCAACGCCCTCACCGTGATGATGGATACCATCCGGGGCACGCCGGACGCCATCGAGTCGGGAGACTGGGTGGAGAGCGATTACCTGGCCGACGACGGCACCGTGCTGCCGCTCCACCGCAAACTCTACGACTACCCGGCCACCATCACGCCCAAATGCCGCAACTGGTCGCTGAACACCGAACAGCTGGAGCGGCTGCACGACCTGGGGCAGCGGTGCGCCGAAGCAGGCGTTGAGCTCATTGTGGTGCTGCCCCCCATGGCCCACAATGTGCGCACCGAAGTGTGCGATGTGTTCGGCATCACCGAGGCCATGGAGAACGAGGTGCTGCCCACCCTGCGCAGCTGGGCCGGGGAGGGCGCCTTTACCCTGCTGGACTACGAGTGGGGCGGGAGCTGCATCACCGACGACGACACACAATTTTACGACGGATTCCATCTGGACGAACGGTACGGCCTGCCCGACTGGACGGCCCAGCTGTTCGGCGACCTGAAAGCCTGAGGGCAAGGAGAGGGTTCTGTGGCACTGGATTTTTTGATTTTGTATGAGCACACGGTCCGGGAATACGAGAGTGACCTGCTGCTCAAATTAGAACTGGAGCGCCGGGGGTACAAGGTGGAGATCCGCCAGCTGCTGGACCCCAAGTACCGCCGCCTTTTCCGGCAGGACAAGCCCGAGGTGCTGGTGGCCAGCTGCATGTACGATAACGAAGCCATCAACAGCCATGTGTACAATAACATCGGCTATTGCAACAAGATCGTCAACCTCCACTGGGAGCAGATGCTCTCCGACACCCAGGAGGAGGGCGACTGGTTCAACATGAACGGCAACGCCAAAAAGTGCATCCAGACCTGCTGGGGCAAGCGCACCGCCGCCCGGCTGCAGGCCCACGGCATGGAGGCGAAGAACACCCCCGTCACCGGCGCCGTCATGATGGACTTTCTGCGCCCCGAATTTGAGGGGTATTTCCTGGGCAAAGAGGCACTTTGCAAGAAGTTCGGCCTGGACCCCGCCAAAAAGCTGCACCTCTACATTTCCAGCTTCGGCTACGCCAGCATGAGTGACGCCGAGGTGGCGGAGCTCTCCAAAATGGCGGGCACCGATTTTTCCGGCTTTGCCCGCACCAACCGGGTTTCCATGGCCGAGACCCTCTCCTGGTTCGACCGGTATCTGGGCGACCACCCCGAAGTGGAGCTTGTCTACCGCCGCCATCCCAGCGAGTGGAACAGCCCCGCCCTGGAAGAGCTGGCCCAAAAGCGGCCCAACTTCCATGTGATCTTTGCGGATTCCGTCAAGCAGTGGATCGTGGCGGCGGATTCCATCTCCATCTGGATGAGCACCGCCATCGCCGAGGTGTACATGGCGGGCAAGAGCTGCCACATCCTGCGCCCCGTGCCCATCGAGCACGAGTACGACCCCGTCATCTACAAGGACGCCCACTATGTGACTTCCTACGAGGAGTTCTGCGCCGCCATGGCCGACCCCTTCCCGCCCTTTCCCATCAAGCGGGAGGTCATCGAGGGCTACTTTGATCCCTCCCCGGTGCCGGCCTACCGCCGGATGGCCGACCTTCTCGAGGATGTCTACAGGAACCCGCCCCGGGACGAACCCATGGGCGAGGGCTTTACCCCCCACTTCAACCTGCTCAAATACTGCGCCCTGGCCGGGGTGCATTTTCTCTACCGCCACCACTGGGAACCCCGCCGGGTCTTCTGCTTCTGCCCGCCGCTGGCAAACTTTGCCCAGCGCATCTACGGCTATGTGGACAAGGCCCACGTGAGCCCCGAACAGGTCGCCGCCATGACCGAACGCATCCGGCCCTACCTGCGGTAAAAGGAGAGCGCTATGCCAGAAAAAAAATCCGCCGCCCAGAGCTTTGCCGGCAACGTGATGAAATATTCGGTGGCCACCTATCTGGGGTTTGTCATCACCGGCCTGGCCCTGGTGGTGAAGGGCCTGCTGCCCAGCGCCGTGCTGGGCGCGCCGGTCACCTTTATGACCTACACCGCCACCTTTATGAACATCGGCATCCTGGGGCTGGACCAGGCGCTGCTGCGCTTCTACCATGAGCCCCCCGCCGGGGCACAGCCCCGCCAGCTCTTTGCGGCCTGCACCCGGTTTTCGGTGGCCTTCATGCTGGTGCTGGGCGTGGTGTGCAGCCTCTTCTTTGCCCAGCCCCTGGCCGCCGCCCTGGGCCTGGCCGCCGCCGGACCGGGCATCGTGCCGCTGCTTTTTGTAAACGCCGGGCTCTACATGCTGGTGCGGTATTTAAACGTGCTGCTCCGGCTGGAAAACGACCTGCGGGCCTACACCGCCGAGACCCTCTGGATGCAGTGCTGCTATAACCTCGTCTACCTGCTGCCCGGCTTCTTCACCTCCAGCGTGACGATCCTGGCCCTCACGGCCATCCTCAGCTTCGGTGTGGTGGTCATTGCCTTCGGCTTCAAGTACCGGGCCGCCGCTTTCTGCGACCTGCCCGCCCCCCTGGCCGCCGGCATCGGCCGCACCACCCTGCCCTACGGCATCGCCCTGGCCCCGGCCCAGATCCTCTTCAGCCTGTCCAGCGGCGTCTGCCTCTCCTTTGTGAGCAACTACTGCGGCGACACCGCCCAGGGCCTCTTTGCTTTCGGCTACAGCCTGGCCCAGCTGGTCACCGCCATCCAGGCGGGCTTCTCCACCTACTGGGGGCCCTACGTCTACGCCCACTACCGGGAGGAGCAGGAACGCATCGCCCGGGTCCATGACGTGCTGAACCTCTTGATCTTCGGCTTCTTCTGCGTGCTGGTCATGTTTGAGGATGTGATCTTCTGGGTGTTCTCCAACAAGCGGGACTGCCTTGCCATCTTCCCGCTGCTCATGCTGGCGGTGGTCTTCACCATCCTGTGTGAGGGCACCGTCTACGGCAACTCCATCGCCCGCAAGCCCTGGCACGATACCATCGGCATTGCCATCGGCGCCGGGTCCAACTTCCTGCTCTGCACGATGCTGGTGCCCGACATGGGCCTGCCGGGGGCTGCCCTGGCCCTGGCGGCCAGCAACGGCCTTGCCTTTCTCTACCGCACCGTCACCGGCCAGATGTACTACCGCACGATCCCCAGCTTCGCCAAGACCATCTCCGGCTTCCTGCTGGCCTTCGCGGTGACCGCCATCGGCACGGTGCTGTGGCAGCATTTTGTGCTCAAATTCCTGCTGGTGGGCACCATCCTGTTTATCTACTGCACGCTCTACCGCGCCCAGCTGCTCAAACTGTGGCAGATGGGTCTGGGCATTCTGCGGCGGTTCCTGATCAAAAAATGAGGGGGATTTCCATGAAACATTGCGGCACCCGGGAACTGGAGACCGGCCGCCTTCTGCTGCGCCGGCTTTCCATCGACGACTGCGAAATGATGTACAACAACTGGGCCAGCGACCCCGAAGTGACCAAATATCTGCGGTGGAACGCCCACCGCACCTGGGGCGAGACCGCCGAGCTGCTCAACGAGTGGGAGAAGCACTATCCCGAGCCCACCTATTACCAGTGGGGCATCGCCGACAAGCACAGCGGGGTGCTGTTCGGCACCATCAGCCTGTTTGCGGCCCAGGACATGAAGACCGGCTGGCACCTGAACACCGAGCGGCTGGGCCTGCCCTGGGAGACGGGCTTTGCCCTGGGGCGCAAGTGGTGGAACAAGGGCTACGCCACCGAAGCCCTCTGCGCCGTGCGGGATTACTGGTTCGGCACGGTGGGGGCGTCCTGGCTGGCGGCCTGCCACGCCAACGACAACATCCCCTGCAGCGCCGTGCTGCAGAAGGCAGGGTTTGTCTATGACCACGATATCACCGACCACAAATTTGACGGCACGCCGGTGCCCTGCCGGGCGTACCATCTGATCAAAGAGGACCTATGAGCGAGATTACCTTGGATTTCGGCACCACGGCCCAGAAGCGCACCGAGGGGGAAGCCATTCCCGTGGTGCTGCTGGCACTGGACCAGGGCCGGTACGATATGGCCCGCAGTCTCGATGAGCTGCGGGCGCTGGCCGACGCCAACGGCATGGAGGCGGTGGCCGAGGTGGTGCAGAAGCGTTCGGTGCCCGAAGCCGCCACCATGCTGGGGGAGGGCAAGGTGGCCGAAGCGCGGCTGGTCTGCCAGAACCTGGACGCCCGGGCCGCCATCTTTGACGGCGAACTGACAGGCAGCCAGATCCGCAACCTTTCCTCCGCGTTGCAGGTGGAGGTGCTGGACCGCACCATGCTGATCCTGGAGATTTTCCGGGCCCGGGCCACCACCAACGAGGGCAAACTCCAGACCGAGCTGGCCACGCTGCGGTATCAGCTGCCCCGGCTGCAGGGCCTGGGCGAGAGCCTGAGCCGCCAGGGCGGCGGCGGTGGCGGCGGCGCCGGTGCCCGCCGGGGCGCCGGTGAGACCAAGCTGGAACTGGACCGCCGGCATCTGCACCAGCGCATCGAGCACCTGGAGGGCAAACTCCGGGAGATGGAAAAGCGCCGGGGCGAGACCCGCCGGGCGCGCCAGAAGAATAACGTCCCGGTGATCGCGCTGGTGGGCTACACCAACGTGGGCAAGTCCAGCCTGCTGAACGCGCTCTGCGGCGAGCAGATCTTTGAGGCGGACATGCTGTTCGCCACGCTGGACCCCACCGCCCGCAAGCTGACGCTGCCCAGCGGATTGCAGGTGATTTTGGTGGACACCGTCGGTTTTGTGAGCCGCCTGCCCCACCATCTGGTGGAGGCCTTCAAGAGCACGCTGGAGGAGGCCGCCTTCGCCGACGTGATCGTCAAGGTGGCCGACGCCTCCGACCCTCAGGCCGCTGAGCAGCTGGCCGTCACCGACGAGGTGCTCTCCACGCTGGACTGCGGCGAGATCCCCCAGCTGGTGGTCTACAACAAGTGCGACGCCGCCAACCTGACGGCCTTTGACCCGGCCATGCTGCTGACCAGCGCGAAAACCGGCCGGGGCCTGCCCGAGCTGCTGGCCCGTCTGGACGAGGAGCTGGCCCACCGGGTGCGCACCATCGAGGTGGTGCTGCCCTACGACAAGCTGGCGCTGGCGGACATTCTGCGCAGCCGGGGCAGCGTGCTGGCGGAGGAGTACCGGGAGGACGGCGTCTTTTACCGGGGCACCGTGAAGATCGACGATCTGCACCGGTTCGAGCCGTATCTCGTTTAAGTTGACAGGCCCCGCCGGGGCCGCTATACTTTCGATAGAAACACAGTACAAACGACAAAGCGCAGGCGACATAAGAAAACAAAGGTTCTGCAAGAACTGCGAAGCACCGCAAAACCGCTGCAAAGCGGTCTATGCCAGGCAGAGGGCTGCAACCTTGCCGCCCAAAATGACGGGCGGCATCTGCACGGAGTGCAGACCGGTTTGGCCAGTCAAAAGCCCCATTGGGGCTTTTGTGGCTGCGCCATCCCGGCACTCCTTGGTGGAATGCAAAGCCCGATAACGCAGCAGAGGCCGCTTTGCAGACAGAGTTTTGCGGCTTTGTTTTCTTATGGAACCGCGCGGAAAAGGGGTTTTGTTTATGGCATCCAATGTACGCACCCGTTTTGCGCCGTCCCCCACGGGGTATATGCACGTGGGCAACCTGCGCACCGCGCTGTACACCTATCTGCAGGCGCGCCACAACGGCGGCACCTTCATTCTGCGCATCGAGGACACCGACCAGGGACGTCTGGTGGAGGGCGCCACCGATATCATCTACGGCACGCTGCGTGCCACCGGCCTGACCTGGGACGAGGGCCCCGACATTGGCGGTCCCGTGGGTCCCTACGTGCAGAGCCAGCGGATGGGGATGTTCAAGCAGTACGCCGAGCAGCTGGTGAAGGCGGGCAAGGCCTACTACTGCTTCTGCACCGAGGAGCGCCTCAACGAGCTGCACGAGGCACAGCGGGCCGCCGGCGAGATGACCCACTACGACGGGCATTGCCGCAACCTTTCGGAAGAGGAAGTGGCGGCCAAGCTGGCGGCGGGCGAGCCCTACGTCATCCGGCAGAAGATCCCCGAGAGCGGCGTGGCGGGATTCGACGATGTGGTCTACGGACACATTGAGGTGAACGTCAGCGAGCTGGACGACCAGATCCTGATTAAAACCGACGGCATGCCCACCTACAACTTTGCCAACGTGGTGGACGATCACCTGATGGGCATCACCCACGTCATCCGGGGCAGCGAGTATCTCTCCTCCACCCCGAAATACAATCTGCTCTACGATGCCTTCGGCTGGGAGAAGCCGGTCTACATCCACTGCCCGCCGGTGATGAAGGACGCCCAGAACAAGCTGTCCAAGCGCAACGGCGACGCCAGCTACCAGGACCTGGTGGCCAAGGGATATCTGCCCCAGGCGGTGCTGAATTATCTGCTCTTGCTGGGCTGGGCGCCGGAGGGCGAGCAGGAGATCTTCACCCTGGACGAGATGATTAGGATCTGGGACCCTGCCCGCATTTCCAAGTCCCCGGCCATCTTTGACCCCCTCAAACTGCGGGCCATCAATGCGGCCTACATCCGCGCCCTGCCCCCCGAAGAGTTCCGCCGTCTGGCCGACCCCTTCATCGACAGCGCCGTGCACCGCGACATCGACCGCGACCTGCTCTGCGCCAACCTCCAGCCCCGCTGCGAGGTGCTCGAGGATATTCCGCCCCAGCTGGATTTCTTCGATGCCGTGCTGCCCTATGATGCAGAGCTCTACCGCAACAAGAAGCAGAAGACCACCCCGGAAAGTGCAAAAGAGGCCCTGACTGCCCTGCTGCCGGTGCTGGAAGGGGTCACCGACTGGAACCGGGACGCCATCTTTGATGCCTGCAAGGCCCAGGCCGAGGCGATGGAGAAGAAGAACGGATGGCTGCTCTATCCCCTGGGCATCGCGCTCTCGGGCAAGAGCCGCACGCCGGGCGGCGGCACCGATCTGGCCGCCATGCTGGGCAGGGAGGAAACCCTCGCCCGTCTGCGCACCGCCCTGGCGGCGCTGTGACCCGCGAAAAGGGTACTGTCCTGCTCTTGTCCTTTTCTTGTAAGAAAAGGACCAAAAGAACTTTCAATTAAAAATCAGGAGGCCATGGCATACGCCATGACCTCCTGATTTTTGTTTGGAGTTTCTTTGGTTCTTTCTTTGCAAAGAAAGAACAGGAACAAGCACCCCTTGCGCGGGTCACTCGTCGTCGGAGAGGTTGCCCAGTTCCTTGGCCTGGGCGATGACCTTGGCTTCCAGCATCTGGGGCAGGACCTCATACCGGACGAAATCGAAGGTAAACCAGCCGCGGCCCTGGGTCAGCTGCCGCAGGAAGGTGGTGAAATCCTGCATTTCCGCCATGGGCACTTCCGCTTCCACCACCTGCATGCCGTCCTCGTCGGGGTTCATGCCCAGCACGCGGCCGCGCCGCTTGGTGACCTCACCCATGATATCGCCGGTATTGTCCGCCGGCACATGCGCCTTCAGGGCGCCGATGGGTTCCAGCAGCACGGGTCCCGCCTCGGGGATGGCCGCCTTGTAGGCCAGCTTGGCCGCCATGATGAACGCCATTTCACTGGAGTCCACCGGATGGTAGCTGCCGTCCAGCAGGGTGGCTTTCATGCCCACCATGGGATATCCCGCCAGCACGCCGTGCTCGGCGGCCTGACGGACACCCTTTTCCACCGCCGGGAAATAGTTCTTGGGCACACTGCCGCCGAAGACGTTCTCGGCAAACTCGATATCCTCCCCCTCGATGGGCTCGAACTGGATCCACACATCGCCGAACTGGCCGTGACCGCCGGTCTGCTTCTTGTGCCGGCCCTGGGCCTTGCAGCTCTTGCGGATGGATTCGCGGTAGGGTACCCGCGGGGTTTCCAGCGTGATCTCCACGCCGAACTTGTTCTTCAGCTTGGCCACCGCCACTTCCAGATGCTGGGTGCCCAGGCCGCCGATGATCTGCTGTTTGGTCTCGGGGTCCACCTGGAAGGTGATGGCCGGGTCCTCCTCCATCAGACGGGTCAGCGCACCGGACACCTTGCCCTCGTCGCCCTTCTTGGCCACCTTGACCGCCATGCGGTAGCTGGCAATGGGATAGCTGGGCGCCGGCAATGCCACCACACGGGCGGGATCACATAGCGTGTCGCCGGTCTTGGCCGTGGCCAGCTTGGCCACCGCGCCGATATCGCCGGTGCCGATGGCCGCCGTATCGGTCTGCTTCTTGCCGCAGACCGTCAGCGTCTTGCCCAGACGCTCGGGCTGGCCGGTGCGGGCGTTCACCACATTGCTGGTGGCCGTCAGCTTGCCGGACAGCACCTTGATAAAGCTCAGCTTGCCCACAAAGGGGTCCGCCACCGTCTTGAAGACGTAGGCGCAGACCGGGGCATCCGGGTCGGCGGTGACTTCCACCGGCTCGCCGTCCTTCGTCTCGCCCACCGCCGCGGCGGTGTCCGCGCCGGGCAGCAATACGTTCATGTTGTACAGCAGCATATCCAGCGCCTGGTTGTTCACGGCACTGCCGCAGAACACCGGCGTGATCTGGCCGGTACGCACACCGGCCGCCATGCCCTGGACGATCTCCTCCGTTGTGAAGGGCTCCCCTTCAAAGAATTTTTCCATCAGGGCCTCGTCGGTCTCGGCGATGGCCTCACTCATGGCCTGGATCAAGCCCTCAAAACGGTGGCCGATGTCCGGCAGGTCGATCTGGATCTGCTTGCCGCCTTCGTACTTGAATGCCTTCTGACTGAACAGGTTGATGTACGCCACGGTGCCGTCGTCCAGACGCACAGGCACCACGCAGGGACAGACACTGGGTCCGAATTCGATCTTCATCTGTTCGAGGATCTTGAAGTAATCGGCGTTTTCCAGGTCCGCCTTGGTCACAAAGATCATCCGCGCCTTGTTCTGCTTGCAGGCCAGACGATAGGCTTTCTCGGCGCCCACGCTGACGCCCGACCGGCCCGACACGCAGATCAGCACGCTCTCGGCCGCCATGACGCCCTCGGCCGCGCCCGTCTCAAAGTCGAAAAGACCCGGAGTATCGATCAGGTTGTACTTGATGCCCTCATACTCCACCGGGATCACGCTGGAATTCAGCGAGGCTTTGCGGCGCGCTTCCTCGGGATCAAAATCGCTGGCGGTGGTGCCGTCCTCCACACGGCCCATGCGCTCGGTGGCACCGCTCAGATACAGCAGCGCCTCGACCAGCGTCGTCTTGCCGCAGCCGGCATGCCCGGCTACCAGAATGTTGCGGATGTCTTTGCTTGCATAGTCCATGAATCGTCAAACCTCTTTTCGCGCCGGGGCCTTACCTCCCGCCCCGCGGCGTAGAATTATGGTGAATTTGAACATTTCTCACCGATTGATACTACTTTACCACATATTTGTGGAATTTTAAACAGTTTTTTCTGAATTTCTGGAAATATTTTTATACAAGTGGCAAATGGCACCTGAAAACCGTCTGCGTCGGCGGACATTTCCGGCCCAGGAGCCGCTGCTGCGCAGCGGTTAACCTGCGAAACGCGCCTGCGGGCGCAGTGCGCCGACCGGCGGGCCTGTTCCCCCTTTTGCAGCGCCAGCGCTCAGGGCTGCGCCAGCCGCACCACCGCCACCGTGATGTCGTCCTGCTTCTCCCCCGCACGGCGCACCGCCGCGTCGGCCAGCGTCTGGGCGGCCTGCTGGGGCGTGTGGCCCAGCTTGGCGCTGAGCTGCAGCTGTTCCAGCAGCCACTGGGTGCCGTCGGTGAGCACCCCGTCGCTGACCAGCACCACCCAGTCCCCGGCGTCCAGCCCGAAGGTGGTGGAGCGGCCCACCAGGCTGTCCATCACCCCCATGGGCAGGCTGGCGCCCTCCAGCATATGGGGCACCCCGCCCCGCACAAGGAAACTGGGCGCCGCCCCCGCCTTGAACAGCCCCGCCCGGCCGGTGTAAAGGTCCACCGTCAGCAGGTCCAGCGTGGCGCCGGATTCCTGCTCGGCGCTCTTGAGCCCCAGCGCCACATTGACAAGCCGTGCGGCGCTCTCCGCCGCAAAGCCCGCCCGCAGCAGCTGGCTGGTCAGCCGGGCCGCCATCTGGCCGTCCACCGCCGCCGGACGCCCGGTGCCCATCCCGTCACAGAGCAGCATCTGGGCCCGGCCGCTGGTGTCGCAGAACTGTTCCAGCGCATCGCCGCTCACCGTCTGTCCTTTGGCCGGGTGGGCCGCTGCACCGAACTCCGCCCGGAACACCGGGCGCTCGCCGAAATGCAGCATCGTCACGGTGCGGCAATGGGTGATTTCAGGGATATCCAGGTCCCGGCGGCAGATGCGGCTCACCTCCCCGGTAAGGGCTGTCACCTCCTCCTCGGCAAAGCGGGTGCGGGCGATGGTCACCGACACCGACAGCCGTCCCGCCAGATCAGAACTCACGCTGCATTCCAGGGCGTCCAGCCCCAGCTCCCCGAAGAGCTGCACCACCCGGGCCTCCCGCCGGGGGTCGGGCAGTCCCGCCTGGCCCAGTCTGCCCGCCAGCTGGGCCAGCGCCCCCGCCAGCGCGCTGTACTGCTCGGTGAGGGCTGTGCGCAGCATGGTGGCCCGGGCCCGGGTCTGGCGGCGGCTGCGCCACAGCCGGTAGCCGTGGTTGGCCGCCGTGCACAGGTCCCCCGGATGAATACAGACCGAGAGCTGTCCCGGCAGGTCCTCCACCTCCACATGGCCGGTGCTCTCCAGGGTGGGCTTGAGCTGATACAGCCCGTCCATCGCCGTGGCATACCCCCGCACCCAGCAGCGGTTGCGCCGGGTGCAGGTCTGGCAGGTGGTGCGGGCGATGTGCTCCACCACGAAATCGAAGTTTTCCCCCTTGGGCGGCATCTGCCGGGCACACACCGCGTTGACGGTGTCGGCGATGTCGCTCAAGGTATCGGCCACGTTGGCCAGGCGGCGGGCGGCCCCGGTAAGGCCCTGGGACTGCACCGGCGGCGCGGGGGGCGGAAAAATCGTGCGCAGCCACTCCCCCGGCAGGGCCACCGCCGCGCAGAGGCCCACCCCGCCCCCGGCAGCCAGCGGCAGCACGCCGGCGGCGTCGGGGGCGGCCAGCGCCCCCACCGTGCAGCCCGCCACAAAGACCCCCGCGCAGCGCCACCGCTCGCCGGGGAACAGACAGGCTGCCCCCAGGCTGCCCAGCGCCACGCTGAGGGCCGCATAGCACAGCTGGGGACTGGCCGCCGTCAGGGCGGCCGCCAGGGCGATGCTGAGTACCGCCGTCTGTTCCAGCGTCCCGGCGATGGCCGCGCAGAGCCCCGCCGCGGCCGCCAGTGCCAGGCCCGGAGCCAGCGGTCCGAGGGTACAGCGCTGGAGGCAGGCCGTCCCCACCGCCAGCCAGAGGCAGGCCCCGCCCGGCTGCTGTACCGGAAAACGGAGAAACGCCCAGCCGATTCCCGCCGCCAGCAGGGCCGTGCATCCCGTGGCGACGGTCTGGCCAGGGTCCAGGATGCCCCCCGCCAGAAAAATGCCCAGGGCCTGGATGGCCAGCAGCGTAAGGCCCCCGGCCCAGGCCGCCGTGCGGGAATTGCCGCCGCTGAGCCACCGCCCCGCCACGGCAGCCGCCAGCGCCCCCGCCAGTTTGAGCCCCATGGCCACCGGCTGAAAGAGCAGACTCCCCGCCAGCGCCCCCACGCCGGAAGCCAGCAGATAGGCCGGCGGACACCCGATGACCAGCGCCAGCCCGAAGGGCGCGGCGCCGCCGTAGATCTGTCCGGCGCCCAGCACCGCCCCCGTGACAGCCGCGGCCCCCTGCCAGGCCAGTGCTGACCACCGCGCCCCCGCGGGCAGCAGCGCCTCCAGCCGGAGCGGCGGAGTATGTACCTTCTGGTTGGTATTGGTAAAGACAGCCATAGATCGGTTCCCCCTTTATGTTGTATGCCGTACGGTAGCTGCACTATACCACGGGGGAATCGGAGGTTTTTGCCGCAGGCCGGGGAAATCCAAAAACTAGTGGGAAACTGTGCCTTTGTCCCCCCGCCGGACAAACCCTGCCGAAAATCCCGGCAAAAGTCCGGCGTACCCGGCCGCCGCCCGCAAAACAACAAAAAAGACGGCCCCCGCGCGCAAAGTTCGCGCAGGGGTCGTCCTCAGTTCAGGGAAAAGTAGGCGCAGATGCAGTCGTAGTACCGCTGGGCCGCCGCCTGGCAGCCCCCGTCGCCGGAGAGCAGGGCCATGTCGGAGGGACTGGTGATGAACCCTTCCTCGCAGAGTACCGCCGGGCACCCGCAGGAGGACAGCACCGTGAAGGTGGGGTCCCATCGGACGGTGGTGTCGGTGGATTCGTAAATCTGCTTGTTGTCGTTCTGATCATAATATAAGTAGCGCACGCCGTTGGTGCCCCGCAGCCGCAGCCCCATCTCGCTGAAGGAATCCGCCAGCAGCTGGCCGAACCGGACGCTGTCGCCGTTGGTGGAGAGGTTGGGCGGGGCGGCGTAACACTCAAAACCGCTGGTGGAACTGCCGCTGTCGTAGTTCAGGTGGATGGAGAGCAGCAGCTCGGCCCCCGCCGCCTGGGCTGCGGCGCCCCGCTCGCTGGGTTTTAAGTACTGGCTGCCGTCCGCCGTGAGCACCGGGGCGAACCGGTCGTCCGCCGCCAGCAGGTCGTAGAGGGCCCGGGCGGTGGCCAGGGTGACCTCGCTCTCCCGCAGGCCGTTTGCCTCGCTGCCGTAGTCCTCGGCGCCGATGTTGGGATTCACCCCGCCGTGGCCCGGGTCGATGGCCACCACGATGGCCCCGTCGCCGGTGACGGCGGCCGCCGCGGCGCCGGTGCTGCCGCCGTCGGCGGTGAGTTCCCCTTCCACCTGGCTGCGCTCGGGGTCTTCGAGGGTGCTCTGACGGGCCGGGTGGGTGTACCACAGCACATAGCCCACGGCGGACGCCACCACCAGCGCCGCCAGGGCAAAGAGCAGCCGCCGGACGCCCCGTCTGCGGCGGCGCCGCCGTGCCCGGCCGGTGCAGACCGGCCGGGCGGGGGTGCGGGGTTGCTCATACAGTACGACACGTCCTTTTGCCATCTTGTGCTCCTTCTTGTGTTCGGGCGGGCTTTGGGAATATGGTACCGCGGAGTTGTGTCGAAGTTGTTGCAGACTTGTAACAGTCCGGGGAAAATCCGACACCAGTCTTCATTTTCCAGCATGTTTTCCGCCACACGCGAAGCAGGCAATCTATTTTTGCCGATGCTGCGTCTTCCGTCGCTTTTTGTCGAACGGTTTATAGTTTCCAAATATTGACAATATTACCAAACACTCGTATAATATCTACAAGAAGTTGCGCCGGGCAACCCAAAAATCCCCCATATTTTGCATGAACTGCCGCAATTCGACCGTTGCGGAAACAGGAGGTAACAACGATGATTTCCACTGGGATCGTCCGTCATATCGATTCCCTGGGCCGGGTGGTCCTGCCCAAGGAGCTGCGCCGTACCTTCGGCATTACCGCCGATACGCCGCTGGAGATCCTCACCGAGGGGGATGCCATTCTGCTGCGCAAATACCGGCCGGCCGACGCCTGCGCCCTCTGCGGCGAGGTGGTGCCGGGATCCGTCCAGCTCCACGGAAAATACGTCTGTCCGGCCTGCCGCAAGGCGCTGACCGGCAAATAAAAATGACCCGCGGCCTCATACAGGGGCTGCGGGTTTTGTGTAACCGCTTATTCGGCGCTGTGCAGGCCGCGCATGGATTCCTCGGCGTTTTTCACCAGGTTTAAAAGGCTGGTGGCGTGGCGGGGATAGTCGTGGGTCAGCCGCTCGGTGGTCAGCGCCATGGTGGCGGGGTCCTTGCTGTCCCGGGTGCCGTCCTCCCCGGTGAGCACCTCGGTCAGGTCCGCCTCGGTGAGCCGCATGGCGGCGTCGGCGCTGGCCTGCCACCGGGCCCCGCCGATGCGGAACATCCCTTTCACGTTGCGGGGACAGGCATCGTACAGCTGGCGGAACACCTTGTAGACCGCCAGCATCAGGTAACGGCTGATGGCCGTGACCAGCTCCTTGTCGCCGCTCTCCTGGAGTTTGTCGTAGAGGATGTCCAGGGAATTCTCGATGAGCTTTTTGTACATGGTGGGCAGTACGCTGCCCCGGTAGACGCTGCCGCTGGTGGCGGCGTTGGCGTCGGGCAGGTCCTCCACCCGGATGGTCTGACCGCTGCGCTCGGCGCTGCGGCCCAGCAGATAATCGCAGCTGACGCCGTAATAATCCGCCACCTGCACCACAAAGGCCAGTCCGCATTCCCGGATGCCCTTCTCGTAATGGGAAAGCTGGGCCTGGCTGATGCCCAGGTCCTGTGCCGCCTGTTTTTGTGTGATACCCCGCTCCTTGCGCAGCAGCGTAAGGATCCGGCTGAACTCCATGGCCATAGTTGTCCTCTTCCGGGGCGGGTCCCACCGGCGCAGGGCGCCGGGCCGCAGGGGCCGCCCATCTTTCTACGTGTTGTATATTATATCCGGCAAAAAACATTTTGTAAACCCGGATTCCGACACGTTTTTCCCCCGTCCCGGGGCCGCGGGACGCAGGGCGGGCCGGGCCCGCCTACATTTGGGGACCCGGCGCCGGATACAGGTATAAATATTGTGGGCAAATTTTGGCAAAGAGGGTCGGGGCGTCGTTTTTGTAACCAAATTGTAACTATTTTTCGTTGCAGAAGGGGCGGTTTTGGGGTATGCTGGTAGCGATACCCGCTGAAGGAAAAGGAGATTCCAACGTGAAATATTACAAACTGCATCTGATCCGCCACGGCCTGACGGCCGGCAACCTGCAGGGGCTGTACATAGGCAGCGGCACCGACCTGCCGCTGTGCGACGAGGGCCGTGCCCAGCTGGAGGAGCTGAAGCACCGCTTCACCTATCCCGATGTGCCGCTGGTCTTCACCAGCCCCATGCTGCGAGCCACCCAGACGGCGGAGCTGCTCTTTCCCGGGGTGCGGCAGATCGAGCTGCAGGACCTGCGGGAGATGGCCTTCGGCAAGTTTGAGGGGAAGCCTCTGCAGCAGCTGGTGAAGGACCCCGAGTTCGCCCAGTGGATGGATCCCAAGAGCCGGGCGGTGCCGGAAGGCGCCGAGGACCGGCAGGCCTTTTTCAACCGCACCTCGGGGATGCTCATGAAGATGTTCGAGTACATGCTGCGCACCCACACCCAGGAGGCCGCCTGCGTGACCCACGGCGGCGTCATCATGAACATGCTGGCCCAGCACGCCCTGCCCTTCCGCAAGCCGGAGGAGTGGATGACCGACCCCGGCGCCGGCTACAGCGTGCGGCTGGATGCCGAGATGTGGATGCGGGACCATCTGGCCGAGGCCTACGACGTGGTGCCGTCGGGCTATCTGGACGATATGGAACAGGAATAACAGCATAACAAAACCGCCCCGGCAATGCCGGGGCGGTTTGCTGTTTTTATTCGCCGGATTCCGAGGAGGAAGCGGCTTCCTCGGGGGCCGGGGTGGGCGTGGCGGAGACCCCCGCCGCGTCCAGGATGGCCTGGTTGTCGGCGATGGTCTGGTTCAGGCTGTCCACCAGGGCCTGGGCCTCGTCCCGCTTGGCGATGAGATCGGCGTTCTCGCTGTCCTCCTCCAGGGCCGCCTGGGCTTCCTCCAGGGCGGTCTGGGCGTCGGGCAGCTGGGCGTTGGCCTCATCCACCGCCGCCTGGGCGTCGATGATCTTCTGTTTGGCGTCAAACTCCGCCTGGGCCGCCGCGGCGGCCTCGTCGCTGACGCCGCTCTCCAGCAGGGCGGGCTTCTCGGGCAGGGTCTGGGCCGTGCCGTCGGCGCCGGTGAGGGTCAGGCTCTGGCCGTAGTAGCCGCCCCAGATGGCGATGAAACTCTTGCCGGGGCTGACCACCAGCGGACTGCCGTCCGCCGCCGTCAGCTGCAGCGGGCCGGTGGCGTCCTCCTTGGTCCACTGGATCTGCTCCCAGGCGCCGCCCGTCAGGTAGAGGCCGGTGCCGCCCGTCAGGTCGTAGTCCCGGGTGTAGCCGTCATCCTTGATGCCGCTGGAGGCGTAGAGCACCAGCACATTGGTGAAGGCCACCTGCTGGCCGTTGTCGGCGTCCACCGTGGGGGAGCCGTCGGCGTTGGTCTTGACGTAGAGGCCGGTGTCCGCCGCGTAGTTCAGCTGCTCGCCGTCGTCGGGGGAGAAGGCGATGGTCAGCGCCGTGGCGTTGCGGGCGCTCTCCTCCACCGCCGGGCGCTCCCCGAAGACGAAGAGCGGCGTGTTGGCCCCCTCCAGCGAGGTGCCGTAGGTGTTCAGGCCGTTTTTGATGAGCTCGCCGGTGGTGTACCAGCAGTTTTCCTCCCGGTAGCCGGCGTTCTGGCGGTCCTGGTCAAAGGCGAAGGCCGCCTTGCCGATGTGGTAGCCGTCCAGGTCCTGGTAGGTCAGGGCGTTGAGCAGGTTGGAGGCGTAGATGTTCTTGTCGATGTGCACCGGCAGGGCGTTGAGGGGCAGCGCCATCTGGAGCAGCAGGTCCCGCCCCGGGCCCACCGGCCCCGCCTTGGAGATGTTGTCCACACTGGAATAGAGGGCCATCAGGCTGGCGGTGGTGCCTTCGCTGACCCCCTCCACCAGCACGTCGGCGCTGGACAGCCCCCACTGGGGGGCGGCGCCCTCCAGCGTGCGCAGCGTCACCGCCACCGGACGCCGGTTGGTGTAGTCGGCATCCGCCACGCCGGTGAGCGGGTTGGGCACCGGCTCCGCCGCGGGGGTGGGCTCGGCGCTGGGAGCCGCTGTCTCCTGGGTGGCGGGCGCCTGGGACGACGCCGTGCCCCCCGGGAAGCTGCAGCCGCTGAACAGCAGCGACGCCAGCAGGGCCGCCGTCATGCCGACGGCCGGGATGGTTCGTTTCATAGAAAGGTCCTTTCCAAAAAATCAGCGCAGCCCGCACCGGGCGGACTGCGCTGCTCGTTTCCTCGTACCGGGATTCCGACGCCGGATCAGCCCACCGCTTCGGGATCCTCCGCAGCCGGGGCTTCCTCGGCCGGCGCCTCGGCGGCGCTGTCCGCAGGAGCTTCCTCCGCCGGGGCTTCGGCGGCGCTGTCCGCAGGAGCTTCCTCCGCCGGGGCTTCGGCGGTGGTGTCCGCCTCGCCGCTGCCGGTGGCGCTGTTGGTCAGATCGTCGGTGCTCATGCCCAGGGTCTCGCCTTCCTCGGCGTCGTCCTCCACATAGCTGCTCTCATAGGTCACGGTGGTGGCACTGGACAGATCCACGCCGTCCAGCGTGCTGTGCACAAAGTTCTCGGCGTAGTCCACGTCGGTCACCGCCACGTAGCTCTTGCCGATGTTGATCTCCACCGGCGTGTCGCTGCACTGGCCGTCCTCGGTCAGGTAGTACAGCCGCAGGGCCTCCAGCGGGGTACCCTTCTGCCAGTAGATCTTCTCGCACTTGCCGCCGTAGCAGTAGTAGCCCACGCCGCCCCAGGCGTACTCGGCGTACTGCAGGTCCTTGGCCTCATGGCCGGGATAGGTGTGGATGTCGGTGTAGAGCACGATGACGTTGGGGAAGCTCAGCACGGTGTTGTCCGCCGCTTCGTCCACGGTATCGCGCCACTGGCCGTCCGAGTAGTTCTGCTGCATCTTGTAGGTGTTGGAGGCACTGTCATAGATGAAGCGGGTCTTGTAGGAAGGGCTGTGCTCGATCTCGATATACTCGCCGTCGCCCACCACCGGGCCGTACTTGTCGCTGTAGGCGCTGTCCACGCTGTTGGACAGGTCGCGGGTCTGGCCCAGACGGTAATCCACGAAGTTGAAGAAGGTGGAGTTGTAGGTGCGGTTCATATCCACGCTGTTGTCGTCGATGTACTTCTGGATGTTCTCCGAGTTGGTGTACATCGTGTGCTCCAGCGCCAGGTTGCCGTTGTTGTAGGAGGCGCCCGCCCAGTTCACGCGGCCGTAGTCGCGGTAGCCGTTGGCGCCGTCGTTGTTGTTCAGGTTGCCGTAGCTGTAGTCGATGGCATACTGCTGCATGACCACCGACTGACCCTCGTGGATGTAGAGGGCCTGCCAGGGCAGGATCAGGCGGAAGAACTGGTCACGGCCGGAACGGACCGGGCCGATCTCGCCGATGTCCTGGTAGTCGGTAAAGACCGGCATGAAACGGGTGATGCCGCCCTCCACCTTGATCTCAAACAGAATGTCCGCCTTGGACAGGCCGCGCTGGGGACGGGCCGCCACAATGTTGTTCACCATGACGGCGGTGATGCGCTGGTTCTTGTAATCCGCGTCCTGGGGCTCGCCGGTGAGCACGTTGGCCTTGTAGGGCTCCAGCGAGGGTTCCGGCGTGGCGGTGACTTCCGGCTCCGCGGGGGTGCTCAGCGAGTCGGTCTGCTGTTTCTTGCAGGCCGCCAGCACCACGCAGAGCGACAGCACGGCCAGGACGAACAGTAGCTTACGTTTCATTGGCAGTTCCTCTTTTCTTGGTTGATCCGAACCGGGCGGCAGGGCACACCCGGGTCATGCCGACAAGTAGGTAGTTCTATTGTAGCCGTTTTGTCATCATTTGTAAAGGCAGGGGCCACAATTTTACAATTTACAAAGAGGCGATCTGGCCCCGGGTCTCCAGCCAATATTCCCCCATGCTGGAGCCGGGCTTGCCGGTGCATTCGTCGTTCAGGTACTCTGCCAGCCCCGCCGACGCCGGGTCCCAGGCCAGGGCCGCGGCCTCAGAGGCAAACTCCACCTCGGCATACCAGAAGGCGGTGGGCAGATCCGGGTCCACGCAGTTCACTTCCAGCGTCAGCCCGCCGGGCAAAGCATACCCCCGCCGCTCCTTGTGGATCAGCGGCTTGCCGATGAGATGTTCCAGTTTTGCAAAGAGTTCGGCGTCGATCTCGGTCTCGATCTCCTCCCGGCTCAGGGTGCCCCCACCTTTAAAACAGAGCACCAGCGCCGTGGGACCGCCCGCCAGCGCCTCCCGCCGGATGCGCACCGTGGGCCGCACGCTGATGTAGCCCTGGTCCATCCGGTAATCCTCGGTCATGGCAAGGCCCTCCGGCCAGCCCTTCACCATCCATTTGCGTTCAATTTCCATTGTATTGTACCTCATCCGGCGGCCCGCAGTGTGTCGTTTTCGGGGCTGCATTCTTAGTATACCATATCCCCCTGTCGCCCCGCGATGGACAATATTGCCAGTTTTTGCCTTGGAATCACCCGGGATTTGAGCAGTTCGCCAGTTGCATTTTTCCATCACACCCCGTATAATGGGAACATAACAGCAAGGGCGCTGCGAATGTGTTTTCGCAGCGCCTTTTTCTGTACTAATGTGATGTAAGGAGTAAGTAGTTATGGCAGCAACCGTCATGGAACTTTACGGCAGCAAAGTCTTTAACGAGCATGAGATGCGCGAGCGTCTGCCCAGCTCTACCTACAAGAGCCTGAAGGCGACCATCGAAAAGGGTCAGCCTCTCGATCTGGAAGTGGCCAACGTGGTGGCCAGCGTCATGAAGCGCTGGGCCATCGAGCAGGGCGCCACCCATTACACCCACTGGTTCCAGCCCCTGACCGGCATCACCAGTGAGAAGCACGACGGCTTCGTCAGCCCCCAGCCGGACGGTACCGCCATCATGGAATTCTCCGGCAAGGAGCTCATCAAGGGCGAGCCGGACGCCTCCTCCTTCCCCTCCGGCGGCCTGCGCGCCACCGCGGAAGCCCGCGGCTACACCGCCTGGGACCCCACCAGCTACGCCTTCGTGAAGGATGACGTGCTGTGCATCCCCACCGCCTTCTGCTCCTACACCGGCGAGGCGCTGGACAAGAAGACCCCGCTGCTGCGCTCCATGCAGGCCATCAGCGACCAGGCCTGCAAGGTGCTGCACCTGTTCGGCAAGGATGTGCCCCGCGTGGCCACCACCGTCGGCCCCGAGCAGGAATACTTCCTCATCCGCAAGGAAGACTATGAGAAGCGCCTGGACATCGTGCTCACCGGCCGTACGCTGTTCGGCTCCGCCCCCTCCAAGGGCCAGGAGCTGGAGGAGCACTACTTCGGCACCATCCGTCCCATCGTTTCGGAATACATGAAGGAACTGGACGAGGAGCTGTGGAAGCTGGGCATCCCCGCCAAGACCAAGCACAACGAGGTGGCCCCCGCCCAGCATGAGCTGGCCCCCATCTACGATACCACCAACGTCGCCATCGATCACAACCTGCTGACCATGGAGATGATGAAGAAGATCGCCCTGAAGCACGGGCTGGTCTGCCTGCAGCATGAGAAACCCTTCGAGGGCGTCAACGGCAGCGGCAAGCACAACAACTGGTCCATCTCCACCACCGAGGAGAACCTGCTGGATCCCGGCGACACCCCGATGGAGAACCTGCAGTTCATGGTCTTCCTGTCCGCCGTCATCAAGGCCGTCGACGAGTACGCCGATCTGCTGCGCACCGCCGTGGCCACCCCGGGCAACGATCACCGTCTGGGCGCCAACGAGGCACCCCCGGCCATCATCTCCATCTTCGTGGGCGAGGAGCTGGAAGCGGTCATCGATGCGGTCTGCACCGATTCTCCCTACGCCGGCCCCGTCAAGATGAAGATGGACCTGGGCGTGGATGTCCTGCCCAAGTTCAGCAAGGACACCACCGACCGCAACCGTACTTCTCCCTTCGCCTTCACCGGCAACAAGTTCGAGTTCCGTATGCCCGGTTCCGCCGAGAACCTGTCCGACGCGAACACCATCCTGAACACCGCCGTGGCCAAGGAACTGAAGGAGTTCACCGAGGAGACCTCCGGCGCCGCCGACTTCGAGTGCGCTGCCGCCGCCTGGGTGAAGAAGACGCTGAACGATCACCGCCGCGTCATCTTCAACGGCAACGGCTACAGCGAGGCCTGGGAGGCCGAAGCCGAGCGCCGCGGCCTGCCCAACCGCAAGTGCACCCCCGATGCCATGATCGCCCTGAAGGATCCCAAGAACATCGCCCTGATGGAGGAGTTCGGCGTCCTGACCAAGACCGAGATGCTGAGCCGCTACGAAGTGGAGATGGAGCACTACTCCAAGATCATCAACATCGAAGCCCGCACGATGCTCAAGATCGCCAACAAGCAGCTGATCCCCGCCGCCACCGCCTACATGGGCGAGGTCGCCAACACCGCCGCTGCCAAGACCGCCGCCGTGGAAGGCATCTCCACCAAGGCCGAGGCCAAGGTGCTGCAGGCGCTGTCCAAATACACCGACGAGATGTCCGACGCTGCCGATGAACTGAAGGAAGTCACCGACAAGGTCTGCGCACTGGAAGACGAGAGCGCCAAGGCCCACGCCTTCCACGACGAGGTCCTGCCCGTCATGGCCAAGCTCCGCGCTGCCGCCGATGTGGCCGAGGAACTCGTGGACGAGGAATACTGGCCCCTGCCCTGCTACAGCCGTATGCTGTACTACACCGAGTAAGGCGCTGATTTCTTCCTAACCATTTGCCATTCTCCTTTTCCTATTTCTTACACCGCTCGAAAGGCCCGCCCGTATTCACAGGTGGGCCTTTCGGGTATCTGCGTCTGCGGCAGCTCTTGCACGAAAGATGCTCTTACGGAGGCTTTTATGAAACGAACCGCACAGGATATACTGAATTTCGTGGAGGATAACGATGTAAAATTCGCCAAGCTGACCTTCTGCGACATCTTCGGCAACCAGAAGAACATCTCGCTGTTTGCCAGCGAACTGCCCCGCGCCTTTTCCCAGGGCATCAGCTTCGACGGTTCCTCCATCGCCGGCTTCATGAACGTGGAGGAGAGCGACCTGGTCCTCTGGCCCGATCCCGACACCGCCACCGTGCTGCCCTGGCGCCCCACCGAAGGCCGGGTCATCCGGATGTACTGCGACATCACGCTGCCCGACGGCAAACCCTTCGAGGGCAACTGCCGGGGGTATCTGCAGTCGGTGGTGGGCCGGGCCAAGGCCATGGGCCTGACCTGCAACGTGGGCTGCGAATGCGAGTTCTATCTCTTCGAGACCGACGAAAACGGCAACCCCACCCACATTCCCCTGGACCACGGCGGCTACTTCGACATCCCGCCCCTGGACCTGGGGGAGAACATCCGCCGGGAGATCTGCTTCGCCATCGAGGAGATGGGCCTGCACCCCGAGCACAGCCACCACGAGAGCGGCCCGGGCCAGAACGAGGTATGCTTCCTCTACACCGCGGCGCTGCAGTCCGCCGACAATCTGAACACCTTCAAGAGCACCGTCAAGGCCATTGCGGCCCGCAACGGCCTGTTCGCCAGCTTCATGCCCAAGCCCCTGGCCGACCAGCCGGGCAGCGGCCTGCATGTGAATATCTCACTGGTGCGGGACGGTAAGAACCTCTTTGAGGGGGATCTGCGCCCCGACAGCGAGGCCGGTCACTTTGTGGCGGGCATCCTGGCCCACGCCCGGGAGCTGACGGCCTTCTGCAACCCGGTGCCCAACTCCTACGCCCGCCTGGGCGCCAACGAAGCCCCTCTCTATGTAAGCTGGAGCCGCCAGAACCGCAGCCAGCTGGTGCGGCTGCCCAGCGCCAGCGGCGAACAGTGCCGTGTGGAGCTGCGCGGTCCCGACCCCGCCGGCAACCCCTACCTGGTCATCGGCCTGATCCTGGCCGCCGGCCTGGACGGCATCCAGCGGGAGCTGCCTCTGCCCGAGGCGGTCAACCGCAACCTGTTCCATCCCAGCGCCGCCGCCGGCCTGGAAAGTCTGCCCCGCTCCCTGCGGGAGGCCATCACGGTGGCCGGCCAGAGCGAATTCATCAGCCAGGAACTGCCCATCGCGCTGATGAACAAGTACTTCGAGTACCAGACCCTGCTGTGCCACGACTACGAGGCAGCCTCCGACGTGGACGCCTGGGAACGCGCCAACGGCTTCCTGATCATCTGACAGGGCCCAACACAATGCAGAGAGGAGGGGGCGGCCTGTGGCCAAGGCGCTGATCGTATCGGCGGGTACCAACGCCAACGAATACCTGGCCCGGCACATTGCCGAGCTGGGCTACACCCGCCCTGTCATCGTGCCCAGCGGCGGCGAAGCCCGCCGCCAGATGGACGGCAAGGACTTCGAGGTCATTGTCATCAACACCCCGCTGCCCGACGAGTTCGGGCACGAGCTGGGCACCGATGCCGTACAGAAAACCGACGCCGGCGTGATTCTGCTGGCGAAAAGCGGCACGGCGGAACAGATCTCCGCCAAATTGCAGGATTTCGGCGTGCTGGTGCTGGGCAAGCCCTTCAGCGGGCCCCAGTTCCGGCAGGCCGTGCAGATCGCGGCCAGCAACTACAAGCGGCTGGCCCTGCTGCGGGTGGAAAACCAGAAACTGCTGGACAAGATCGCCCAGCTGCGGCTGGTGGACCGGGCCAAGTGCTTCCTGATCGAGAAGCGGGGCCTCACCGAGATGGAGGCCCACCGGCTCATCGAGAAGAGTGCCATGGACACCCGCCGCAGCCGCGGCGAGGTGGCCCAGGAGATCCTGGAATCCGCCGAGGAATAAGTTTTATATGGGCAACACCCCCGGCAGCGTGCAGACGCTGCCGGGGGTGTTGTTGTTTTGGGGCGACGCCGGAGAGGTCAGGCAGTCAGCGCTGCCCGGGGGAGGACCGCCCGGCGCCGGGTCATCCGTTCAGTTTTTTGCGCAGAATGACCAGCCAGGCCGCGGCAACAGCCGGGGCCGCCGCCATCCGAAACCTGGGTCATGCCCCGGCCGGCCAGCGGGCGGGCAGGCGGGGGGACGGGTTTTTCGTCACGGGGTCGGGTCCCCCGTCCTCCCCGGGGCGCAGCGGCCGCGCCATCACGATGAGGCGGGCGTCCTCCATCTCGTAGGTGCAGATGCACAGGCTCAGCAGCCGCTCGCCGGGGCGGGGCGGTTCTCCCGCCGTGTAGAAGGACCGGACCGCCACCTCGTCCAGGTAGCGCTGCCGGTCGGCCTCGTCGGCAAATTCCACATGGCGGTTGAAATCGAAGTAGTCCCCGTCCTCCGGCCGGGCGCTGAGGGCATACACCGCCGCGATCTTGTACAGCGCGCTGCCCTCCGGGGTGTCCAGCTGGATGACCGGGTGCCGGGTGTAGTAGTCGGGGTGGCGGTAGTTCTGCAGGCTGGAAAACCGCGCCGTCTGCCCCTTGCCCATGTTGTGCCCGTAGATGATCAGGTGGTCCCTCTGCCCGGCGTCGCACTCGTAGTCGGCAAAGGGGATGCCTTCGGGGTCATACTGTCTGTCCAGGTCATGGCTGAGATAGTAGGTGTTGTCGGTGGTCTGGGTCACCGGGAAATCCACCGGCGTGCCGTCGATGGCGATCCAGCCCACCACGTCGGGGTTGCGGGCCAGCAGGTCGGTGAAATCCCGGGGCGGCGGCGTGGGGGCGGGAGCGCTCTCTTCCTCCCCGGCCGCGGGCGCCGCCGTGGGCACCACCTCGGCGGGGCGCTGGGCCTGCCAGCTTTCCCGCTGCAGCCAGCCCGGCAGCACCACCATGGCGGCTGCCGCCAGCAGAGCCGCCGCCAGCCCCGTCACAAAGGCGCCGCCGAAAAGCAGCACCCGCTTCACAGCGGCACCTCCACAAAGTAGGTGCCCGCCGGAGTACCGTCGGCGTGCTGTTCCTGGTAGACCACCTGCATCCGCTCACAGTCCCGGGGCACCAGAACCAGCATCAGGCCGCCGCCGCTCTCCCCGGGGGCCAGGTCCCGGGCGTAGGGCATCATCTGGTCGTCCAGCGCGTCCAGACAGCTGCCGAAATCCGACTCGCCCTCCCCCACTGGAACTGGAAGTCCCCGGCAAAGACCGGCAGTGTCCCGGTGCCGGTGTTGGTCACCGTCATCGCCAGGCTGATGAGCTTCCGGTCCTCCGGCACCGTCACCCCCGGATACTCGGTGAGGGGCTGGGCCTCGCTCACCGTGAAATCGAACAGCGCCGTGGACACTGTCTGCCCCGCCTTGGCCCGCACCGTTGCGGCACAGCCCGCCAGTACCAGCACAAGTAAAAGTGCAGTCCATCTTATCTGCCTGCAATAGTTCTTTTTTGGAATCATACCGGTCCCCATCTGGCGTTATCGTGATTTATTCCATTGTTTTCGCCTTGTTTTTGTGCAGATTCACCAATTTTTGCGGGGTGCGCTCCAGCGTAGCACAGAAAGAGGTTACCGTCAATAGAATGACTTTTCCACTCATTCGATTCCGCCTTGTGCGGAGCCAGCGCCCCTTGGGCAGACCGGCCGCTTTTGGTCGATGGCACGACAAAAGGGCCGCGCAGACGGATGTCTGCGCGGCCCCTAGGCTGCCTTATTTCTTTTTTTCCTTGTCCCGCTCCTTGGCGGCGGAGAGGGCCGCCGGTGCCCGGGTCTCGGGGGTGAGCAGCTTGGCCCGGGTCACCACCGCCCCGCCGAATTTGCGCCGCAGGGCGTCCGCCGTGCGGTCCAGCGCCTCCTGTTTCTGGCGGCGGGTGGTGTCGGTAAAGAGGTCCAGCTGCTCGAAATTGTCGGTGCCGGTCTTCTCGGCGCTGATGCCCACCAGCCGCACGGGGCGGGCGGGCCACATCTGCCGCATGAGCTGCAGCGCCACCTCGTAGAGGCGGTCGGTGGAGTTGGTGGGGTCGGGCAGCGTCCGCTGGTGGCTGGTGCGGCGGAAGGCGTTGTCCACCAGCTGCACCGTCACCACCCGGGCGGTCTTGCCGTCGCTGCGCAGCCGCCGCCCCACCGAATCGCAGAGGGCCAGCAGGGTGGCGTCCGCCTCCTCGGGCTTTGCCAGGTCCCGGGGCAGCGTAACGCTGTTGCCGTAGGTGTTGTCCCGGGTGGCCTGCTTGGTCACCGGGTCGGCCTCCCGGCCGTTGGCGTAGTTCCACAGCGTGTCCCCCCGGGCGCCGAAGATGCCCACGATCACCCGCCGCTCGGTCTGGGCCAGGTCCCCGATGGTGTAGATGCCGCAGCGGTTCAGCCGCTTCACGGCGCTGGGCCCCACCCCGAAGAGCGCCCCCACCGGCAGCGGCCACATCTTTTGGGGCACCTCCTCCGGGAACAGCGTGTGCACCTTATCGGGCTTTTCAAAGTCCGAGGCCATCTTGGCCAGCAGCCGGTTGGGCGCCACCCCGATGTTCACCGTGAAGCCCAGCTCCTCCCGCACCCGGTTGCGGATGGTGTGGGCCACCGTCAGCGGCGGGCCGAAGAGGGCTTCGGTGCCGGTCATGTCGAGGAAGGCCTCGTCGATGCTGTACTGTTCCACGTCGGGGGTGTAGTCGTGCAGGATGGCGATGAGCGCCTTGCTGTTCTGCACATACCAGTCGAAGTCCGGCGGCGTGACGATGAGCTCCGGGCATTTCAGCCGGGCGGAGAAGAGGCTTTCCCCCGTGCGGACGCCGAACTTCTTGGCGGGGCCGCTCTTGGCCAGCACCACGCCGTGGCGCTTTTCCTCGTCGCCGCCCACCGCCGAGGGCACGGTGCGCAGGTCGAGGGTCTCCCCCTCCCGCAGCTTTTTCAGCGCCGACCAGGAGAGGAACGCCGAGTTCACATCCACATGAAAGTAGACTTTGGCCATGCGGTCACCCCCTTTGTCTCTATTATACCATAAACAAAGAGGGGTTGCGCAATGGCGCAAAACGTGCGATAATGGTTGTATAAAGTTGCACAATTTCTGCATAGGGGGTTATACTGATGAATCTGCAGGGGCGTGATTTTCTGACGCTTTTGGACTATACGCCGGAGGAGATTGCCTACCTTCTGGACCTGGCGGCCCAGCTGAAGGCCAAGAAGAAGGCGGGGGTGCTCCACGACGTGCTGCGGGGCAAGAATGTGGCGCTGATCTTTGAGAAGACCTCCACCCGGACCCGGTCGGCTTTCGAGGTGGCGGCCCACGATCTGGGCATGGGCACCACCTATCTGGACCCCGCGGGCAGCCAGATCGGCAAGAAGGAGTCCATTGCCGACACGGCCCAGGTGCTGTCCGGCATGTTTGAGGGCATCGAGTACCGTGGCTACGGCCAGGAGATCGTCCGGGAGCTGGCGAAGTACGCCGACGTGCCGGTGTGGAACGGCCTGACCAACGAGTTCCATCCCACCCAGATCCTGGCGGATTTCCTGACGCTGCAGGAGCAGTTCGGCCACCTGAAGGGGCTGAAGTTCGTCTACATGGGGGATGCCCGGTACAATATGGGCAACAGCCTGATGATCGGCTGCGCCAAGATGGGGCTGGATTTTGTGGCCTGCGCCCCCAAGGCCTACTGGCCGGACGCCGGGCTGGTGGCCACCTGCCGGGAGCTGGCCGAAAAGAGCGGCGGCAGCGTGACTTTGAGCGAGAACACCGACGCGGTATCGGGCGCCGACGTGGTCTACACCGACGTGTGGGTGAGCATGGGCGAGCCGGTGGAAGTGTGGGCGGAGCGCATCGAATCGCTGGCCCCCTACCAGGTGAACGCCGCCCTCATGGCCAGGGCCAAGCCCACGGCGGTCTTCATGCACTGCCTGCCGGCCTACCACGACCACAAGACGGCGGTGGGCAAGGAGATGGGCGAGAAGTTCGGCCGCGCCGAGATGGAGGTCACCGACGAGGTGTTCAGCGGGCCCCAGTCCATCGTCTTCCGGGAGGCGGAAAACCGCATGCACACCATCAAGGCGGTCATGGCCGCCACCCTGGGCGCCAAATTTGACTGATGTTTGTTCCTTCTTTGCAAAGAAGGAACCGAAGAAACTCTGAACCAAAAGGACCGGTTCCCGCAGGAACCGGTCCTTTTTTCAGGGCTATAAACAAACACATCCCCGCCGCAGAAACCCGCAGCGGGGATGTGTATTTATACGGTCAGCGGATGGCCGGCATCAGAGGGAATTACTCCTCGATGTAGCCGTACTGCAGGTACCAGTAACCGTAGGGGCTGTGCCAGGTGCCCTTCAGAGAGGGGCTCTGCAGCCAGAAGTCGTTGTAGTAGGCGACGGGGATGCAGCCCATGTCTTCCATGAGGATGTCCTCGGCCTTGTGCAGCTGCTCGTAGTGGACGGTCTTATCGGCGACCTTGGAGGCCTCGATGGCGGCGTCGAACTCGGGGTTGCTGTACTTACCGTCGTTGTTGCCGTTGCCGGTGGTGAACAGCTCCAGCATGTTGGAAGCGTCGTTGTAGTCCATGACCCAACCGTTACGGCTGATGTCGTAGTCACCGGCGCGGCGCAGGGGCAGGAAGCTGGCCCAGTCGACCTTGTCGATGTTCATGGTGATGCCCAGCTCACCCCAGGCCTGCTGCAGGTACTCCGCAACGGGGATGTGGTAGCCGGCGTCGTTGGCGCTGTAGGTGATGGTGGGGAAGCCTTCGCCGTTGGGGTAACCGGCCTCAGCCAGCAGGCTCTTGGCCTCTTCCAGATCGGCCTCGTAGTCCTCGCCGATGTAGGGCTCGCCGCCGTTGGCGTTGTCGATGAACATGGTGCCTTCCTCAGCATCCACGATGCCGGGGCCGACCATGTTGTAGGCGGGGCTGTAGGTGCCCTGCATGATGACGTTGGCCACGTAGTCGCGGTCGATGGCCAGGCTCAGAGCCTTGCGCACGCGCACATCGGTGAACGGCTCACGCTGGTCGTTCAGGCTGATGTAGTAGGTGCCCAGGATGCTGTCCACGTAGAAGTCGCCGCCGTCCTCGGCCTTGGTCAGGCTGGGGATCTCATCGGTGGGAACGTCCTTGATCAGCTGGGCCTCACCGCTGTTGTAAGCGGCGTAGGAAGCGCTGGAGTCCTCCAGGAGCAGGAGGGTGATGTTGTCAGAGACGATCTTGCTGGAATCCCAGCCGCCAACGTAGTTGGGGTTCTTGGAGAGCACGATGCGCTCGCTGGGGGTCCAGTCGGTGATCATGTAAGGACCGTTGCAGACGAAGGTGTCGGGGCTGGTGCACCAGCCGTCGCCGTTGGCCTCAACGGTGGCTTCCTGCACGGGAGACAGAGCGGCGAAAGCAGCCAGCTTGTCAAAGTAGGAGCAGGGGTAGCTCAGGGTAACAGTCAGGGTCTTGCCGTCCTCGCTGGCGACGACCTGCAGCGCGTCGGGGTTGGGATCGGTGGTGGGCTCACCAGTTTCGGGGTCAGGATTGCCCTGGGCCTCGTCGAAGCCGGCGATCATGCCCACAGCGGTCGCGGCGTAGGGAGCGGCAGTGTTGGGATCCGCCATACGCTTGAAGCTGTACTCGAAGTCCTTGGCGGTCAGGTCAGAGCCATCGCTCCACTTCAGGCCGTCACGCATATGGAAGGTCCAGGTCAGGCCGTCTTCGCTGACCTCGTAGCTTTCAGCCTGACCACCCTGAACCTCGTTGTTCTCATCAATCAGCAGCAGAGGCTCGAAAATGGTGATGATGGTGTTGGCACCGTCAACGGAGCTGTTCAGCGCGGGGTCCAGGGTCTCCGGGTTGGGGCCGAGCTGAACGGTGAATCCGGAACCGGTCGCGGTGGTTTCGGCAGCAGCTTCCGCGGTAGCACCCTCAGTGCTCTCGGAAGCGGCAGCGCTGCTGGTGCTGGCGGTGGAACCGCAGGCAGCCAGCGTTGCAGCCATGCAGCCGGCAACCGCCACAGCGACAAATTTCTTCATCTTCATGTGGTTTTTCCTCCAATGTAAAAATTACTATACCCAATCCCTCTGGTTTTGCCTCAGGAATGAATACCATAACTATAAACCCGGCGGACCATCGGTGCAAGAGCCTGCAGGCTTTTGTAATTCTTTTGTGATGGTCCTGTGAAAACCGCACACCGGGCGAAAATTCCGGGACGCACACCCCGGGATCTTCTGTCAGTCCGCCACTTTGTCCAGGTGGTGGCAGGCAGCCCAGTGGCCGGGGCCGACCTCCTTGAACTGGGGCACTTCCGCCGCGCACCGCTCGTCCGCGTAGGGGCAGCGGGTGCGGAAACGGCAGCCGCTGGGCGGGTTCAGCGGGCTGGGCACGTCGCCCTGCAGCACAATGCGTTTGGACGTGCGCGCCGTCTTGGGATCGGCCACCGGAATGGCCGAGATCAGGCTGCGGGTGTAGGGATGGACGCTGTGGGCGATCAGCTCGAAGCTGTCGGCCAGCTCCACCAGCTTGCCCAGGTACATAACGCCGATGCGGTTGGAAATGTGCTTGACCACGCTCAGGTCATGGGCGATGAACAGGTAGGTCAGGCCCATCTCCTGCTGCAGGTCCTCGAACATGTTGACAACCTGCGCCTGGATGGAAACGTCCAGGGCCGAGACCGGCTCGTCGCAGACGATGAACTCGGGGTTCACCGCCAGGGCGCGGGCAATGCCCACGCGCTGCCGCTGGCCGCCCGAGAATTCGTGGGGGTAGCGGTTGGCGTGCTCGCTGTTCAGGCCCACCCGCTCCAGCAGGGCGATGATGCGGTCGTGGCGGTCCTTCTCGTTGGCCGCCAGCTTGTGGATGTCGATGCCCTCGCCCACGATGTCACCGATGGTCATGCGGGGGTCCAGGCTGGCATAGGGGTCCTGAAAGACGATCTGCATGCGGCGGCGGTAGGGCAGCATGTCCACGGCGATCTTCTTCTCCTTGTCGAAGAGGACCTGGCCGTCATAGATGATGGTGCCGTCGGTGGGCTCATAGAGGCGCAGCAGCGTGCGGCCGGTGGTGGTCTTGCCGCAGCCCGACTCGCCCACGAGGCCCAGCGTCTCGCCTTTGCGGATGGCAAAGCTCACATCGTCCACAGCCTGGACGTAGCGCTTGTTCTTGCCCACGCCGCCGGCGGGGAAATACTGCTGCAGATGCTTCACTTCCACGAGATTCTTCTGCTCGCTCATTCGGCTTTGCCTCCCTTCTCAAATTCTTCTTTCTGGCGCAGCCAGCAATAGGTGTAATGGGTGTCGCTCAGCTCGGTGCGGGGCGGCATCTCCCGCAGGCAGATCTTCATGCAGCTCTTGCACCGCGGCGCAAAGGGGCAGCCCGCCGGCGGATTCAACAGGTCCACAGGGGTGCCTTCGATGGGCACCAGGCGCTCCTTCTCGGTGGCGTTCAGCTTGGGGATGGAGTTGATCAGGCCCTTGGTGTATTCATGCTGGGGGTTGTAGAAGATCTCGTCGGTGGTGCCGTACTCCACGATGTGGCCGGCGTACATGACGGCGATCTTCTCGCACATGGAGGCCACCACGCCCAGGTCATGGGTGATCATGATGATGCTCATGCCCAGCTTCTTGCGCAGGTCCTGCATCAGTTCCAGGATCTGGGCCTGGATGGTCACGTCCAGGGCGGTGGTGGGCTCGTCGGCGATGAGCAGCTTGGGCTCGCAGGCCAGGGCGATGGCGATCATCACGCGCTGGCGCATACCGCCGGACAGCTCATGGGGATACTGCTTCAGCCGGCGGTCCGGCTCGTTGATACCCACCAGCTCCAGCAGCTCCTTGGCGCGCTCCCAGGCTTCCTTCTTGGTCTTTTTGGTGTGGAGCAGGATCACTTCCACGATCTGGTTGCCGATGGTGTACACCGGGTTCAGGCTGGTCATGGGGTCCTGGAAGATGATGGAGACCTCGTTGCCGCGGATCTTGCGGAATTCCTTCTCGGTCATCTCATCGATCTGGTGGCCGTTGAACCACACCTTGCCGCCCACCAGGCGGCCGGGATAGGCCGTCAGGCCCATGATGGAGTAGGCGGTCACCGACTTGCCGGAGCCGGACTCGCCCACGATGCCCAGCACATCGCCCTGGTTCATCGTGAAGGACACGCCGTTCAGCGCCTTGACCTCACCGGCGGGGGTGAAGAAAGACAGGCGTTCGTCCTGAATTTCAAGAATCTTTTCGCTCATGGTGTCTTGTTTCTCCCCTCGTTAGTTTTTCAGCTTCGGGTCAAAGGCATCGCGCAGGCCGTCGCCGAAGAGGTTGAACACCAGGATCATGACGCTGATCATCACCGCAGGTGCCAGCAGCAGGTGCGGGTAGGTGTTCATGCCCTTGACGGCATCGGTGGCCAGCGAGCCCAGGGACGGCATGGGAGCCGCCACGCCCAGGCCCAGGAAGCTCAGGTAGCTCTCGGTGAAGATGGAGGAGGGGATCTGCAGGGTGGTGGTGACGATCAGGGTGCCGATGCAGTTGGTCAGCAGGTGGCGCTTGATGATGCGGCCGCCCGAGGCGCCCAGGGCGCGGGCCGCCGTGACATACTCGCTCTCCTTGAGGGTCAGCACCTGGCTGCGCACGATACGGGCCATGCTGACCCAGTAGAGCAGCGCGAAGATGATGAAGATGGAGATCATGTTGGGTCCCAGCTTCTGCATCCAGCCGAAGCCCGGCTGCTGGGCCAGGGCTTCCAGCGGGTCCTTGATGGCCATGCCCAGCAGGATGATGAGCAAAATGTCCGGTATGGTGTAGAGTATATCGGTGATACGCATCATGATGATGTCCACCCAGCCGCCGGCAAAGGCGGAGATGGCACCGTAGGTGGCGCCGATGACCAGCACCAGCACCGAGGCCAGCAGACCGACGGACATGCTGACACGGGTACCCATCATCAGACGGACGGCGAAGTCACGGCCGTTGCGGTCGGTGCCCAGGATGTGGGGGAAGACGCTCTCGCCGGCGGCGATGCGCTCCAGCTCCTTCTTGCCGTACTCGAAGGGGGCCAGGTTCTCGCTGTATTTGATCTGCTCGTCGTAGCCGTAGGGCCAGACCATGGGCAGCACATAGGCGAAGATGGCGATGAGAATGATGACCAGCAGGCTGACCATGGCGATCTTGTTCTTGCGCAGACGGCGCAGACCGTCCTTCCAGAAACTGACGCTGTCCCGCATGATGACGAGGCTTTCCTTCTCGTCGTTGGAAGCGGGGGCAAAGTCGTCCACGTTGAGGTGCAGGCTCAACGGATTCTTCTTGAGATTTTCCACAGCTTGCTCCTCCTTTACTTCAGTTTGATGCGCGGATCAATGACCTTGTACAGGATATCCACGATGACGTTGGCGATGATGACCATGGTGGCCAGCAGAATGGTGGTGCCCATGATCAGGGTGTAGTCACGGCTGGTGATGGCGGTGACGAAGTCGCGGCCCAGGCCGGGGATGGTGAAGATCTTCTCCACCACGAAGGAACCGGTCATCAGGGCGGCCAGCATGGGGCCCACGTAGGTGACGATGGGCAGGATGGCGTTGCGCAGGGCATGCTTGAAGAGGATCTTCACGCTGGACACGCCCTTGGCACGGGCGGTGCGCATGTAATCCTGGCCCATGACATCCAGCAGGCTGGAACGCATCAGACGGGTGATGTAGGCGGTGGGATAGATGGCCAGCGCCGTCACCGGCATGATGTAGGCCGCCGGTTCATTCAGGCCGATGGTGGGCAATATCTGCAGATTCATGCCGAATGTGTATAGCAATAGCACACTGGATATGAAGCTGGGAATGGCGATGCCGCAGGTGGCCAGCACAATGATGAGGTTATCGGCCCATTTGCCGCGGTTGTACGCCGAGATACAGCCCATGGGAATGCCCAGGCAGAGCGCCACCGCCACGGCAATGCCGGCGGTGCGGCAGGAGACGGGCAGTTTTTCGGCAATGATCTGGTTGACGGTACGGCCGCGCTGTTTCAGGCTCAGGCCCATATCGCCGTGCAGCAGACTGTTCATATAGTTCACATACTGCACGCCCAGGGGCTTGTCCAGGCCGTACTTTTCGTTCAGTGCCTGCTGGGCGGCCGCACTGATGGATTTCTCGGCCACGAACGGTCCGCCGGGGACCAGGTTCATGATGAAGAAGGTAAGCGTCGCCACAACAAAGACACTGAAAATGCCCATTGCCACGCGCTTGATGACGTACTTCGCCATTGTGTTGTGCCACTCCGTTTCGTTTTGGAATACAATTTTGCGTCCGCCGGGCGGTTCCCCGCCGTTGTACGCGGTATGGCAAACACGGTTGTGCGCTATCCGCGGACAATGCAGAGAACAAAAAAAGCGGTGGCGGTTGCGGTTGCACAAACGCCATCGTTCATACCCGGAATCTTTACTATTATAATGAACCTGTCGTCTTTTGTCAATTGGATGGCCCTGCTTAATTTTGACAATCCTGCCCTGTTTCGTCTGAAAAAATGTGAAAATTTGCAATTTTCCTGGATATTTCCCCATCGGGCAGGGGGAACGGGCCGCGGGGAGGCGCCGGCCTTTACAAAAGGGCGGCTGTGTGATATAATAAAAGTCCGCCGGAAAACGGTTCCGGCCGGCATGTGTACAACCGAAGAACACTGAAGACGAATGGCAACCTGTTCCACGGGACAGGTGTGTCCGTTCGTCTTTTTTGTTGCTCCAGGAGGTGCACCATGCTTTTTTCCATGACAACCGAATACGACCACCGTTTGCTGGCCTGCGGGCTGTGGCCCCGGCCGGAAATCAAACCCAGGGACGACCGTCCGGGCCGACCGCCCCTGACCCCCGAGGTCCGTATCCCCTGTCCGTTACTTCCCGAAACCCTGGTGTACGGCGTCTGCCGCACCCTCACCAAAGTCCCCCGGCTGGCGGCCCGCCTGGTGCCGCTGAGCTACCGGCTGCGGTTCGTCCGCGGCAAAAAGAAAGTGAAGTCTCCCCGGTTGTGGATTCTTCTCAGTCCCCTCTATCTGGACTGGGACGCCCCCGGCGCCGTGATCTGCGTGCAGGTCTCGGTGAGCGCCGCCGGCGTGCAGGTGGAGCGCATCGTGGTGCAGAGCCGCCGCGCCCGCCTGCCGGGCCGGCGGCGGTAATAGGAAAAAGCCCCCGCGCATTCTGCGCGGGGGCTTTGCTGTGTGTGGGGGCAAAAGCGTATGTTTGGTTCCGGCGGGGAGGAAGGCGGCGAGCCGGGTTTATGCAATAAAAAAACAGCCTTACATGTTCTGTAAGGCTGTGGTGCGCCGGAAGGGGCCCCTCTCCCGCGCTCTTCCCGACAGTCCGCTGGACTGTCGGGCCCGGCCGGGACGCAGGACGGCCGGACGAGCTTTTCGAGTCCCTTCCGGCATAGATTCCGGGCGTTCCGGATTTTTGCAATAAAAAACGGTTTCACGTTTCCGTGAAACCGTGGTGCGCCGGAAGGGACTCGAACCCCCGACCTTCTGATTCGTAGTCAGACACTCTATCCAGCTGAGCTACCGGCGCAAGTGCAGTTAGTATAATACCACCCACCCCCGCAAATGTCAAGCGGTTTTTTCAAAAAAACTGCAACTTTTTTACACCCGCCGCCCCGGCTTGCTTTTTGCCCCTGCCTGTGGTACCGTAATAGCAGATCTTCCCGCCCGGACCGCTGCCGGTCCGCGGCCCTTATATAAAGGAAAGGAGTTTATCCCCCATGCAACCTGCAAACCTCTACGACCTCTGGCGCGCCCGCGCCACCGAGGACCCCGACCTGATCGCCGAGCTGGAGCGCGTCGCCGGCGACGCCGAGGCCATCAACGACCGATTCTACCGGGACCTGGCCTTCGGCACCGGCGGCCTGCGGGGCGTCATCGGCGCCGGCACCAACCGGATGAACATCTACACCATCCGCCGGGCCACCCAGGGCCTGGCCGACACGCTGAACGCTTCGGGCCTGCCCAAGAAGGTGGCCCTGGCCCACGACAGCCGTCACAAGGGCGAACTGTTCTGCCGGGAGGCCGCCCGGGTGCTGGCCGCCAACGGCATCACCGCCTACGTCTATCCCCGGCTGGAGCCCACCCCGGCCCTCTCCTGGGCGGTGCGGTATCTGGGCTGCGGCGCGGGCATCTGCGTCACGGCCAGCCACAACCCCGCCCAGTACAACGGCTACAAGGTCTACGGCGCCGACGGTTGCCAGATCACCCTGGAGATGGCCGACCAGGTGCTTACGGCCATCGGCAAACACGACTACTTCGACAGCCCCAAACTGGCCGACTACGACGAGGCGGTGGCCGACGGGCGCATCGTGACCATCGGCGACCAGTGCCTGTCCGACTTCGTGGACGCCGTGCTGGCGCTGCGCCCCGGCAACGATGTGTCCCACCTCAAACTGGTCTACACGCCCCTCAACGGCACCGGTCTGGAGCCGGTGAAGCTGCTGCTGGGCCGCATGAGTGTGACCAACGTGACGGTGGTGCCCCAGCAGGAGAAGCCCGACGGGGACTTCCCCACCTGCCCCTACCCCAACCCCGAGATCCGCCAGGCCATGGAGACCGGCCTGAAGCTCTGCGACACGGTGCACCCCGACCTGATGATCGGCACCGACCCCGACTGCGACCGCATGGGCGCCGCCGTGCCGGACGGCCAGGGCGGCTACCGGCTGATCACCGGCAATGAGATGGGCGTGCTGCTCTTTGACTACATCTGCCGCACCCGGCAGTCCAACGGCACCATGCCCAAGGCCCCCGTGGCGGTGACCACCATTGTCTCCACCGACATGGCCACCCCCATCGCCGCCAAGTACGGCGTGGAGCTGCGCCGCACCCTGACCGGCTTCAAGTTCATCGGCGAGCAGATCGGCCTGCTGGAGGCGGAAGGCCACGTGGAGCGGTACATCTTCGGCTTCGAGGAGAGCTACGGCTATCTGTCGGGCGGTCACGTGCGGGACAAGGACGGCGTCAACGCCGTCATGCTGGCCTGCGAGGCGGCGGCGTACTATGCCGCCCAGGGCATGAGCCTGCTGGACGCCGTGAACGCCCTCTACGCCGAGTTCGGCTGGTACCGCAACGCCCTGCACAGCTTCACCTTTGAGGGGGAGACCGGCATGCACACCATGCAGGGCATCATGGCCCGGCTGCGGGCCCAAGCCCCCGCCGACATCGCGGGCTATGCCGTTGCCGGCGTCACCGACTACACCGCCGACGGCACCGGGCTGCCCAAGGCCGATGTGCTGGAGTACCGGCTGGCAAACGGCGCCAAGGTGATGGTGCGCCCCTCCGGCACCGAGCCCAAGGTGAAGGTCTACCTTTCCGCCGTGGCGGAGAGCGCCGAGGCCGCCGACGCCATCAACGAAAAACTGGCCCAGGCTGCCGCCGCCTGGATGCATTAAACTTCCCATCAAACGTGAACAGCCCCCGCCGGGCAATACCGGCGGGGGCTGTTTTGTTCAAGCTTTTTTGCGGGGATGGCTGCGCCGGCGGCGCGGCGGTTCCTGCCCCGGTTTGGGGGAGTAGGCGTTGTAGTTGAGCAGATACCGCTGGTGGCTGGGCGTGCCGTAGAAGGCCTGCTTGATGCGTTCCAGCAGGGCGGCGTTCTGCCCCGACGCGCCGCAGACCAGCACCGCATACTGGGTGTCGCTGTAGCGGGCCGCCACATCGCAGCTGCGCAGACAGCTGCGCAGCAGTTCCTGCAGCACCTGCATCATCCGTTCGGTCTCGGCGTCGTCCCGGGCCTGCACCGGCACCATCGTCACCAGCAGCAGAAAGACCGGCACGTGGTACTGGGCCTGGATGCCCCGCTGCATGCGGTAGATCTGGCCGAAGGTCTCGAAGGAGCAGATCATCGCCCCGCCCGCGTTCTGGGGCGGCAGGGCGGCCATCAGCCGGTTCATGTCGTTTTCCATGTTGCGGTCGGCCTGCCGGGCCTGCCGCCACATGGCACCCACCCGGCCAGGCTCCGCCGCGTGGTGCAGGCAGCCCACCGTCAGCCCCTGCTGCAGGGCCTGGCGGGCTTCCTCCGGGCGGCCCAGCGTCTCCAGCGCCATGACCAGCTCCAGATAGAGCCGCTCCGCTCTGGGGTTTTTCTCGATGGCGCCGCGGCAGAGTTCCACCAGCTTCTCGTTCTCGCCGTTTTTCTTGTAGGTCTCCAGCACGTGGATCATCGCCGCCCGGTACAGCACATGCAGCCGCACGGCGCTGCTCTCCACCCAGGGCTCGTCCGCCGACAGCGGCAGCAGCCGCCCCCGGTAGATCTGTACGATCTGCTCCTCCAGCGCCAGCCGCTTGTCGGGGTCCTTCTCCAGCCCCGCCTGCATCACCAGGTCCTCCATGGTGAAGACATCCACCTCACAGGGCAGATCGGGGTTCCACTGGTAGCAGCCCCGGCTGGTGAGGATGCAGTCCTCCAGCACCGTCAGGTGCTCCTGGAGAATCATCGTGCGGAACCGGTGCAGGATGGCCCGCAGCGCCATGTCGGGGTTGGTGCTGCGCTCGCCGCCCCACAGGGCGTTGGTCAGCGTGGCGTGGGAGACCCGCTCCCCCCGCTGCAGCACCAGGTACTGCACCAGCGCCGTCGCCTTGCGGGACTGGGCCAGCGCCGCCAGCACCGGCTGCCCGTCCACGCGGATCTCAAAGCCACCCAACATCCGGATCTCCACTTTTGCCATCTATCCCGTTCACACCTTCCCGCGCGGCTGGAGGGACCCCCGACCGCTCATCCTTTTTTTGTGTGGTTTTCTGTATGGGTAAAGTATACCAAGGGTTGGGCGGCTTGTCCAGCAAAGAAAGCCTTCTTCCGTTCATTTATTTGGGAACCGTTTGCTTTTTTGTACAAAGCACAGGGGTACTGTACAGCTTATTGGTCGGCGGACTGCCGCCCCGCCGCCAGCAGCCTGGTGAGCCAGGAGGGCACCGGGGCGCCCATGGCGGTGGCGTTCTCGGCGATGGAGCCCAGCTCGGTGAAGATATACCACACCAGCGTCACGGGCAGCACCAGCACGGTGTAGTCCAGCCCCAGCATGGGCAGATGCTCCACCGTCACGCCCAGCACGCAGTCCGTCACGGCGGCCACCAGCACCACCAGGATCATGCCGCTCTTGTGCCAGATGCCCGCCCGGGCCGCGGCGCTGGACCAGTTGCCTTTGGCCGCAGCCGCCGCGCTGCCGCTGAGCCAGTCCAGCGCCATGCAGACCACCCAGGCCGCCACCAGCCAGCCCAGCCAGCCGAAGGCCGCGCCGAACGCCCCGGCCGCCGCCGTGGCGGCCGCCTTGAGCCAGAAAAAGAGATTGTTGTCCTGCACATCATCACCTCCCGTCAGACGTATTCGCTGCGGCAGAGCCCGGCCTCGGTGAGGCCCAGGCCCTGGCAGGTGCGCATCAGCGCCCAGGCATCCCCCGACGACACCGGCCCGATGGTCAGCGTCTGGGTGGTGTGGGTTTCATCCGCCCAGGCGCTGCGGTAGAGCCCGGCTTCGGTGAGGCCCAGGTCCCGGCAGGCGCCCAGCAGCGTCCAGGCGTCCCCCGAGGACACCGGCCCCACGGTGAGGCGCTGGGCGCGGGTCTCGGGGGCGGGGGTGCTCTGCGCCGTGAAGCCGTTTTTTCCCGCCGCCCGGATGAGGGCGGGGTAGTCCTTGTAGAAGCGGTTGCAGTCCAGCGAACTGCCGAAGCCCGGCACCCCCAGGGCGTTCCGGCTGCTGTACTGCCAGATGCCGTAGGGCAGCGGGCAAGTGCAGCTGCTGCCGTACTGGGCGGCCCACACATCGTAGCAGGCCAGTTCCCGCCAGTTCAGCCGGTTGCGGATAAAGTCGGTGCTGGCGTAGAGGATGCCGTAGTACCCGGCCTCCTCCACCGCCCCGAGAAAGGCTTTGACCAGCGCCGTGCGGCCGGCGTTGTCCAGGGCCAGGATGCCCGGCTCGTACTCGATATCGTAGGCCACCGGCAGTTCGGGGGTCAGCCCCGCCAGCAGCTGCAGGCAGCGGGCGGCCTCCTGCCGGGCGGCGGCGGGGGTGGTGGCGTAGCTGTACCAGTAGGCCCCCCAGTGGATGCCGTGGAGCTGGCACCCCGCCACGTTGCGTTTGAACCGGGGGTCGGTGCCGGCGGTGCCGTAGCCCGCCCGCAGCATGGCGTGGCGGATGCCGGCGTTTTTCACCGCCGCCCAGTCCACCGCGCCCTGCCATTTGCTCACATCAATTCCGTTGCAGATCAAAAGCACACCTCATTTCGTGATGACGATCTCGGCATCCCCGCCGATCATGAAGATGGCGTCCTCCAGGATGGTGGTCACCTCGCCGGAGGCCACCGTGCACTGGCCCCGGCCCGCCGTGTCCACGTACAGGAAGCTCTTTTTCTGCATCGTGTAGGTGGCCTGCCGGCTGGCCAGCAGGCTGGTGCCGTTCATGAAGTTGCCCTCGGCGTCCACCAGGTGGAGGAAGGCCTGGACGGAGGGCATGCCGGTGCCCTGGTTGGAGATGTTCAGGGTGCAGGTCTCCACCGGGGTGCCCTGGCTGATCTGGTCCACCAGGGCGGCGTAGCCGTCCAGCGTGCCGGAGGCGGGCACCGTCACCCCCTTGGCCTGGATGGCGGACCGCAGCGCCGACTTGGCCGCCTGCAGGCGGCTGATCTCAGTCTGTACACTCATGGCCACGCCCCCTTAAATGGCGGCCAGGGCTTCTTCGATGGTGCCGTCCAGCGCCACCGTGCCGCCGGAGGTGTAGCCCGCCGGGATCACCTTGCTGGTGACGGTCAGGCCGTCCAGGGTGGCGGTCATCGAACCGTTGTCTGCCATGGTGCCGGTGATCTTGCTGCCGCCTGCGTAGGCGGTCTTGCCGGACAGCAGATGGGCCGCCGTGGCGGTGGCGTCGGCGGTGGTGATGTAGTTTTCGGGGATGGGCTCCACCGTGACGGCGGAGAGCACCTTGCCGCTGGCGGGCTGGACGGTCTGCCGGGACTTGGTGGGGGTGACGGTCTTGCTCTCCGGCGTGATGGACACCTTGCCGCTGCCGCTGTGGTAGCCCTCCGGGATCGTGCAGGAGGGGGTGGCGGTGTCCAGCGTCCGGGTCAGGGCGCCGTTGTTGGCCATGGTGCCGGTGCGCACGGTGCCGGAGCTGTCCACAAAGACCTTGGCGGCCAGCACATCGGCCTCGGCGGCGGTGACGGCCGTCACGTCCTGGTAGGCCTCGGGGATGGCCTGCACCGTCAGGTCGGACAGGCCGTAGTAGCCCTCGTCGGGGGTGATCTGCTGGGGCTTCTTGGTGGGGGTGACAGTCTTGCTCTGGAGCGAATAGCTGCCGCCGCCCGCCACGCCGGACACCGTGCCGGTGCCGTCGTGGTAGCCCTTGGGGATGGTGTAGGTCTCCCCCTCCTTCACCTGGGCCGACACCGAACCCTGGTTGAGGATGCCGTCAAAGTCGGCGGCCAGCTCGTCCAGCCGCTCGGTGCCCGCCGAGATCTTCAGTTCCACCGCCTTGGTGCGCAGCGTGTTGCGGGCAGACTGGATGCGGGTGATTTCTGTCTGAATGCTCAATGGAAAACCTCCTTAGATGGTGGCGAGCAGCGCATCGATGTTGCCCACCGTGGTGTACACCGCCGCCGAGGTGACGGGGCGGGTGTTGTCGGCTTCCACCGCGTCGGCAGTGTCCACCGAGAGGACGTTGCTTTCGGGGTCCAGCTTGAGGCCGGCGCCGATGGTGTAGCCGCCCCCGCCGCTGCCGCCGCTCCCCGAGGGGTAGGTCCAGACGTTGCCCTCCGAGGTTTTGGTGAGCACCTGGCCGGGGTTGCCGGTGGGGGGCACCACGGCGTCCAGGGCCTGCTGCATCCGGGTGACGTACTGTTCCCACGCCGAGGGTTCCGGCGCGGGAGTGTCCCCTTCCACGGCGGCGTGGTCGGTGACCAGGTAGGGCAGGTCGGCGGTGATGCGCTGCACCCCCGCCCCCGTGCCCGCAAAGACGATGCGCCCCGGTGTTTCGGGGGTGAGGGCCGCGGCGGTGGCGGCGGCGGGTACCTCCACCGTGCCGTCCTCGTTCACCACCATGCGGGTGCTGCCCGCCGGGGTCACAAAGGTGGCCGTGAGGGCCAGGCCCTCCCACTCCGCCCCGGGCACCACCTGGAGCCGTTCGATGCCGAAACTGTCCCGGGTGCCCAGACGCAGCAGGGGGACCGGCGCCGCAGCCGTATAGCCGTTGAGCCGAATGGTCTGCATGGTTCCTCCTTACTCCGCAGTCTGCTGCGGTGTGTCCTGGTCCGCCGTCTGCATGGCCGCCTGGACGCGCAGCAGGATGTTCTCCAGCGCCAGCGCCTTGACGGCCAGCGGCAGGCGGGAGGCATTGACTGAAGCCAGGATGCTCTCCACCAGGTCTTGTACCAGTTGGTTGTCTTGCATGAAAATTCTCCTTTACGGGCTTGTTGAGAGCACATAGGCGCCCAGGCTGCCGTCCCACTTCCAGTAGACGGTCTGCATGGCGCCGCCATTGACGCTCATTTCGTCCACGCGCAGCTTTCCGATGCTGCCGTAGTTGGCCTGCACGCCGTGCTGGCCCCGCACATCCAGGCCGCCGGCCAGCCAGCTGACGTTGCCCTCGCCGGAGGTGATGACCGCCTGCTCGGTGCCGAAGGCGCTGTACAGATGGATGGAGCCGTCGGTGAGGCCTCCCTGCAGCCGCACCTGGGTGTTGACGGCACCGGTGTTGGACCGGCCGTAGACATCCACCACGCCGCAGGGGTTGGCCTCGGCGGTGCGGGAGATGAGGGTGGTGAGGTAGCTTTTGCCGGCGGAATCCCGGGCGTAGAAGGCGGCCAGGCCGTCGGCCAGGCTCATCCGGTTGCCGTTGTCGGAGTGGGAGTAGAAGGACCCCGTGATGGTCACGTTACCCTGGCTGTCCAGCCGGAAGTTGTCGCTCTCCACCACCAGGGAGTTGGAGGCGAAGGTGATGACGCCGCTGCGGATGGTGACGCTGGTGGAATCCGCCGCGAATTTGCTGCGGACCTCCCCGTCCTTCACCACCGTGAGGGAGAGTTCGTCCATCGTCTGGCTCAGCTGGCTGTAGTCCCCCGACAGGTCCCCCGCCTTGACGGTGAGGCCGTCGATGGTGGCCTTCATCTCCAGCATCTTGCCCTGGAGGTTGAGCCGGCTGCCGTTGACGGCGGCCACACTGTCCCGCCGGGCGTTGCCGGTGGATTCCAGCCGGGTCTCCGAGGCGGAGCAGACGGCGCTCATCACCCAGGTCTCCAGCCGTTGGCCGGCAGGGGTCATCACCCAGACCCGCTGGCCCGCCGTCACCGGGCAGTCGGCGAAGGCGCTCACCGTGCAGGGGGTGTAGCTGCCCCAGGCGGCCGCCGCCTCATAGAGGGCCCGGGCCACCGGGCGCAGGGCCTCGTCGGAATCGGCGGTGAGCAGCAGGTTGCCCTGGATCACCAGGGCGTTGGTGCCGGTCTCCTCCGCCGGCCAGATCACCCCCACGTCGGCGTCGCTCTGGCGGATCTGCACCTTGTCGATGGGGGCGGTGGTGTAGTCCTCGTAGGCAAGGCCGTCCTCCCGGTAGGGCACCGCCCGGCCCAGCGCCGCCTCCGCCGCGGCGCCGGGGGTCAGGCTCACCGTGCCCCGGGCGTCGGTGTACCAGCCGAAGGTCAGCGCCCCGTCGGCGTTGCAGTGCACATAGCACCCCGCCGCCTGGGCCGCCCACTGGAGCAGCTGCCGCCCGGTGAGGCCGTCGGCGTAGAAGGCCCGCACCTGGTAGCTGCCGTTGCGGGGCAGACTGCCCGACAGCGGCAGGCCGCAGGCATCCGCCACCCGCTGCACAAAGGTATCCAGCGCCATGGGAAAATTCCCCTGCCGGTCCCGCAGCCAGGCCGACAGGTCCCGCTCGGTGTTGACCATACGGTCGTAGGCCGTGAGGCGGTAGAGGTTGCGCTTGCCCCGGGTGGGGGTCTCCGCCACGAAAATACCCAGTCTGGTGCGGGCGGTGCCCTCCACCCGGTAGAGGGTCACCTCCTGCCCCGCCGCGATGCCGGGGCTGCGGCCCGGTTCCACCCAGAGTTCCGCCTCCAGCGAGTCGGCGCAGGCCGACCCGGGGGTCAGGTCGGTGCCGGCGTTGAGGGTGTGGGTCCATTGCAGGCTGCGCAGGGCGTTTTGCCCCGGCGTGCCCGCCGAAAGCTCGCTGCCGTCGGGCAGGACGAGCAGATACTGTGTCATGGTCCGTCCCTCCTCAGCACTCGATGATGTTGAATTTCAGGTTGCGCCAGGTGCCGTCCCGGGCGCTGCGCCAGGCGATGCTGTAGTTGCTGCAGTAGCAGGTGGTGGTCACCGTCCCGGTGGAGGAGCCCGCCCGGGGATGGGTGAAGGCAAAGGTGGCCTTGCCGGCAAACAGCCCCACCAGGTAGGCGTACTCGGCGTCGGTGAGGGCCGCGTAGGAGAAGGGCCAGGTGGCCACCTTCTCCCGCACCACCTCCCGGTGCATGACGCCGCTGGCGTCCCGGCCGGAATCGCTGGAATCGAGATCCGCGTAGCTGGGGCTCACATCGGCGTCCGGCGCATAGAGAGGCTTGCCGTCGATCTGGAACAGAGGGGTCAGCGTCATACCGTCACACCTCCTTGCTGCAGCTGGCTGCGGCGGGTCCACCGCACGGCGGCCCGGCCCACCATCTCGTCGGTGAGCTGGATGCCGTCCACCGCTGCCAGCAGGTTCTGCAGCAGGGCGGCCAGCGTCTCAAAGCCCGCCATCTGGCCGGCCTGGACATCCGTCATCACCTCTGCCACCGCCTGCTGGATGGTGGCCAGGGGCGCCTCCACGTTGGTGCCGCTGCGCTGGTCGCCCAGCAGCGCCAGGAAGGCCCGGTTGGGCGGGATGACCGCGCCGGAGGCCAGGGCCGGCACCGGCACCGCCCGGGCGTAGGCCAGCTGGGGTGCGGCGCTGCGGCCGGTGATCCACTGTCCGGCGGCGGAGAGCGCCCCCGACGCCATGCTGCCCACGCCGCGCACCACACCGTTGACCCCATCGGCGAAGGCCTGCATGGCCCAGATCAGGTGCTGCAATACGGTGAGCACACCGTCCACGGCGTGGGCGATGGTGGAGGTGATGGTATCCCACACGGTGATGACCGTGGTGGCCATGGCGTTCCAGGCATCGCTCCAGCGGCCCTGGAGCACGTTGGAGATGAAGTCGGCCAGTCCCCGCAGGATGGCCAGCAGGCCGGTGATGGCGCCGCCCGCCATGTTCATGGCGGTGTTGACGGCGGTGACCACGGCGGAGAACACCTGGGTGAAGATGGGCCCCAGCACGCTGACCAGCCAGTTGATGAGGGGCGCCAGGATGGTGTTCCAGAGGGTGAGCACCAGGTTGCCCACCGCTCCCAGGGCCAGGGTGAGCTGCTGCCACAGGGGGTCAAGAGTGTCGGTCCAGAGGACGCCCAGGGTGGCCACCAGGCCGGCCAGCAGCGGCTGGATCACGGTGGCCCAGAGGGTCTGGAAGATGCCCGCCAGGTTGCGGAAGGCCTCGGCCACGCCGTCCAGCAGGGGCTGGCCGTAGGCGGTCCAGGCGTTCTGGATGCCGGTCATGAGGCCCTGCCAGACGGTGAGCAGCACGGCCAGGGCGGGCTGGATGATGGTGGCGCTGGCCTGGTTCACCAGGGCGGCCATCCCCTGGAAGGCTTCCCCCAGCAGGGTGATGGCGGTGGAGATGGCGCCGCTGACGATGGGGCCGAAGGCCTCCGAGAAGCTGTTCACCACCCCGGGCAGAAAGACGGTGGCCAGGTACTGGGCCAGCGGCACCAGGGTGCCGTTCCAGAGGGAGAGGGCCGCGTTGCGCAGCGGCTCCCAGATGGCGGCGGCCACGGCGGACATCTGGCTCCAGGCGGCCTGCCAGGCGGCGATGGCGGGGGCGTAGTAGCTCTGCAAATAGGCCCAGAACCGGGCCCACAGGTCCCGCAGAGACTGCAGCACTCCCTGCCACAGGTTCACCGGCTGCCCTGCGGCTTCGGCGGCCGCGGCGGTGCCGGTTTTGCCGCTGCCGCCCTTGCTGCCGCCGCTTTTGCTGCCGCTCGATTTGGACGAGGATGCTTTCTCGCTCTCGGGGGCGGCCAGGCGGTTGATCTCGTCGAATTTGGCCAGGCTCCGGGCACTCTTGCCGGCCTGGGCGGCGGTGGCCTGCAGGCTTTTGCGCAGACTGTCCACCACGCTGCGGGCTTCGGCGCCCGCGTCCCCCAGCCCGGTGAGGGCGGCGGCGATCTTGTCCAGGGCGCGCTCCACGCTGCTCCCCGACGCCGCCAGCCCGGATACCTCGTCAAAGGTAATGGTTTGTGCCAATCAGGTTCCTCCTTTCGGGGGTGTCAGGCGCCCAGCCGCGCCAGCAGCCGCTGCTTTTCGGCGTCGGCCGCCGGGTCGGGGGCGGGGCGCAGGTCCACGGCGGCGCGGTGGGTGCGGTAGAAATCCAGTTCCCAGGGCTCCAGCTTCTTGCCCCGGCGCAGCTTGTCCCGTATGGCCACCACCGTGGCGAAGGTGCCCTCGCCGATGGCGTCGAACCAGCCGAGAAAGCTCCACCAGTGCAGGTAGGGCAGCGCCCGCACATCCTGCCCCGCCACCCGGCTGATGCCCGCGGCGATGAGGGGCGCGTCCTGCTGCCAGTCCATGAGGCGGGGGGTTCCGGCGGCGGGTTCGGGCCGCCCCGCCGCCAGGAACTCGGTCAGAAACCGGGTGGCGGCGGGCCAGTCCTGCCGGGGCATGGCGGCAAAGTCGGGGTAGAACAGCCGCATGGCCACATACCACCGCTCCCCCCGGTCCAGGGTGGGGTCGGCGTTGCCGTCCAGCCAGCGCAGCAGTTCCAGAATGTCCCGGAAATCGGTGTGGATCTCGTAGACCCGGTCCTCGATGACGGCCTGCGTGGGCAGGCCCCAGGACCCGGTCATGCCCCGCCCCGGGCGGCGCGGGCGGCCTCCGCCCCGGCCACGGCGGTGTCGGCGGTGGCTTCCAGGTGCCGCCGGGCGCCCTCCTGCAGGATGGGGGTCAGCGCTTCCAGCAGGTTCTGCACCACCCGCTTGCCGTTGGCGCCCACCCCGGCCAGGTTCACCCCGCCCAGCACCTTGTCAAAGTCGTTTTCGGCGCCGAAGATACCGGTGAGCAGCGCCTTGATGCGGCCGTCGTAGTCGGCCAGCAGGGCCAGGCCCGCCTCGGTGCCGGCGTCGCCTTCCGGCAGGGCGGCGGCCTTCTCCTCCAGCTCTTTGTCCAGGGCCGAGAGGGTCTTGCCCGCATCAAAAAACCGGTGGTAGAGGTTGGGGTCGGCGGGGTTGAAGCGCAGCACGCCCCGCCCGTTGACCGAGAATTCCTCCACACCGGTGTCAATGGTCAGTTGTTTCATGGGCCTTCCTTTCTTACAAAAGAAGCGGGGACGGCCGCAGCCGCCCCCGCACAGACGTTTTCCCGTCCGGGCCGGGTCAGGTCCCGGGCTCTTCTTCCCGTGCGTTACGCCGCCGTAAAGGTCCCGGTGGACGGGTCAAAGGTGCCCTTGGTCTTGACGCCGGTGTAGTGCACATTGAAGGGGATCTGGTAGCCGGTGGTGTCGCCGCCGTAGCTGACGATCTCGATGTAGCACTCCTCCTTGACGGCGGGGTAGGCGCCGTCCTCGTCGCCCCAGAGCTTGACCTCCACCATGTCGGTCTTCAGGTCGTCCAGCACCAGGTCGCCGTCCAGGATGGCCTGCAGCTTTTCAAACAGCGGGTCGCCCTCCTCGGCGTAGTAGGGGGAAACCTCCCCCTGCTTCTGGTAGCTGTCGATGACGATGCTGGTCTCGCCCAGGATGTTGGACTTTTTCTCCACATTGGCGCTGAGCTCGGGGGCGTATTCCTCCAGGTCCCGGCCCAGCCGGACGTAGCTGGCCTCCGGGTCACTGAACGCCGCGTTCAGGTAGTGCGCCATGTATTTGCGTTGGATCTTCATGGGGTATCCTCCTTGTAAACTTCGGTGTACTCCGCCAGCAGGCGGATGGTGTAGCGGGCGGTGCCGCCGGCGTCGGCGGTCTCCAGGCGGCCGTCCTGGGCGCGCAGCGTCTCCCCCTCGGGCAGGCCGTTGCCGAAGGCGGGCAGGGCGTGGGCGGCGCTTTTCGCGGCCACCCAGCTCTGCAGGGCCAGCAGCCGCCCGGCGTTGCGCACCGCCCGGGCGTCATCCCCGGGGGGCAGCGGCAGGCAGAGGCGCAAAAGGAACTCCGCCCGGCAGCGCAGGCTGACGCCCCCCAGCAGGTTTTCCTTGCGGGTGAGCACCGTCACGCCCCGGGGCCACAGCCCGCCGGTGCCGGGGGCAGGACCGGCGTCCTCCACCCGCAGCGTCAGGTCGGACAGGGCGGGGGCACCAGCCAGAAAGTCCCGCAGCGCCGGCAAAACAGATTCGTTCATGGTTCCTCCTCAGTTGGTCAGGCTGTGGGCGCCGGTGCCGCTGCCGGTCCACCAGGTGCCGGCCTCCAGATGGTGGAGTTCCGCCCCGCGGTACATGGGCAGCACGTACTGGATGACCGCCACATCCCGCCGGGCGCCGGGCACGAAGTCCGCCCAGTCGGCCCAGGAAATCTCCGGTCCCTCCCCGGGGCAGAGGCGGTCCCCCGGCTCCAGCGTATAGTCAACGCCGTAGCGGGCGGCGGTCTCGGGCACCACCAGCAGCAGCACCTCCCCCTGGGTGGTGCCGTCGGCGTCGGGGGTGCGGCGGCGGCCGTGCTGCCAGAACACGCCGCGCAGCACGGTGCGTTTTACCCCCAGGGCGTCGGCGTCGCCGTGGTAGACCGTGACGGTCTGGCTGAACAGGCGTTTACGCATGGGGCAGCCACCGCCCGATCTGCAGATAGTACCCGGCCTCGTGCCGGTAGTGGGCGGCCCGCAGGGCCAGGGTGGTGGCGCAGAGTTCCGGCGGGGCGGTGTAGCTTTCGCTGACGCTGCCCACCGTCATACTGGAAAGTCCCCGGGCCTCGTCCTCCTGGTCGAACTCATAGACCGCATCGGCGATGGCGCAGAGGGCCATGGCCTCCGCCTCGCAGGGGTCGAGGCCGGGGCGGGGCGCCACGGCGTAGACATCCCGCATCCGGGCCAGCTCCGCCGCGGCCCGCCGGATGCAGCGGGGAAAGGCCGCCTCGGGGATATCCTCCCCCAGGTAGGTCTCGCGGTAGTAGGCGTAATCGGGCATGCACAGGCCCCCTTACGCTTCCTTGAACTTGGCCAGCACCACCTTGGCTTCGTTGGAGAGCACCGCCACATAAAACTCGTCGGCGGTGATCTCGGTGGTGCGGGTCTTGGGCTTGCGCTCGGTCTCGATGTTCACATCCCGCTTGCGGTAGATGGTCAGGGCGGGGATCTCGTCGTCCACCTCGGGGTCGGCCTCCAGCTTGACGATGGGGCAGGTGTAGACGCCCTCGGCCAGCGGCACCTTCTTGCTGGGCACCAGGCGGCAGCCCGCGATCATGCCGATCTCGCCGGTGAGGGCCACGCCGGGCTGGTACTTGTCGGCGCTGATGAAGTCGGCGCTCTTGCGCAGCTGGGTGACCTGCTTGGGGTGGATGAACATGACCTTGTCGGAGCTGCCCATCTCCTCCTCAAAGAGGTCCACGGCGTCCACGATGCCGTTGTAGCTGATGGTGTTCTGGGAACCGTCGTAGGTCAGGCTGGCGGCGAGCAGGGCGTCCATGCAGTCGTTGTCGATCTTGGCGGCGATGGCCAGGGCCAGCTGGGTGTTGGCTTCGCCCACCGGGTTGCCGTAGCCCGAGAGCACCGCCTCGTCGGTGAGGCCGATGCCCTTCATGGCCTTCTTGATGGTGGCCTTGCGGGTGGAGGTGGTCATCTTTTCGATGGCCACCTCGCCACCCTCGGCCACGTCGGCGGCGTCGCCGATGTAGGTGTAGGCGGGCACCGTGATGGTGTCGCCGGGGACGCCGGCCAGGGTGTCGTCGATCTTGGCGAAGGGGGCCACCCGCAGCTTTTTGGGGATGCGGGCCGACACCATATCGCCCATGACTTCGGGGTCGATCAGGTCGGAGAGTTTGGTATTCAGATCAGCCATAAATCAGTTTCCTTTCTGTTGCAGAGTGTCAGCGGTCGTTGCCGGGGTTCTGGCGCAGGGCGGCGTAGCCCGCGGGGTCCTCCCGCTTGAGGGCCAGCCGTTCCCGGTAGCCCATGCGGTCAAAGGCGGCCCGGTCGGGGGTCACCGGCACGCTGCCGGTGCCGGCGGCGTAGGGCGCCGGGGTGGGGTTGTTGTGTTCTTCCATCAGAGAGTTCCTCCTTTCGGCATAAAGCGGTCCCGGATGCGGCGCAGGTCCGCCTCGGTCTCATGGGGCAGGCCGTAGTACCAGGCCAGGGCCAGTTCGGGGCGCAGCAGCCCGTCCGCCACCATCTGGCGCTGCTCCTCCCAGACGCGGCTGCGGTCGTAGAGCACGCCGTCGCCCCAGTCGATGGTCAGGGTGACGGGGGCGGCGTCGGCGGCCCGCAGGCCATAGAGGCCACCCAGCGCCTGGCAGATGGTCAGCGCCTCCCGGGCGGCGGATTCCCATACGGCCTGCAGGTCCCGGATGGTCAGGTCGTAGTCCACCGAGGTGGCGGTGATCTCGGTGGCGGTGCGGGGTTCGGCCTCCGCCTCGGTCTCGCTCAAAATGCCCCGGCGCAGACCGATGAGGCTCTCGCATCCCCGCAGCAGGTCCTGCTTGCGGGCGAGGTAGCTCTCCTCCCGCAGGGCGGGGCTGTACACCGTGACCCCCAGGTTGGACGGGTCGTCGGGCAGGCCCACAAAGAGGTCGTCCTGGAGGGCGCGGCGGCCGTGGAGATCGGGGCGCAGCAGGTCCTCCGAGGCGAACACCCGGGAGGCGCCGTTGGCGAATTCACGGTTGAGCTGTTCCTCGCAGCGGGCCACGGCGTGGAGCAGTCCCACCGCCGGGGCGTAGATGCTCACGGCGTCGGCGGAGCCGTCCACACAGTTGGCCAGGGGGGTGCGCAGCACCGCCAGCCCCACCCCCGGCACGCCGGGCAGGAAGAGCTGGGGCACCAGGTCGGCGCAGGCGTCCAGGGTGGAAAGCGGCACGCAGCGGCCCAGGGCCTGGCCGTTGAGCTCAAAGAGCCGCGTCTCGATGGTGAGGCCGTCCGCTCCGGCCACCCGGCGTTCCAGCAGGGCGTAGCGGGTGGCGCCCCGGCTGTGGCATTCCATGGTGCCCACCGCCAGCAGATTGCCGTGGGCGTCCCGGGCCAGGGGCACATAGCAGTCCCGCCGGATGGGCACGAAGTCCAGCGCCCCGCCGGCGAGTACCGGTTTGAGCAGGCATTCCCCGCCCATGAGGGCATACTGCATGGCCAGTCTGGCCACGGCGTTCAGCGCCGTCAGACTGCCCCGGGTCAGATCGTCCGCCCCGCCGTCCAGCCGGGTGTCGTACTCGGCAAAGACGGTGCGGCAGAGCTTGGCCACGATGAGGGCGGCCAGCCGCGGGGCGGGGTCCTCGCCGGGGCGGGGCGCACCGTAGTAGAGGTCCAGCCATTCCCGCAGGGCCCCGCGCATCTTGGCCGAGGTCACATCGTGCTTGCCAAAGGCTTGTTCCAGATAGCTTTGCAAAAAATTCTCCTTTCCCGCAGGGTGTTGGGTGGGCTTCCCCCCGCCGCCGCGCCGCGGACCGGGGCGGTGGGGGGAGATTCCGGGTGCATGGGGCATCCCTCCTTTCCGGCTTGGGGCAAAAAGAAAACCCGCGGCAGGGCCTTCGCCCTTCCACGAGTTTCAACGGTACCATATTACTACTTTAAGTTGTGAACTTCAATGAAATGCAGGGAAAACTTCACGAAAGATCAGGAAGCATTCCGGCCCGTTTCCTGGATGTCCAGTTCCAGCACCCCGGCGCGGTGGATCTGGTACACCCGGCGCAATACCACCCCCATGGCGTCGGCAATGTCGCCGTAGCTCTGCCCCAGAATGTAGCGGCGGCGCAGCACCTCCTGCACGTCGGGGGCCTGGACCTCGGCCACCACCTGCATCACCGCAAAGCGGCGCTCCACGCAGTCCTCGATCTGCTGTTCCAGCTTTTTCCGCGTCTCATCGATGCGTTCCACCGCCTTGGGCAGCCGGTCGGGGTCGCTGCCCGCCCCCGGCATGCCGCTCAGGCAGGCGGTCACCCGCTCGGCCGCGTCCCGCATCATCTCCAGCTCGCCCTCCAGCATACGCTCCCGGCGCACCGAAGCCCGGTACTGTCCCAGCCAGGCGATTTTTTCCTGATAGGTCATTGGCACTCCTCCTTGTCGGCCTGTGTCCGGCTGCTGTCCAAAAAACTTTGTTGGTTTCCTTCCATCTTAATCTAACAACCGTAAGTTGTCAATACAAAAAACGGGACTGCCGCAAAGCAGTCCCGTTATAAGGTCTATTGAAATTGTCAGCAGAGGGGCGCCAGCAACCGCAGGATGGCGCTGTGCAAAGTGCCCAGGAAGCCGGTGCGGCAGTCCTCCAGTCCCACCGGTTCGCACTCCGCCTCGATGGCGGCGAAGTCGGCGCGGATATCCTCCAGCACCTTGCCGCCGTAGAGCAGGGCGCTGCACTCGAAGTGGAGGTAGAGGCTGCGGTAGTCCAGGTTGACGGTGCCCACGGCGGCCACCCGGTCGTCGCACAGCCAGGTCTTGGCGTGGAGGAACCCCGGCACATAGCGGTAGATCTTCACCCCGGCCTGGAGCAGCGAGGGGAAGTAGCTCCTGGTGAGCAGGTAGATGGTGGGTTTGTCGGGGATGCCGGGGGTGTAGATCCGCACATCCACCCCCCGCTTGGCGGCCAGCCGCAGAGCGCTGAGCAGGTCGTTGTCGAGAATTAAGTAGGGCGTGCAGATGTAGAGCCGTTTCTGGGCCTGGCTGATGAGGTCCAGGTAGACGTTCTTCGCCACCGATTCCCGGTCCACCGGGCTGTCGGCGAAGGGCTGCACCAGGCTGTCGCTGGCCACCGGCGCGGCGGCGGGCAGGGCGGCGAAATCGATCTCCTCCTTGGGGTAGTGGGCCTGCCAGAAAGTGAGGAAGATGTTGGCAAAGCTGCGGGCGGCGGGGCCCTCCAGCCGGACGCCGCTGTCCTTCCAGTAGCCGAACCGCACCAGCTTGTTGATGTACTCGTCGGCCAGGTTGACGCCCCCCGTGAAGGCGATGCGCCCGTCGATGACCATGATCTTGCGGTGGTCCCGGTTGTTCATGACCAGGTTGAGCAGCGGCACGCACCGGTTGAAGGAGAAGGCCCGGATGCCCTCCGCCTGCAGCGTCTCGTCGTAGTTGTGGGGCAAAAGGCTCAGGCAGCCCGCGTCGTCGTAGATGACCCGCACGTCCAGCCCGGCGGCGGCTTTCTGGCGCAGGATCTCATGGATCTGCCCCCACATCTCCCCCATGCCGATGATGAAGCTCTCCACATAGATGCTCTGTTTCGCCCCCTGCAAAGCGGGCAGCATGTCGGCGAACATCGCCTCGCCGCTGGGGTAGTACTTGGCGGCGGTGTCCCCGAAGACCGGCGCCGGGGCGAAGTCCCGCACATAGCGGGCGGTCTCGGCGGCCCGGGGGTCCCTGGCTTCCAGGGCGGCCTGGGCGGCGGGGTCGGCGGTGCGCAGCGGGGCGAACCGTTCCTCGGCCCGCTCCATGCGGCGGCGCAGCCGGATGGCGGGGCGTTTGTCGCCCCACAAAAGATAGAGCAGCCCGCCCTGCACCGGCATGATGGTGAAGAGGATCAGCCAGCTGATCTTGAACTCCGGCACGGTGGAATCCTTGCGGATGAGCGCCAGACACATGATGACGCTGACCGTCAGCCCCACGCCGTTGATCCAGGCGGCGTACTCGCTGAGACGGTTGAAGAGCAAAAACAGCCAGACGATCTGGACCAGCAGCAGCACGCCGGTGACCACCAGACGGCTGAACACAAAGGAGAGAACTTTGCGCACCACATGGCGCCATGTAAAGGGATGCCTGGACATAAAAACCTCGATTGCTGATAAAAAGGAAAAAAAGCACACCCCGTCCGCAGGGCAGCGGGCGGGGTGTGCGCAAGGGCAGAATCAGGCGCGGCGGGCGTCGATGGCCGCCATGCAGTCGTCCATAGACAGGAAGGTCACGGCGCAGTCTGAACCGATGAACCACCGTTCTTCCCCATTGCACACGATCTTGCGGATCAGTTTTCCATGGTATTCGGTCTGGATGTAAATTCCGTTGGGCATAAGGCTACCTCCCCCAGATATTGTACAACAGCCGGATGGCTGCCCCAGATAGGGGTTGGCCGCGACATGCTCTGTGTAAAATTATGCCACAGATCGGCGCCGGGTGCAAGTACCAATTCGCCGTACTTTGCGCCGAAACCGCCCGGATTTTCGGCACAACGCACAAAGGGAACGGCCCAACGCGGGATTTGGGGCGGTGTTTGGGCGAAAGGCCGCGGAATTTGTAAAAAAATCTTGCCAGCCGCGTCGGTTTGTGTATAATATAAGGTAGTATATTGCGTGGCGGTGTGTACCGTCGGACTTTTGATACGGACCGGAGGAACTTGACTATGACGAAACTGGAAACGCTGCAGTTAAAGCTGACTGCGACCCGCGTGCGGATGGGCGTGATCGAAGCGACCCATGGAGCGGGGTCCGGCCATCCGGGCGGCAGCCTGTCCGCTGCGGATGTTCTGACATATCTGTACTTCCGTGAGATGCGCATCGACCCCGAACAGCCCCAGGATCCCAACCGGGACCGCTTCGTGCTCAGCAAAGGCCACTGCGCACCCGGACTGTACGCGGCACTGGCGGAGCGGGGATTTTTCCCGGTGGCGGACCTGCCCACCCTGCGTCACTCCAACAGCTACCTGCAGGGCCATCCCAACATGAACACGGTGCCCGGCGTGGATATGTCCACCGGCAGCCTGGGCCAGGGTGTTTCGGCGGCGGCCGGCATGGCGCTGGGCGCCAAGCAGATGGGCAGCGACATCAACGTCTACACCCTGCTGGGCGACGGCGAGATCGATGAGGGCCAGTGCTGGGAGGCGTTCATGTTCGCCAACCACTACAAGCTGGATAACCTGTGCATCATGATCGATGTCAACGGCCTGCAGATCGACGGCGCCACCCGGGATGTGATGAACACCGAGCCGCTGGACCGCAAGATGGATGCCTTCGGCTTCAACACCATCGTCTGCAACGGCAACTCCTTCGCGGAGCTGGAGCAGGCCTTCAAGATGTTTGATCTGTCCCACGGCAGCGGCAAGCCCACCTGCTTCCTGCTGCGCACCATCAAGGGCCAGGGCGTCAGCTTCATGCAGAACGCTGTGGACTGGCACGGCAAGGCCCCCAACGACGAGGAATACGAGAAAGCGATGGAAGAGCTGCGCGCGGCCCATGCTTCGCTGGAAAAGGAGATCGAGCTCAACAATGGCTGAGATGAAGAAAATTGCTACCCGCGTGAGCTACGGCAACGCGCTGGTGGAACTGGCCCGGCAGGGCGCCGACAATCTGGTCGTGTTTGACGCCGACCTGGCCGCCGCCACCAAAACCGAAATTTTCCGCAAGGAATACCCCGACCGCCACTTTGACTGCGGCATCGCCGAACAGAACATGATCGGCGCGGCCGCCGGCATGAGCACCATGGGCTATGTGCCCTTTGTGTCCAGCTTCGCCATGTTTGCCGCGGGCCGTGCCTTCGAGCAGATCCGCAACACGGTGGGCTACCCGCACCTGAACGTGAAGATCGCCGCCACCCACGCCGGCCTGTCGGTGGGCGAGGATGGCGCCTCCCACCAGTGCTGCGAGGACATTGCCCTCATGCGCACGATTCCCGGCATGGTGATTTTGAGCCCCGCCGATGACGTGGAAGCCCGCGCCGCCGTCATTGCCGCCTACAACTACAACGGCCCGGTCTACCTGCGGTTCTCCCGCCTGGCTTCGCCGGTCTTCCATGACCCTGACTCCTACGAGTTCCAGATCGGCAAGGGCGAGAAGCTCACCGACGGCTACGACATTGCCGTCATCGCCACCGGCCTGATGACCAGCGAGGCGCTGCGCGCCGCAGTGCTGGCCAAGCGCCAGGGCATCAGCGTGCGGGTCATCAACATGCCCACCATCAAGCCGCTGGACGAGGAGATCATCCTCACCGCCGCCCGGGAGTGCCGCCGCATCATCACGGTGGAGGAACATAACGTGCTGGGCGGTCTGGGCGAAGCGGTCTGCGGCGTCCTCAGCGAGAAGCTGCCCTGCTACGTCCGCCGCATGGGCGTGCAGGACCAGTACGGCCACTCCGGCCCCGCCGCCGAGGTGCTGCGTGACTACGGCCTGTCGGCCGAGGCCATCGCCGCCGCCGTGCGGGAGATCGTCCGTCCCGACCACACCGCCGAGGACAGCAACAGCAGCAGCAACCAGTAACCGAATACGTAACCGCCCCGGCGCCTTGCGGCGCCGGGGCGGTCTTTTTTGTCTTTTATCCGGCTACCGCCAGCTTTTCCAGCGGGGTGCCCCGGGCATGGCGGGCCTCGTAGCGGGCGGTGCAGCGGCGGTAGGCCCCGAAGATGCGCCGGGCCGCGCAGACATCGCCGTACACCTTCCAGCATCCCACGCACTTGTAGCCGCAGGCGGGGCTGCGGATGAACCCCTGCACATCCTCCGGCGGGTAACTCAAAAAGAGACCGATCTCATGGGGGAAGGCTTCCTCCTCCCGCAGCCGCCGCATGAGCCGCCCCACACAGTGGGTGGGCTCCCCGCAGGGATACCCCCGGGAGGCCAGCAGCGCCCGGGCTTCGGGGTGCTGCAGGTCCTTTGCCAGCCGCGCCGGCCGGTAGAGGTAGAGCAGCGCCCGTCCCCCCTGCCAGCGCAGCGGCAGCAGCCGCAGCCCCTTGGCGGTCAGCCGCCGGTTGCAGTCCCGCACACAGTCCTGCATGGCCCGCTCCCCCGCAAAGGGACAGCTGAACAGACTGCCGGTTTTCAGCCCGGCCAGCGTGGGCGACGCGTGGCGGACCATCAGTTCCTCGCACATGGGTGGCTCCTTTCTCCTGTCGGTGGTTAGTTTTTGCTAACTTTCAGTCTCAAAAGAAACCGGCCTTCTGCCGGCGTTCTTTTGTTAGTTGTACCTAACTTACCGCAGTATACCACAGGAGCCCCCGGCTGTCAAGATTTGCGGGGCAGGGTGCGGAAGAATTTTGCCATGGGGATGCAGCCCGCCAGGTCGGCGATGGCCCAGCCGATGGGGATGGACACCCAGATGCCGGCAGCGCCCAGGGCCGGGATGGCGGAGAGGGCGTAGGCCAGCACCACCCGCAGCCCCAGGGATATGACGGTGAGCACCACCGACATGCCGGGGCGCTCGATGGCGCGGTAGAAGCCGTAGAGCAAAAACAGCAAAGCGATGAGGCAGTAGAAGGCGCCCTCGGTGCGCAGGTACTGCACGCCCACGGCGAGGATCTCGGTCTCCTCGGGCTGCACGAAGATCAGCATGAGGGGCCGGGCCAGCACAAATACGACGGCGGAGACCGCCGCGCCGAACAGCATGCTCACCGCCACGGCGCTGCGGGTGCCGCGGCGGATGCGGCCGTACTGACCGGCGCCGAAGTTCTGGGCGATGAAGGTGGAGAAGGCGTTACCGAAATCCTGCACCGGCATGTAGGCGAAGGAGTCGATCTTGACGGCGGCGGCGAAGGCGGCCATGACGGCGGGGCCGAAGCTGTTGACCCGGCCCTGGACCATGAGGATGCCGAAGTTCATGATGGACTGCTGGGCGCCGGTGATGAAGGAGAGGCGGAAGACATGGGCGGCGCAGGGGCGGTCCCACCGGGTGTCAGCCCGGGTCAGGCGCAGGTCAGGCCGGGTGGCCAGGGCGTAGATGCAGAGCCCCACGCCGGAGAGCCACTGGGCCAGCACGGTGGCACCGGCGGCCCCGGCCACGCCCCAGCCCAGCCCCAGCACGAAGGCCAGGTCCAGGACGATGTTGAGCAGGGCCGACGCCCCCAGGAAGACCAGCGGCCGCACCGAATCCCCCACGGCCCGCAGCAGGCAGGCGCAGTAGTTGTAGAGGAAGGTGCCGCCGATGCCCGCGAAGATCACCAGCAGGTAGGTGGCCATGAGGCCGCGCACCTGGCCGGGCACCTGGAGCAGCCAGAGGATGGGGTCCAGCAGCAGGTAGACAGCCAGGTTGAGTACCAGGGCGGTGCCGCCCACCAGCAGGAAGGAGAGGAAGATCTCCCGCCGCATGCGGGGGGTATCTCCCCGGCCGAAGGAGAGGGAGACCGCCACGCCGCTGCCCATGGACAGCCCCAGCAAAATGGAGGTGAGGAAGGTCATGAGGGTGTAGGCGGAGCCCACGGCGGCCAGGGCATCGGCGCCCACATACCGCCCCACGATGAGGGTGTCGGCGATGTTGTAGAGCTGCTGCAGAAGGTTGCCCAGCATCATGGGCAGGGCGAAGCGCAGCAGTGTGGGGGTGATGGGGCCCCGGGTCAGTGAACCGGTCTGCATGGGTATGATTCCTCCCTGTGATGGGCGGCGGACCGCCGCTTTTTCTATGATAGGACAAAACGGCGTCTGCCACAAGGGGATGGCCGCAAAAAAGGCGCCGCCCGGGAAGGCAGCGCCGGAAGGGCTTGGGGCCGCTCAGTCGCGGCGGAACAGGTCCCGGGTGTAGACTTTGTTTTTCACGTCGTCCAGGCAGCTGTCGTAGCGGTTGGCCAGGATGGCCTGGCTTTCCGCCTTGAAGGCGTCCAGATCGTTGACCACCCGGCTGCCGAAGAAGGTGGTGCCGTCCTCCAGGGTGGGCTCGTAGATGATGACCTCGGCCCCCTTGGCCTTGATCCGCTTCATGACCCCCTGGATGGAGGACTGGCGGAAGTTGTCGGAGTGGGATTTCATCGTCAGGCGGTAGACGCCCACCACCACCCGGTGCTCCCTGGCGGGGTCGTAGTCGCTGCTGCCGGTGTAGGCGCCGGTCAGTTCCAGCACACGCTCGGCGATGAAGTCCTTGCGGGTACGGTTGGATTCCACGATCGCCTGGATCAGGTTTTCCGGCACATCGGCGTAGTTGGCCAGCAGCTGTTTGGTGTCCTTGGGCAGGCAGTAACCGCCGTAGCCGAAACTGGGATTGTTGTAGTGGTTGCCGATGCGGGGGTCCAGGCAGACACCGTCGATGATGTCCCGGGTGTTGAGGCCCTTGGATTCGGCGTAGGTGTCCAGCTCGTTGAAGTAGCTCACCCGCAGCGCCAGGTAGGTGTTGGCAAACAGCTTGACGGCCTCCGCCTCGGTGAAGCCCATGAACAGCGTGTCGATGTTCTCCTTGAGGGCCCCTTCCTGCAAAAGCCCCGCAAAGATGCGGGCCTTCTCCACGAGGCGTGGGTCGTTCTTGTCGGTGCCCACGATGATGCGGCTGGGGTAGAGGTTGTCGTAGAGGGCCTTGCTCTCCCGCAAAAATTCCGGGCTGAACAGGATGTTTTTGCTGCCCGTCACCTTGCGGATATGCTCGGTGTAGCCCACCGGGATCGTGGACTTGATGACCATGATGGCGTCGGGGTTGGCCTTCATGACCAGGTCGATGACGGTCTCCACCGCCGAGGTGTCAAAAAAGTTCTTCTTGCTGTCGTAGTTGGTGGGCGCCGCGATGACGACGAACTCGGCCTCCCGGTAGGCGGCCTCGGCGTCCAGGGTGGCGGTGAGGTCCAGGTCCTTCTCCGCCAGGTATTTTTCGATATATTCGTCCTGGATGGGCGATTCCCGCCGGTTGATCTTCTCCACCTTTTCCGGCAGGATATCCACCGCCGTCACATGGTGATGCTGGGCCAGCAGCGTGGCGATGGAAAGCCCCACATACCCGGTGCCTGCAATTGCGATGTTCATGGTGTTTCTTCCTTCCCGGGGCAGGGCCCCTTGCGAATCAGAATCGGGCGGCGGGGTCTCACCCCAGCACCTCGCCCCACCGGGCGCGGAGCTCCTCGGCCCGGCGGCGCACGGCGTCGGCGTCAGGCAGCGCGGTCAAATCCTCCATACCCTGTTCCAGCTCGGCCAGGGCCAAAAAGCAGAGCAGCTGCCGGGGCGGGAACCGGCTGGCCAGCGGGCTTTGCAGCCACTGCTGCAGCCGCTGCAGGCGGTCCTCCTCGTCCTCATCCTCCTGGCATACCAGACAGTCCTTGGCCTCCACCAGCTGGTAGAGCAGGTCGTTGTCCCGCACGCCCCGCAGCTCGATGAGCTGGCGCAGCAGGGCCAGTTCGGCCTCCCGCTGGGCCTCCCCGAAGGGGAAGATCTGGCGGCGGTCATGTTCCTCCCGCCGGCGGCGCTGTTTTCTGGTGGTGAATCCGAACCAGGAGATCTGTCGTCCCATCGCTGTCGATCCTTTCCCGGCGCCGGAAAGTGTGTCCCGGCGTCTCTTTCTCTGGGAAAATTATACCCTTTCCGGGCGGTTTTGACAAGCGGGGGCGGGCTTCATGGCCTGCAGTTCCCGGCGCAGGCGGGGCCACACCACCGTGAAGAAGGCCACGGCGCTGAATCCCGCGCCGATGAGGTCGGAAAGGCTGCCCGCGTAGAAGACCGCCTCCACGCCGCCCAGGCGGGGCAGCAGGAAGAGGCACCCCAGATAGACCAGCTTGCGGAAGACCGACAGCGGGAAGGCATACCGCACCTTGCCCATGGCGGTGAGGCCGTCCACCAGGGCGTACTGGACGGCCACCCCCAGCCGCAGCACAAGGCCGGGCACCGAATACCGTTCCATCAGCTGCCGGGTTGTGGTATATTCCTTCATAGCTTCGGGGCCAAAGGACGGCAGTCCGCCCCTTGCCCGCAGTTCCCTCCCCTTTTGTCCCCGCAGGGACGCACTGTTTCCATCATACTCTAAATCGGGCAAAAAGCAAGTACGCACCCGCGGGGAAGGGGCTTACCTGCAGGGAAGCGTCCCGTTTCTGCATTTTCCCAAAGGGCAGCAAAATCGCTGTTTTTCCGTTATGGTTTCCTTTGCCGGGGTTGGCCGTTTTCCCCATTAACAATTCTCAAACAATCCCCAAACCCGGCCGAAACAAATCCCCGCTACAATATCCTTGTATATCGGGAGATTCCCGGATTGCGTCCGGGAAAAGGCAGGGTATATAATGATCCCATACGAAAACCAGCGGGGAGGAATCTGTATGGTCCACATTCTGGTGGTGGAGGACGACGCCAGGCTGAACCGGGCGGTGTGCACCTATCTGAACGACAGCGGTTTTTCCGCCACAGGCTGCCTGTCGGCCCGGGCGGCCTACGACGAGCTGTACAACCATCTGTATGATCTCATCGTATCGGACATCATGATGCCGGAGGTGAACGGCTTCGAGTTTGCGGAGACGGTGCGGCGGGTAAACAAGGCCATTCCCATCCTGTTCATGTCGGCCCGGGACGATCTGCCCGCCAAGCAGCGGGGGTTCCGGCTGGGCATCGACGACTACATGGTCAAGCCCATCGAGCTGGACGAGCTGATCCTGCGCATCCGGGCGCTGCTGCGCCGCGCCCACATCGAGATGGAACGGCGGCTCACGGTGGGCAACCTGACCCTGGACGCCGACGCCGTCACGGCCACGGTGGCGGGGCAGGAGATCCCGGTGACCACCCGGGAGTTCAACATCCTCTACAAGCTGCTGTCCTACCCCAACAAGACCTTTTCCCGGGCGCAGCTGATGGACGAATTCTGGGGCGTGGAATCCGAGACCAGTTTGCGGGCGGTGGATGTCTACATCACCAAACTGCGGGACAAGTTTTCCGGCTGCGACGGTTTCGCCATCAGGACGGTGCGCGGGCTGGGGTACAAGGCGGTGCTGGCATGAAAACCAACGGCAAATTTTCCGACCGGCGGGTGAAGAAAGGGCTGTTTCCCCTTTCCACCTTTGTGCTGTTTTTCCTGCTGTTCGCCCTGCTCACCACCCTGCAGATGGTGATGATCGGCCAGGCCATCGACTACAAGAGCCTGCCCGCCAGAAATGTTATTGCGGTGCTGGTGTTCTGGGTGGCGGCGGCGGTCTGCCTCACCCTGCTCACCGGGCTGACCATCCGCCGGCATTACCAGAAACCCATCGAGGAATTTTCCGAAGCGGCCCGCAAGGTGGCCGCCGGGGATTTTTCGGTGTATCTGCCGCCCCTGCACCCCCTGGACAAGACCACCCACCTGGACGTGCTGTTCATGGATTTCAACAAGATGGTGGAGGAGCTGGGCAGCATCGAAACGCTGAAAACCGACTTTTTCTCCAACGTCTCCCACGAGATCAAGACCCCACTGGCGGTGATCCAGAATAACGCCGAGTTGTTGCAGAAAAAGCAGCTGACCGAAGCCCAGCGGCAGGAGTGCCTCGACACCATCCTGCAGGCCACCCGGCGGCTGTCCAGTCTGATCACCAACATGCTCAAGCTGAACAAGCTGGAAAAACAGGTGATCCAGCCGCTGCCCCGGGAGTACGATGTCTGCGGCCAGCTCTGCAACTGCGCCCTGCAGTTTGAAAACGTCTGGGAGAAAAAGCAGATCGATTTTGAGGCGGACCTGGAGGACCGGGCGCTGCTCTGTGCCGACGAAGGGCTGCTGGAACTGGTGTGGACCAATCTTTTGTCCAACGCCCTGAAATTCACGCCGGAGGGAGGCCGTGTCACGCTGACCCAGACTTCCGACGACCGGGAGATCACCGTCACGGTGGCCGACACGGGCTGCGGCATGGACGAGGCCACGATGCAGAAAATCTTTGACAAATTCTACCAGGGGGATACCTCCCACGCCACCGAGGGCAACGGCCTGGGTCTGGCGCTGGTGCGGCGCATTCTGGAACTGTCGGACGGCACCATCGCGGTGACCAGCACCCCCGGCCGGGGCAGCAGGTTCACGGTGAAGATTCCCCGATCCCTTCCCCGGGAGGCGCAGCCAGTATGAATTTCCAGCCGGAAAACCCCTATGTCGGGTATGAATACAAGGAAATCCAGGTGGCCGCCAAAGACCTTTCCCTGTATCTGGACGCCTACGAAAACTTCGGCTGGCTCCCGGAAAATCCCCGTCCTGCCGCCCCCGGCCGGGGCACGGTGACCTTGCATCTCAAGCGCAACCGGAAGATCATCAACAAGATGGAGCTGACCCGTCTGCAGCGGAATTTTGAATCCTGCATGGAGGAGATCCACCAGATGGAGCGCGCCCCCGGGCAGACGGCCACCGTCTGGGCGCTGGGCACAGCACTTCTGGGCACGGCGTTCATGGCCGGGTCGGTCTTTGCGGTCACCGGGGAGCCGCCCCGGTATCTCGCCATGATTCTTCTGGCCGTTCCGGGTTTTGCGGGGTGGCTGCTGGCCCTGCCGGTCTACCGCCGGGTATTCCGGCGGCAGCGGCGCAAGCTGCAGCCCTTTATTGACGCCAAGTACAACGAGATCGACCAGCTGTGTGAAAAGGGTCATTCCCTGCTGTGACAAAGCCGGTGGTGCGCAGAACCGCACCGCCGGCTTTTAACATTCCCCAAACAAAACCGAAGCAATGGGGAAACAAACCTTCTCTATACTAAGGGCACATCCACGGAGAACGGGGATGCAGACAAGGAGGTTATCCCATGAGTACGTATAAAATGAAGCCGGGCAAGATCGGCAAGGCCGCCATCGGCGCCTACCAGAAGGTGGAAGAGAAGTTTGTGGACACCTTTCTTGAGGAGGACGGCAGCCTGAAAACCGGCGGCATGGCCGAGAAAGTCACCGGCGCCTGCCAGAAGGTGGAGGATACCGTTGTGGGCGGTTACAAGAAGGTGGAAGACGCCTTTGTGGACGCCTTTCTGGAGAAGGAAGACGACGGGGACGACACCAAAGGGCGCCACGGCGAAAAGTGACCGCTTTTGACAGCAGGAGAACCAATCCCGGGCGGCCCCGCCGCCGGGACCCTTACAGGAGGAATTGATCCATGAAAAAGAAAGATTTTGTCACGCTGATTCTGGGCACCGTGGGCGGGATTCTGTTTGCCCTGGGCATGTGCATGGCGCTGTTGCCGGCGTGGGGCGTCTTCCGCCAGGGCGTCGCGGTGGGAGCCGCCGGTGCCCTCGTTCTGGCGGCGATGCTGGTCGTGCGCCGCAAAATGGACGGCAAGCCCGCCATCCTCTGGAACGCCAGAACGGTGGGCATCACCCTGCTGGGTGTGGTCGGGGCGCTGGTGCTGGGTCTGGGCATGTGCATGACGATGCTTTGGGATCTGCTGGTGCCCGGCATTCTGGTGGGGCTTGCGGGCATTGTGCTGCTGCTCTGCCTGATCCCGGTGGTGAAAGGTCTGGAGTAAACCAGAGCACCCGGGCACTCCTTGCGGTTTTGCCTGGGTGCTTTTGTCTGTGAAAGTTGGGAGGCCTATGGAGCGCAACCACAAACACCTGCCCGCAAAACTGCGGCACAAAATCCGCCGCCACCGCCTTCTCTCCCGCTGGATGGAGGACGATGTCTTCCGCATCGTCGCCGTGGGGTACGGGTCCCTGGCGGGCAACAGTATCCTGGCCCTCTCCAAGATGCTGGCGGGCTGGTGGTTTTCCTCCCGGTGGCTGATGGCTCTGGCGGGTTACTACCTGATTTTGTGCGTCACCAGATTTCTCATCCTGCGCAGCACCCGGTCCGGCAGGCCGCTCAAAAAGGGAGAATCCCGGCTCGCCCGGGAATGGAAGACCTACCGCCTGTGCGGCTGCCTGCTGGTGGTGCTTTCCTTTGCGCTGCAGGGGGTGGCATCCTGATCGTGAAGGAAGGCCAGGGGTTCCGCTATCACGGGTATCTGATCTTTGCGGTGGCCCTCTACGACTTTTATTGCCTGACGGCCGCCCTTGTCTACCTCATCCGAAAACGGAAGATCCATACGCCGGCCATCGCCGCCATCAAGTACATCAGCCTTGCCACTTCCCTGGTGTCCATGCTGTCCCTGCAGACCGCCATGTTCGCCTCCTTCGGCCAGGATACGCTCCCCGAAACCCGGCAGTTCATGAACCTGCTCACCGGCACCGCCGTCTGCGGCCTGCTGGCCGTGCTGGGGGTCGCCATGGTGCTGGTGGCAAACCAACGGGGCAAGGGGTGATCCGCAGCCCTATTTACCTATTTGTATTGTTTTTGTGTAATATACAATATGTATTATTTGCAACCAAACCGCACGGAGGGCCGCTCCCGTCACGCAAAAACCCCGCCGCCTGCCCTTTCGGGCAGGCGGCGGGGCTGCTTTTGTATTATACGGTTCCGATCAGTTGTCCCCTCTGTGGTAGCGGATCTTCATATGTTCCGAGGCATTCCCCAGGATCTGGCCCAGGGCCTTGTCGGATTCCTCTTTCACCATGTCGGCGATCTTGCCGTTGGCCTCCTCCAGGATGGCGGCCGGTGCCCCCTGGCGGATTTTTTCGTCGTACTCATAGAGGAGCTGCTGGCCGCGGTTCATCACGGCGTTCTGGTAGCGCTCGTCCAGGATCAGGGAACTGCCGAACTGGGCGTCGGTGAGGGCGGCGATGAGCCGGCTCTGCCAGTAGATGCTGTCGGTGGATACGGTGTCGGTGGTGCCGCTGAGATATTTGGGGAAGGCCGCCACGTTGGCGTACACCGGGAAGCAGGCCGTGAAGCCGCTGCCGCCCATGGAGAGCCACTCTACGCCGCGGATGGCCTCGGGCAGATACCCGCGGATCTGCAGAATGCCGCACACATCGCTGTTGGGCACCCCGATGGTGCGGTACTTGCCCTTGCAGGCGGCATTTTTGTCGTAGGGGTTGTAGGGCGTGCCCTGGTAGTAGGAACCCAGCAGATACCGCACATCCTCCACCGTCACCTTGCGCTCCGGCACAAAGGACCAGGGGATGTCGTTGCTTTCCGGGGTGAAGTGGGCGTTCTCCCCGTCCCACTGGTAGGTGCGGGGCAGGAAATACCGGGCCATGAACCAGGCGCGGGGGGTGTTGTAGATGTGGTCGGCGTCGGAGTGGGAGCCGAAGGCCAGCCGCGGGTTGAACCCGTCGCCGGTATCCAGCGCCAGGTGGTATTTCTCCACAAACTCCTGCAGGTCCGCCGAGCAGAGGTTTTCCTTCTGCTCGCCGCAGGCATCTGCAAAATCGAAGTGGTCCAGACCAAACTGGTTGGGCATGACCACCACCCGGTCGTCGGGCACCCTCCGGGCGATCCAGTGGTGGCCGCCGATGGTCTCCAGCCACCACACCTCATCGGCGTCGGCGAAGGCCATGCCGTTGGGCTCGTAGGTGCCGTACTGCTCCAGCAGCGCGCCGGTGCGCAGCACACCCTCCCGGGCGGAGCGAATGTAGGGCAGCACCAGCGTCACCAGGTCCTCCTCGCCGATGCCGCCGGGTATTTCCCTGGTGCCGCGGCCCTTTTTGGGCTGATACCGCACATAGGGGTCGGCGCCGATGACCCGGGCATTGCTGGTGATGGTCTCGGTGGCGGTCATGGCCACGTTGGCCTCATTGATGCCGCAGGCGGGCCACACGCCGTTGGTCTTGGTCACGTTGGGGCAGTCGGTGTAGCGCAGGGCGCCGCCGGGCAGCTCCACCGTCAGGTGAGAGATCACCGTCTTGTAGGTGGAAGCCTTCTCCCGGGCCGGGTGGCTCAACAGCCGCTTGGCCTCAAACTGGCCGTCGTCGTTGCGGGCAATGATCGTGGAGCCGTCATGGCTTGCGTTTTTGCCCACCAGAATCGTTGTACAGGGCATATAGGTCTCCTTTTGTATGTAACATCCTTTGTCTTGTGTGCAGTTTTCCCCACCGCACAGCAAACTTCCTGTCGCCGGGAGCGCCCAAAAGACGTTTTTTCCCGTTTTGTGCAACACATCCATCATAGCACGGACCCTGCGCCATTTCCAGCCCCCGGGTAGGATTTTCCACCGGGGCCCAGCCCCTCTTCCCCGGAAAAGAAAAAGGCCGCCCTGTCATGTCTGACAGGACGGCCTTCTGGCGGAGCATCAGAGATTTGAACTCTGGCGGCGCTGTTAACGCCCTATCGCATTTCGAGTTTTGTGTCCCGAATGCCGTCTGTGCTCCCCCAGGGCCAAAACAGGCCGTTTCGTCCGGTCTATTTTGACAACACCACGGAGAGTTTCGGCGCATCTGCCCATAAAACCGCGTG
>CALXHT010000006.1 GCA_944388215.1 uncultured Gemmiger sp. | reverse complement strand
CGCATGCAGCCGCAAGGACTGTAAAACAGGCGGCGCCGGCCCTGCCCGGTGAGCCGCCGGAAACAAAAACCCGGTCTATGGGACCGCGGGCGCATTCCTGTACGGGGGAAAAGAGACTGGCAGCCATGGGCGGTCAGCCCCGCAGACTTTCTCCCGGCGGGGAAAAGTCTGCCCCGTCCCGGAAAACCGAAAAGCCCGGCCCCTGGGGTCGGGCTTTGCTGTGTCCGGGTATGCGGACGAGGAGGTTTGTATGAAACGAATGGGAAGGCTGCTGGGCAGTCTGGTCCTGGCGCTCTGCCTTTGCGGCGGCTGGACCACGGCCCAGGCGGCGGAGCTGACCCGCGGCGTGCTGCAGGTCAGCCAGGACTGGGTCCGCAAGGGGGAGACGGTGGATGTCACCTTCTCGCTGGACGAAGGCCTGGAGATGGCGGACGGCCTCAATGTGGTGGCGGGCACGCTGGCCGTCATCGGCGGCGGCATCGTCTACGGCCTGCAGAAAAAGGGCGACCTCAACGACGACAGCCTGGTGGACTACGACGACGTGGCCCTCTTTGCCCGCCACATGGTGGGGCTGGATTCCATGGACACCACCCAGCGGCTGGCGGCGGATAGGGATTCCGACGGGCGGCTGACCGCCACCGACCTGGCGCTGCTCATCCGCGCGGTGGAAAAGACCGTGCGCTATGAGGTGACGCTGAACTCGGCGGGGGAGAACCGCTTCTTTGAAAAAAATGAACCCCTGCAGCTGGCATTCCAGGCGCAGGTGACCTACGACGCCGCCATCACCGAAGTGACGGTGGACGGGACCACCTACCCGGCGGAAGCCACCGGCAGCGGGCTGTATACCGTTACCCTGGACCCGTCGGACACGGCGGGGGTCAGCAGGGTCTGCCATGTCACCTCGGTGACGCTGGCGGGCGGCCAGGAGGTGGCGGTGCCCAGCAGCACCAGCAGCGGGTCCCGGAAGAGCAGGCACAGGGCGGAGAACAGCACGCCGCTGCACAGCGCCCCGTAGAAGCCGAAGGCCGAACAGGTGCGCACATCGTCGTAGGCTTTGCGGCCCAGGTTGCGGCTCATGGCGCTGGACACCCCCACCCCGAACAGGTTGTTCACGGCGTTGAAGGCCAGCGTCACCGGGTAGACCAGCGTGACAGCGGCGTTCTGCACCGGGTCGCTGAGCATGCCGACAAAGAAGGTGTCGGCCAGGTTGTACAGGATGGTCACCAGCGAACTGATGACGATGGGGGTGGACAGCTGCAGCACGGCGCCGGGCACCGGCATGCGCTCAAACAGGTATTCCTTGCTCTGGCTTTGTTTCATCTGGACAGGGGTTCTCACTTTCCCGGGGGATCGGATCAGCGGTCTCACGCGTTTTCTTTTCAGTATACTATAGCATCGCCGTTCTGTCACCTGGCGGGACGCCGGCAGAAAAAATTGCCTGCCAGAAGTTGACAACGCAACTTCTGGCTGCTATACTGGACAAGTTGCAAATTCAACTTTTAGACAAAAGAGAGGAGGTTGTCCATGATCGACCGGTTTGAGCGGTTCACGGTGGCGCTGGCCGAGAGCTCCCGCTGCTGGCACAAGCTGGCGGGGGAGGAAATGAAGGCCTGCGGTCTGAAAGGCGCCCACGCCACCTACCTGACCATGCTGTCCCGCCATCCCGAGGGGGTGACGGTGCAGGAGCTGTGCGAGATGATCCTGAAGGACAAATCCGACGCTTCCCGGATGCTGGCCATCCTGGAGGAAAAGGGCCTGGTCAGCAAGCAGGGCGGCTACGGCGGCAAGGTGGTGCTCACCGAGGCGGGCCGGGCGGCTGCGTACCAGGTGCGGCGGCGGGCCTGCCGCGCCGTGGCGGAAGCGGGCCGCGACCTGACCGAGGAGGAACGGGATGTCTTTTACCGGGCGCTGGAATCCATCACGGACAATCTCCGGCGTCTGAGTCGAGAGGGAATTCCCCAGTAAAAGGGAAGAGGAAAGGAAAAAACTATGAATGCAGTGGAAGTAAAACCCAAACGAAGTGTAAAAAAGATCGTACTGGCCGTGGTGGCGGTGATCGTGGTGCTGCTGGTGGCTGCGGCGGCGGTGATCTTCGGCATCTGGCACAACGAGATCGGCACCGTGGCCAGCATCAAGATGCTGCGGGAGCGCAACGATGACCACGAGGACGGCGCCGTCTACTCGATGAACGTCCAGGGCGGGTTCTATCTGGACGATTTCGTGGCCCAGGGCGGCGTCAGCAATGACACCGAGCTGATCCAGTTCATCACCGACCACATCACCCACGGCGTGGTGGACCTGAACATGACGGCCCCCACCATCGGCTGCTCCTCCTTCACCGCCACGGCGGAGAACGGGGACGCCCTGTTCGGCCGCAACTATGACTTCTCCAAGACCAACACCATGCTGGTCTTCACCGACGCCACCGAGGGCCGTCACGCCACCATCTCCACCACCGACCTGCAGTTCCTGGGCATTGATGTGGACAAGGACCTGACCGGCCTGATGAACAAGGTGATCTGTCTGGCCGCTCCCTACACCCCGCTGGACGGCATCAACGACGCGGGCGTCAGCTGCGGCATCTACATGACCTACCAGGGCGGCGACGAGACGGTGGCCACCGACCAGGACACCGACAAGCCGGACTTCACCTCCACCACGCTGCTGCGCCTCATCCTGGACTACGCCGACAACGTGGAGGAAGCGGTGGAGATCGCCTCCTCCTACGACCTGCATGACTCTGCCAACACCTCCTACCATTACATGGTGGCGGATGCCAGCGGCAAGAGCGCCATCCTGGAGTGGACCAACGATGCCGCCACCGACGCCACCGACAACGACGGCAGCCAGCGCACCCTGAAGGTGGTCTACAACGACCAGGACAGCGATATCGGCGAGCGGGAAGGCGCCTGCAACTTCCAGGCGGTGACCAACTTCGTGCTGCAGCCCGGCTACTATGAGGGCGTGGCCGCCGAGGAGAAGAAGGGCGCCGACCGGTACGACCATCTGTACGATACCCTCCAGGCCACCGACGGTGTGGTGGCCGACGAGCAGGCAGCCATGGACATTCTGCGCAGTGTGGGCCGCCGCACCTGGGACAACGACGACCGGAACAACTGCACCGTGCACAGTGTGGTGTACAACCTGACCAAGAAGACGGCGCTGTGGGTCTCCAACGAAAATTACGACGATCCCACGGCGGTATTCAGCTTCTCGCTGGCCGACTGAAATCTGCCCCTGTTTCCTTGCCGGGAGACGGGGGCAATGGTATACTGGTAACAGAACCCCCCGTACGGCGGGAACCCGTACAGAAAGGAGCAACTCTATGAATCAGGCCTATCAGTCGCTGTTCACCCCCTGGAAGATCGGCAAGGTGGAGATCAAGAACCGCATCGTGCTCTGCCCCATGGGCGGCACCTCCCTCTTCGGGTGGATGGAACCCAACCACTTTGACACCGAGGCCGCCCGGTTTTTCCTGGAGCGGGCCCGCAACAACGTGGGCCTCATCATCCCGGGCATCGCCCCCATCCGGGACACCATCGGCGGGCGGTGGCTCTACCAGAACAAGAAGATGTTCCGCCAGCTCAAGCCCTACATGGAGCAGATCCACGCCACCGGCGCCAAGCTCTTCGTCCAGATGACGGCGGGCATGGGCCGATCCTGGGGCATCTCCGACCAGGTGCTGCCGCTGCACAAGAATCCCATCCTGCGCACGCTGGCCAAGCCCATCCTGGACACCGACTACCAGCTGGCCAGCCCCAGTCCGCTGCCCGCCCGCTGGGCGGAGGGGGTCACCTGCCCCCAGATGACGGTGCCCCAGATCGAGGAGATCATTGACGCCTTCGCCAGGACCGCCCTGCTCTGCAAGGAGGCCGGGGTGGACGGCGTGGAGGTCCACGCGGTGCATGAGGGCTACCTGCTGGACCAGTTCGCCATGAAGTACACCAACCACCGCACCGACGCCTACGGCGGCAGCTTTGAGAACCGCTACCGCTTCGCCGTGGAGATCGTCAAGGCCATCAAGGCGGTCTGCGGCCAGGATTATCCCGTCTCCATCCGGTACAGCGTCATCTCCAAGGTGAAGGATTTCTGCTACGGCGCCCTGCCCGGCGAGACCGACTACACCGAGATCGGCCGGGACATGGAGGAGAGCGAGAAGGCTGCCAGATACCTCCAGGACGCCGGCTACGACATGCTGGACGCCGACAACGGCACCTACGATTCCTGGTACTGGTCCCATCCGCCCATGTACATGCCCCAGAACTGCAACCTGGACGATGTGGCCCACATCAAGGGCTGCGTGAGCATCCCGGTGGTCTGCGCCGGCCGTATGGAGCCCGATGTGGCCGCCGAGGCCATCGCGGCGGGCCGCATCGACGCCATGGGCGTGGCCCGGCAGTTTTTGGCGGACGGCGAGTGGGTCACCAAGCTGCTGGAGGACCGCACCGAAGACATCCGTCCCTGCATCTGCTGCCACAACGGCTGCTTCAACCTGTCCCACTACAAGGGCCATGCCAACGCCCAGTCCTTCCCGGACACCCGGGGCATGGCGCGGTGCGCGCTGAATCCCCCCACCATGCAGTCCCATAAGTACAGGATCACCCCGGCGGAACACAAGAAAAACATCGCCGTCATCGGCGGCGGCATCGGCGGCATGGAGTCCGCCCTGGTCTGCGCCCAGCGGGGCCATACCGTGACGATCTACGAGAAGAGCGGCGCTCTGGGCGGCGTCTTCGTGGCGGCGGCCGCGCCCTCCTTTAAAGAAAAGGACCGGGGCCTGCTGACCTGGTACGCCCGGGAACTGACCAAGTACCCCAACATCACGGTCAAGCTCAACACCGAAGTCACCGACCCCGCCACCCTGGGGGCCGATGAAGTCATCGTCGCCACCGGCGCCTCGGCGGTCCACCTGCGGGTGCCCGGGGCCGAAAAGGGCATCCAGGCGGTGGATTACCTGCTGGGCAAGGCCCCGGTGGGGGACAAGGTGGTCATTGTGGGCGGCGGCCTCACCGGCTGCGAGATCGCCTACGACCTCTACCTCCAGGGCAAGCAGCCCGCCATCGTGGAGATGCAGAACGACCTCATCGCGTCGCCCGCCGTCAGCCTGGCCAACGCGAGCTACCTGCGGGACTTCTTCAAGACCAACAAAGTGCCGGTCTATCTGGAAACGTCCTTAAAAGAGATCAAGGACGGCAGCGTCACCGTCGCCGCCAGGGACGGCACCACGAAGGAACTGCCGGCGGATTCGGTGATCCTGTCGGTGGGCTACCGCCCGGCACCGCTGGCCCCCAAGGGCCGCCACATCCACCTGGTGGGCGATGCCAACAAGGTGGGCAACCTGCGCACCGTCATCTGGCGGGCGTGGGATGTCTGCATGAAGCTGTAAGGAGGCAAAACCAATGCAACTTACCGAAGAACAACAGGCCATCCTCGACGGCGCCAAGGGCGAGACGATGGCCAAGGTCATGAAGACCCTCATCATGTACGGCGAGATCTTCGGCGCCGAGAAACTGGTGCCGGTGACATCCAAGTACAACCATCTGGTCACCTCCTTCGGTCTGAAGGCGCTGGGCCCGGTGTACGACCTGATGAACCAGCTCATTGAAGCGGGGGCTGTGTCGGGGCAGAAGTTCTCGGCGGACCCGCGGCCGCTGGACCCCAATGTGCCGGCCAATTTCCTGCAGAATCTGGTTTTTAAGAAATTCATGTACAGCCGTCAGGACTTCTACGAGGGCCAGCTGCGCCAGCTGGGCCTGATGAGCGACGACGCCTTCAGCTGCGCCTGCTACCTGGACGAGCAGGGCAACCGTCCCGCCAAGGGCGAGGTGCTCAGCTGGGCGGAATCCTCGGCGGTGGTCTATGCCAACTCGGTGCTGGGCGCCCGGTGCAACCGCAACTCCGGTATCATGGACCTGATGGGCTCGGTGGCCGGGTATGTGCCCTACTTCGGACTGCTCACCGACGAGGGCCGCAAGGCCACCTGGGTCATCCGGGTGGAAACCACCAAAAAGCCGGAGGCCCAGCTGCTGGGCTCCGCCATCGGCATGAAGGTCATGGAGGACGTGCCCTACGTCATGGGGCTGGACAAGTGGCTGGGCAATGAGCTGGATGACGCCGCCTGCGCCTACCTCAAGGACTTCGGCGCGGCCACCGCCTCCAACGGCGCGGTGGGGCTCTACCACATCGACGGCCTGACCCCCGAGGCCAAAGAGCAGGGCACCGCCCTCATCGCCCCCGACGCCAAAGAGTACGTTATCGACGACGCCGAGCTCCAGCGGGTCCAGGACAACTATCCGCTCGTCTGGAAAAATCCCGACGCCAGACCCAAGCTCTGCTTTGTGGGCTGCCCCCACCTGAGCCTGCAGCAGCTCAAGGACTGGACCGACCGCCTGGAAACGGCGCTGCAAGAAAACGGCCGCACCAAGGTCTGCGTGCCCACCGTCTTCACCACCGCCCCCGGCGTCAGGAAGGCCTTCGATGCCACGCCCTACGCCGCCCGGCTGGCGGCCACCGGCGTCATCCTCTCCTGCATCTGCCCGCTGATGTACATGAACAATCCTCTCTGCGCGTCCATGCCGGTGATCACCTGCTCCAACAAGCTGCGCACCTACACCACGGCACGCTACTACACCGAGGATGAACTCCTCGCCCAGATCACAAAAGGAGGTGCCCGGGCATGAAAGAATTTCACGGACGGGTCATTGCCCCCGGCTGCGTCAGCGCCCCGGCGCTGGTCTCCCACGGGGGACTGAACACGCTGGCCTCCTTCCAGAAGGCCCTGCAGTTCGGCGACAAAAAGGCCACCTGCGGTGACCAGAACAACCCCGACCTCTACGGCAAGCCCATGGCGGGCAAGGCCCTCTGCCTGCCCCAGACCATCGGCTCCACCACCGGCGGGCTGGTGCTCTACTGCGCCTGTTCCATGCACCGCCAGCCGGCCTGCCTGCTCTTCTCCAACCCCATCGACTCGCTGGCCGCCGCCGGTTCGGTGCTGGCCGCCGTCTGGCTGGACAATGTGAGCATGCCGGTCATCGACTGCCTGGGGGAGGAATTCCTCCACTATGTCAAGGACGGCATGACCATCACCGTCCAGGAGGGCGGCGTGGTCTGGGTGGACTGAAGCACTTGCAGGACGGCCGGACCTTGTGGTACACTAAAAGCGCATCGCGCAGAAAAGGAGTGCTTGTCATGAATCTTCTCATCAGTTCCAAGGAATACGATTATCATACCCTCGTCAAGGTGGCCGAGATGGCAGGCCTGGCGGGCGTCATCGGGTTCCACCAGGCAGGGGACGACTATCTGGTCACCTTCCCCGACGGGGACAAGACCGAAGCGCTCATCGCCGACTACAAGGGCCGTCTGAAGGACCTGGAAAACAATATCTGGTCCCACTGACCTCTATACCAAAAAAGCCGTGTCCCGCTGCAAAACGGGGCACGGCTTTTGCTGTACAGGGAAGAATCAGGCCAGAGCGGCTTCCAGGCGGGCGCGGATCTCCTGCAGGAACTGCAGCGAGGTCACCTTGCGGGCGGGCACTTCACCCTCCCACATGGCGCAGAGGTCGCCGGTCATGACGCCAGCTTCGATGGTGTCGATGGTGGCCTTTTCCAGGGCGTCGGCGAAGCGGCCAAGAGCGTCAATGCCGTCCAGTTCGCCGCGTTTGCGCAGAGCCCCCGACCAGGCAAAGAGGGTGGCCACCGGGTTGGTGGAGGTCTCCTCGCCCTTGAGGTACTTGTAGTAGTGGCGGGTGACGGTGCCGTGGGCGGCCTCGTACTCGTAGTTGCCGTCGGGGGAGACCAGCACCGAGGTCATCATGGCCAGCGAGCCGAAGGCGGTGGAGACCATGTCGCTCATCACGTCGCCGTCGTAGTTCTTGCAGGCCCAGATGAAGCCGCCCTTGGAGCGGATGACCCGGGCCACGGCGTCGTCGATGAGGGTGTAGAAGTACTCGATGCCCAGGGCCTCGAACTTCTCCTTGTATTCGGTGTCGTAGATCTCCTGGAAGATGTCCTTGAAGGTGTGGTCGTACTGCTTGGAGATGGTATCCTTGGTGGAGAACCACAGATCCTGTTTGGTGTCCACGGCGAACTGGAAGCAGGACCGGGCAAAGCTGGTGATGGAGCTGTCCTTGTTGAACTGGCCCTGGATCACGCCGGCGCCGTCAAAGTCGTTGATGGTCTGCCGGAAGGTGGTGCCGTCGGCGCCGGTGAAGAGCAGTTCCGCCTTGCCGGGGCCGGGCACGCGGTACTCGGTGGCGCGGTAGACATCGCCGAAGGCATGACGGGCGATGGTGATGGGGTTCTGCCAGGTGCGCACCACCGGGGAGATGCCCTTGACCATGATGGGCGCCCGGAAGACCGTGCCGTCCAGGATGGCGCGGATGGTGCCGTTGGGGCTCTTCCACATCTGGGAGAGGTTGTACTCCTTGACGCGCTGGGCGTTGGGGGTGATGGTGGCGCACTTCACGGCCACGCCGTACTTCTTGTTGGCGTTGGCGGCGTCGATAGTCACCTGGTCCTTGGTCTCCTCGCGGTGGACAAGGCCCAGGTCATAGTACTCGGTTTTCAGCTCCACAAAGGGCAGAATGACCTCGTCCTTGATCTGTTTCCAGAGGATGCGGGTCATCTCGTCGCCGTCCATCTCCACCAGGGGAGTGGTCATCTTGATCTTTTCCATTGGCAGCTACCTCTTTTCTCTCAGCAGGCCCGGGCCCGAAGGCCTGCGGGTCTTGTCCTGGATGATATACCCAATATTATACTGCCTGGCGCCCCGTTGTGCAAGCGCCGGGCGACCTCACAGGATTACGTTTTTCTGGTGTCCCGCCAGCCAGGCGGCCAGGTTATCAAAGACGATCTCGGCCCGAAGCGTCATGCTCTCCCGGGTGGCGAAGGCCACATGGGGCGTCACCAGACAGTTCCTGCAGTGCAGCAGCGGTTCGCTGTCGTCCAGGGGCGGTTCCTTGTCGAATACGTCCACCCCGGCCCCGGCGATGATGCCCTTGTCCAGGGCGTCGGCCAGGTCCCGGGCTACCACCACGGGGCCCCGGGCGGCGTTGAGCAGCAGGGCGGTGGGCTTCATCAGCCGCAGTCTGTCGGCGTTGATCATGCCCCGGGTGCTGTCGTTCAGCGGGCAGTGCAGCGCCACCAGGTCGGACTGGGCCAGCAGTTCCTCCAGGCTGACCTGCCGCACATAGGCGGGGGCGTCGGCGTGGACCGTGCGGCTGTGGGCCAGGATGGGGCAGCCCAGGGCGTGGAACAGTTCCGCCGTGCGGCTGCCGATCTTGCCCAGCCCCACAATGCCCACCGTCTTGCCGGCCAGCTCAAAGCCCACCAGGCCGTCCTTGGTGCCGCCGGTGCGGCAGCGCTGCTCCACGGCGGTCAGGTGGCGGCTCAGCGAGAGGGCCATCCCCAGAACCAGCTCGGCCACCGCCTCGTTGGAGTAGCCGGCGGCGTTGCTCACGGCGATGCCATTGGCTTTGGCGGCGTCCAGCCCGATGTGGTCCACGCCGGTGAAGGCTACATCGATGAATTTCAGCTTGTCGCAGGCCTGGATGACGCTGCCGGGCAGCGGCATGTTGGCCAGGATCACGGCGTCGGCATCCCTGGCCTCCTCCACAAGGGCGGCGGGGTCGGCGGTGCGGGGATAGGACACAAAGGTATGGCCCTGGGCCTCCAGGGGAGCCTGGCGGGCGGCCAGTTCCTCTTGGGAGATGCCCAGGGATTCCAACAGAACGATTTTACTCATGGACGAATCCTTCTTTCTGCAGCGGCGGCACCGGAAACGCCCGGCACCGCAGTGTTCGTTTTGAGCATACCACCCGGGAGGCCGTCGGTCAAGGGGAGATTGCGGCGGACGCCCCCAAGCCGTATAATGAAGGAAATACACCGCCCGTTTTGGGGCGGGCCCCGGGAGGAATGCATATGCCCCATATCAGTCTGCTGGTGAAACCCGCCTCCAGCCTGTGCAATATGCGCTGCCGCTACTGTTTTTACGCCGACGAGGCGGCCAGCCGCAGCCAGGGCAGTCTGGGTCTCATGACCCGGGACACCGCCGCCGAAATGGTCCGGCAGGCGCTGGCGGCGGCCGGGCCGTCAGGACAGCTGACGGTGGCCTTCCAGGGGGGAGAGCCCACGGTGGCGGGCCTTGCCTTTTTTGAGCATTTTGTGGAGGATATGACCCGGTACAACACCGCCCGCATCCCGGTGGCCTACGCCTTCCAGACCAACGGCCTGGCCCTGGATGAGGCGTGGGCGGCCTTTCTGGCCAGGAACCGGTTTCTGGTGGGGGTCTCGGTGGACGGGGACAAGGCCCTCCACGACGAGTTCCGGGTGGACGCCGGGGGCAAGGGAACCTGGAACCGGGTGCAGAAAAATTTGGCCATGCTCCTGCGCGCCGGGGTGGCCTGCAACCTGCTCTGTGTGGTGACCCGCCGCTGCGCCCGCAGTGCCGTGCGGGTCTACCACGCTTTGCAGAAGACCGGCGTGAAATACCTGCAGTTCATCCCCTGCCTGGACCCGCTGGACGGGCCCCGGGGCGGGCAGCCCTGGTCGCTGACGCCGGAGGAGTACGGCAACTTCCTCTGCGCCCTCTTCGAGGAGTGGTACCGGGACTGGGCGGCGGGCCGGTACACCAGCGTGCGGCTGTTCGAGGACTATGTGGAGCTGGCCATGGGGCTGCCGCCCTCCACCTGTGCCACCAGCGGCCGGTGCGGCGCCTACTTTGTGGTGGAGGGGGACGGCAGCGTCTACCCCTGCGATTTCTATGCCCTGGACCGTTGGAAGCTGGGAAATCTCTTGGAAACGCCGCTGGAGGCGCTGGGCCGCGGCGGCGGGCCGCCGCTGAATTTTTCCCAAAGACCAAAAATCCCTCTGTGGAAACGCATCATCGTGTTTCGAACAGAGGGTTTGTTTTTTATTCTTTCGCCTCGGATTCCTCGGGTGCTTCGGAGGTTTCCGCAACCTCCTCCTCGGTCTCGTCGGGCAGGATGCGCATGGCCACGTCGTAGCCGTTGATCAGGCAGGCCTCATGGGCAAAGAAGACCCGGCCGTCCACCGGGGCGCGCAGCGTCTGCCGCACGGCGCCGGAACAGGGGTCCAGCACGTCGGCCAGGGGCTGGCTGCGCCACACCTGACTGCCCAGCGCCACCCGGTGCACCAGCAATCCGCCCAGGGTGGGCTTGACCCCCCACAGGGATTCCTCCCCGAAGATGCGGGCCTGCTCCCCGGCGCTGGCACCGCAGCGGCAGAAGCCCCGCCGCTGCAAAAACCGCAGGATGGCCTCCACGCCCTGCTGGGCAGTGGGAGCGTCCACATGGTCGGTGGCAGGAGTGTAGAGAGAGAAGGTCTCGGTGTCCCAGATCTGCCAGTTGTAGTTCAGCGTGGTGGTGTCGTAGGGATGGGGGTCCCGCAGCACAATGTAGGGCAGCCCGAAGTCCCGGGCAGTCTCGGGGGTCTGGTAGCCGGTCTTCATGATCCGCAGATGGGGCAGACACCCGCCCGGCAGGTACAGGCTGGTCACATGGATGCCGTAGGTATAACCCTGCAGTGCCTCAAAGATCTGCGCCGCGATGCGCTGGGTGGTCTCGCCGGCGTCGTAGCCGGGGAACATCCGGTTGATGTCAGTGTTGTCGGCCGCCCAGAACCGCCGCCCCACGTTCATGGAGAACTGGTTGGCGCAGGGGATGACCAGAATGCCGCATTCGTCGGACAGCGCCCCCGACTGTTCCAGCGCCGCCAGGTGCTGGATGAGCTGGGAGCACAGGTACATCTGCTGGATCTCGTTGCCGCGCAGAGCGCCCATGACGGCCAGCGTTTTTTTGCCGGGGGCGCCGAAAAACCAGCCCTTCACCGCCAGCGGCTGACGGTAGGGGGTGTCCAGGGTGAACAGAACTTCCTCTCTCATACACTGCCTCCCAACACACGGGCGATCAGCGAACCCGCATAGACCACCGGATATTCCCGCAGGGTGAAGAGCAGCCCCGAGGCGGGGCTGTAGAGCGTCTCCCGGATGCCGCCGGTAAGCGGGTCGGCGATGATGCCCAGTTCCTGCCCTTTTTCCACCCGGACGCCGTGCTCCACCGACGGGAAGAAGACGCCGGGAAAGTTGGCGTTCACGAAGGAGACCGAGCCGTCGGAGCTGATGATGGGCGGGGCAATGGGGGCCACGGGGGCGTCCCACATGCCCAGATGGGCCATCAGCGACAGGATGCCGGTGAGCAGCTGCTCGCCGAAAGTCCGGGTAATGCGGATGCCGATGCCCATCTCCACCACCAGGGTGGGGGTGCCGGCGGAGTTCAGGCTGTGGGCCAGGGTGGACTCCAGCACGGTGGCCGCCGCGTGGATCCACACCAGGTTCATGTTCAGGTATTTGGCCAGCGGCACCAGCTTTTCGGCGGTGTTCACATTGATGCGCACCTGGGGAATCTCCCGCAGGAAGATGTTGCTGGCGTGGATGTCGATGCAGAGGTCCGCGCCGGAGATATCCTCGATGATGCGGGCGGCGATGAGTTCCGACATGGCACCGTCCCGGCTGCCGGGGAAGGTGCGGTTCATATCCAGATCACACAGCGGCATGCCGCGGGTCATGGTGCTGATGCCCAGCGGGTTCAGCGCCGGATAGATGTCCACCGTACCGTGCAGATGGGCGGCGTTTTCCTGGAGCAGCCGGTTGAGCCGCCACGCCACATACTGGCCCTCCAGCTCGTCGCCGTGGGTGCCGGTGACGACGCAGAGCCGCGGACTACCGCTGCCGATGCGCCGCTTCTGGATGACCAGATCCTCGCTCACGGCCAGCGGTACGCGTACCACTTCCTGTATCATATATGGATGTACTCCCTTCCGCGCGGCGCCATAGCAGGACAAAGCCGCAAACCGATGCAAAGCGGCCATGGGTCGTTTTGCATCGGTCCTACGATGTTTTTGCAGTTCCTGCGGAACCTTGTCTTGTTATGGCGCCTGCGCCTTGTTTTTGTATTATTGTTGGCTGACCTGCATGAAGACGGTCTGGCACTGGTTGGCAGCGCCCACAAAAACGCCCCGCTCCATGGGACAGTCGGTGAAATCCCGGCCGATGCCGAAGCGGATGTAGCCCTCGTCGGCCCAGCGGCCGCGGGTGGGGTCGATGCCGGTCCATACGCCGTCCAGCCAGACCTCACACCAGGCATGGCTGGCACCCTCGCCCTCGGGCAGGCCGTTGACGTACCGGGCGCTGAGCCCGCAGAGCCGCGCTAAAGCCAGGTAGACATGGGCGTAGTCCTGGCAGACACCCTGGCCCAGGGCAAAGGCCTGGGCCGCCGTGGTGGAGACCCCCGTGACGCCGGGGGTGTAGGTCAGCCGGGCCTGTACCGCCTCCAGCAAGGCCCAGGCCTTGCCGCGGGGGTCGTCGGGCAGCGTCAGCGAGGCCGCAGCTTGGCGCAGCGCCCCGTCGGGCTGGGTGAAGGCGGACGGATACCGGAAGAGGGACCGGTCGGATTCCTTCTCCCGGCGGGCATCGTCCCGCAGGACGGTGCCGGCGGCCTTGTAGTGAAAATGACTGTGGGCTTCGTCCAGACGGCCGATCTGCAGCCGGTTGCCGAAGCTGTCCCGCTGCTCGGTGAAGGGGACGACGGGGTCGAGGGTCAGGGTGGAGGATTCCACCCGCTGTCCCGGCCCGCCCCCAGGCAGGCACCGCAGCACAAAGCTGTGGCGGGTCACCGGCTTGTCGAAGGTCAGCGTGATGTCATAGGAAAACTGCAGAAGGCGGCTCATACCACGAACAGCCCTTCCACACAGCGCAGCAGTTCGGGCTTGGGCACGTCAGCCTCCTCCATGGCGTAGGCCGTGATGGTCTTCAGCGCCTCCGGCTCGGTGACCAGGTCGGTCTTGTACAGCCGGTTGAGCAGCTTGCTCATCTCCTGGTGCAGCCGTTCGGGCTGCAGGTCCAGCCGCAGCATCAGGCTCAGCCGCTCCACGGTGCCGCCCGTCTTGGTGATGTTGCGCACACCCTCGTGGTCCACCGCCTCGTCAAAGCTGCCCCGGAAGGCCATGATATCGTCCAGCACCCACTGCAGTTCCACGGCGGGCGCTTCGCTGCGGCTGGCCATCTCCATGGCGCTCTCCGCCATCTGCAGGTAGGACAGGGTGGGGGAGGAGATGGTCTCCCGCAGCACCATGCCGTTGCCCAGCAGCGCGTCCATGCTGGCCTTGGCCGAGCAGGGCTGGTTTTCGTCAAACAGATAGCGGCGGCAGAAATCCTCCGCGTTGGCATAGACATTCTCGGCCCCCAGACGGCGGCAGAAATCGGCGTAAGCGAAGCCGGTGCCATCCAGCAGGGAGTCGTATTCCTTCATCATCAGCTGTACGGTCATATAGACCCGCTCGGCGTAGCGCCCCAGCCAGTACAGCCGGTTTTGTTTGCTCAGTGTGACAGGACCCATGTATCCTTGAAACCTCCTCCTTGTGACGAGTTGACGATGAAACTGTCGGGATTGCGGGAGAACCGGGTCAGCCCGCTGGGCCAGGCCACGGTGTCCTTGGCACCGGACAGCACGAAGGCGCGCAGATCGGCTTTGCGCTCCACCTGGGAATCGCCCTCCATGATGGGCAGGTCCTCGAAGTCGATGACCTTCTGGGCGATGAACCGGCGGGGCTGGGCCAGAATGGTATCCCGCATCTTTTCCAGCTCGGCCTTGCTCAGCTTGCTGCCGAACACCACGCCGTAACCGCCGGCCTCGGCCACATCCTTGATGACCAGCGTGTCCAGATGGTCCAGCACATACCGGCGGTCCTTCTCATAGAAGGGCAGGTAGGTGGGGGCGTTTTGCAGGATGGCCTTCTCGCCCAGGTAATATTCTACCATCTTGGGCACGAAGTAGTAAATGCCCTTGTCGTCGGCGGCGCCGTTGCCGAAGGCGTTGAGCACCGCCACGTTGCCGGCGCGGTAGGCCGCCATCAGGTTGGGGATGCCGATGAGGGAGGAGGGCTCGAAGGTCAGCGGGTCCATGTACTCGTCGGACACCCGGCGATAGATGGCGCCTACGCGGCAGTCGCCGTGGGTGGCGCGGTAGTACAGCACGTCGTCCCGCACGTACAGGTCGCCGGCCTCGGCCAGCACCGCCCCGGTCTGCTCGGCCAGGTAGGAGTGCTCAAAGTAGGCGGCATTGTACCGCCCCGGCGTGAAGACCACGTTGATGCCGCCGGTGTTCACGCTGTCCATGGTGCGGCGCAGAAGGTCGCCGTAGTTGCGGTTGTCCAGCACCGCGTTGTGGCGGAAGGTATCGGGGCTGCAGCGGCGGCAGAGGGACCGGGCAATCAGCGGGTAGGAGGCGCCTGACGGGATGCGCAGGTTGTCCTCCAGCACATACCACACGCCGTCTTTGCCCTTCACCAGGTCGATGCCGGAGATGTGGCTGTACACCCCGCCCGGGGGCAGAATGCCCTCGCAGGGGGCCAGATATCCGGGGGAACGATAGACAAATTCCTCCGGTACCACGCCGTCGGCCAGAATCTTCTTCTCGCCGTATACGTCCTTCAGGAACAGATTCAGCGCCCGCACGCGCTGCACAAGTCCCTTGGAGAGAATGTCCCACTCGTCGGCCGAGATGACGCGGGGGATCGCGTCAAAGGGAAAGAGCCGCTCTTCGAAGGTTCCGTTTTTGTAAATACCAAACTTGACCCCGTGGCGGGCCAGCTGGCGGTTGATCTGCTCTGCATGGCGGATCAGGTCTTCCATCTTTCAATCACCATCCTGGTACCAAACTAAAAAAACAGGACAGGGACGTGCCATTCAGACGTCCTTGTCCTGTTTGTAACTTTTATTATACCGGCTTTGAAGGAGCACGTCAAGTAAAAGTTGCGCTGTCATGTGTGCTTTTGGTCGGCCTGCCGTCAGGTCCGTTCCGGCCGCAGGGTGGAGAGCGCCGCCACACCCAGGATGACCACCCCGCCGGCCAGCTCCCGCGGGGTGGGCGCCTCGCCCAGGAACACCAGGGCATACAGGATGCCCCACACCGTTTCCAGGCCGGAGATCAGCCCGGCGGTCTGGGCGCGGACCCGCTTCTGGGCGGCCACATAGAGGGAGTGGGCCAGCGCCGTGCAGACAAATCCCAGCACCGCCACGGCGCCCAGGTCCCGGGCGGTCCAGACGGCAGGCACCAGGAAAAAGGCGGGCAGCAGCACCACGGCGGCGGTGCCCTGCTCCCACAGGCAGACGGTGCGGGCGGGATAGCGGGCGGCCAGCCGGCGGTTGGCCAGCGTCATGAGGGCGTAGCACAGGCTGGAGACCATCCCCCACAGGGCGCCCACCGTGGCGCGGTCGGCCAGGGAGAAGGAGGGCACCGTGATGAGCACCCCGGCCAGCAGCAGGCCGGCCCGGGCCACGCTGCGCAGCGAGAGCCGTTCACCGAAGAGCAGTGGTTCCAGAAAGGTGACGAAGAGGGGAAAGGTGGCGTAAGTCAGGGTGCCCACCGCCACCGAGGCATACTGGATGGACAGAAAGAAAGTGGTCCAGTGGGCCGCCAGCACCACGCCGGTGCCCGCGGCCAGCAGGGCGTCCCGGGGGCAGCGGGGCAGAACGGGGGTGTGCTGTACCCGGCAGAGCACCGCCAGCAGCAGCGAGGAACAGACCACACGGCCGCCGGCCACCAGCACGGCCGGCAGGTCCACCAACCGGCCCAGCATGGCGGACAGCCCGAACAGCGCCACGGCCAGATGGAGCCGGCCGATGCTTCCGGCATCGCTTTTCATGGCGTGCGCCTCCTTTCCCCGGAATTTCCCTTTGATTATACGCCCTCCCGCAGCCCGCGGCAATCCCCCTTGTCAGGGCAGCCCCCGGCGTGTATACTGAAAAGAAAAGGATTCGCAGGTCGGCCTGCAAAACGAGGGTGAGACATCTATGAACGATACCGAAACGCTGGATCTGGTGACCCGGAAGATGCTGGAATTTGACAAGGGGGACCCCATGCGGATCCACCATCTTCTGAAGGTGCACCGCTTTGCCCAGCTGATTGCCCGGCAGGAGGCACTGGACGACCACACCCGCTTTGTGACGGAGTGTGCGGCCATCGTCCATGACATCGGCATCCACCCGGCGGAGGCAAAATACGGCCGGTGCGACGGTAAGCTGCAGGAGCAGGAAGGCCCCGCCCCGGCCCGGGAACTGCTGCAGCAAGTGGGCCTGCCGGAGGCGGATATCGACCGGGTGTGCTACCTGGTGGGGCACCACCACACCTATGAGAACATCGACGGCATGGACTACCAGATTCTCGTGGAGGCGGATTTCCTCGTGAATTTCTACGAGGACCAGCTCCCCGCCGAGGCCATCCGCACCGCCCGGGAGAAGATCTTCCGCACGGCGGCGGGCCGGGAACTCTGTGCACTGCTCTACGGCGTGTAAGCCGCCCAAACATACAGAAAGGCCGCCGGGCTAAAAGCCCGGCGGCCTTGTTTGTTCAGTCAGGCGGGAAAAACCGCTGGATTACTTCTGGCGCTTTTTGTAGATCAGCAGCGCCGCAAAGGCGACGCCGGCGACGATGAGCAGCACCACCCAGACCATGGGATGGCTTTCATCGCTGGTGGCCGGAATCACCGAGGAGGCGGTGGAGCCGGAAGCCGGTGCGCTGCCGGTCTTGGGCTCGTACACGCCCCGGACGTTGCCGTAGCCGGAAAGCTGCTTCACCGATTCGATGTAGCCGCAGTGGTCGCAGCGGTAGCCCTCCTCGGTAGCGGTCCAGTTGTGGTAGCCGCAGGCGGTGCATACATAGTAGACCGTTCTGCCGCCGGGCGCCGGTGTGGGCGTGGCGGTGGCCGCAGGGGCAGATTCCGTGGCGGGAGCGGGACTCGGCGTGGGAGCAGGGCTCTCCTGCTGCTTGGCGGCGGCCCAGCTCACCGCAATGGGCGAGAGGCTGTGCACCGTGACCTGGATGCCCTCCGCCGTGTTGGCGGGAGCAAGCTGTTCCATGGTGCCGTCATCGCACAGATGCAGCACCGTGTAGCGGTAGCTGGACGCATCCTTCAGCCCGGTGGGGTAGGGCAGGGTGAGGGTGAGGCCATCGGCGGGGAAGTCCTCCTTGGTGGCCTCCTCCCAGATGTCGCCGGTCCTGACGTAGAGCGTCACATCGTACAGCTGGGTATTCTGGCTGTTCACCTCTTCCAGCTGGCTGTTCAGCACCTGCATCATGGCGGACTGTACCTTCTCGGGGGTATCCAGGGTGCTGTTGCCGTCAATGCCCTGCAGCGGTTCTTTCTCCAGGCGGTAGTCGGTACCTTCGGTGAGGACCTCCGTCTCGTCAGAGAGAATGGTCAGCGTCAGGTTCGCGTAGGTGATGGTATAGTTGCTGGCCTGGGGCAGCGCCTTTAGCGCTTCGCGGGTGGCCTGCTGCACCGTAATGGTGTAGTCGCCGGCCTTTTCGCTGTCGGCGGGCATGCCGTCAAAGGCGGCGTCTGCCACTGTCAGGGTCTCGTTTTCCGGCAGGCCGGTGACGGACAGGCTGAGGGTGGGCAGGAAATCTCCAACGAACAGACGGTTGGCGCCGGACGGCTGCACGGTCACCGGGCAGGGGTCAATGGTCCCCGTCGCCGTGAGGGTAGCTTCGGTATAGCGCTGGATATCGTCCGGGGTGAAGCGCAGCGTCACGGTGAAGGTGCCCGCATCCTTGGGGGCGGTGCTCTCCAGCGTCCAGCTGCCGGCCACGGTCAGGCCGTTATATACGGCGGTCTTGCCGGGAATCTCGTCAGCCGTCACGGCCTTGCCGTTGTAGGTGCGGTTCAGAGGCTGGGCGGAAAGCTGCGGTGTGCCGCGCTCCGGCGTGGTCAGGGCCACCGTCACGTCGTAGGCCAGGTAATTGTCGGAAGCGGTCACCGGGACCGTGACGGTGCAGGTAGTGCCGTAGACAAGTTCGTCGCTGGCGGTGAAGGTCAGTTTGCCATCCTCCACGGCCAGATCCTGCAGCAGATTGCCTTCATAGACCGGCGTGCCGCAGACAGCGCCTTCCGGCAGATTCAGTTCCACAGAACCGGCGGTGCCGATCTCCATGCTGCCGCTGGCCTTCTTCATATCGTCGGTGGCGACAGCCTTCTCAATGGTCCAGCTGGCGGTGGTCTGTGCATCGTCGGCCAGAACATACCCGTTGTTGTTCACGCCGGTCAGCGTGACGGTGTAGTTGCCGGCCTTGGTGGCGGCGGTCACACTGTCCTCGGAATAGACCGGCTCCACCTTGTCGCCGTCGGCCACGCCGTTCAGCGTGGGCAGGAAGGACTTCTCGCTGCCGTCATAGGTAAAGGTGGCGTCGGAGGGCCAGGTGACGGTCAGCTCCTTCTGGCCGGGGACCACGATGTAGCTGGAACAGTGCTCAATGTCAAAGGAGAGCATGCCGTCGGTGACGGTCACCTGGGCATCGGTGGGCTCCAGGGCACCCGTCTCCTCATTGATGTAATACAGGGCCAGATTGTCGGTGTCCAGGCCGGTCTCGGTGAGGGGCACCTCCACGGTGGCGGTGCCGGGCAGGGCGCCGTCATGCATGAAGTGGATGGGCTGGCAGTCCGTGTCGGCGGGCAGGTTGGCATCCACCACGGCCTGCTCGTCGGCGTCCAGGGTGTCCCGCACGCCAAGGTTCACATCCTGGGCGGTGGCGTCGGCCGTCAGTTCATTCTGGGGGAAATCCCAGACGGCGGCCAGCTTTTCGTCGGTCGTCCAGACGTTGAGGGTCAGGCTGTTGGCATCGGCATCCGCCTGCAGCTTGTCAAACAGATCGCTACTGACATTCAGGGCGGTATCGGCGGTGGCGGTATCCTGCTGCTGGGCCACCAGGTCCAGGCCGCCCTGGCTGGCCAGGTCGGTCAGCGAGACTTCGGTGCTCACCGAGGTCAGGGCCGGGGTGGTGTAAAAGACGCTGTGGTCGCACGTGCTGCCGGCGAACAGGGCGTCCTGCGCCCCCGTCAGATCGCCGTATGCAAAGTAGTTGTAGTTCAGCAGCAGGGTGGTGCCGTCGTTGCCGCGCAGATCTTCCAGAACTTTCTGATCGGCGCTTCCGCGGAAGAAGTTGCCATTCCATTTGCCGCTGTTTACCATGGCTGCGTAGATATTGGAGTAGGTGCCGTCGATGTAGCTGGGACTTTCCATCCGCATGGCGGTGCCGTTGTTCAGGAAGCTGTTTTCCTGGATCATGCTCATCCATTCGCGGCCGGCAAAGGACAGGGCCACGGTATTTCCGACAAAGGCATTCTTCCGGATCCGGATATTGGAAGAAGCCAGTACTGTCTTGGACAGCACCAGTGCAGTGTCATACCCGGAGAAGGTGCAGCCGCTCACCACGTTGGCATCGGTCACCGCCACGGTGCTGGAGGTGTCAGTGGCCTGGAAGCGCAGCCCGTACAGCTCCACATCTTTGGAGGTGGCGGTGATGCTGCCCTGAATGACGGGGGCGGTTGCATCTTCCAGGATGGCGCCGTTTTCGTCGTAGAGATCCCTGGTGCCGTTGTACTGGGAGCCGGTGATCATGACCGGGATGGCCGCCACAAAGTCGCCCTCATAGACGCCGGGCTCCAGCAGAACGGTGCCGCCGGGCAACAGGCTGGTGCCGTTCAGCGCGGCGGTCAGTTCTTCGGAGGAACTGACGGTGACGGTATCCGTGGCGGAGGACTCGTTGACATGGAAGGTGAAAAGAGCGCTGTAGGAAGTGCCGTCCACAGTGACGGTGGTCTTCATCTGGGCGGTGCAGCATTCACTCAGGTCCAGGGTGTACTGGAAGGTGAAGGGGTCGCTTCCGGTGGGCTGGGTGACAGCACCGATGGTGAGCTTGTCGCTCAGCGATTCCACCGAGATGGTGGCGTTGGACCCTTCGCCGGGCAGGTTGGAGTACACCCGCGTGATATCGTCAAGCATGGAATAAAAGAATACACTCATGCTGTCGGAGTAGAGGAAGGGGCCACCGTCCGTGCCGGGAACCTGGCTGTAGTCGCTGGAATAGTAAGGCTTGTACAGGTTGTCTTCCTTTATGCCGAAGCAGATGGTGTACGCCCCGATGGTATCGGCGGAAATGTCCTCCTGCCATTCCAGACTGACCGAAGCGGTGTTCAGGATATTCCCGGTGGCTTTGTCCTTGACGGTGGCGGAGAAGGTATTGCCCGAAGTGACAGGGCGGTCTACCGTCAGCGTAACGGTGCCGAAGGATGCCGCGTCCGGCGTGATGGTGACGGAATCCGGCACCGAGGAGGAATAGGTGATCTCCATGGTGTCAGGGTCCAGCTCCATGCCGGAAAGGGACAGCGTAAAGGTCTGGTTGCCGGTGCTGGCGGTCAGCGTGGAAACGGGCGCGCCGCCGGACAGGAACTCCAGGCGGCCGGTCTGTGCCTGGGTCTGGCCGATGCACGTGAAAAAGGGATCCTGCTGGGGCAGGCCCTGGCCCAGCAGGGTCAGGTGCAGATCACCCAGATAGGTCTCCCCGGAGCTGGCGGCCGTGGCGGTCAGCACAAGGCTGCCCTCCGCCTCGTTGCAGCGCAGGACCTTCAGATAGGATTTGTCCAGGGAAGATGTGTAGATTTCCGCCGCTTTCAGGGTGTAGCCGCTCTCAGACAAGGGCTTGCCGTCCAGCAGCGGGTAGAAGGTGTATTCCTTGCCGACGATAATGGGCAAGGTGTCAAAGGGGTCGGCGCTGGTAAAGTCGGTGCCGCCCTCCGCCGTGACCCGGAAGGACAGGCGGGACAGGATGGAGGCGTCGGAGCCGGCGTTGGAGTCGGTGGATGCTTCCTCTTCCCCCGTGGCGGCCAGATAGGCCGGCGACTGCAGCTCGACCGACGCCGTAGCGGTGCTGCCGGACGGCCGGGCGTTCTCCGACGTGGCAATGTCTTGGGTGGCCGGCGGATCGGGAAGGTCCACCGCGTACACGGCGGGGGCGTAGGCACTCGCCAGCATACCGGCTGCCAGCAACAGGGACAACAGTTTTTTCATCAGGAAAATTCCTCCTTACGGACAAGGTCTTTTCACAGGGAAACGGACAGGGTATGTCCGTCTGAATCAAGAAATTCATAATACAATCCTACCATGCTGCAAAGGAAATGTCACGTAAAAAGGAAACTTTCCGCTGCTCTTTGTGCAAAGTACAAAAATTACAGCAAACAGATTGGCCAAAACAACGAAAAAACCGGGCGCAGTCTGCACCCGGCATCGTTCTTTTGTTTTGTATCAGAGGGTGGTGTCGTCGTCCACACCCTCGCAGGGGTAGCGGATACCCATCTGGGCGCGCAGTTCGTCCATGATCTGCATCAGGCGCAGCGTGTCGCGGTGGGGCATGGAGGGGCACTCCAGCAGACCCTTGTTCAGGCTGTCTGCCATCTCCAGCACTTCGTACTCGTAACCTGTGAGCTGGGGCGGGCAGTCCACCGACTGGATGACCTTGTAGTCGCCGTCCACAATGCGGAACTGCTGGGGGTTGTTGATGTTGGTCACCAGCAAAAAGCCCTTGTCGCCGTAGATGGCGCCCTGGCGGTCGGTGACCGAGTTGGCGGACGAGGTCAGATGGGCGGCCCGGCCGTCTGCCCAGGTCAGGGTGACGCTGTCGTTCAGGTCCACGCCGGTCTCATACTTGGTGCAGAAGCCCTGGACGCTGTCGGGGGCGCCGAAGAACATGTCAGCAAAGTTCAGCGCGTAGATGCCCACGTCCAGCAGCGCGCCGCCGGCCAGCGCCGGATCCACGATGCGGGGCTTGTGCAGCATGGGATAGCCCAGGTTGGCGGTGATCAGCTTGGGGGTGCCGATGACGCCGCTGTTCAGCGCCGCGGTGATCATCCGGCGCATGGGCTGGTAGCGGGTCCAGATGGCCTCGGTGACCAGCACCCCCTTCTCCCGGGCGTAGCGGAAGACATCCTCCGCCTGGCGGGCGGTGACGGTGAAGGGCTTCTCGCACAGTACGGCCTTGCCGTGGTCGATGCAGAGCTTGAGGTGACGGTAATGGTGGGAGTGGGGCGTGGCAATGTAGACAAAATCCACCGCCGGATCCTCCAGCAGGGCCTCATAGCTACCGTAGGCGCGGGCCACGCCCTCCTTGTCGGCGAAGGCCTGGGCCCGGTCGAGATCCCGGGCGGCCACGGCGTACAGTTCCACTTCCTTGCGTCCGGAAGCCTGCATCTTCCGTACGGTATCAGACATCACGCGGGCGATGGCACCCGCACCCAAAATACCCAGTTTCATGGGTCGCACCTCCTTGATGTATTCCAACAGTTCCGGGCCGGAAAGACCCGCATTTGTCTCCATCATACCACGGAAAACGGGCCTCGGCAAGCGGCAAAATTTTGGGGAGACGGAGCCGCAAAATCCCTTGTGAACGGCCGGGAATGCCCGTATAATGGAAACAGAGACGCAAAAACAAAGGAAGCGGGTCGCAAGGAAAAGGACCTGCTTCCCGGAAACGGAGGTATTGGCAATGAAAATCATCGTCATCGGCGGCGTAGCCGCCGGCACCAAGGCGGCGGCCAAGCTCAAGAGGGAGCAGCCCGACGCCCAGGTGGTGCTCTACAGCAAGGGCGCGGACATCTCCTACGCGGGCTGCGGCCTGCCCTACTATGTGGGCGGCAGCATTCCCACCAGGGAGGACCTGATCGTCAACACGCCCCAGAAGTATGCGGGGCTCACCCGGGTGGAGGTCCACACCGGGCAGGAAGCCACTGCCCTGGACGCCGCAGGCAAGACCGTGACGCTGCGGGATGTGGCCACCGGCGCCGAGCAGACCGAGAGCTACGACAAGCTGATCCTGGCGGTGGGCGCCGAGCCCTTCGTGCCCGATGTGCCGGGCACCGCGCTGCCGGGCGTCTTCCGGATGCGCACCCCCGACGATGCCATTGCCGTGCGGGACTGGGTCAAGCAGAACCAGGCCCGCCGTGCCGTGGTGGTGGGCGGCGGCTTCATCGGCCTGGAAGTGGCCGAGAACCTGATGGCCCAGGGTCTGTCGGTGACGGTGGTGGATATGGCTGCCCAGCTCATGCCCAACATCTTTGACCCCGAGATGGCCGGCTACGCCAAGCGGCAGCTCCAGGCCAAGGGGGTGCGGGTGCTCACCGGCACGGCCTTCCAGGGGGTCAACGGCACCGGCAAGGCGGAGAGCGTTGCCACCGAGGCCGGCAACCTGCCCGCCGATGTGGTGGTGCTGGCCATCGGCATCCGTCCGGCCACGGCCTTCCTGAAGGACAGCGGCCTGGAGATGTTCAAGGGCACCATCCTGGTGGACAACCAGCAGGCCACCAACCTGCCCGATGTCTACGCCGTGGGCGACTGCGCCATGGTGCACAACGCCCTCACCGGCAAACCCCAGTGGTCGGCCATGGGCTCCACCGCCAACATCACCGGCCGCTGCCTGGCCCGCAACCTGTCGGGGGAGGAAGCCCTCTACGGCGGCTGCCTGGGCACCGGCGTGGTCAAGCTGCTGGACAACCTCAACGCCGGCCGCACCGGCCTCACCGAGGCCCAGGCCAAGGATGCCGGCTATGACCCGGTGAGCGTGGTCTGCGTCACCGACGACAAGGCCCACTACTATCCCGGCGCCGACATGTTCATCACCAAGCTCATCGCCGACAAGGCCACCCACAAGCTGCTGGGCATCCAGGTGCTGGGCGCCGGCGCGGTGGACAAGATGGTGGATATTGCCGTCACCGGCATCGCCATGGGCGCCACCCTGGAGAACTTCGACACGCTGGACTACGCCTACGCGCCGCCCTTCTCCACGGCCATCCATCCCTTTGTGCAGGCCTGCTACATTCTGGAAAACAAACTGGCCGGTATTTTCGAGACCTTCACCCCGGCGGAGTACGCCGCCGGCGCGGCCGACGACTACCAGGTCATCGACGTGCTGCCCCAGGCGTCCATTCCCGGCGCCAAGTGGGTCAATCTCTCCACCGTCACCGGCCCCATCGAAGGGCTGGACAAGGACGCCAAGCTGCTGCTGGTCTGTGCCCGGGGCAAGCGGGGCTACTTCCTGCAGAACCGCCTCAAGGCCTTCGGCTACACCAACACCCGGGTGCTGGAGGGCGGCATGACCTTCAACCAGGTGAAGGTGAAGTTCAAGGGTACCATCCCGCCGGAGGAGATCAAGCGGGTCAAGGGGCTGGGCTGCCTGCAGGACAAGCGCTATCCCGACCGGTTCAACATCCGCGTCATCACCCGCAACGGCAAGATCACGGCGGAGGAGCAGCGGGTCATCGCCGAGGCCGCCGAGCGCTACGGCTCCGGCGAGGTCACCATGACCACTCGTCTGACGCTGGAGATCCAGTGCGTGCCCTACGACAAGCTGGATGAGCTGCGTGCCTTCCTGGCGGATGCCGGCCTGCAGACCGGCGGCACCGGCTCGCTGGTGCGGCCCATCGTCTCCTGCAAAGGTACCACCTGCCAGTACGGCCTGCTGGATTCCTTCGGCCTGAGCGAGAAGCTCCACGAGCGGTTCTACCTGGGCTACCACAACGTCACGCTGCCCCACAAGTTCAAGATCGCGGTGGGCGGCTGCCCCAACAACTGCGTCAAGCCCGACCTGAACGACCTGGGCATTGTGGGCCAGCGGGTGCCGATGATCGACCCCGCCAAGTGCCGCGGCTGCAAGGTCTGCCAGGTGGAGGCCAACTGTCCCATCCATGTGGCCAAGCTGGAGAACGGCATGATCCACATCGATCCCGCCGCCTGCAACCACTGCGGCCGCTGCAAGGGCAAGTGCCCCTTCGGCGTCACCGAGGAGTTCACCGACGGCTACAAGATCTATCTCGGCGGCCGGTGGGGCAAGCGGATCGCCCACGGCCATCCCATGGACAAGATCTTCACCTCGGAGGAGGAAGTGCTGGACATCGTGGAGCGCGCCATCCTCTTCTTCCGGGACGAGGGAATCACCGGCGAGCGCTTCGCCGACACCATCGACCGTCTGGGCTTTGACTACGTCCAGAACAAGCTGCTGACCGCGCCCGTGGACAAGGACGCCGTGCTGCAGAAGAAAGTCACCGGCGGCGCCACCTGCTGAAGCCGGATTTTCTCTCCAAAACAACAACAAAGCGGACACCCGCCCGGCGGGTGTCCGCTGTTTTTCGTGCAAAAATCAGAATCCGTGCTTTTCCATGAGTTTGCGGCCCATGAGCACGCCCATGACGGAAGCCATCATCAGGCCGCGGGTCCAGCCGGAGGAATCCCCCAGGCAGTGCAGACCCTGGATGTTGGTCTCCAGGTCGGTGTCCATCTTCACCTTGTTGGAGTAGAACTTCAGTTCGGGGCTGTAGAGCAGCGTCTCGGGGCTGGCAAAGCCCGGCACCACATGGTCCACCATCTTGATGAACTCGATGATGTTCACCATGGCCCGGTAGGGCATGGCGGCGGTGATATCGCCTGCCACGGCGTCCTTCAGGGTGGGGCGGACGTTGGCCCGGGCCAGTTCTTTGGCCCAGGTGCGCTTGCCGTCCAGGATATCGCCGTACCGCTGCACCAGAATGTGCCCGGCACCCAGCATGTTGGTCAGTTCGCCCACCTTCTGGGCGTAGGCGATGGGCTGGTTGAAGGGCTCGGTGAAGTTGTGGCTGACCAGGATGGCCAGGTTGGTGTTGTTGCTCTTTTTCTCCTTGAAGCTGTGGCCGTTGACCACCGCCAGGTCGTTGTCGTAATTCTCCTGGGCCACAAAGCCGCCGGGGTTCTGGCAGAAGGTGCGCACCTTGTTGCGCCAGGGCGCCGGGTAGCCGATGAGCTTGCCCTCGTAGAGCACCTTGTTGATGGTTTCCATGACCTCGTTGCGGCACTCCACCCGCACGCCGATGTCCACCGTGCCGGGCTTGTGGGCGATGCCATGCTCGGCGCAGAGCTTTTCCAGCCAGTCGGCGCCCCGGCGGCCGGTGGCAATGACCACCTGCTTGCCCAGCACTTCCCGGGGGCCGGTCTTCTCCCGCAGGATCACGCCCTTGCACACCGAGCCGTCCAGGATGATGTTCTCGCACTCCGTCTCAAAGAGCATCTCCACACCGGCGGCCTGCAGGTGGTTCTGGATGTTCAGGTAGAGCTGCTGGGCCTTCTCGGTACCCAGGTGCCGGATGGGACAGTCCACCAGCTGCAGCCCAGCCTGGATGGCCCGCTTGCGGATGGCCTTGATCTCCTGGCCCTCATAGATGCCCTCCACCTTGGGGTCGGCACCGAATTCCAGATAGATCTTGTCGGTGTAGTCGATGAGCTCCTGGGCAAAATCCTCGCCGATCAGGTCGGGCAGCTCGCCGCCCACCTGGTAGGACAGGGACAGCTTGCCGTCCGAGAAGGCACCCGCCCCGGAAAATCCCGTGGTGATGGCGCAGGTGGGCTTGCAGTTGACGCAGACGCCGGTCTTGTCCTTGGGGCAGTGGCGCTTCTCCACCGGTTTGCCCTTTTCCACCAGAAGGATCTTGTGGGGCTTGTCGCTCTTGCGCAGCAGTTCCAGGGCGGTGAAGATGCCGGCCGGGCCGGCGCCAACGATAATCAGGTCATACATGGATTGCAAAAACTCCTTATAAAAATGGTTGCGGTCACTGGGAATCGTCGGACACGTCGGTGCTCTCGGCATTGTAGACGATGCCCTCGTGATCCCGGTTGAGGGCTTCGGCCTCCTCCTCGTCCAGCATCTGGCCCAGGGCGTCCAGGGCCGCCGTCTGGGCGGCATCGGCCATCCGGTCCAGCGTGCGCAGTTCCATGGCGGTGTAGACCACGCAGGCCAGGTTGACGGCCCCCTCGATGATGAGCAGCACACCGCAGAGCATCACGACGCTGACCGCCGCCCCGAAGGGGTTCACCAGCAGCAGAATGCCCAGCGCGATGGACAGTACGCTGAACAGCAGCACCAGCCACCAGCGGTCGGCCTGGCGGCGTGCCAGTTCCACAGCGGTGCCGATACGGCTGCAGCCGTCGATGAGGATGAACAGCCCGAACACCACCGGCAGGAAGCTGGCCACCACCTGGGGCTGTGCCAGCGTGAAAAGGCCCAGCGCGGCGGTGATGACCCCGGCTACCAGGAAGAAGGGGGCGGCGAAACCGCTGCCCCGCAGCCGGGCGTACTGTACCAGACAGACGATGCCGGTGATGAGCACCACGGCGCCGAAGGCGTAGCAGAGCCACAGAAGACTGGTCTCGGGCATGATGAGCAGCAGCAGACCCAGGGCGATGAAGGCGATGCTGAGCACCAGCATGCCGTTTTTGACGTAACGCAGCATAGATGTGCGCTCCTTCCGGTCAGAATTGGGCGGCAGCGGGTTCCAGCATCGGCTGTACCACGGTGCGGTAGCAGCGGGTGAGGAAGAAGCTGCACATGAGGAACGAGGCGACCTCGGCGATGGGGAACGCCCACCAGATCAGGTTGACGTTGCCGTTCAGGCTCAGCAGCCAGGCGGCGGGCACCAGCACAAAGAGCTGGCGTACCAGCGAGACCAGCAGCGCCATGACGCCGCGGCCCAGGGCCTGGAACACCGCCGAAGAGACGATGTTGAAGCCCGCGATGACGAAGTGGATGGAGATGATGCGCAGAGCCACCTCGCCCAGGGCGAGCATGTCGGGGCCGGCGTTGAAGATGCTGAGCATGACGCCGGGGCAGAGCTGTGCGGCCGCGAAGCCCAGCAGCATGATGGCCACGGCGGCAACCACCGCCATCCGGATGACCTGTACAATGCGCCGGGGTTTGCGGGCGCCGTAGTTGTAGGCGATGATGGGGACCATGCCGTTGTTGAGGCCGATGAGGGGCATGACGATGAAGCTCTGCATCTTGAAGTAGACGCCGAACACAGCCACCGCGGTGCTGGAGAAAGCGATGAGGATGCGGTTCATGCAGAAAGTCATGACGCTGCCCACCGAGGTCATGGCAATGGAGGGGATGCCCACCTGGTAGATGCGCCGGACGGTACGGGCCTGGGGCCGGAAATCCTGCAGGCGGAACCGGATGTCGTGGTTATGGCGCAGGTTGAGGTACAGCCCCGTGAAAGCCCCCAGGAACTGCCCGGCCACGGTGGCCGCAGCCGCGCCGGCGGCTTCCATGCGGGGGAAACCGAACAGCCCGAAGATCAGGATAGGGTCCATGACAATATTGGTCAGGGCCCCCACCAGCTGGGTGATCATGGCGTAGTTGGAGCGCCCGGTGGCGCTGAGCAGCTTTTCCACCATGCACTGGATCATGCATCCCAGGCTGAACAGGCAGCACACCGCCAGATAGTCGTTGCCGTACTGCCGGATCAGCGGGTCGGTGGTCTGGGAGTTCATGAAGGCCTGCACGCCGAACAACCCGAAGAGGAAAAACACCACAAAGGTGCACAGGGCCAGGAACAGGCCGTTGGCGGCAGCCCGGTCGGCCTCGGCGCGGTTGCCCTCGCCCAGGGACTTGGACACGTAGGCGTTGACGCCCACACCGGTACCCACGGCGAAGGCGATCATCAGGTTCTGAATGGGAAAGGCCAGGGATACGGCAGAGAGGGCTGCCTCGTTGATATAGGACACAAAGATGCTGTCCACCACGTTGTACAGTGCCTGGAACAGCATGGAGACCATCATGGGAATCGCCAGAGAGAAGAGCAGCGGCCCCATGGGGGCCGTGCCCATCCGGCTGGCGGAATGGGCGTCGGCGGTACTCATTCCTTGTTCGCAGCCTCCATGGCACGGGCGGCATCCACGATCAGATTGGCGCAGGTGTCCAGACCCAGGGCGGCGTTGAGGCACAGGTCGTAGTTCTTGGCCTCACCCCAGCGGTTTTCGGTGTAGTAGTTGTAGTAGCTGGCGCGGGCGCGGTCGTGCTTGGCCAGCTGGACCTCCCACTGCCGGTCGGCCAGGTCCTTGACGCCCGGCCGGGCCTTGGCCCGCTGGATGCGGTCCTCCAGCGGCGCGTAGACAAAGACGCTCAGCACGTTGGGACGCTCCCGCAGCACATAGTCGCCGCAGCGGCCCAGGATCACGCAGGAACCCTCCGCCGCCAGCTCCCTGATGACGTTGCTCTGCAGGATGTAGACCTGGTCGGCCAGGGGCATCGTGTTGCCCATCATGTACAGGCTGTAGATCAGGCTGCCGCTGCGCTGGTTCTCGCTGGCGGCAATGGCTTCCTCGGTCAGGCCGCTCTTCTTGGCCGCCCGGGTGATGAGCTCCTTGTTGTAGAGGGGAATGCCCATCTTGTCGGCTACGGCCTGGGCGATCTCGCTGCCGCCCGAAGCAAATTCACGGGCAATGGTGATGACGATCGGTTCCATACTTGACACCTCGCATTCTGTACGTTGCATGTTCTGCCGGAAAAGGCATACTTATCTGCCTATAGTATACCCTGAATTTTCGCAAAACGCAAGCTGCAAAACCCTGCGCTGCACCGCAAAAAAAGCCCGCCCCGGGCGGGGGCGGGCGATGGCGGAAGTCTTTTGGGAAAAGGGGATTATTCGTACAGCGGGAACCGGGCGGAGAGCTCGGCCACCCGGGCGGCGATGTCCTCCTTCTTGGCCTCGAAGTCAAAGATGCAGTCGGCAATGCAGTCGGCGATGATCTTCATCTCGGCGGGGCCCATGCCGCGGGTGGTCACGGCGGGGGTACCCACCCGGACGCCGCTGGTCACGAAGGGGCTGCGCTTCTCGCCGGGAACGGTGTTCTTGTTGGCGGTGATGTGCACAGCATCCAGGTTGTGCTCCAGGTCCTTGCCGGTGCACTCCTCGTCGGTCAGGTCGATGAGCAGCAGGTGGTTGTCGGTGCCGCCCGAAACCAGTTTGACGCCCCGGGCAGTGAGCTCGTCGGCCATGGCGGCGGCGTTCTCCACGATCTTGCGGGCGTACTCCTTGAAGGCGGGCTGCAGGGCCTCGCCGAAGCAGACCGCCTTGGCGGCGATGACATGCTCCAGCGGGCCGCCCTGGGTGCCGGGGAAGATGGCGGAGTTGATCCGCTTGATCAGATACTCGTTGTTGGTCAGGATCAGGCCGCCGCGGGGACCGCGCAGCGTCTTGTGGGTGGTGGTGGTCACCACGTCGGCGTAGGGCACGGGGTTCTGGTGCATGCCGCCCGCCACCAGACCGGCGATGTGGGCCATATCCACCATGAGCATGGCGCCGTAGCCGTGGGCGATCTCGGCCAGCTTCTCGAAGTCGATGGCGCGGGGATAGGCCGACGCACCGGCCACCAGCAGCTTGGGCCGGACCTTGGCCACCTGCTTGGCCAGGGCGGCGTAGTCGATGCGGCCGTCCTCACCCACGCCGTAGGAGACGAAGTTGTAGTTTTTGCCGCTCATGTTCACGGGGGAGCCGTGGGTCAGGTGACCGCCCTGGGACAGGTCCATGCCCATGACGGTGTCACCCAGGTTCAGCAGGGCAAAGTAGACGGCCAGGTTGGCCTGGGCGCCGGAATGGGGCTGCACGTTGGCGTACTTGGCACCGAACAGTTTGCAGGCGCGGTCGATGGCGATCTGCTCCACCTGGTCCACGAACTGGCAGCCGCCGTAGTAGCGCTTGCCGGGATAGCCCTCGGCGTACTTGTTGGTCAGCACACTGCCCATGGCGGCCATCACGGCCGGCGAGACGATGTTCTCGCTGGCGATGAGTTCGATGTTGGCGCGCTGGCGTCCCAGCTCACGCTCCATGGCGGCACCCACTTCGGGGTCCGCCTTCTGCACAAAGCCGATGGTGTCAATCATGTCCTGATACATTTCCCTTTACCTCCCTGATTCTCTATGCTTTCAGATGTATATGCAGAGATCACAGCGTCCCCTTGGTGGAGAGCACGCCTTCGATCCGGGCATCGGTGCGGGTGGCGGCGTCCAGCGCCTTGGCGAAGGCCTTGAACATCGCCTCCAGTTTGTGGTGATCGTTTTCGCCGTAGAGCACCTTCAGGTGCAGGTTGATCATGGCCGCGTAGGAGATGGCGTAAAAGAATTCCCGGGCCATCTGAGTATCCATGCCGCCGCAGGCGGGGGTGGAGAACTGGGCATCATACACAAAGTAGGGCCGTCCGCCCAGATCCACGGCACACAGGGCCAGCGTCTCGTCCATGGGGAGCAGACAGCTGCCGTAGCGCACCAGCCCGGCCTTGTCGCCCAGGGCCTGGCGCAGCGCGGTGCCCAGCGCAATGCCGATGTCCTCGATGGTGTGGTGGCAGTCCACCTCCAGGTCGCCGTGACAGTCCACCGCCAGATCGAACAGACCGTGGCGGGCAAACCCGTCCAGCATGTGGTCAAAAAAGCCGATGCCGGTGTGCAGATCCGCCTTGCCGGTGCCGTCCAGATTCAGCGTCAGCGTGATCTGGGTCTCCCGCGTAGTGCGTATTACCGTTGCTGTGCGTGCCATAGATGCGTGGCTCCTTCCCGCCCACAGGGCTGAATATACCTTAAACTATAACACGACAGGACCCCACCGTCAACGCTTTAAAGCGCTGTTTTGACGGGAGTGCGGTAATATTTGTAAAATTTATTTACGAAATCGCAACACATTCTGTCCGTCCACGCGCTACAATAAAAACAAATCAGGAAATTCTGCGCCGTTTTGTGCCCGGCTCAAGGCGGCATCCAGCCCCTGACCGGTCTTTTTTGAAAGGACAACCGCACTATGGCAAAGATCATCGGAATTGATTTGGGAACCACCAACAGCTGTGCCGCCGTCATCGAGGGGGGCAAGCCGGTGGTCATTCCCAATGCCGAGGGCCAGCGCACCACACCGTCGGTGGTGGCGTTCACCAAGACGGGGGAACGGCTGGTGGGGGATGCCGCCAAGCGGCAGGCCGTCACCAACGCCCCGCGGACCATCTGCAGCGTCAAGCGGCTGATGGGCAGTGAGACGCGCATACCCATCGACGGCAAGTGCTATGCCCCCCAGCAGATCAGCGCGCTGATCCTGCAGAAGATCAAGGCCGATGCGGAGAGCTATCTGGGGGAGCCGGTGACCGCGGCGGTGATCACGGTGCCGGCCTATTTCAACGACGCCCAGCGCCAGGCCACCAAGGACGCCGGGCGGATCGCCGGGCTGGAGGTCAAGCGGATCATCAACGAGCCCACGGCGGCGGCGCTGGCCTACGGGCTGGACAACGGCCGCACCCAGACCGTCATGGTGTATGATCTGGGGGGCGGCACCTTTGATGTATCGCTGATCCGGATCGGGGACGGCATCGTGCAGGTGCTGGCCACCTGCGGCGACAACTACCTGGGCGGCGACGACTTTGACGCCCGCATCGTGGACTGGCTGGCCGACCGGTTCCAGAAAGCCCACGGCATAGACCTGACCGGCGACCGTGTGGCCATGCAGCGCCTGCGGGAGGAGGCCGAGAAGGCCAAGAAGGAACTTTCGGCGGCCACACAGACCGAGATCAACCTGCCGTTCCTGACGGTGGGGCCGGAGGGACCGCTCCATCTGCAGGAGACACTGACCCGCGCCCGGTTTGAGGAACTCTGCGCCGATCTCATCGAGAGGACGGCGCTGCCGGTGCGCAACGCCCTCAGCGATGCCCGGCTGACGGCCAGCGACCTGGACCAGGTATTGCTGGTGGGCGGGTCCACCCGCATCCCGGCGGTGCAGGACAAGGTGCGCCGCATGGTGGGGCTGGAGCCCTCCCGGGCGCTGAACCCCGACGAATGTGTGGCGCTGGGCGCCGCTGTGCAGGCGGGGCGCCTGGGCGGCGAGGTGCTGGCCGGCGCCGGGGAAGGGCTGCTGCTCATGGACGTGACGCCGCTGACCCTCTCCATCGAGACGCTGGGCGGCGTGGCCACCCATCTGATCGAGCGCAACTCCACCATTCCCACCCGGTTCAGCAAGGTGTTCACCACCGCATCGCCCTTCCAGTCCACCGTGGAGATCAAGGTGCTGCAGGGCGAGCGGGAGTTCGCCAAGGACAACAAGCTGCTGGGCACCTTTATGCTGCGGGGCATCAAGCGGGCCTGGGCGGGAGTCCCCAAGATCGAGGTGACCTTCGACATCGACGCCAACGGCATCGTGAAGGTCAGCGCCAAGGACCTGGATACCGGCAAACAGCAGGGCATCACCATCACGGGCTCCTCCAACCTGAGCGAGGCGGAGATCCAGCGTGCCATGCGGGAGGCAGCGGTGTTCGCCGGGCAGGACCAGGAACGCAAGGCGGCCATGGAAGCCCTCAACGCGGCGGAAGCGGCCATCTACCGGGTGAACACGGCGCTGGGCAGCAAGGCAGGCAAGGCGCTGGACAAGGAGACCCGGAACAGGATCAAGGAAGCGGAGCGCGCCCTGGAGAAGGTGACCCGCCACAAGAAGGCGGACAAGATCACCCCCGCCGATGTGACGGCCATCAACGCGGCGCGGGAAGCGCTGTTTGCGGTGGCCACCCCGCTGGTCAACCAGTGGGAGAGCGAACAGACCCGGCAGACCCAATGAATAGAGGGGGAGACACCCGCCCCGAGGCGGGGACTCCCTGTGGCGGACGGCCCGGAACTCTTGTGGAGTTCCGGACCGTTGTGCTATGATAAAAAGCGGTGTAATAAGGAAACGAGGCGTAAGAAATGGGAAAGACGGTGAAGTATGCCTTTCTGCGGTCGCTGCCGGTGATGGCGGGCTACCTGGTGCTGGGGCTGGGCTTCGGGGTGCTGCTGGCGGCCAAGGGCTACGGCGTGGGCTGGGCCTTTGCCATGAGCGCGCTGATCTACGCGGGCAGCATGCAGTATGTGGCGGTGGACCTGCTGGCGGGGGGCGCCTCGCTGGTGACGGCGGCCCTCATGACGCTGACCGTCAACGCCCGGCATCTGTTTTACGGCATCTCCATGGTGGAGCGCTACCGGGACGCAGGTCCCGCCAAGCCCTACCTGATCTTTGCCCTCACCGATGAAACCTACTCCCTGGTGTGCAGCGGCGAGGTACCCCAGGGGGTGGACCGGAAGGGGTATTTCTTCCTGGTGTCGCTCTTCGATCACCTGTACTGGATCGCCGGCAGCGTGGTGGGGGCGCTGCTGGGGGCCGTGCTGCCCTTTGACAGCACCGGCATCGACTTCGCCATGACGGCCCTCTTCCTGGTGGTCATGACCGAACAGTGGCGTGCCACCAGGGACCACCGCCCAGCGCTCACCGGGCTGGGAGTGTCGCTGGTCTGCCTGCTGGTCTTCGGGCCGGAGGGCTTCCTCATCCCGGCCATGATCGGCATCACGGCGGTGCTCACCCTGCTGCGGGCTGTGGGAGCGCCCCGAAAGGAGGAAGACGACCATGTCCATTGATCTGCACGCCGCCGCTCTGGTGGCGGTCATTGCCGCGGTGACCATCTTGCTGCGCTTTGCCCCCTTTGCGGTGTTCGGCGGCGGTCGTCCCACGCCCCGGTACGTGGTCTACCTGGGCCGGGTGCTGCCCGGCGCCATCATGGCCATGCTGGTGGTCTACTGCCTGCGCAATACCGATCCCCTGGGCCCCAACCACGCCCTGCCCGAACTGCTGGCCGGGGCCGCCGTGGTGGGGCTGCAGTGCTGGCGGAAAAACACCCTTTTGAGCATCGCCGCCGGCACGGTATTCTATATGATTCTGGTACAGGTCGTTTTTGTATGAAATAACATAAAAAATATCTGCGCCGGCGGACATCTTCCGATGGCGCAGATACATACAGGAAAACAGACCGGCAAATTGTGTGCGGACAGTGCGCGATTTGCCGGTCTGTTTTGTCGAGGGGGATTCTAAAAAGGGGGGAACAGACCCGGCAGGCAATTGCCGTGCGGGGCTGTTCCCCCTTTTGATCAGGGACGTTCGGCCAGCGTGATGTAGGGCTGGGGCTTGCCCACATACTTGTAGGCGGGGCGGATGATGCGGTTGGCAAACTCCACTTCCTCCACCCGGTGGGCACACCAGCCCGGCACACGGGCGATGGCAAACAGCGGGGTGTACAGATCCTCGCTGATGCCCAGCATACGGTAGATCAGCCCGCTGAACAGGTCCACGTTGGCACAGACCTTCTTGGGGCCGTGCTTCTCCTCTGCAAAGACCTGGGGGGCCAGCCGCTCGATGCTGCACAGCATCTCGAATTCCTCGTCGTAGCCCTTGGCGTAGGCCATGCGGCGGGCATGGTTCTTCAGGATCTGGGCGCGGGGGTCGCTGACGGTGTACACCGCGTGGCCCATGCCGTAGATCAGGCCGCTGCCGTCGCCGGCCTTCTTGCGGATGATCTTGCGCAGGAACTCCCGCACCTCGTCATCGTCGGCGGGATTTTCCACATTCTCCAGGATGTAGTCCAGCTGGTGCATGACCTTCAGGTTGGCGCCGCCGTGCTTGGGACCTTTCAGCGCGCCGATGGCCGCCGAGATGGCCGCGTAGGTGTCGGTGCCGGAGCTGGACAGCACACGGCAGGTGAAGGTGGAGCAGTTGCCGCCGCCGTGGTCGGCGTGGACCATCAGGCAGAGGTCCAGCAGGCGGGCTTCCTCGTGGGTGAACTTCTGGTCGGCGCGGTAGGTGCTCAGAATGTGCTCCGCCGTGCTCTGGCCCTCGGTGGGCAGATGGAAGTACATGCTGGACCGGTCGTACACCCGGCGCTTGATCTGGTAGGCGTTGACCATCATGGTGGGCAGCTCGGCGATGAGGTTGATGCTCTGCCGCAGGATGTTGGGCAGGCTGGAATCCTCGGCGTGCTCGTCGTAGCTGTACATGGCCAGCACGCTGCGGGCCATCTTGTTCATCAGGTTGGGGGAGGGGGAGTTGAGGATCATGTCGTCCGCAAAGCCCCGGGGCAGTTCCCGGTGATGTTCCAGCAGCTTGCAGAACTTGGCGTGCTGCTCCCTGTTGGGCAGCGAGCCGAAGAGCAGCAGCCACACCACCTCCTCAAAGAGGAAACGGTCGTGGTTGTCCGCCTCGGCGGCCAGGGTATCGATGTCGATGCCGCGGTAGACCAGCCGGCCGGGAATGGGCACAATGGTGCCGTCCGCCGTTTTGTCGTAGCCGATAACGCTGGACACGTTGGTGATGCCGGCCAGTACGCCGGTACCGTCCAGGTTGCGCAGACCGCGCTTGACGCCCATCTGGTCCGCCAGTTTGGGGTCCAGGTGCGCGTTGTGCTCCATGTACTCGTGGCAAAGCAGTTCCAGTTCATCCGGCTCCAGGGCCGGTACGTCCGGGTAATACATCGGCAAGCCCCTCTCTCTGGTTGCATATTTATTCGCGCGGCATGCGCCTGCCATGCCAAGCGCTTTAGCGCGGTGAATACTGTCATTTTAGTATGCTTTTCACGCTTCGTCAAGAAAAAACTTAAAATTCTGTCAGAATGGACAAGGAGACACTTTATTTTATTAAGCTGGTGGGCGTTTTACCCGGTACTGCATAAAAATCCGCGTTGACAACCCTGACTAAAGCGGGTATAGTGTAGGAAGAGTTTATAGCATCGGGCAGTGTGCATACACGCTGCTTTTCGGAATCGGAAACGGAGGGAATATCCACGATGAAACTGCACCCCCAGGGCGTGTATCTTGTGAACGGTGCGCTGCAGGACAGCGCCCCCGCCGGCGTCAGCCAGGCCGACGCGCGCCGCGGCACCATTGCCTGGTCCATTCTGGAGGCCCACAACACCAGCGGTGACATGGCCAACCTGCGCATGAAGTTCGACTCCATGACCAGCCACGACATCACCTACGTGGGCATCATCCAGACGGCCCGGGCCTCCGGCATGGAGCGCTTCCCGCTGCCCTATGTCATGACCAACTGCCACAACTCCCTGTGCGCGGTGGGCGGTACCATCAACGAGGACGACCATCAGTTTGCCCTCTCTGCCGCCCACAAATACGGCGGCATCTATGTACCGCCGAACATGGCGGTCATCCACAGCTACAACCGGGAGATGATGTCGGGCTGCGGCCGGATGATCCTGGGGTCCGACTCCCACACCCGCTACGGCGCCTTGGGCACCATGGCGGTGGGCGAGGGCGGCGGCGAGCTGGCCAAGCAGCTGGTGGGCCGTACCTATGATATGGCCTACCCCGGCGTGGTGGCCATCTACCTCACCGGCAAGCCCAACCCCGGCGTGGGTCCCCACGACGTGGCGCTGGCGCTGGTGGGCGCCACCTATGCCAACGGCTATGTGAAGAACAAGGTGATGGAATTCATCGGCCCCGGCGTGGCCAACCTGTCGGCGGACTACCGCAACGGCATCGATGTCATGACCACCGAGACCACCTGCTGGTCCTCCATCTGGCAGACCGACGAAGTGACGGAGCAGTATTTTGTCCAGCACGGCCGCCCCGAGGCCTACAAGGAACTGAAACCCGCCGATGTGGCCTACTACGACGGCTGCATCGAGCTGGATCTTTCCACCGTGGAGTGCATGATCGCTCTGCCCATGCATCCCAGCTACGCCTACCCCATCCGGGAACTGAAGGCCAACGCCAAAGAGATTCTGGCGGCGGCCCAGGAGCAGGCCAACAAGCAGCTGGGCGGCAAGGTGACGATGGACCTGGTGAGCAAGGTGCAGCCCGACGGCCGCATCTATGTGGAGCAGGGCGTGGTGGCCGGCTGTTCCGGCGGTACCTATGAGAATATATGCGCGGTGGCCGAGATCTTGCGGGGCAAGAGCTGCGGCAACGGCGAGTTCAAGTTCAGCGTCTACCCGGACAGCATGCCTACCTACCTGGAACTGGTGAAGAACGGCGCGGTGGCGGACATTGTCAGTGCGGGCGGCATCTTCCGGGAGTGCTTCTGCGGTCCCTGCTTCGGCGCCGGCGACACCCCGGCCAACGGGGAGTTCTCCATCCGCCACACCACCCGCAACTTCCCCAACCGGGAGGGTTCCAAGCCCGGCGAGGGCCAGATCAGCGCGGTGGCCCTCATGGACGCGCGGTCCATTGCGGCCACGGCGGCCAACGGCGGCTACCTGACCGCCGCCAGCGAGGTCTGCGACAGCGAGTACACCGCCCCCGAGTATCACTTCGACCAGGGCGTCTACGACAAGCGGGTCTACAACGGCTGGGGCCATCCCGAACCGGACTACGCCCTGAAGTTCGGCCCCAACATCAAGGACTGGCCCGAGCAGCCCGCCCTCAGCGATGACCTGCTGGTGAAGATCGTCAGCTACATCACCGACCCGGTGACCACCACCGACGAGCTGATCCCCTCCGGCGAGACTTCCTCCTTCCGGTCCAACCCGCTGCGTCTGGCGGAGTTCACCCTCTCCCGCAAGGACCCGGCCTATGTGCCCAGTGCCAAGGCGGTCCACGCCCTGGATGAGGCCCGCCGCGCCGGCAGCCTGCCGGAGGAGGTGGCGAAGGTTTACGCCGAACTGGCCAAGCTGGGCTACACCCCCGATGCAATGGCCACCAACATCGGCTCGGCCATCTTCGCCAACAAGCCCGGCGACGGTTCCGCCCGGGAACAGGCGGCCAGCTGCCAGCGGGTGCTGGGCGGTGCGGCCAACTTTGCCTGCGAGTACGCCACCAAGCGGTACCGCTCCAACTGCATCAACTGGGGCATGCTGCCCTTCCTGCTGGATACCCCCAACGTGCTGGACAACGGCGACTACGTCTTCCTGCCCGGCGTGCGCAAGGCGCTGCTGGAGGCGGCGGATGAGCTGGAGGCTGTGGCGGTCAAGCCGGACGGCGGCCTCGTGACGTTCACCGTGCGGCTGGGCGCCATGACCGACGCCGAGCGCCAGATCCTGGCGGACGGCTGCCTCATCAACTACTACAAGAACCACTGATCTTCTGCGGTCTGCGCATCGGGCGCGGGCCGCTTTTTTGTAAAATTCTGGTTTGGGGCGCCGCTTCGGTGGCATATTCACATGGGATATGCTATAATGGCGAACAAACACAACGAATCCGGGGAGGACCTTCTTTTGAAACACTGGTTGGAACGCACCCCCAGAACGTCCGGCGATTTCCTGCGCCTGGCGCTGGGCGTGGCGGTGATCTTCGGCGTGGTATGGCAGCTGCCGGCCATCGCGGGGGGCGTGCAGAAATTTCTCGATATCCTAAGCCCCTTCGCCTGGGGCATCGTGCTGGCCTATGTGCTGGATATTCCCGCCCGGTTTTTCGCCGGCAAACTCTTCGGCGGCAAGCGGGGCTTCGCGGTGCTGCTCAGCTATCTTCTGCTGTTCAGCGTGGTGGCGCTGCTCCTCTCGCTGGTGGTGCCCCAGCTGGTGCAGAGCATCACCTCCTTCGTGAACAGCCTGAGCAGCTATGAGGAGGATATCCAGAACGCCCTGACCTGGGTGCAGCAGACCTTCGGCATCGATACCGCCACCCTGGAAAGCTATGTGGGCGAACTGACCAAGGAACTGCAGAACTGGTTCAAGTCGGTGTCGGGCCAGGCGGCCCAGGCGGCGGCCGGCGCGGCGGCGGGGGTGGCCGGTGTGGCCATGGACGGCTTCGTGACGCTGGCGGTGAGCATCTACCTGCTGGGCAGCAAGGATCTGCTGCTGCGGGGGGCGCGCACCTGCCTGCGGGCGGCGCTGCCGCCCCGCCAGGCTGGCAGCCTCTTCTCGGTGTGCACCATGGCCAACCGCACCTTCAGCGGCTACATCGGCGGCCAGCTGGTGGATGCTTTGCTGGTGGGGGTGGAGACCTTCATCCTCATGTCGGTGTTCCGGCTGGACTACGCCCCCCTCATCGCCGTGCTGGTGGGTGTGACCAACATCATCCCGGTGCTGGGTCCCTTCATCGGCGCGGTGCCGGGAGCCGTCATCCTGCTGCTGGAATCCCCGCTGCAGGCGGTGGAATTCGTCCTCATCATCCTGGTGGTCCAGCAGGTGGATGGCAACTTCATTGCCCCCCGCATCATCGGCAGCGCCACCGGCCTGCCGGGCCTGGGGGTGCTGCTGGCCATCATCGTGGGCGGCAACCTGTTCGGCATCCCCGGCATGGTCATCGGTGTGCCCACCCTGGCGGTCATCGTCACGCTGCTCCGGGAGGCGGTGGGCGCCGGTCTGGCGGCCCGGGGCATCGACGAGGACGGCAACCCCCTGTCCGACATAAAAAATTAACAAGTGGCCCCTTGTGTCTTCATGCGGCGGACGGTACAATAGAAGGGAAGACGTAGAAAAAAGGGGAAACTGCAACCTTGAGCATCAAACATTTCTGGGATAAAAAGCCCGATACCATGTTGGAATGGGTCAGTCTGGTCTTTGCCAGCATCGCTTTTTATCTGTTCCTGAGCAACCTGGGTTATTTCGTGGGCGGCTTCACCGAGCTGCTGCGCATCCTCTCCCCCTTTGCGGGGGGCGTGGTCATCGCCTTTGTGCTCAATCCCATGACCAAATGGTTCCACCGGGTCCTCTTCCGGGAATCGCCCGGCATGCGGTGGGCCGCCATCCTGCTGTCCTACATCGTGGCGGCTCTGCTGCTGGTGCTGCTGGGCTGGCTGGTGGTGCCGCAGATCCTTTCCAGCATTTCCATCCTCTTCAACAGCCTGCCCGGCTACTTCGAGAGCCTGCAGAAGACGCTGCTCTTCCTGCAGGATCAGTACGGCCTGCGGATGGAGAGCGTCCTGCGCATCCTGGACGATTCCGAGACGATGATGTCGGAACTGTACGCGGTGGCGGCCGCTGCCATGCCCCAGATCGTCACCACCATCGGCAGTGTGGCCTCCAACTTTGTGGCGGTCTTCACGGCGGTGGCCTCCAGCATCTACATGCTGGCCGGCAAGGACAAACTGATCCACCAGCTCAAGACGCTGGTCCACGCCTTCCTGCCGGAATCGGTGGCCAACAACACGCTGCGCATCTGCCGCTACACCAACGAGAACTTCACCGGCTTCTTTGTGGGCAAGATCATTGATTCCCTCATCATCGGCGTGCTCACCTTTGTGCTCATGTCCATCCTGCGGCTGGACTTCGCGCTGCTGGTCAGCGTCTTTGTGGGCATCACCAACATCATCCCGGTGTTCGGTCCCTTCATCGGCGCCATCCCCAGCATCTTCATCCTGCTGCTGGTGGACCCCGTCCAGGCGCTGATCTTCGCGGTGCTCATCCTCTTCATCCAGCAGCTGGACGGCAACTTCATCGGCCCCAAGATCCTGGGCCAGTCCATCGGCATCTCCTCGCTGTGGGTGCTGTTCTCCATCGTGGTGGGCGGCGACCTCTTCGGGCTGGTGGGCATGCTCATCGGCGTGCCGCTGTTCGCCACCCTCTTCGGGCTGCTCCATGAGATCGTGGTCTACCTGCTGGACCGCCGCGGCATCGACGCCGAGGGCAACCACCGGGACGCCGTCCCGCCGGAGGAACCTGCCGCCTGCGAGGCGGAGGCCTCCGATGAGGACCGGGAACCCGCCACCATCTCCTGACACACAACACAAGAACCCCCGCCGCAGTGCTGCGGCGGGGGTTCTTTGCTGTAAACTCTTACTTCAGGAAGCCGTTGACGATCTGGTCCTCGGCCTCTTTCTCGGTCAGACCCAGGGTCATCAGCTTGATGAGCTGCTCCCCGGCGATCTTGCCGATGGCCGCCTCATGGATGAGGCTGGCGTCCACGCTGTTGGCGGTCAGGGCCGGGCTGGCGATGACCGAGGCGTGGTCCATGATGATGGCGTCGCATTCCGAATGGCCGGCGCAGGCGCAGTTGCCGTTGATGTGGCTGATGAACTCCTGCTTGCTCTCGTCCTTGGCCACGCTGCGGGAGACCACGTTGGCCGAGCAGCCCTCGCCGTTCAGGTCCACGTCAAAGTCGGTGACGGCGTGCTGGTCGCCGGTGGTCATGATCTTCTCATGGATCACCAGGCTGGCGCCCTCGGCCAGGTCGCCGCCCGTCTTGCGGATGGTGTCGTCCACGCCGGCGATCTGGGTGGTCTCCATCTCCATCTGGGCGCCCTCGGCCAGGTGCACGATGGTGGTGGGGTTCATGATCTGCTTGCCCCGGCCGTCGCCCTCGCCGTAGTGCTTTTCCACATAGCGCAGCTTGGCGTTTTTGGCAAGCCAGAAGGTGTGGATGCCGTCGTGCTGGGCATTGCCGCCGCCGCAGTTGTGGATGCCGCAGCCCGCGATGATGGTCACGTCGGCGCCCTCGCCGATGTGGAAGTCATTGTACACCAGGTCCTTCAGGCCGGTCTGGCTCAGGATGACCGGGATGTGCACGCTCTCGTTCTTGGTGAACGGGCGGATGTAAATATCGATGCCGGGCTTGTCGGTCTTGGAGACAATGTCGATGTTGGCCGTGGTGTTGCGGCTCTCCAGCTGGCCGTTGGCCCGGATGTTGTACGCGCCCACCGGCAGACTGTCCAGTTCGGCGACTTCCTTCAGAAGATTTTTCTCAATGGCGTCCAGCATTAGCCGCGCACCCCCTCTACTTTATCGGTCAGCACGCTGCAGGCGGGGCTGGAGGCGTCGGCGCTGCCCAGCAGGCCGGGCAGGATTTCGGCGCGGGGGCCTTCCTTGGCGATCTGGCCGTCCTTGATGACAACGATCTTGTCGGCAATGTTCAGGATCCGCTCCTGATGGCTGATGATCAGGATGCTGCCCCGGGTCTGCTCGTACATCTTCTCGAACACCCGGATCAGGTTCTGGAAGCTCCACAGGTCGATGCCCGCTTCCGGCTCGTCGAAGATGGACAGCTTGGTGCCGCGGGCCAGCACCATGGCGATTTCAATGCGCTTGAGCTCGCCGCCCGAAAGGCTGTCGTTGAGCTCACGGTCGATGTAATCCCGGGCGCACAGTCCCACCTCGCTGAGGTAGTTGCAGGCCTCGGTGATGCTGGTGTTCTTGCCGGCGGCCAGGCTCAGCAGGTCCTTGACCTGCAGGCCCTTGAACCGCACCGGCTGCTGGAAGGCATAGCTCATGCCCAGGTTGGCCCGCTCGGTGATGGACATATGGGTGATATCCACCCCGTCCAGCAGGATCTGGCCGCTGGTGGGCTGGTAGATGCCGGCGATGACCTTGGCCAGCGTGGACTTGCCGCCGCCGTTGGGGCCGGTGATGGCCACAAAACGCTCCTGTACGGTAAGCGAAACATCGTGCAGGATCTCTTTATTGTCGTCGGTTTCGTAGCCGACGTTACGCAGTTCTAGCATGGTAAAGAAGCTCCTTTGTTAGGGGTTAGGGATAGTGCAAGTATTGCCATATCCTACCGAAATAATACTATACCATGAACCCGGACAAAGTACAAGAGGAATCTCTATAAAAATAGTAGATTTTGGCAAAAAACTCCGGCCGGTTCCCAAAAAAATCTTGACAGCAGGGGGGCAATGGTGCTATGCTTTAGCTGTTAAAAGTGTTGATCGGGAAAAGTATCGCCCAACATCCGCACAGAGAGCCCGGCATTCAGCTGCGAGCCGGGACGGGGACGGGGCGGGAAAGAACACCCGGGAGCTGCAAACTGAACCCCGCAAAGCGGGAAGTAGGGGCGCCGCAGGCCGCGCGTTACAGCGGCAGCGTTTCAAAGGTGAACGTGTACGGAAAAGTGACCGTACGCCGGGGGTTCCGGCTGCGGTAAGATAGGTGGCACCGCGGGTTCAAGACAGCAACTCGTCCTATACAAAGGGCGAGCGGGCTGTCTTTTTTTATTTGGAGCCGCTCGGGGAATACGGTTGTAAGAAATGTAAGGAGTGTCGTCAAAATGTGCTGTGTCATGGGTTATGCCGGGCATGATCTGCCCAAGGAAACTTTCACCGAGTATCTGCTGCGCACCACCTCCCGCGGGCCGGACGACCAGCGGGTCTGCGAGACCGAGTTCGGTCTTCTGGGCTTCGGGCGGCTGTCCATCATGGGCCTGACGCCGGAAGGCATGCAGCCCTTCTTCCGGGGGGCCGACTGCGTGGTCTGCAACGGCGAGCTGTACGGCTTCCGCCCCGTGAAGAAGGAGCTGGAAGCGGAAGGGTATACCTTCGAGTCGGACTCCGACTGCGAGATCATCCTGCCCCTCTACTATAAGTACGGCCTGGACATGTTCAAGCATCTGGACGCCGAGTTCGCCATGATCCTCTACGACAGCCGCAAGAAGCTGCTCATCGCGGCGCGGGATCCCATCGGCATCCGGCCCCTCTTCTACGGCTACAGCGAATCGGGCTGCATCGCCTTCGCCTCGGAGGCCAAGAACCTGGTGGGTCTGTGCAAGAAGATCTATTCCTTCCCCATCGGCAGCTACTACTGCAACGGCCAGTTCGTGCGGTACTGCGACATTGCCGACACCCCGGCCTACTCCCACGACGATATGCCGGAAATCCTGAAAAACATCCGGGAGAAGCTGGTGGCCGGCGTGGACAAGCGGCTGGACGCCGACACCCCGGTGGGCTTCCTGCTCTCGGGCGGCCTGGACTCCAGCCTGGTGTGCGCCATCGCCGCCAAGAAGCTGGGCAAGCCCATCCGCACCTTTGCCATCGGCATGAGCGAGGACGCCATCGACCTGAAGTACGCCAAGCAGGTGGCGGATTACCTCCACGCCGACCACACCGAGGTCATCATCAACAAGCAGATCGTGCTGGATGCCCTGGAGAAAGTCATCGCCATGCTGGGCACCTGGGACATCACCACCATCCGCGCCTCGGTGGGCATGTACCTGGTGTGCAAATACATCCATGAGCACACCGACATCCGGGTGCTGCTCACGGGTGAAATCTCCGACGAGCTGTTCGGCTACAAGTACACCGACTTCGCCCCCAGCGCCGCCGCCTTCCAGGCCGAGAGCCAGAAGCGCATCCGGGAGCTGTATATGTACGATGTGCTGCGCGCCGACCGTTCCATCAGCGTGAACAGCCTGGAGGCCCGGGTGCCCTTCGGCGACCTGGACTTCGTGAAGTATGTCATGGCCATCGACCCGGCCAGGAAGCTGAACACCTACGGCAAGGGCAAGTACCTGCTGCGCAAGGCCTTCGAGGGCGACTGGCTGCCCGAGGAGATCCTCTGGCGTGAGAAGGCGGCCTTCAGCGACGCGGTGGGCCATTCCATGGTGGACGACCTGAAGGAGTACGCCGAGGAAAAGTACACCGACCGGGAATTCGCCGAGCTGGCGGGCAAGTACACCTACGCCCGGCCCTTCACCAAGGAGAGCCTGCTCTACCGGGAGATCTTCGAGAAGTACTACCCCGGCCAGGCCGAGATGATCGTGGACTACTGGATGCCCAACAAGGCATGGCCGGGCTGCGATGTCAACGATCCCAGCGCCCGTGTGCTGTCCAACTACGGCGCCAGCGGGCAATGATTCGCAACAATTCGTAAATTTTCGCCATAATGGGTTGCATTTTTTCAGCGGGCGGCCTATAATGGCGTTGGTAAATCCACTGCAGAGTAGGGATTCGCGCGTGGGGCGGCAGCCCCGAAGTGCCTGACCGACGGGGAGTTGTGGCAGGACGAAGTGACCGGAAGGTCCGCGGTGCGCATCCCGCATCCCGCTGCTGCATGACGGTGCGCAACGGCGGGTGTGGTCAGTCTGTCCACGCCCGCTTTTTTTGCCTCCTCCTTTGTGCAGCAATGCGCAAACGAGGAGGTTTTGTATGCTCAACCAACCGCTGTCCGTCTTTTCTGCCGCCTACTGGCGCGCCGCCCGGGCCGAGTTCCGCAACGTGCGGGTGCTGGCCTTCGCCGGGCTGATCTGCGCCATGGCCGTGGTGCTGGAGAGTATCCCCATCTTTTTGCTGGGGCCCAGCCTGAAGATCTATTTCAGCTTCCTGGCCGTTTCCCTGGGCTGTATGTGCTACGGCCCGCTGGTGGGCATGATGGCCGGCGCCGTCATCGATACGGTGGGCTTTCTCATTTCCAGCTTCGGGGAACCCTATTTCCCCGGCTTTCTCATCACGGCCATCCTGTCGGGGCTGCTCTACGGCATGATGCTCTACCGCCGCAAACCCACGGTGTGGCGTATCATTTTGCTGCGGATCATCATCAACTACGGCAGCAACGTGCTGTTGGGCAGCGTTTGGAAGGCCATGCTCTACGGCAAGGGCTATCTCTATTACGCCACCACCGGCCTTGTGAAAAACACCCTGCTGCTGCCCCTGGAAGTCTTCCTCACCTGGGTGGTGCTCAGCGCGGCCGTGCGATATGGCCTCGACCGCAAATATATCCACGGCGTCACCGTGCGGTGAGCCGCCTCTCTGGCCGGAGCGTCTCTCCGGCCTTTTTTGCACCTTAAACTGTACGCCATACAAATACACTTGACTTTATTGAAAAAGCATAGTATAGTAGGTACGTTGTCTGCCGGGCGGCCGGCAGGGTGTGTAAGAAAACATAGGGGGAACAATATGGAATGGTTTACGGCGCTGGTGGAACAGGCCAGCAGTTTTCTGTGGGATTATCTTTTGCTGTTTCTGCTGGTGGGCACCGGCATCTTTTTCACCATCCGGCTGCGGGGCGTCCAGCTGCGCCGCTTCGGTGAGGGCTTCCACCGGGCGTTCGGCGGCTTTACCCTCCATGGCAAGAAGGCGGGGGAGGACGGTATGAGCTCCTTCCAGGCGCTGACCACCGCCGTTGCGGCCCAGGTGGGCACCGGCAACATTACCGGCTGTGCCACCGCCGTGGTCAGCGGCGGCCCCGGCGCCCTGTTCTGGGTGTGGGTGTCGGCCTTCTTCGGCATGGCCACCATCTACGCCGAGGCCGTGCTGGCCCAGCACTATAAAACGGTGGAAAACGGCCGGGTCACCGGCGGTCCGGCCTACTACATCCGGGCGGCCTTCAAGGGCCGGTTCGGCCGGGTGCTGGCCACCATCTTCTCGCTGCTCATCATCCTGGCCCTGGGCTTCATGGGCAACATGGTGCAGTCCAACTCCATCGGCGATGCCTTCGCCAACGCCTTCGGCCTCAACCGGCTGCTGGTGGGCGTCATCGTGGCGGCCATTGCGGCCTTTATCTTCCTGGGCGGTGTGCAGCGCATCGCCTCCGTCACCGAGAAGATCGTCCCCGTCATGGCGGCCTTCTACATAGTGGGCTGCATCGTCATCCTGGTGATGAACGCCAAGGCCCTGCCCGGCACCTTCGCCCAGATCTTTGTGCTGGCTTTTGACCCCCAGGCCATGGCCGGCGGCGTGGCGGGTGTCACGGTGCAGCAGGCCATGCGGTTCGGCGTGGCCCGGGGCCTCTTCTCCAACGAGGCGGGCCTGGGCTCCACGCCCCATGCCCACGCCCTGGCCAAGGTCAAGCAGCCCCAGGACCAGGGCGCCGTGGCCATCCTGGGTGTCTTCATCGACACCTTCGTGGTGCTCACCCTCACGGGCCTCGTGCTGATCTCCTCCGGCCTGGTGCCTCAGGGGCTCACCGGCACCGCCCTGACCCAGGCGGCCTTCAGCCAGTCCTTCGGCGCCTTCGGCCCCGTCTTCATCGCCATCTGCATGTTCTTCTTCGCCTTCTCCACCATCATCGGCTGGTACTTCTTCGGGCACACCAACTTCAAGGCCCTCTTCGGCGAGAAGTCCCTGCCCGTCTACAGCCTCATCGTGGTGGTCTTCATCCTGGTGGGTTCCACCCTGAAGGTGGACCTGGTCTGGGCCATGGCCGACTTCTTCAACGGCCTCATGGCTATCCCCAACCTGCTGGCACTGCTGGCACTGTCGGGGGTGGTGGCCGCCATCGACCGCGGCCGCACCAAGTAAAGTCTCCCCAAAACGGCAAGCGCCCCGCATCCGGGTATCCGGTGCGGGGCGCTTGTTTGGTTGTGATGAAAATCAGGCGGCGGATTCAGGGGTGGAAGGCTCCGGCGTGGCGGCCGGGGCAGGGAAGAGCTGGTTGAAACGCTTCTCCACCTCCTCGCTGATATACTCGTCGCCGGGATAGGCACCGTCGTTGCTGTCGGCGAACTCCTGGATGACCTGCTCCCGCAGCTCCGCCTTGACAGCGTTGTCCCGTTCGGCCTGGGTGCTGTAGCTGCTGCCTTCGTACTCGTAGTAGGCGGTGACCCGCTGGGCCAGCTGCTCGTCGGTGAGGCCCTGGGCAAAACTGGCCAGGAAATCCAGCGAATAGTTGCTGCCGGTGCCGCTGTTGTCGGTGGAGCTTCTGAAATTGTAGTCGTCGGCGCGCACACCGCCCTGCTCGCCCAGTTCGGCGATGCGGCGGCAGTCGGCGGCAAAGGAGAGGGCGTCGGCGTAGCCGTTTTCCGGCAGCTCCACATAGACGCTCACCGTATCACCATCCTGCAGTGTGTATTCCCCACTCTCGGTGTGGTTAAAGTCCACATAGATCTGCAGGTTGCGGATTTTGGCCTTCAGGTCGGGGTCGGCGCTGAGGGCCTGGTAGAACTGGTCCTGCAGCACGGACTGGTAGCGGCTCCGGGCATAGTCCCGCTGGGGGCTGTAGAGGCTCCATGCCACCGGCACCAGGGAGGAGCATCCCACCACCACCAGAATGAAGCCGCAGCCCAGCACGCTGAGCCAGTCAAACTTGATCTGGATGCGGGGATTGGCCGAGTAGACCAGCACCTCGATGCCCAGCAGAATGAGCAGCACGGGGGAGAACCGCACAATGCTCAACAGATCGAAGTGGGGCACGAACTGCTGTACCAGCAGCAGGATGCCGGCCAGGATCAGCAGCACGGCGAAGGCGACCCGGCCGATGCGGCGCACCTTTTTGGGGGGCGTGGGGGCGGCGGAAGCCGAAGTGGTTTTATTTTCATCCATTTTGTTTACCTCATGTCATTTTATACGGATTGTATTACTGCGGCATCCCGTCGTGGGGGTAGGGGGGCAGGTTGTCGCTGTCCCGGTGCTGGGGATGCAGACCCAGCAGCCAGACGCCGGCGGCGATGAGCAGCACGGCGATGAGGACGGTGGGAATGGAGCTGATATAGTAGTAGGCGTTTTCCACATGGAGCAGGGCCAGCAGGTCGTAGAGCATGGGCTCGATGAGGATGCTGTAGAGCGACCAGGCGCCCAGCGCCACCAGCCCCCAGCCCAGCAGCCGGTTGTGGCGGGGGATCATCAGTTTCAGGTCGGACCAGTTGCCCAGCAGAAGCATCTCGTCGGGCTTGGGGTCCCCGGCGGCCAGATGGCGGATCAGGTCGTAGGTGTCGAAAAAGCTGTACATCCAGACGATGAAGCAGGTGATGGCCAGCGGGCTGGCCAGGGCGCCCAGGATGAAGCAGCCGCAGAACAGGGCGATGAGGGACAGCCCCCGCTGCATATAGCCGTAGTACATCTGGCCGGCGCCGGGGACGCAGGCGAAGATAAAGGTGAGCAAGGCGTTCTTTTTCATGGTATCAATCTCCCTTGGCGGACGGGCCGTCGTCCTCGTGATGTTGCAGCTGGTCCAGGCCCTTCCCGGCGGCCAGCGTAAAGTTGCTGAAAGTATCGTCCAGACTGTCGTAGAAGCCGCTGACGGTGGTGTCCAGCCACTGGCCGAAGCTCATCCGGGGCTCCTGGGGCGCCACGGCGCGGTCGGTCATCCGCTGGGAGGCGCCCACCGAGGCAAAGCCCCACAGCACAAAGGCCAGCACCACGGCGGCGGCCGCCGACACATACCGGTTGGTCATGATGCGGAACCGGCGCAGCCGCATCAGGTTCTGCACCTGGGGGATCAGGTCCCGCATGGGCTCCTGCAGGCAGGCGGGGGCGGCGTCGATGAGATCGGTGTAGCGCAGCAGACACAGATCACAGAAACTCAGATGCTCGGCCGCTTCCAGGGCACCCAGATCATCCAGGGTACCGTCCTTCAGGGCGTACAGACCGTCGTCGGTCAGGTGACCTTCCCGGTCAAAGAGTTTTTCGTTGTCAAAATACAGGCTCATTCCTTCCGCCTCCTTTCATGAATCTGCTGGCGTAGCAGCAGTTTGGCCCGCCACAGCTGGCTGCTCACCGTGGCGGGCGGTCTGCCCACCAGGGCGGCGATTTCGGCGGTCTCCTTGTGTTCCAGAAAGTAGAGCACCGCTACCCGGCCGTAGGGTTCCCGCAGGTTGCGCACCAGCGTTTCCAGTTCCTCGGCTCCGGCCCGGCTGGCCAGCTGTTCCGCCGGATCGGCGGCATCCCCGGGCGGTGCGCCCCGTGGTTCGGGCAGGGCGTCGTCACCCGGCGCCTCCACCCGGCGCACCCAGGCGCTTTTCAGGTGGTCCTTGCACTTGTTGGCCGCCACCCGCACCAGCCACGCCTTGTAGTACTGGGGCTCGCACCGGTCGATGGCGGAAAAGGCCGCCACAAAGGTATCCTGGGTCAGGTCCTCTGCGGTGTGGGGGTCGTGGACGAACTGCAGACAGACTGTATAGACCAGCCGCTGATACTGCTGCATCAGGCCGGTGAATTCCTCGTTGGTCAGCGCCCACACCCCCTTCCTTTGTCTTTCTATTCAATAAGACGATTCCCCCGCGTCGGATTTTGCAACGCGGGGGAAATTTTTTCAAAAAAATTTGGTTGAGGCAACTCTTACAGGTCCAGTTCCAGCGTGACCGGACAGTGATCGCTGCCGAAAATGTCCATCAGGATGTCGGCCTTCTCGATTTTGTCCGCCAGACGGTTGCTCACGAGGAAATAGTCGATACGCCATCCCGCGTTGCGCTCCCGGGCGCGGAACCGCATGCTCCACCAGCTGTAGACGCCGGTGGCGTCGGGGTGGAGGTGGCGGAAGGAGTCGGTGAAACCGGCGGCCAGCAGCTCGTCCAGCTTGCCCCGCTCCTGGTCGCTGAAGCCCGCGGCGCCGCGGTTGGGGCCGGGGTTCTTCAGGTCGATCTCGGTGTGGGCCACGTTGAGGTCGCCGCAGAGGATCACCGGCTTTTGGGCGTCCAGCGTCTGCAGATAGCGGCGCAGGTCGTCCTCCCACTGCATGCGGTAGTCGATGCGGGCCAGCTCGTTCTGGGAGTTGGGCACATAGAGGTTCACCAGATAAAAGTCGGGGTATTCCAGCGTGATGGCCCGGCCCTCGTGGTTGTGCAGGTCCTCCTCCAGGCCGTACCGCACCGACAGCGCCGGGGTCCTGGCCCAGATGGCGGTGCCGGAATAGCCCTTCTTGTCGGCGCTGTAGATGTACTCGGTGTAGCCCTCGGGGGCGAAGTCGGCCTGGCCGGGCTGCATCTTGGTCTCCTGGATGCAGAAGAAGTCGGCGTCCAGATTGCGGAAAGTCTCCTCAAAGCCCTTTTTCAGGCAGGCGCGCAGACCGTTGACGTTCCAGCTTACGAATTTCATAGGGATCCTCCTTTGTGGGGGTCAGGCAGGGGTTTTGGCGGCGTGTTTCTTCCAGGCGCCGCTGGCAAAACGGATGACAAAGCAGAGCAGCCGGCAGACCCAGTCGATGATCATGGCCCACCAGACGCCCACGGCGCCCCAGCCCAGCTGGACGCAGAGGATCTGGCTGAAGCCGATGCGCCACACCACCATCGAGATGATGGACACCATCATGGTGAACCGCACGTCGTTGGCGGCGCGCAGGGCGTTGGGCAGCACGAAGGCCAGCGGCCACAGGAAGATGGCGATGCCGCAGTGAATCCAGATCAGCTCGGTGGAGAGCTTGGCGGTCTCGGGGGAGAGAGTGTACAGGCTGAGCAGCGGGCCCAGCAGGGCCAGCACCACGGCGTTGGTCAGGCCCTGGGCGATGTAGTCCCACCGCATGAGTTTCTTGGTGTAGCGGATGGCCTGGTCAAAGTCCTGGGCGCCCACGCAGCGGCCCACCACGGTGATCATGCCCAGGCACATGGCGTTGCCGATGATGCAGCCCACGTTGTCCAGGTTGTTGGCCACGGCGTTGGCCGAGATATGTACGGTGCCGAACAGCGAGATCATGCTGACCACCAGCACGCGGCCCAGCTGGAACAGGCTGTTCTCGCAGGCCGAGGGAATGCCGATGGCCAGGATGCTGCGGACGGTGCCGCCCTCCAGGTGGGTGACGCTGCGGGCGGTGAGGCGGAGCAGATAGTCGTGGCGGGAAGCCAGCGACAGGATGATGACGGCGCCCACCGCACGGGAGACCAGGGTGGGCACGGCCACGCCGGCCACGCCCATCTTCAGCACATAGACGCAGAGGGCGTTGCCGCAGAAGTTGATGATGTTGACGATGACCGACACCTTCATGGACACGGCGCTGTTGCCGGTGGAGCGGAAGATGGCCGCGCCGGCGTTGTACAGGGCCAGAAAGGGGAAGGAGAGGGCCGTGATGGTGAAGTAGATCAGGGCCGCTTCCATGACATCGTCGGTGATGGAGCCGAAGAAGAGGCGCAGCAGCAGGGTGCGCCCCACCAGACAGAAGGCGGCGATGGCGCAGCCCAGGATGGCGCTGAGGGTGACCAGCTGCCCGGCGCTGCGGGCGGCGGCGTCGTTCTTGCGGGCACCCAGGTACTGGCTGGTGACGACGGCACCGCCGGTGGCCAGGGCGCCGAAGATGGTGATGATGAGCTGGTTGATCATGTCCACCAGCGACACACCCGAGATGGCAGCCTCACCGGCGGAGGAGACCATCATGGTATCGGCCATGCCCACCAGGACTTCCAGGGCCTGCTCGATGATGAGGGGCCACAGCAGGGTGATGAGCTGGTGGTTGGTAAAAATCGGTTTGTTCTGTTGCTGCATGGCAGCAAATCCCTTCTCTCTATAACTTTCCCGCAGATGAGTATAACACAAAAAAGAACCCCGTGCAATGCACGGGGCAGGGCGCCCGGCGGGGCAGCCCGGAGGAGCTTTATTCGTAGCGCAGCGCGTCGATGGGGTTGAGCTTGGCGGCCTTGTTGGCGGGGTAGTACCCGAAGAAGACGCCGATGGCCATGCTGAAGCCCACCGCAATGAGGATGGAGGCGATGCTGGGTTTGGCGGACATGCCCACCACGCTGCTGAGCAGGGCGCCCAGGCCGATGCCCAGCGCCACGCCGATGATGCCGCCGATCATGCAGAGGATGACGCTCTCGGTGATGAACTGCATGCGGATGGCGGAGCCGGGGGCGCCCAGGGCCTTGCGGGTGCCGATCTCCCGGGTGCGCTCGGTGACGGAAACCATCATGATGTTCATGACGCCGATGCCGCCCACCAGCAGCGAGATGGCGGCGATGGCCGAGATGCCCAGGGACAGGGTGTCCAGCATCTCGGTCATGGATTCCACCAGGCTCGAAATGCTGGAGGCACTGGCGGTCCAGGTGTCGTTGTAGGTGTAGTAGCTGGCAAAGAAGCTGCCCACCGTGTCCACGAAGCTGGTCACGTCCACGCCGGAGGCCGCCACCACCGTGATGCTCTGGTAGCCGGGGTCGGCGCCGGTGATGGACTTGGCCACATCCAGCGGAATATAAATGTTGGTCTGGATCTGGTCGTCGTCGGTGACGCCGAACATGCTGGCGTAGACGTTCTCGGTGTACTCATAGACACCGGTGATATAAAAGGTATACAGGTTCTTGTTGATGGTCAGCGTGAAGGACTTGCCGATGGCGTCCAGGTTGCTGCCGCCGATGGCCTGTTCCACGAACTTTTCCGATACAACAGCCACCTTGCGGCCGGCGTCCCTGTCGTCGTCCAGCCAGCGGCCGGCCAGGATGGGGGTGCTGTCCTCCATGGCCTGGAGCTCGGCGGCGTTGGCACCTGACACCGCGGCGGTGATGGTGGTGTCGGGGTCGCCGTACTTTTCGATGGTGCCGTTGCCCACCTCCTGGGTCAGCTCGATGCGGCTGACCTCGGTGGGGAAGGCGGCGGTGAAGTCGTCGATCATCTGGTCGGTGATCAGGTCGTCCGCCGCAGGGGTGGAGTCCATGAACCGCCGCAGCGTCACACCCTGGGCCGTGCCGGAGGTGTCGTCGGAATCCTTCTGGGTCAGGCTGACCGTGATATTGCTCACGCCCATGCCCGACATGGAATCGGTGACGGTGCCGGTCATGCTGTTGCCCACCGTGACGATGGCAATGACCGCCGCGATGCCGATGATGATGCCCAGCATGGTGAGCAGACTGCGCATCTTGTTGCTGCGCACACTGGCCAGCGCCATCGAGATATTCTCAAAGAGCTGCACGTTCGCCGGACCCCTTTCGTTCACTCACAATCAAGCCGTCCCGCAGCGTCAGCACCCGCTGGCATTCCTCGGCCAGCTGGGGGTTGTGGGTGATCAGCACGATGGTCTTGTGGTATTTTTCATGCATCTCATGGAACAGGTCCATGACGACGCGGCTGGTCTGGCTGTCCAGGGCGCCGGTGGGCTCGTCGGCCAGGATCAGCGCCGGTTCGTTCACCATCGCCCGGGCGATGGCCACACGCTGTTTCTGGCCGCCGGACAGCTCGTTGGGCTGGTGTTTCATCCGCTCGGCCATTCCCACCCGGGTCAGCCATTCCTTGGCCCGGCGGGTGCGTTCGCCGCCCGGCACCCCGGCGTAGAGCATGGGCAGCTCCACGTTTTTCAGGGCGCTCTGCCGGCCGATGAGGTTGTAGGTCTGGAACACGAAGCCGATCTTGCGGTTGCGGATGGCGGCCAGTTCGTTGTCGGCGGCGCTGTGGATGTCCACCCCGTCCAGGGTGTACTGGCCGCTGGTGGGCTTATCCAGCACGCCGATGATGTTCATCAGGGTGGACTTGCCGGAACCCGACTCGCCCACAATGGCCACGAACTCGCCGGGGTAGACCTTCAGGCTGATGCCGTGGAGGATCTCCAGCTCGTTGGGCTTGCCGATGTAGTAGCTTTTGTGGATGTCATGCATCTCGATCAGCGGGCTGCGGGATGCGGCCGGGGCGTCCGGCAGATGCAGCTTGCGGGGGGATTCGGCGTCCGCAGGGACGTCCTCCAGCAGTTTGCCTGCGATCTCTTTGGCAAATTGTTCGGTGTCGCGCATCGTTACATTCCTCCCGGTGCGCCGCCACCGCCGCCGGGGCCGCCGCCCATGTCACCGCCGCCTGCCGGGGCTGCCGCCATGGCGCCGCCGTCGGTAACTACCATCTGGCCGCCCATCATGCCGTCGGCTTCCTGGGTGGCGGTTTCAATGCCCTGGGTCAGGTCGGAACTGGAGCGGATGACGTCCCCCTCGTTCAGGCCGTCGCCGGAAATCTCGATGTAGTAGTCGTTGGACTCGCCGGTGGTCACGTCCACCTCCTCAAAGGTCATGTCCACGCCCTCGCCGCCGGTCTTGCGCAGCACATAGCTGGAACCGTCGTCGTGGGTGCCCACCGCGTCACGGGGCACCGTGAAGATGTCGTCCTTCTCGCTGATGACGATCTCCACCTGGGCGGAAATGCCGATGAGCAGCCCCGTGTCGCTGCCGTTGACGGTGACGGTGGCGCCGAAGGAACCTTCCTCGTTGGCCACGGGGTCAATGCGGGTCAGGGTGCCGGTGATGGTGGCATCGCCGGTGGCGTCGCTGGTGATGTTGCACTGCATGCCGGTGGACAGCTTGCCCACCGAGCTGGCGGGGATGGTGACCTCCACCGTCAGGTCGGACACGTCCTGGATGGTGGCCACCGTGCCGGTGCACACCGAACCCACCGTGGCGTTCAGCTCGGTGATGGTGCCGTCCATGGTGGCGGTCAGGGTGCAGTCCTCCAGGGTGGACTGCAGGGTGGTCAGCGTGTCGGGGGTGCGGCTGGCCTGTTCCAGCTTGGTCTCGGCGCTGTCCACATTGCGGGAGTTGGTGGTCACGGCGTTGTCGTACTGCTGCTGGGCCTGGTCCAGGGCATCCTTATATTGCGGTATTATGTCTGTGTAATATTTCGAAATAGTATCAAACCCCTGCAGGCCCAGTTCGGGAATACTGCACTGGCCCTTGGTGGTGCTCAGCTGGCTCTGGTAATCGTTGAGCTGGCCCTGGATGGCCTGCTGCTGGTCGGCGTTGCCGTCCTTCTGGGCGTTGGTCAGCTGGATCTGCAGGCTGGCGATGGTGTTCTCCAGCTGGGCGATCTTCTCGGCGTACAGGCCGTAGTAGTACTCCACGATCTCCCGGTTGGTCTTGTCGGCCATGGTGGGGTCCTGCATGGAGGAATAGCGGTCAAGACCCAGGGTGTCATAGTCCTCCTGGGCATTGGCCAGATCTTCCTGCAGCTGGGTCAGGTTGGTGGACTGGTCCTCCACGCTCTGGGTGTAGGAAGTCTCGGCCTGGTCCAGCGTGTCGCTGTAGTTCTGCTGGGCCGTCTCGATCTGCTTTTCCACGTCGGAGGTGTCCAGCGTGGCGATCACGTCGCCGGCCTTGACGGTGTCGCCCACCGCCACGTTCACTGCCGTGACCTTGTAGGTCTTGACGGAATCCGAGGCCGTGACGCTGGCCGTGGAGCCGGAGGCCACCGTGCCGGTGACGCTGACCGAGTCGGTCAGGCTGGTCTTCTGCAGGGTGGTGGTGCGCACGAACTGATAGGTCAGTGCCTTGCTGGCGGCTGCGGTGCGGCCCAGCTGGGACAGCACGAAGGCCAGGATAAGCAGCAGAATAACCAGAAAAATCGTCAGCTTTTTGTGACGTTTGAACCAATGCAGGGGGGTGTGGCGCTTGAACCAGTCCAGCGGACGGCGCGCGGCAGTGTCATGTTCCGACATAAATGTTCCGAAGCTCCCTTCGCCTGAGGCGGATTTTTACTTCCCCAGTGTAGCGCGAAATTGTGTACAAATTTTGTTCAAAACACAAAAATGGCGATATGCCTGCACAGGCAGACATATCGCTGTATAAATTTGGCTAAATTGTGAATGCGGGGTGTGAACACGTCATTTTTCGCGGCCCTGCTTCTGCGGCTTGTTATGCGGCAGGCTCGAAGCTGTCCAGCACTTCCTTCAGGACGTCGCGGGCGGCTGCACCGGCATCGTCCACATCTTCAAAACTGTTGGGATAATTTACTGCCAGGCTGTAGAAAATTCCATTCTGCTCAAAGAAAGCGTAAGAATTCAGCCAGGGAGAAGTCTTGCCGTTGCTGGTGCATAGCGGCAGCAACGCAGTAATGCCGGAAGGGGTCGTGTATTCTTCCACTTCCCAGATCAGCGCAGCCTTTTTGTCAAAGTAGACACTGTGGTTGGGCGCAGTGGTCCCGGCCGCCTGGCTCGCAGAGGCGAGAAGCACGTGGGCCTGGGTTTCCACCTGGAATCCATTGCTCAGCACATCCACCCGGCGGGGATAAAGGTACTGCGGAGTCGATTCGGCCCACTCCACGGTAAAACCGGCAGGGAAGTCACCGGCCAGACGCCACAGTTCTTCAAAATAGGCATCGTAGAAAGCATTGCATTCGTCGATGGTGAGGTTTTCCCAGTTGTCGGGACGTGGGATTTTATCGGAATCGGGAATCAAATGAACGGCGTTATCCGGCGTACCGCTGTCCAGAAGATCGTTTCGCAAAAGGGGCAGGCCGGTGGCCTCGGTCAGGTCGGCCCAGCTGTCATAGCCTCGGCCGCCGGGACCGTATTTCGGAGGAAGATTGCGCCCGCCGCAGGAGGTATGCATCGGCGGCATCCCGTCGGCGTCCCATTCGTCATTATAGTGCGCCATCAAAGAATCCATCAGTTCGTCGGGCAATTCATAGGCGGTCTGGTCATACTGGATAGCGTAGCCGGTGTTGTTTTCGGGGGCAAAGCTGGGGCGGGGGTTGGTGCGCAGGTTGGTGAACTGTACCCGGCCCAGCAGGGCACCGGCGGCCAGCAGCAGCGGCGCCCCGATGCATACCGCCAGCCGCAGGGCCCGGGTCCGCCGTTTCTGGCGCTTTTCCCCGGCGGGCAGCGCCTGGGCCACCGCGGGCCAGAGGTCGGTCTCGGCGGGGTGCAGTCCTTCCTGCAGCGCACGGCGCAGCAGGGCTTCGTCGCGGTCAGGTGTCATGGCAAAATCCCTCCTTTTCCAAAAGTGCGGCCAGTTTTCCTTTGGCCCGGTGGTAGCGGGTGCGCAGGTAACTCTCCGGCCGGTGATGGATCTTAGCCAGGGTGGCGTAGTCCATGCCGTCCAGCACCCGCTCCAGTACCAGCGCCCGGTCCAGCGGGTCCAGCGTGCCCAGGGCATCCCGCAGACTTTCGCGGATGCCGGGGTCGGGCGGCGGAGGCGGTTCGGGTGCCTTGCGCTGCTCCGCCCGTCTGGCGGCCCGCAGCATATCCAGCGCCGTGCGGTAGGCGATGCGGTACAGCCAGGCCCGCTCGTTGTCCTGCCCGCCGCCCCGCAGCCGGTGGCGGTGGAGCCAGGCCTTCACAAAGGTGGTCTGCACGGCGTCCTGGGCGTCGGCCTCGCTGCCCAGCAGCGCCGTACAGTAGCGCAGCAGCGGTGGGGTGTAGGCACGCACCAGCTTTTCCAGGTCCTGCTCGGTCTGCATACCGGATCACTTCCTTTCGTGGGAGTCTTTTCACCCTTATAACGCCGCCGGGGTCCCGTTTGTGTCATACAAAAACAAAAGCGGCAAAATTTTTTGCCGCTTTTTGCCGTTATTCGATTTTCAGCCCGAAGCCGCTCAGCAGCGCCACCACGTCGGGGAAGCTGAACCGCGCCCCCCGCAGCCTGTTGTCGGTGGGGTCGATGGCGTAGTCGGTGGCCTCCCGGAAATCCGCCTTCTCCAGATCGCACCGGCTGAACTGGGTGCGGCCCAGCGGTACGCCGCGGAAATCCGCCCCCGCCAGTTTGCAGTCGTCAAAGGTGCAGTCCCCGAACCGGCAGCTGGAAAAATCAAACCGGGTCAGCGTCATGCCGGAAAATTCATTGTACCGGAACTCGCACCGCTCCGCCTTGCCGAAGGGCTGCACCAGGGCGCTGCGTCCCTGCAGCCCACCCCAGGCCACCGACCGGAAGGCGCAGCCGGAAAACCAGGCGTCGCTCATCTGGCTGAAACTGAAAACCACGCCGCTCCAGGTGCAGTGCTCGAAGGTGCAGGAGAGAAAACTGCAGTTCTCAATGCGCACGCCGTCCCAGCGGCAGTTCTTGAAAGTGCAGTCGTTGTATTCCACCCCGCGCAGCACGCTGCCGGGGTCCAGGGCGTCAAAGACCTCCCCCTGGAAGTATTCCTTGGCCATCAGGACGGCCTCCCTTTCTTCAGAATGGCCTGCTTCACGGCCCGGTAGGGCTGGTAGGCCAGCAGCGGCAGCGCCAGACCGACAACTGTGTAAGCCAGCCACCAGGCCCCGCCGGTGAAGAGGGTGGGGAAGGCCGCCAGAAGATAGCTCTCGCCGCCGGTGAGTTGCAATCCTACCCAGCTCACCAGCTTGAAGCTGAGAAAATGCAGGATGACGATGGGCATGGTGGCCCGGCCCAGGGCGGCCAGGGTTTTGCCCAGCGGGGGCAGCAGGGTGGCCAGGTGGGCGCACTCATAGACGAGAATCCAGCCGGCGGCGCTGGCCATTAGCAAAAACAGCCAACTGGGGTACTGGTTGGCGGCCAGCCCCACCGAACCGAAGGGCAGCAGCAGCGCCAGAACCAGCGCGGCGGCCGCGGCCAGCCCCACCCGTACAGCGGGAGTGCGGGCAGGCTGTCCGACGCGGCGGACCAGCACGCCCAGGTAAAACAGGCTGTAGCCGCTGGCGGCGATGCCCAGCCCCCAGACGTTCCAGCCCGTGCGGGAGCACTGCCAGCCCAGGATCAGCAGCACCCCTGCCACAAACCCCTGGGGCAGCAGGGTATCCCGGCCGGCCAGCAGTTTGCGCAGGGCGAACTCCACCACCGCATAGACGATGGAGATCTGGAACAGCGCCTGGACGAACCAGAGCGCCCCGCCCAGCTGGGTGCCGCCGTCAAAGACGCACCAGTGGACGGTGCGGCCCACGATGTCCTTGAGGGTCACAGGGGTGGTGATCTGGTTGCCGGGCAGATCGAGGATCCGTGCATCGTTTGTGAGGATGTTCAGCTTCAGAAAGAGGTTGTTGCAGGCCGTGAAGACGGTGTTGGCGGCCACAAAGGGCAGCCACAGGGAGAGCAGCCGCCGCACACAGAAATGCCGCAGCCCCGAAAGCCCCTCCCCCAGCCGGAAAAAATACCCGCTGAGCATAAAAAACAGCGCCATGTGGAAGAGATAGATGTAGGCTGTGCCCGCAAACCCCGAATGTCCCACCACCATCAGCACGATGCCGATGCCGCGCATGGCATCCAGAACGCCGTCGCGCTGTTTCGCCATAAGAATGTACCCCGCTTCCTTTATAATAAGGCCAGTATACCGCAAAAAGCGCCGCACGGCAAGCCGTACGGCGCAGAAGGGTCATTGTGCGTTTTTGGAGCGGCAATGGGGACACAGATAGTGGATGGTCAGCGTGTAGCCGCGCACTTCGGTGCCGATGGCTGCTTCCACTTCACGGATCAGTCCCACCACCGGCAGGTCGGTCAGTTCACCGCAGCCGTCACACAAAAGGTGTCCGTGGGGGACGGGATTGCAGTCATAGCGGTCCGGACCACCGGCCATTTCCAGATGGGCGACTTCCCCGTCGCGCTCCATCAGTTTGAGATTGCGATACACGGTGCCGCGGGCGATGTGGGGCATCTGCTGGCGGGCGTGACAAAAAATCTCGTCTGCCGTCAGGTGCTGCGGGCGCTGCTGATGCATGATTTTCAGAATCAGCGCTTTTTGGCGGGTCATGGGCGGGCCTCCTTCCTGAATAAGACTTTATCTTAAAAGATACAATACACGATTTCTTGATTTTTGTCAACAGGCAATTTTTCAAATAATAAGAATAATTCTTAAAAATAGGCTTGACAGAGTAAAAAAATATGATATAATGAGGCTATAGCAAGACAGGTTCTTGAAATAACAGAACGAATTCTATAAAACGGAGGTAAGTAATATGGAACTCAAGGGTAGCAAGACCGAGAAAAATTTGTGGGAAGCGTTTGCCGGCGAAAGCCAGGCCCGCAACAAGTACACCTACTTTGCATCCAAGGCCAAGAAGGAAGGCTATGAGCAGATTGCCTCCATCTTTGACGCCACCGCCAACAACGAGAAGGAGCATGCCAAGATCTGGTTCAAGCTCCTGATGGAGAACGGCGAGATCCCCGACACCCTGACCTGCCTGAAGATGGCCGCCGCCGGCGAGAACGAGGAGCACACCTCCATGTATCCGCGGATGGCCGCCGAGGCCAAGGAGGAGGGCTTTGACCAGATCGCGGCCCTCTTCACCATGGTGGCCTCCATCGAGAAGGAGCACGAGGAGCGCTACAAGGCCCTGGCCGCCAACATCGAGGCCGGCAAGGTCTTCGCCCGGGAGACCGAGCAGGTCTGGCAGTGCCGCAACTGCGGGTATATCTACATCGGCCAGCACGCGCCGGTGAAATGCCCGGTCTGCGCCCATCCCCAGGCCTATTTCGAGCTCAAGAGCAGCAACTACTGATTTCTCCCAAAGGGAGGGGCTTGGCCCCTCTCTTTTTTTGTGATTTTTTTTGCGATCCCCGTTGACAATCCCCGGGCACCGTGGTATAGTATCGGTGTTAGAAAAAACTAACCAAGCCAGACACAGGGTGTACGCCCTGTTTTCCCAAGAAGGACCGTGCCGTGCGGAGGACCTCCCGTGTGGCGCGGCTTTCTCAAAGCAAATGATTAGCTATAGCTAACTTTGACTGGGTCCAACGCCGCCCTGCTGCGGCGTTTCTTTTGGGCTCGATGATTAGTTAAAACTAACAACAAAATGCAAACCGACAAAGGAGGGAACAACCATGCCGCTGACGATGGCACAGGCGGGGCAGACCGTCCGCATCTGCCGGATCACCGGCCGGGACGAGGTGCGCCAGCACCTGGCGGAGCTGGGGTTCGTGGTGGGAGCCAGTGTGACGGTGGTGAACGTACTGGGCGGCAACCTGATCCTGCAGGTCAAGGAAAGCCGTATTGCGCTGGACAAAACGCTGGCCATGCGCATTCTGGTGGGCTGAAGCAACCCGCCCGGGCAACACCCCGGGCCGGAATATACGGGGAGGTACTGTGGTATGAAAACGTTGAAAGATCTCAAGGTGGGGCAGACCGCCACGGTGGTGCGGCTGCACGGCGAAGGCCCGGTGCGGCGGCGCATCATGGATATGGGTCTGACCAAGGGCACCCAGGTGTACCTGCGCAAGGTGGCACCACTGGGGGACCCGCTGGAACTGACGGTGCGCAACTATGAACTGAGCATCCGCAAGGCCGACGCCGCCATGGTGGAAGTCGAGTGACCAAAGCAGGCGCCTGGTTCCAGGCATAGAGAAAGGGGTATTTTGGCAATGGCAATCAAGATCGCACTGGCCGGCAACCCGAACTGCGGCAAGACCACGCTGTTCAATGATCTGACCGGCTCCAACCAGTACGTGGGCAACTGGCCCGGCGTCACGGTGGAAAAGAAGGAGGGCCGCCTCAAGGGCCACAACGACGTGGTCATCCAGGACCTGCCCGGCATCTATTCCCTCTCGCCCTACACGCTGGAGGAAGTGGTGGCCCGCGGCTACCTGGTGGGGGAAAAGCCCGACGCCATCCTCAACATCATCGACGGCACCAACATCGAGCGCAACCTCTACCTGACCACCCAGCTCATCGAACTGGGCATCCCGGTGGTCATGGCGGTGAACATGATCGACCTGGTGCGCAAAAACGGGGATAAGATCGACCTCAAGCGCCTGAGCAAGGAGCTGGGCTGCGAAGCCATCGAGATCAGTGCCCTGAAGGGCGAGGGCAGCCGCCAGGCGGCGGAGCTGGCCGTCCAGGCCGCCAAAGAGGGCAAGGTGGGCGAGCTGCCCCACGTCTTTACCGGCAGCGTGGAGCACGCCATCGCCCACATCGAGGAGTCCATCCAGGGCAAGGTGGAGCCGCGGTTCCTGCGGTGGTACGCCGTCAAGCTGTTCGAGCGGGACGACAAGGTCCAGGCCGAGCTGGGGCTGGACCCGGAACTGCTGCGCCACATCGACGAGCACGTCGCCGACTGCGAGAAGGAGATGGACGACGACGCCGAGAGCATCATCACCAACCAGCGCTACGCCTACATCAACACGGTGGTCAGCCGGTCGGTGAAGAAAAAGGCCCGCACCGAGCACCTGACCCTGTCGGACAAGATCGACCGCATCGTCACCAACCGCATCCTGGCGCTGCCCATCTTCGCGGTGATCATGGCGGCCATCTACACCATCGCCATGGGCAGCACCGGCTTCTCCTTCGGCACCATGGCCACCGACTGGACCAACGACGTCCTCTTCGGCGAGATCGTGCCTCCGGCGGTGGAAGGTTTCCTTGTTTCCATCGGCTGCGCCGACTGGCTGGTGGGGCTCATCAATGACGGCATCGTGGCCGGCGTCGGCGCCGTGCTGGGCTTCGTGCCCCAGATGCTGGTGCTGTTCCTGATGCTCTCCATCCTGGAGGACATCGGCTACATGGCCCGCGTCGCCTTCATCATGGACCGCATCTTCCGCAAGTTCGGCCTCTCGGGCAAGAGCTTCATCCCCATGCTGGTGGGCACCGGCTGCGGCGTGCCCGGTATCATGGCGTCCCGCACCATCGAGAATGAGCGCGACCGCCGCATGACCATCATGACCACCTGCTTCATCCCCTGCGGCGCCAAAATGCCCATCATCGGCCTGTTCGCGGGCGCGCTGTTCGGCGGTTCCGGCCTGGTGGCCACCTCGGCCTACTTCATCGGCGTGGCGGCCATCATCGTCTCCGGCATCATCCTCAAAAAGACGAAGCTCTTTGCGGGCGACCCCGCGCCCTTCGTCATGGAACTGCCCGCCTACCACATCCCCGCCTGGGGCAACGTGCTGCGCGCCACCTGGGAGCGGGGCTGGTCCTTCATCAAGCGGGCCGGCACCGTCATCCTGGCGTCCAGCATCGTGCTGTGGTTCCTGCAGGGCTTCGGCTTCACCGACGGGCAGTTCGGCATGGTGGAGGATAACAACACCAGCCTGCTGGCGTCCATCGGCGGCGCGGTCAGCTTTATCTTTGCGCCCCTGGGCTTCGGCTTCTGGCAGGCCACCGTAGGCACTGTCACCGGCCTGATCGCCAAGGAAAATGTCGTTTCTACTCTGGCGGTGCTGTTCGGCTTCGCGGGCGAAGTCTCCGAGAACGGCGACGAGATCTGGGCACAGATCCCGGCTTACTTCACCCCGCTGGCGGCCTACAGCTTCATGATCTTCAACCTGCTCTGCGCCCCCTGCTTCGCGGCCATGGGCGCCATCAAGCGGGAGATGAACAACGGCAAGTGGACCGCGGCAGCCATCGGCTATATGTGCCTGCTGGCCTACTGCACCTCCCTGGTGGTCTACCAGATCGGCGGGCTCATCACCGGCGAAGTGGCCTTCAACTTCTTCACCATCGTGGCGGTGGCGATCCTGGCGCTGGCCGTCTGGCTGCTGGTCCGCCCCAACAAGTACGAGAACGTCAACGAGGTCAGTGTGGATACCCGCAAGCTGATCCGCTCCAAATCCTGACCTGATCTGAAAGGAGTGCCCCACATGCTGGAATTTCTGGCGGTCAATTTCAACCTGCCTACCCTCATCGGGGCGGCGCTTATCTTCGGCGGCACCGGCTGGCTGCTCTGGCGCCACCACAAGTCGGGCGGCTGCTGCGGCGACTGTGGCGGCAGCTGCGGCTGCTCGGGCAGTTGCAGCGGTGGATGCAGCAGCTGCCACGGTGGTTGCTGCCACCACGGCGAATCCTGAGATGCTCCCCCGGCGGGGCGTCGGTCTGCGGGCCGGCGCCCCGCTTTCGGTTGCAAAAAGGCCCGACCCGTGGTATAGTAGTAGCACATACCGTACCGAAAGGGGGCCGCGCCGATGAACATCCATGAATCGGCCGAAGACTATCTGGAAAAAATCCTCATGCTGCAGGAGCAGAAGGGCTCGGTGCGTTCCATCGACATCGCGGTGGCCATGGGATTCTCCAAGCCCAGCGTCAGCGTGGCCATGAAGAACCTGCGGGAAAACGGCTATATCTCGGTGGACGGCGACGGCTACATCCACCTGGAGGAGCCCGGCATGGTCATCGCCCGGCGCATCTACGACCGGCACCGCAAGCTGACCCGGTTTTTTGTGGCGCTGGGGGTGGACCCCGAGGTGGCCGCCCACGATGCCTGCAAGATCGAGCATGATCTCAGCGAGGAAACCTACAGCAAGATGATCGCCTTCGCCGAGCGCGAAGGGATGCATTCCTGACAAAATGATTCTGCCTGCCGCAGACGCCTTTCGGGGTGTCTGCGGTTTTCCATTTTCGGGAAAGAAATGACTTTTTTCTCCCGGAGGAGTATACTGAATCTGTACCCTATGGGAAAAGGAGGTCGACCGGATGGACAAAAAGGAACTGTTTGAGTCCCTGCCGGTGCCGGTGGCGCTGCGAAAGATGATCGTGCCGGCCGCCGTCAGTCAGATCATTGTGCTGATCTACAACATGGCCGATACCTTTTATATCGGCCGCACCAATAACCCCTATATGCTGGCGGGGGCTTCGCTGATTCTGCCGGTCTTCAACATGCTGACCTGTCTTGCCTCCCTGGCGGGCATCGGCGGCGGTACGCTGCTCTCCCGGCTGCTGGGCGCCGGCCAGGAGGAGGAAGCCCGCAGGGTCAGCGCTTTCAGCTTCTGGCTGGGGGTGGTCCTGTCGCTGGCATTTTCCCTGGGGCTGGGCTGCTCCATGGGCCCGGCGCTGCGGTTCCTCGGGGCAGGGGGCAACATCTTCCTCTACGCCCGGCAGTATGCCTTCTGCGTTATCGTGCTGGGAGCGGTGCCTACCGTGCTCTCCAACGTCATGGCCCACCTGGTGCGCAGCGTGGGCATGTCCCGGGAGGCGGGCTTCGGCATCACCCTGGGCGCGGTGCTCAACATCGCCCTGGACCCGGTGTTCATGTACCTGATCCTGCCCGACGGCCAGCAGGTGCTGGGGGTGGGCATCGCCACCCTGCTCTCCAACTGCGTGGCATGCGCCTACTTCCTGGTGATCCTCTGGCAGATCCGGCTGCACACCGTCCTCACCGCCGATCCCCGCTGCGGTCTGCCCCAGAGGAAAAACATCGCCGCCGTCTTCGGGGTGGGCATCCCGTCGGCGGTGGCCAGCCTGCTGTTTGACCTGGACTATGTGGTCATCGACAAGCTCATGGTCTCCTACAGCGAGGTGGCCCTGGCGGCCATCGGCATTGTGCTCAAGGTGGAACGGCTGCCCCTCAACGTGGGCATCGGCATCTGCCAGGGTATGGTGCCGCTGGTGGCCTACAACTGCGCTTCGGGAAACGAAAAGCGGATGAACCGGGTCATCCGGCTCTCTCTGGGCACCGGCCTGGTGGTGGCCGCCGCCAGCATCCTGCTGTACGAACTGTTCACCCCCTGGATTGTCCGGGTCTTCATCTCGGACAGCGCTACGGTGTCGCTGGCCGCCACCTTCCTGCGCATCCGCATCCTGGCCACGCCGCTCATGTTCTTAAGCTTTTTCACCGTCTACATCTTCCAGGGCTTCGGCAACGGGCGCATCTCGCTGTTCCTGGGCGTGGTGCGGTGGGCGGTGTTCAACATCCCCATGCTCTACCTGCTGAATTTCCTCATCGGCATGTACGGCATCGTCTGGTCCCAGATCACAGCCGATGTGCTGACGGTGCTGCTCTCGGTCTATGTCTACCGCACCCGTCGTCCCGCCTTTGCGGTCTGACCGCTTCATACAAGCCATCCCGGCCGGAGGCTGCTGCCTCCGGCCGGGGTTTTCTTATTTTTTCCCGAATACGAAACAGAGGATGTCCAGTACCGCCTCGATGATCAGCGAAATGCCGATGAAGGTCCACAGCACCGAGGTGGTGGTGAAGGGGTTGAAGACGATCAGCGCCCCGAAGACCAGCGTCAGGCCGGCGCCGATCATGGCCAGATACCAGTATTTCTGGTCCAGCCGCAGAGCGTCCACGGCCCACTGCAGTTTGTTGATGCCGTTGGTCAGGGTGAGCACCCCGTAGACCACCGTCAGGATGGGAAAGGTGAGGACGAACCATTCCCACCGGAAGATGCAGAACAGGCCCGCCAGCAGAAAGCTCAGCCCGGTGACCAGGCCGCCGCTCTGGGCGGCCACCTCGGGGGCAGCGCGGAAATAGCCCATCAGGCGGGCACCGCCCAGCAGGACGAGGATGACCCCCAGCGCCACCAGCACGGCGGAGGTGAAGGCGATGGGGTTGATGAGCAGCAAGGCGCCGATGACGATCTCGCCGATGCAGAGGATCAGGTTCATCAGGCTGCGGTCGATGGAATGACGATTGTTTTTCATGCACAGTTCCTCCCGTCATTGGTATGCGGCGGTGCGGGTCCGTTTATACCCACCCCGGGTGACTTTACCTTACCCAAGGGAGCGATACGGTGCAATGGACAAAAAGGCGGATCTGTCCGGAAAGGAGATCACAGCTGGAGGGCACGGCCGGTCCTGCGGTATTCGCTGGGACTGGTGCCGGTGGTCTGGCGGAAAATGCGGGAAAAGTAGTTTACATCCAGAAAACCGCAGTGCTGGGCGATGGTCTGGACCTGCAGCCGGGTGCCGACCAGCAGACTGACCGCCAGCCGCATCCGCTCCTGAAGGATGAATTCAGTCAGGGTCTGGCCGGTCTCCTTTTTGAAGCGGGCGGAAAAATAGCTGGCGTTGCAGTCCAGGGCGGCGGCTACAGTGCGCAGGTTCAGCGGTTCGGACAGATGCTGGCGGACATACAGGACGGCGGTCTGCACCGGCTTGGAGTACCCGTCATTGCTGTGGCGCTGCACCAGAAGACAATACTGGTCGGCCATCTCCAGCACCAGCCGCTGGGCGGCGCCGGTGGTGGGCAGCTGTTCGATGCGGGCGGCACAGGTGCGGGACAGATCATCCAGATAGATGGGATGCACCCCGCCCCGCTGGGCGGCCTTGCGAAGTACGGTGTTGTGGACGATACAGTAGTTCTTGATGTTGCGCACCGGGTCAGCCAGGCGGGATTCCACCGCCACATTCAGGTCTACGTCGTGGAGCAGCTGATGCAGCCGGGGACGGTCTCCGTCGGTCACCGCCTGCAGCATGTCATCTTCCAGCTGGTAGCGGATCTCCAGCCGCTGCATGGCGGCGGGCAGATCGGCCTCCCGGGTGGGCACCGAGAGGGCAGCGGGGGAAAATTCATCCTCCAGACTGATGGGGCGAACCTCGGCCTGGTGGCCGTACAGCAGTTCGCACAGAGTGTAGAGCATGGCGTAGAAGGGGCTGTTGTCGGCGATCTGAGGCAGGGTGGGGTAGAATTCCTCCAGCAGGTGTGCCCGGGCCGGGGGCAGTTCGTAGTGCTCTGCCGTTTCCAGGATCTGCTGTCCCGAGGGACGGATGGAAAGGTAAGGCCCCACGACCATGCAGTGGAGCGCGTCGGGCAGCAGAAAAAACAGATAGTGCAGATAAAACCGGTCGGTGACATGATACACCGGGCCGGCCTCCATGTGGGAGAAAAACATCTGGCAGCCCGTAAACACCGAAGGCGTCACCCCCAGCTGCCGGCGCAGACCGGCGTCAATCTCCAGGTCGGTCTCGGCGGGCAGGGTGAATTCCCGGCTGCCGATACCGGACTTTTCCAGCACTTTCAGAAAAAAGCGAACTCATTTGCGCAGTTCATACAAAAAATGCCTCGAACATTTGGCGGCGTTGGCAAACTATACATACAGTATGCGCCTTTTTCTGCACAATGACAAGAGAAAAAACAAAAATAATGCTATTTTGACACGAAAAAATTCTAATATAAGGGGCTCCCATTCTGGTAAGATACATACAACGTCCGGACAACGAATTTTAACCCTCTACTTACCCTCTACACTGTTGGATTAAGGAGTGATTGTATGAACCGCAGCGCCACGGTGCGTCCCTTCGGAATCCGCGACAAGGTCGGTTACTTGTTCGGAGACTTCGGCAACGATTTTACCTTTATTTTTTCCACCATGATGCTCATGAAGTTCTACACGGATGTCATGGGTGTTTCGGCCGGTGTGGTAGGCCTGGTCATGACCATTGCGCGCATCGTGGATGCCTTCACCGATGTGACCATGGGCCGCATCTGTGACCGCAGCCGCACCACGGCCCACGGCAAGTTCAAGCCCTGGCTGCTGCGCATGTGCGGCCCGGTGGCCATTGCCTCCTTCCTGATTTACCAGAGCAGCCTGGCAGGGCTGCCCATGGGGGCCAAGATCGCCTACCTGTTCGTGACCTACATCCTGTGGGGATCGGTCTTCTACACGGCCATCAACATTCCCTACGGCTCCATGGCTTCCGCCATCTCGGAGGACCCCGATGACCGGCAGTCTCTGTCCACCTTCCGCACCATGGGCGGCACACTGGCCGGTGTGGTCATCGGTGTGGGGCTGTCCCTCATCGCCTACCAGAAGGTGGATGGTGTGGAAACCCTCATTGGTTCCCGCGTCACCCTCGCGGCCGGTGTTTTCTCGGTCCTGGCCGTGGTCTGCTATCTTTTGTGCTATAATCTGGTTATCGAGCGTGTCCGCGTGGAGACTCCCGACCGCAAACAGGAGTCGGTGCTCCAGATGCTCAGGAGCGCCGTACACAACCGTGCCCTCATCTCCATCATCGCGGCGTCCATCGTCATGCTGCTGGCCCAGCTCACCATGCAGGGCATGAGCGGCTACGTCTACCCCGACTACTACAACAACGCGGCCGCCCAGTCCGCCTCCACGATCACCATGATGGTGGGCATGATGCTGGCCGCCATCCTGTGGTTCTGGTATCCGCTGCACAAAAAGCAGGTGGAGGAGAACGTCCAGGCCCTGAAAGAAAAGTATGCCGCCGAAGCATAATCCATAAGGAGGTATTTCTGTATGCGAACTGTCTGCAACATCAACCACAAATGGGCTTTCCGCAAGGGAGCCCCGCTGCCCGAAACCTTCCCCGCCGACTGGGACCTGGTCAATCTGCCCCACAGCTGGAACAACATTGACGGCCAGGACGGCGGAAACGACTACTGGCGCGGCACCGCTGTCTATGTGCGGGCGCTGGAGCGCGCTGACCTGCCCGAAGCGGAGGCCTATTTCCTGGAGGTCAACGGCGCCAACTCCTCGGCGGATGTCTACCTGAACGGTGAAAAGCTGGCCCACCACGACGGCGGCTACTCCACCTGGCGGGTGGAGCTCACCGGCAGGCTGCAGGACGAAAACCTGCTGGTCATCACGGTGGACAACGCCCCCAACGACCGGGTCTATCCCCAGTCGGCGGACTTTACCTTCTACGGCGGCCTCTACCGGGATGTGAACATCCTCTGCGTGCCCGCCACCCATTTTGAACTTTCCTATTACGGCGGCTGCGGCCTGCACCTGACCCCCGATGTCAGCGGCAAGGTCACGGTGGAGCGCTGGATCGCCGGTCCCGCCGACGGCACCACCGTGCGGTACACCATCCGCGACGCCGACGGCAACGTGGCTGCCCAGACCACCAACGCCGCCGACAAGACCGAACTGCAGGTGGACCAGGTCCATCTGTGGCATGGCCGCAAGGACCCCTACCTCTACACCCTCACCGCCGAGCTGCTCCGGGACGGCACGGTGCTGGACAGCGTCAGCCGCCGGTTCGGTTTCCGCAGCTACAGGATCGACCCCGACAAGGGCTTCTTCCTCAACGGCGAAAGCTATCCGCTGCACGGTGTCTCCCGCCACCAGGACGGCTGGCAGAAGGGCAACGCCATCACCAGGGAAGACCACATCCGGGATATGGACCTGATCTGCGAGGTGGGCGCCAACACCATCCGTCTGGCCCACTACCAGCACGATCAGTTCTTCTATGACCTGTGCGACGAGCGCGGCATGGTGGTCTGGGCCGAGATCCCCTATATCTCCCGGCATATGCCGGGCGGCCGGGCGAACACCCTGAGCCAGATGCGGGAACTCATCGTGCAGAACCATCACCATGCATCCATCGTGGTCTGGGGCCTGAGCAACGAGATCACCATGAAGGGCGACAAGGACCCCGGTCTGCTGGACAACCACCACGAGCTCAACGATCTGTGCCACACCATGGATCCCACCCGTCCCACCGTCATGGCGGTGGTGAGCATGTGTCCCACCGACAGCCCCTACCTGGAAATCCCCGATGCCATCTCCTACAACCACTACTTTGGCTGGTATGGCGGCGACACCGCCATGAACGGTCCCTGGTTCGACAAGTTCCATGCCGAGCGTCCCACGCTGCCCATCGGCTGCAGCGAGTACGGCTGCGAGGCGCTGAACTGGCATTCCGACACCCCGCAGCAGGGGGATTACACCGAGGAATACCAGGCCTACTACCACGAGGAGCTCATCAAGCAGCTTTTCAGCCGGCCCTATATCTGGGCCACCCATGTGTGGAATATGTTTGACTTCGGCGCCGACGCCCGCAACGAGGATGGCGAGAACGGCCAGAATCACAAGGGCCTGGTGACCATCGACCGCCAGTACAAAAAGGATGCCTTCTACGCCTACAAGGCCTGGCTGTCCGATGAGCCGTTTGTCCACCTGTGCGGCAAGCGGTTTGTGAACCATACCGGCGACACGGTGCGCATCACCGTCTACTCCAACCAGCCCCAGGTGGAACTGTTTGCCAACGGGGTTTCCCTGGGTGCGCAGCAGGCGGAGGATCACTTCTTCCGCTTCACGGTGCCCAATCAGGGTGTGACAAGACTGGAAGCTGTGGCCGGCGCCTGCCGTGACAGCGGCACCATCTGCCATGTGGATACCCCCGACGAGCGCTATCGCCTGCGGGAACGCGGCGCCATCCTCAACTGGTTTGATGTCACCGAAAACGAAGGCTTCTACTCGCTGAACGACAGGATCAGCGACATCATGAAGGCCCCCGAGGGCAAACAGGTCATTCTCGACCTGCTGGCCATGGTGGGCATGGGCGGAAACGGTGAACCCGATGAAAATTTCGCCCGGATGATCGGCGGCTTCACGGTGCTGCGGCTCTCCGGCCTGGTGGGCACCCTGGGTGAGAACAAGCTGACCAAGGAAACGCTGCTCTCGCTGAACGCCCGGCTGAACACCGTCGCCCGCGTCTGATATTCTCTTTCCCTCCGGGAATCTTCTCTTCCATCCAACAGCACGGCGCCCTCCGCAATTGTCGGAGGACGCCGTGCTGTTATTATGAAGATCAGTCCTGACCGGGCACCTTGGGCAGGTTGGCAAAGCTGGCCTCCAGCTCTGCGTCGGTGGGGATGGTGTCGGTCATCGTGCCGTCGTGGAACTTCTCGTAGGCCACCATGTCGAAGTAGCCGGTGCCGGTCAGGCCGAAGAGGATGGTCTTCTCCTCGCCGGTCTCCTTGCAGCGCAGCGCCTCGTCGATGGCCACCCGGATGGCGTGGCTGCTCTCCGGCGCGGGCAGGATGCCCTCCACCCGGGCAAACTGCTCGGCGGCCTCAAAGACCCTGGTCTGTTCCACCGCCACGGCCTCCATCAGACCGTCGTGGTAGAGCTGGGCCAGCACGGGGCTCATGCCGTGGTAGCGCAGGCCGCCCGCGTGGTTGGGCGACGGGATGAAGTTGCTGCCCAGGGTGTACATCTTGGCCAGCGGACAGACCATGCCGGTGTCGCAGAAGTCGTAGGCGAACTTGCCCCGGGTGAAGCTGGGGCAGGAGGCCGGTTCCACCGCGATGAAGCGGTAATCCGCCTCGCCCCGCAGCTTCTGGCCCATGAAGGGGGAGATCAGTCCGCCCAGGTTGCTGCCGCCGCCCGCGCAGCCAATGATGATGTCCGGCTTGACGCCGTATTTGTCCAGGGCGGTCTTGGTCTCCACGCCGATGATGCTCTGGTGCAGCAGCACCTGGTTGAGCACGCTGCCCAGCACATAGCGGTAGCCGGGGGTGGAGGTGGCCACCTCCACCGCCTCGCTGATGGCGCAGCCCAGCGACCCGGTGGTGCCGGGATGTTCGGCCAGGATGCGGCGTCCCACCTGGGTGGTGTCGGAGGGGGAGGGGGTCACCGAGGCGCCGTACACCCGCATGACCTCCCGGCGGAAGGGCTTCTGCTCGTAGGAGCACTTCACCATATAGACCTTGCAGTCCAGCCCCAGATAGGCGCAGGCCATGGACAGGGCCGTGCCCCACTGGCCGGCGCCGGTCTCGGTGGTGACGCCCTTGAGCCCCTGCTGCTTGGCGTAGTAGGCCTGGGCGATGGCGCTGTTCAGCTTGTGGCTGCCAGAAGTGTTGTTACCCTCGAACTTGTAGTAGATTTTGGCCGGGGTGCCCAGCTTTTTTTCCAGGTTGTAGGCACGCACCAGCGGCGCGGGCCGGTAGGTCTTGTAGTAGTCCCGGATCTCGTCGGGGATGGGGATCTCCCGGGTGTCGTTGTCCAGCTCCTGGCGGATCAGTTCGTCGCAGAACACCGGGCGCAGGTCGTCGTAGTCCATGGGCTGGCCGGTGCCGGGGTTCAGCAGCGGCGCGGGTTTATTTTTCATGTCGGCCCGGACATTGTACCAGGTGCGCGGCAGTTCCTCTTCGGACAGGTAGATCTTGTAGGGGATTTTCTCGGTGCTCATACGGAAGGCTCCTTTCTGTGTGCCGCGCGGGACAAAACAAAAAGGCCTTTGTCCCACAGGGCATGTGTAAAATACCCTTTGGGACAAAAGCCTGAAAGCTTCTGCGGTGCCACCCAAATTGGCGAATCGCTTCGCCCGCTCATCCGACGTGCCAACACACATCGTTCCCGCTAACGGGGGAAATCCGTCGGTTGCTACTGGGGTACTGGCCCGTTCGCTCCGCCCTCGGCAGTCCATTCGGCAAAGGGGTCACCGCCGCGCTCCCACCTGTCCGCGGCTCTCTGGGGGATTCCGTTCTCTGCCTACTCTTCTGCGTCCTCGGTTTATTGCTTCAGCGGTTTAACCCGTTGAATTGTCTGGGAGTGTACCAGACCCGGCGGCGCTTGTCAAGTACCTGCCGGAAATTTTGCTGTTTTCGCCAAAGTCAACAGTGTATCTTTGTAATAAATCACAAAGTCAATGGCAGCCGCCCGCGCCGCAGGCGGGGCGCTGCTCGGCCACTTCCTCCGGCTGTACCGGCGGCTGGCCGATCCAGCCCAGGGCCTCGTCCACGTCGAAGGTCTTGCGGCCGTCCTCGTTCACAAAGAGCGGGATGCCGATGCCGCCGTGTTCCCGCACCGGGACAAACACCGGGTCGTGGTCCCGCAGGGCCAGGAATTCCTTGAGATTGGCGGTGTTGGCGGTGATGTCGATGAATTCCGCCGCAAAGCCGCGCCGGGCCTGCAGGGCCTGGTAGTTGCGGCAGTCGATGCAGATGTGCGAACCGTATACTTTCATGAAGCATGCCTCCTGTCGGTTTGTCCCCAGTATACCCCCGTAAGCCCCAACCGACAAGGGACTGTACAAATTGTATTTTTTATATAACAGACTGTATTTTCCTGCCCCGGCCGCAGCCTGCAAAAAAGCGGGAAAATCCACAGGCTGCGGTTGATTTTGTGCGGCGGCGTGCTATACTGAAAATAAACAGTACCGGGGCAAGTTGTCCTGGTGCGGAAAGACATGCGGAAAGGAACGGGATTTCCAATGGCAAACAATTTCAACTACTATTCGCCCACCGAGATCGTCTTCGGCCGGGGCGCCCAGACCCAGGTGGCGGCCCACGTGCAGAAGTACGGCGGCACCAGGGTGCTGGTGGTGTACGGCAGCCAGCGGGTGGTCAGGAGCGGCCTGCTGGACAGCATCATCCAGCCCATGGAGCAAGCGGGCATCCGGTGCTTTACGCTGGGCGGCGTGGTGCCCAACCCGCACCTGAGCAAGGTCTATGAAGGCATCGAGATCGGCAAGCGGGAGGGCATCGACTTCCTGCTGGCGGTGGGCGGCGGTTCCGCCATCGACACGGCCAAGGCCATCGGCTACGGGCTGGCCGAGCCGGACAAGGATGTGTGGGAACTCTACGAGAGCAAGCGCACGGCCAGGGGCTGCCTGCCGGTGGCGTCGGTGCTGACCATTGCGGCTGCGGGCAGCGAATCCAGCAACAGCTCGGTGATCACCAACGAGAAGACGGGGGAGAAGCGCTCCTACAACGACAATCTGGCGCGGCCCAAGTTTGCGGCGATGAACCCCGAACTGACGATGACCCTGCCCGATTACCAGACCGAGAGCGGCTGCACCGACATCATGATGCACACGATGGAGCGGTATTTCACCTCCCAGGGCAACATGGAGCTGACCGACGCCATCGCCGAGGCGCTGCTGCGCACCGTCATGGCCCAGGCGAAAATTCTGCACACCCATCCCGACGACTACGACGCCCGGGCCGAGGTGATGTGGGCGGGTTCGCTGGCCCACAACGACCTGACGGGCTGCGGCAACGGCGGCGGCGACTTCGCCACCCACGCCCTGGAGCACGAGCTGGGCGGCATGTTTGACGTGACCCACGGCGCCGGTCTGGCGGCCCTCTGGCCCAGCTGGGCGCGGTATGTCTGCGGCAACATTCCCGGCCGGTTTGCCCGGTATGCAGTGAACGTGATGGGGGTGACGCCCGGTGCCACCGATGCCGAGACGGCGGAGAAGGGCATCCAGGCCATGGAGGCCTTCTACCGGGAGATCGGCATGCCCACCAACCTGCGGGAGCTGGGCATCGATCCCACCGACGAGCAGCTGCATGCCATGGCCCATAGCTGTGCTTCTGCCTGCGGCGGCAGCAAGGGTTCGGCCCGGCTGCTCCACGAGGAGGATATGTACAACATCTACAAGATGGCGCTGTAAAGTCAGCCTGACGGCCCCGGAGCGGTACGCTCCGGGGCATTTTGCGTGGAAAAAACGGGCAGAACGCACAAAGAAAAGGGCGGTTTCTTGTCGGTTCTGCGCAAAATCTTCCCGGAAACCCGGCGGGGCCCCCGCCGCCCTTGCGGGCCCGCAGGCCGGTTGGTATACTGGAAGTGTCAAACTATGGAAAAGGAGGAAAGATGTATGAAAAACTGTCCGGTCTGCGGTCAGCCTGTGGAGGAGGCCTGGAAGGCCTGCCCCCACTGCGGCAGCCCGCTGGGGGAGGAAGGAACCGGCCCCCGTTACGCCCAGACGCCCGGTGCAGCTCCCCAAGGCGGGGAAACTGCCGGCCCGCGCTACGCCCAGGGCCCCGGTACGGGCCCCCGGGAGGAGGAAACCACCGGCCCCCGGTACACCCAGGCCCCCGGTGCAGATGCCCGGGGAGGCCCGGCATACGGCACGGCCCCCACGGGGTGGAACACAGAACCACCGACCCTGCGGTGGGTGCGGCAGACCATCCGCTCACCCCTCTATCTGACGGCAACCATCGGCTACTGCTGCACGATTGTGTTCAGCCTGGCATCCACCTTCCGCTCCGGCATGGCTGCCGTCACCAACACAGCGGTCTACTCGCTGATGGGCAGCTCCTACGGAACGAGCAGCTGGATGGGCGAGCTGAACAACTGGCTGCCCCTGGTTTATGGCTCCTCGGTGGGGGCGGCCCTGCTGGGGCAGTTGCCCGGCATTCTGGTGGCCATCGGCCTCTGGATGCTCTATGTCTCGGCGTCGGATACCTCCGGCGCACCGCTGAAAACCGCCGGCTTGAGCCTCATCCGGGGCGTGCAGATCTTCCAACTGGTGATGCTGGGGTTGATGGTGCTGCTGCTCATTCTTTCTTTCTTCGTGATGATGGCGGCCACAGGCTTCTATGATATGACATCGGTGATCCCCGTGGTACTGCTCTTCCTGGTGTTGGTTGCGGTGATTCTCGGATTGGTCGGCTTCTACTACGCCCGGCTCATCGCCACCATCAACGGTTTCCGCCGGACCATCTGGACAGGCCAGGCGCAGGGCCCGGTCTCCCTCTTTGTGGCGGTGATCAGCGCGCTGGGCGGTGTGCTGCCTCTCTTCCAGGTACTGCTGGGGGAGGCCTTCGCCACGCTGGCCAGCATCGGCGGCGCGGTGGCAGGCATTGCCTTTGCCATCCTGCTGTTTCGCTGCCATGACGATATCCAGCGGATGGCCGCAGACCCATCGTCCGGAACTTTGCCCTGAAACGCCAACATCCCGGTGCCGATAAGGCACCGGGATGTTTTTATGGGCAAACTATTACAGAATGTCGATGTGCTCGCCGTTCAGGGCTTTGTTCATGCTGCGCACGGCGCAGAACTTGCCGCACATGGAGCAGGTGTCGTCATGCTCGGGGGAACGGTCCGCCCGGATGGCCTTGGCCGTCTCGGGGTCCAGGGCACAGGCCCACTGGGCTTCCCAGTCCAGGGATCGGCGGGCGTCGCCCATCTTGTCGTCCTGCTCCCGGGCGCCCCGCACGCCCTTGGCAATGTCGGCGGCGTGGGCGGCGATCTTGCTGGCAATGATGCCCTGCTTCACGTCCTCCAGGTTGGGCAGGGCCAGGTGCTCGGCGGGGGTCACATAGCACAGGAACGCCGCGCCGTTCATGGCCGCGATGGCACCGCCGATGGCCGCCGTGATGTGGTCGTAGCCGGGGGCAATGTCGGTGACCAGGGGGCCCAGCACATAGAAGGGAGCGCCCATGCAGATGGACTGCTGCACCTTCATGTTGGCGGCGATCTGGTCCATGGGCACATGGCCGGGGCCCTCCACCATGACCTGCACGTCCTTCTCCCAGGCACGCTTGGTCAGCTCGCCCAGCCGCACCAGCTCCTCGATCTGGCAGACATCGGTGGCATCGGCCAGGCAGCCGGGACGGCAGGCGTCGCCCAGCGAGATGGTCACATCGTATTCCCGGCAGATGTCGAGAATCTCGTCATAATACTGGTAGAACGGATTTTCCTCGCCGGTCATGCACATCCAGGCGAAGACCAGAGACCCGCCCCGGGAGACGATGTTCATCTTCCGCTTGTGCTTGCGGATCTGGTCGATGGTCTTGCGGGTGATGCCGCAGTGCAGCGTCACAAAGTCCACGCCGTCCTCGGCATGGAGCCGGATCACGTCGATGAAGTCCTTGGCGGTCAGGGTGTCCAGGTCCCGCTGGTAGTGGATGACGCTGTCGTACACCGGCACGGTGCCGATCATGGCGGGGCACTCGTGGGTGAGCTTCTGGCGGAAGGGCTGGGTGTTGCCGTGGCTGGACAGGTCCATGATGGCCTCGCCGCCCATCCTGACGGCGGCCATCACCTTCTGCATCTCTACGTCGTAGTCCTTGCAGTCCCGGGAGACGCCCAGGTTCACGTTGATCTTGGTGCGCAGCATGGAGCCCACGCCCTCGGGGTCCAGGCAGGTGTGGTTCTTGTTGGCCGGGATGACCACCTTGCCGCTGGCCACCAGGGGCAGCAGTTCCTCCACCGTCATCCGTTCCTTCCTGGCAACGACCTCCAGCTGGGGTGTCACGATGCCCTTGCGGGCCGCCTCCATCTGGGTGGCATAGTTCCGTTCACTCATTTTGTTATTGCTCCTTTTGTGTATTCAGTCCGCCTCTTCGGCGTAACGTCCCTGTAAGGTCCAGGCGTGGTCCATGGGACCGCTGCCCTTGCCCAGATCCAGCCCGGCGGCCAGCGCCCCGGACAGGTAGTCCTTGGACCGCTGCACGGCGTCGGGCAGGGCAAAGCCCTTGGCCAGATTGGCCGCAATGGCGCTGGACAGCGTGCAGCCGGTGCCGTGGGTGTTGGTGGTGGCGATGCGTTTGCCGGTGAACCACCGGGCGCCGCTGCCGTCCAGCAGCAGGTCGTTGGCGTCGTTGACACAATGCCCGCCCTTGAGCAGTACCGCGCAGCCGTACCGCTCCCGGATGGTCCGGGCGGCCGCCTCCATCTCTTCGGGGGTCTGGATGGCGCAGCCCGCCAGCAGTTCCGCCTCGGGGATGTTGGGGGTGGCCACCTGGGCCAGGGGCAAAAGCTCCCGGGTCAGGGTTTCCACCGCCTCGGGCCGGATGAGCCGCGCACCGCTGGTGGCCACCATCACGGGGTCCACCACGATGTGTTCGGCTTTGTAAAACCGCAGCCGCTCCCCGATGACCTCGATGAGGGCGGGGGAGGAGACCATCCCGATCTTGACGGCGTCGGGGCGGATGTCGGTGAACACCGCGTCCAGTTGCTGGGCCAAAAATTCGGGGGTTACTTCGGAGATGGCGGTCACGCCGGTTGTGTTCTGGGCGGTCAGGGCGGTGATGGCGGTCATGCCGTAGACGCCGTTCATCGTCATGGTTTTGAGATCGGCCTGAATACCGGCGCCTGCGCTGGAATCACTTCCGGCGATGGACAATGCAGTTCTCATGATAGATACCTCGCATTTCTTTTGTAACGCGGCAGAGAGTGGTGCCCCCGGTCTGCCGCGGGGATTCAGTGGTTTTGGGTCATGGCGTCCGAGAGGGCGCGCAGTTCCCGGCTGGCGGCGGTGATGTCCTGGGCGGCAAAGATGGCCGAGACCACCGCCACCCCGGCCACGCCGGTGCCGGCCAGCCTGGGCAGGTTCTCCCGGGTGATGCCGCCGATGGCCACCACGGGGATGGGCACGGCGTCGCAGATGGCGCGCAGCGTTTCGTGGGAGAGGGCCGTCACATTGGTCTTGGTGGTGCTGCCGAACACCGCCCCGGCGCCCAGATAATCGGCGCCGCCTTCAAAGGCCCGGCGGGCTTCCTCGGGGTTGTGGGCCGACACGCCCACGATCATTTTATCGCCCGCCCGGCGGCGGACTTCCTCCACCGGCAGGTCGTCCTGCCCCACATGGACGCCGTCGGCGCCGCAGGCCAGGGCCACCTCCAGGTCATCGTTGATGATCAGCGGCACGCCGTACCGCTGGCAGAGACACCCGATGGTCCGCCCCAGATGGATGAAGCTCTCCCGGTCCAGCTGCTTTTCCCGCAGCTGCACGCAGGTCACACCGCCCTGCAGGGCGGCCTCCACCTGGGTGCGCAGCGTCTGGCCGTGCAGCCAGCTGCGGTCGGTGACGGCGTAGAGCCGCAGACGGTCTTTATCGAAGTGCATAACGGGCTCCTTTCTCCAGTTGGTCGGGGGTCAGGCGGCAGACGGCGTCCAGCAGGTAGGTGCGGAGGCTGCCGCTGCCGTCCAGCGGACCCAGCCGGGCGTGGGCGATCTCGCCGCACAGTCCCATGGCGCAGACCGCCGCGGCGGCGGTTTCCAGGGGCTGGCCGGGGGTGGCCGCCGCAAAGGCCCCCGCAAGACAGGACAGCTGGCAGCCCGTGCCGGTGACCAGCCCCATCATGGGGTGGCCGTTGCGGATGCAAAAGACTTTGTCCCCGTCGCTGACCAGGTCCACGGCGCCGCTCATGGCCACCACGGCCCCCGTGCGGCGGGCAAAGCCCCGCACCAGGGCGCAGCAGGCGTCCAGGTTGTCGGGGGTGACGCGGTCGGTGCTGTCCACGCCGGGGGCACCGCTCTGGCCCCGGGCCAGCGTCTCCATCTCGGAGAGATTGCCCCGGATGACGGTGAACCGCACCTCCCGCAGCAGCCGCAGGGCGGTGTCCCGACGGAAGCGGGAAGCGCCCACCCCCACCGGGTCCAGCACCACGGGGATGCCCCGGGCGTTGGCGGTGCGGCCGCAGGCCAGCAGCGCGGGGATGGTGGTGCGGTGCAGCGTGCCCAGGTTCAGCACCAGCCCGGCGGCCCGGGCGGTGATCTCGGGGGCTTCCTCCGGCTCATCGGCCATGATGGGGGAGGCGCCGCAGGCCAGCAGCAGGTTGGCGCAGTCGTTGGCGGTGACGTAGTTGGTGATGGCGTGGACCAGCGGACGGCGGTCCCGCAGATTCTGGAGCAGCGGAGCAAACATAAGGCGGTTCCTTTTCAGCGGGAGAGGGATTTCTGCATGCGGCCGAGGGCCCCGGTGCCCCGCAAAGCGTAGACCAGCATGCCGGACAGGATGGAGCCGGCGGCGGTGGAGACCAGGAAGGGCACGATGTAGGCGTAGAAGGCGATATCACCGGCGGCCTGGCCCATGAAGAGGATGGCCACGGGATAGGCGCACAGCCCGCCCAGGATGGAGGTGCCGAACACCTCGGCGATGAGGGTCAGGGGCAGGTTGCGGGTGGCGGCGTAGGCCAGGCCGCAGAGCAGGGCGCCGAACATGCTGCCCGGGAAGGCCATCAGGCTGCCCAGACCCGTCAGGTTGCGGATCAGGCTGGCCACAAAGGCCACACCGATGCCGTACCAGGGCCCCAGCAGCACGGCGCAGAGGATGTTGACCATGTGCTGGATGGGGGCGCATTTGCTGCCGAACATGGGGAAGGAAAAGAGGCTGCCCACCACGGCGACGGCACAGAAGATGCCGGCCAGGGCCAGTTTGTGGATGTTTGCGTGTTTCATCGTAAAAACTCCTTTGCAGAACGGGGCGGAAAAGGCGTACAGCGACCCTTCCCCGCGGAAAAAACGCAGAGGAAGATACCCCCGCGCACGGAAAAGCGGTCGAGGCTCGCTGGCCTCCTCTCACGCCGGAACACGGCTTCCCATCGCTGTATCCTTCGGAACACAGGGCGCTCCCCCTCTGCCCGCCGCGGCACCGCCCGCGGAGCCTCTTTTGCCTCCTTTGCCGGTAAAATCCACAAAAAAATCGGGAGGCACCTGTTACGGTGCCTCCCGGAAAAGTACAATCTACCACGACTTCCTACGGCGGCATTATCCGCATCAGGTGTAAGGGTCGAAGGTGATTCCTTCCTCTCAGCCTGTCCACACAAGCTCCCCCGGTTGTTCTGTTTGGTTGTATTATAGTCCCTTGCGGGGACGGCGTCAATGGATTCCGTCAAAAAAGTTCATTCCCCTTCGTCGGGGCGGCTGACCTCCCGGCTGTATACGTCCAGGATGCGGAAGGTGCCGGCCCGCTCGGCCTGGCAGAAGGCGCCCAGGGCCTGGGGAATGGCGCATTTTTCCAGCCCGAAGGCGGAGAGCTTGCGGCTCCACATATCCTCCGACATGTGGGTGAACAGATAGGGGGAGAGCGTCTTGAGCGGTGCCAGTTGGCACAGATCGCCCACCGTCATCTCGTCCCGGACAGATTCCAGCATGCCCAGGTCGGCGGGCTTGCCCCGCTTGAGATACACCAGTTTGTTCTGGGAGGGGGACATGCCGGTCACCGACTTGTAGACCCGGTTGAAGTGGGTCACGTTGGAAAATCCCACCCGCTTGCTGATCTCGGTGATGGAGCAGTCGGATTCCTGGAGCAGCCGCTGGGCGTGGAGCACCCGCAGGTTGTGGATGTACTGCACGATGGTGCTGCTGGTGTACCGCTTGAACTCCCGGCACAGATGGTACTGGCTGATGTAGAAATGGTTGGCCAGCTGTTCCAGCGTGATATCCTCGGTGAAATGCTCGTGCAGATAGTTGATGATGTCGGTGACGCGGTTGCGCTGTTCGGGGCGGGCGGTGTCGTCGGAACTGCGCACCAGCTGCAGGGCCAGGGCGTTGACCATCAGGGTGATGAGTTCCCGGGAATAGAGGTCGTCCCGCTCCTGTTCCTGCAGGATATCCTTCATCAGGCTGTAGATGGGAGCGCTCTGGGACCGGGGCAGTTTGTACACCCGGGCGCGCTCGCTGAGGGTGCGCAGGATCTGGGGCGAACGGATGACCTCGGGGTTGAAGTAGAGCAGCAGCCGCCGGAAAGGCACATCGTTTTCCTCAAAGGAGTGGTGCATCACGAAGGGCGGGAAAATAATGAATTCGTCCGGCTGGAGAATGTACTGGCTGTCCTCGATGATGTGCTGGCGGCGGCCCTGCTCCAGGTAATAGATCTCGAAAAATTCATGGTAGTGGGAGCGGACCATGTTGTCGTTGACGCCCGCGATCCGCTCGCTGGCAAAGGGTCTGCCCTCCGCCATGAAAAATGCTGCCTTGTCGACCATGGTGTGGTTCCTTTCCGGCGCTTGTGCGCCGTTTTTCAGGGAGTGTCCCCATTATACACAAAATGGATCTTTCTGCAAATGCAAAGCAGCAGGCCGGAGCCACGGGCTCCGGCCTGCACGGGAACAAAACGATCAGACCAGACCCATCGCCGTGGGAAGCGCCAGGGAGATGGCCGGAATGTAGGTGACCAGCAACAGCAGGATGACTTCCGCCACCACATAGGGGATCAGGGTGCGGATGACCTTTTCAATGGGCAGCTTGCTGATGCCGCAGGAGACGAACAGGACCGAGCCGACGGGCGGGGTCATGGTGCCCAGGCACATGTTGAAGGTCAGCACCACGCCGAACTGGACCAGGTTCATGCCCAGGCTGGTGACGATGGGCAGGAAGATGGGGGTGAAGATCAGGCAGGCGGGGGTGATGTCCAGGAAGGTGCCCACGATGAGCAGCACCACGTTCATGAGCAGCAGGATGACATACTTGTTGTCAGAGACAGACATGATGGCATTGCTGATGGCGTTGGGGATGCCGGTGTAGGCCATGACCCAGCTCATGGCTAATTAGATGTAATAAAAGTGGAGAAAGGAAAAGCACAATCCAGACGGAACCGGCGGTGCGGTCAAGAAATATTGTGGAAACACAAGGTTTCTGCTATA
>CALXHT010000005.1 GCA_944388215.1 uncultured Gemmiger sp. | reverse complement strand
TCATCCACATCGCCGTCAAAGACAATCTTGCCCTTATCCAGCACAATACACCGGTCGCACAGATCCCGGATGGTAGCCATGTTGTGACTGACATAGAGCACCGTCTTGCCGTCCCGTTTGGCGGCCTGGCGCATCTTGCTCAGGCACTTTTTCTGGAACTTCATATCACCGACGGCCAACACCTCATCCATGATCATGATTTCACTGTCCAGGTGGGCCGCCACGCTGAAGGCCAGCTTGACGTACATACCGCTGGAATACCGCTTGACGGGGGTGTCGATGAAATCGCCCACCTCGGAGAATGCAATGATCTCCTCCATCTTGGCGTCGATCTCCGCCCGGGTCATGCCCAGAATGGCGCCGTTGAGATAGACATTTTCCCGGCCGGTCATCTCAGGATGGAAACCGGTGCCCACCTCCAGCATGGAGGCAACCCGGCCGTACAGGTCGATGTCCCCTTCGGTGGGGGCGGTGACGTGGGTCAGCAGTTTGAGCAGCGTGCTCTTGCCAGCGCCGTTGGAACCGATGATGCCCACGGCCTCCCCCTTGTACACATCAAAGCTCAGTCCGTTGAGTGCCATGAAGGTGGTACCGATGAGCCGCTGATCGGTGCCAATGAGGGTGTTGGGGTCCTCCTTGCCGCGCTTGCGGGCCCACCAGCTCTGCAGGTCGCCGCGCAGCGTACCGCCGCCGATCTGGCCCAGGCGGTACTTTTTCTTCACGTTGCGGACGTGAATCATGATTTCCTTGTTCTGTTCCATGACACACGCCTCCTTACACGGTATCCACGAAGGTCTTTTCCACCTTGCTGAACAGCGAAAGGCCCAGCGCCAGCAGGGCGATGGTCCACAGGATAGAGATGACCCACATCAGCACGCTGACCTGGCCGGAACCGAAAAAGATATACCGGAAAGATTCCATCGGCGCGGTCATGGGATTGATCAGCATGGCGGCATAGAGCGGCCTGCTCATGCCCTGCACCATAGACAGCGGATAGACCACCGGTGTGCCGTACATCCACAGCTGCACACCGAAGGTGACCACCACCATCAGGTCGCGGTAGCGGGTGGTCAGGCTGGAAACGATTATGCCGCAGCCCAGTCCCAGCAGCCCCACCTGAGCCAGCAGCAGCACAGTGAGGGGCATCAGGGCCCAGTTGGGCTGAACTTCGCCGCGGGCCACATAGAACAGCAGCATGGCAAAGAACATGATGAACTGCAGCACAAAGTTGATGAACGCCGACAGCATGGTGGAAATGGGCATGGCCAGACGCGGAAAATAGACTTTGCTGAAGATGGCGGAGTTGGTGGTGAAGGTGGCCGAAATCTTATTGATGCAGGCCGCAAAGAATCCCCACAAAGCGGTGCCGGCCAGATAGAACAGCGTCTGGGGTACGCCGTCGGTGGACAGGCCCGCGATCACGCCGAACATGACGGTATACATGGCGGCGGACAGAATGGGATTGATGAGCACCCACGCCGGGCCCAGCACGGTCTGTTTGTACATAACGGTAAAATCCCGCTTCACAAACAGCCAGATCAGGTCCTTATAGCGCCACAGTTCACGGAAATCCACCCGTGCCCAACCTCTGGCCGGGCTGTAGTGGACATGGTATTGCTTTTGTATCTGATCCATTAATGTACTCCTTTTCGAATCGGCATTTCTGCCTGAATCCTCGTTTTACTGTCTGCTTTGCAGGAATCTGAGATAAACAGGCAATCCCATCCGCAGCAGCGCCGCGCGCAGCCACATGGATTTCTGCCCGGTGCGGCGGGCCAGACGCCCGTAAGCCGCTGCACACGCCCGGCAGTCCGCCCGGTACCGGGCCTGCTGCCGGGGTGTGGAAAGATCGAACCGTTCCTTCTCGCTCAGATTTTGGATGGCATCGTTGAGCAGCCCTTCGGCGCGGGCAAAATCCTGGCGCCCCGCAAAATAATCGCACCACTCAATGAGATATTCGCTCCGCTCAAGAAAGTTGCGTCCGCTGCCCTGGCGCGCCATCGTGCTCTGGCCCCACTGCACATAGTCGTACCCCACATAGGAGAGGCACACAATGACCTTGCACTGCGAATACAGTCCCGGCATGTAGAACTGATCCTCGTACCGCTTGCCTTCCGGGAAACGCAGCGTCCGAAAAAGCGACGCCTTGTACAGTTTGTTCCACACCACCACGTAATAAATACAGCGCTCTCCCGCAGTAAAATAGCGGTTCCACACACCCGCTTCGTCCAGAATTTCATCGGGCATGGAGGAAAAATCCGGTTTTCCCAGCGGTCTTCCTGCCTCATCCACATACTGGAGATTGTACATCACCAGATCGGCTCCGTTCGCCTGCTGTGCGTCGTAGGCCCGCTGCAGCGCATCCGGCTTCAGACGGTCGTCGGCATCCACAAAGGTCAGGAACTGTCCCGTAGCCGCATCGACTCCCGCGTTGCGGGCGGCTGCCGCACCGCGGTTGGGACGGTGAATCGCCCTGATTCGGGGGTCCCGGGCCGCCCACTGGTCACACAGTTCGGGGCAGCGGTCGGGGCTTCCGTCGTCCACCAGCAGGATTTCCAGATCCCGGAAGGTCTGGGAGACCACACTGGTCATGCAGTCATCCAGATACTTTTCCGCTTTATACACAGGAATGATCACACTGATCACCGGCATGTCGGACTCCTTTTCAGACATACGCAGTCATTGCCAGTCCTGCGTACGGGTTTGTAAAAACAGACGGTAGGGTGTAAGCCCCAGATACAGCAGCCATGCACGGAACTGCATGCTCCGGCTTCCGGTCTGCCGGGCCATTTTTTGGTAGGCAGCCGCGCAGGCACGGCAGTCTTTGCGGTAGCGCCTGCGCTGCGCCGGCGTGGAAAGATCAAAGCGGTATTTCTCGCTCAGATTGCGGATGGTCTCGTTCAGAAGTCCTTCCGCCCGCCGGAAATTTCCCTTGGCGGCAAAATAATCGCAGCGCTCCAGCTGGTATTCGCTGCGGTCCAGATAATTCAGCGAGGAGCCCTGGGACATGATGCTGCCTTTTCTTTGGATATAAATATACCCCTGATAGGAAAGGCAGGCAATCATTTTGCACTGATCAATCAGCGCCGGCAGCAGGAAGGCATCCTCAAAGCGCTTGTTCAGCCGGTACCGCAGGGTGCGGAACAGTTCCCGTTTGTACAGTTTGTTGCAGGAAATCTCATAATAATTCCGGCAGGGGCCAATGGTGGCATAGTACCGGTCCCAGAATTGGTCCGGCGTCAGCGTTTCTTCCCGGAAGATGGTAAAATCCGGTTCCGGCATCGGCTGGCCGTCCTCGTCGGCAAAGTAAAGATTGAAAATCACCAGGTTGGCACCGGATTGCTGCTGGGCCCCCCAGGCCCGGCGCAGCGTATCGGGTTCCAGCCGGTCGTCGGAATCCACAAAGGCGAAGAAATCCCCCCTGGCGACCTCGATGCCGGTGTTGCGGGCGGCGGAAAGTCCGCCATTTGCCTGGTGAATCACCCGCACCCGGGGGTCTTTCTGCGCCCAGGCATCGCATTTGGCCGGGCAGCCGTCGGGGCTGCCGTCGTCCACCAGCACAACTTCCAGGTCGGTGAAGGTCTGGGCCAGAATGCTCTCCACGCAGGTGTCCAGATAGGCTTCCACCTTGTACACCGGGACAATCACACTGATGGCAGGCATGGCAATCTCCTTTTCTGGTACAATCAGCCGCGGCGGGCGGCCAGCAGCGCACAGTAGGCGTGGAACATCGGCAGCCCGGCGCGCAGGGCGGCGGCACGCAGCTTCAGCGAGCGCGCCCCCTTTTGGGTGGCCAGCGCATCGTAGGTGCGGCACAGATCCCCCTTGACGGCCGCGAACTCCGCCCGGTGCCCGGGCTTGCGCAGATCGTAAGCCGCCTTGTTGCGGTAGAGAAACTCCGCCGCGTCGGTGAGGGCTCCCTCGGCGCGGTCGAACCAGCCGCGGGAAAGAAAATACCCGGCCCGGTGGATATCTCCCCGGGTCATGGCCAGTCGCACCTCTTGGCGGGCCGTGGCCGTGATGCTGCCCGCGTGCTGCAGCACATAGTAGCCGGTATAGGCCAGGCACTGGATTTTTTGGCACCGGGCGATGAGGTCGGGCAGAATATAATAATCCTCGTGCACCATACCCACAGGGTAGCGCACCCCGTCAAACAGTTTGGCGGCGTAGAGCCGGTGAGCCGTGCCGGTGAACTGGTTGATCCAGGGGGTATTGAAGGCATCCCAGAAGGCATCCTCGTCCAGCAGGGTATCGGTGCTGAAACGCTGTTCTTCCGGCAGGTCCCGGCAGCTTCCATCGGGAAAGCGCTGGCAGCTGTTGCAGATGACCAGGTCGGCGCCGCTCCGCCGGGCTGCGGCATACAGCGTGGCCAGCAGGTCGGGAGCAACCGTATCGTCGCTGTCCACCATGGTGATCCAGGCGCCCCGGGCGGCGTCCAGACCGGCGTTGCGAGCACCGGAAGGCCCCGGTCCCGCCTTTTTGGGGTGCAAGGCCCTGATGCGCGGGTCCCGGGCCGCCCAGGCGTCGCAGAGGGCGGGGCTGCCGTCGGGGCTTTCGTCATCCACCAGCAGCAGTTCGAAATCGTCCAGCGTCTGGGCCAGGATGCTCCCGACGCAGGCATCCAGCGTGGCTTCCGCCTTGTAGACCGGCACCACCACACTGATCAGCGGTTGTTGTTGCGGCATAGGCATTCCTTTACTGTGTATCGGCGGGGGCATCGTCCACACCCGGCAGGTGGATCAAGCTACCCATATAGAGGTTGGCACTTTCGGGGTGCCAGCGGGAGATGCCGCTCTCGGTGGTGAGGGTCAGCTCGCCGAACTTGATGCTGCCGTCGGGCAGCGAATACAGATCCACCCGCACCATCGTGAAGCCGGCGCTGAGCTTCCGGGCAACCTCCACCATCTTTTCCAGGTTCTGCGGGCGGGGAATGTCCTGGGGCTGTTCCAGCGGCATGTCGTAATTGAAGGGCTGCAGGTTCCAGTCGGTATCGTAGAAAATCATCCGCTCCTGACCGTCGGTGTAGCGGTCGGTCACATACAGAATGATCTTGGGTTCGCCGTCAAAGCAGAAGAACTTGTAGTCGTACAGGTCGCCGCCCTTGTTGGCGATATACTTTTCGATGATGATCCGGGGCCGGATCCGTTCATACTGACGGTCCAGGCCGCCCATCAGGTAGCAGTAGTTGAGCTTGAGCCACCGCTCCACCTTTTCCCGGGCGTCCGCCTTGTCGAACTTGCTCTTGTCCAGCACCGGGATATTCCAGCTGGCCCCGTGGTTGGTCTTGAGCATGAACCGGTCGGGCAGCTTGTCGAAGTCGATCTCATCAAAGTGATCGTAGACGCCCAGCAGCGGGATCAGGTACTCCTCGCCGATCTTTTCCTTCACCCAGTCCCGCACCAGGTACTTGTCCACCAGCATGTACTTGTCTTCCAGGTGGTCGTGCAATTTGAGCCACTGGGTCTTTTCGCTGAAGGTTTTGGGATGGTCCAGGTCCAGCGGCGTGTGGGTGTAGTTGGTCTCCAGAAACCACTTCTTCAGCGCTTCGGGGTAGTCCTTTTCCTTGAGGCAGGCCCAGTAGGCATAGTTCTTGTTGGCAATCTTATGGTACTTCGCGTACACCAGAATATACCGCACACTGGTCACCGGACCGTTGTGCAGAAGGTATTTCAGCCCCCGCACCGCGTGGCGCGGCAGCCAGGTGATGGCACGGCCGATTTTGTAGGACGAGGAACCATACACCGCTTCCAGTTCGTGGCGCAGCAGCTGCGCCTGCTGTTCGGCGGTCAGTTCATGCATATCTTCCATAGAATGATCCTTCCCTTTTCAGGCATTCTGTTGCTGCATCCGGCGCGACTCTTCCAGCAGCGCCCGCACTTTCGGTTTCCAGATAAAGTGGCGGCAGACCCGGGTCACAAAGAACCAGAACGGATTCTCGATCTCGCACCACAGGCGTGCTGCCGGGGATTCCTTTGTATAGTTGACGATACGCCGCAGCCGCCCCGCATGGTAGGTGTGGATGTTTTCCATATAGGTTTCCGCTTCCCTGGCCAGCTGGGGGTTCTTGCGGGCGGCAAAGAGCTGTCCGTACTCAAAGACGAACCGCACCAGGCCACTGCCGAACAGGCCCTTCTGTATGGCGGCCTGCTGGTAGAGCATGAGCGCGTTGAGGATGTAGTTCTGGTAGACGCTGCGCCGGTGGTAGGTGCTGCCCTCCATCTGCCGGTAGTTGAACATGCAGTCGGGCAGATAGTAGATGCCGCCGTAGGGCAAAAACTGGAAGGTGAGCATATTGTCGATGATCTGCACGCCGCTGGTGTAGGGGTCGATGCCCTGCAGTCCCACGTTGCGCAGCATCAGGGCGTTGGTATGGATATACAGAAAACTCCAGTACTCCTTGGCGGTCAGGCTGCAGGCGCGCAGCGGCTTCTCGATGGGTTCGGTCTTGCCGGTGCTCTCCCAGTAATAACAGCCGTTGTGGCCGCAGCCCACATATTTGTGCTCGGTGTCGGCGTCCAGAATGTCCGCCTGCTTCTGCAGCTTATGCGGATCGGTGTAAAAATCGTCGCCGTCCAGGTAGCAGACATACTGCCCTTTGGCCTCGTAGAACAGCCGGCCCCGGATGGCGTTCATCCGCTTGATCCGCTCGTTGGCCTCGTACTTGGCGCCGGGGATGCGGTCCATCACAAAGACCCGCACCGAATCGGGATATCTCTCTTCCCAGCTGCGCAGCTTTTCGATGGTGCCGTCGTCCGACCCGTCGTCGGCGCAGAGGACCTCCACCGGGAAGTCCGTTTGCTGGGACACCACGCTTTCCAGCGTCTGGTCCACATAGGGGGCCAGATTGTAAAAAGAAATCAGTACACTGACTTTGGGTTGCTGCATGCCAAGAACTCCTTACCGGGCCAAAATTTCGTACCAGAGCAGACCGTTTTCATCCGGCTCCGTGCTGCGGGGTGTATACCCCTGCTTTTCATAAAAGCGGCGGGCGCGCCGGTTCTGCACATCCACGCACCAGAAAATCTTCTGCAGGCCCATCTCCGAGAAGCCGTAGTGCAGGATCGCCTGCATGGCTTCGCCGGCCTGGCCGCGGCCCCGGGTGCAGGGGTGCATGGCGATGGCAAACTCCGCACTGCGGGCGGCATCATCCACCCCCTTGAGGCTGACGGTGCCCAGATACCGGTCCGCTTCATCCGCCACCGCCCGGTGCACATCGGGACGGTCCTTGGCGGCGGCCTCGATGAAGCGCAGGCAGTCCGCCTCGGTCATGGCCGCAAAATGGGCGTGCATGTGTTCCACGGTATCGGCATCATGCATCCATTCCAGCATGGGCGCGGCATCCCGCGGCGCCAGGCGTCTTAAATGAATCACAGCACATCCTCCTTGGCCACCGTGCGCAGGAAGGTATCGTAATCCCGGATGTAATCGTCGGCGTCGTAGTAGGAGTCCGCCGCCACGCAGAGCACCGAGTCGTCCTGCTGCCAGAGCATCTCCCGCCACATATAGTGTTCCACAATCAGTCCCTTGGCGGGATCATCCAGCAGCACTTCCGCCTTCTCCCGGCCGTTGTCCAGCCGGATGAGGATGCTGCCGTAGGGGCACCACAGCACCTGCCGCAGCGCCTTGTGGGCGTGACCGCCCCGCTGCACCCCCTTGGGCGCGCCGTGGATATAGTAGATGCGCTTGATGGCAAAGGGAACGTCCCGCTCTGCCTCAAAGACCGAGAGGGTGCCCATTCCGGCTGCCGTAACGCTTTTCATACTGATGGTTTGAAGTATCATCGTCTGCTGCCTTTCTTCAGGAAATTCGGATCACGGCAGTGCCGTCAATCATCGTGCAGTATCCGTCATAAGGATAGACCGGCATGGCCTCCACCCGGGCATCCTCGGCCCAGGCGTTGAGCTGGCCCTGATCGGCCACCACGTTGGCCCTGCTGCCCATCACATGCTGGAACCACCATTTGATGGTGCCATCGTAGGTCACGGCGGAACTGACCTGATGCAGGTCGCCCTCCGCGTAACGGCTGAACGCCGGGTCGCTGTAGGCAAAGAGGGAGTCGGTGAAGTCGCCCACAAAGGTCACCGGGGTGACGCCCTCCTCATAACCGGGCAGCTGCTGCACCCGGGCCATGATAGTGGTCATCTGGCGGGCGGTCTGGTCATAGACCAGCTTGGTGTAGACATAAGCCCCGTTGGAGCAGATCACCATCCGCACCAGCAGGAAGGCACAGAGCACCGCCGTGCACCACCGCCAGAAAGCCCGGGGTGGCCGGGGCAGTTCCATGCCGGAAAACAGCAGCAGCGGCAGCGCATAAATGAGGAACACGGCATGCTGCATGAGGATGTACACGTTGCCGGAGGCCAGCAGATACACCACGTTGAGCCCCAGCGGCAGCAGGGCCACGGCGATGAGCGACTGAACCACGGCGCGAAGGGTCTTGCCCCGCAGCCGCAGGAAGAGCCCCCACAGGGTGAGCAGCAACAGCACCGCCGAGGCGGCCCGCATGCCCCGGTCATTCCAGCCGGAATATCCCAGTAAAGTTGTAAAGAAATTTTTATAGGTAGCCGGAATTCCCGCCAGAATGGCTGCCGGGCCCAGCCGGGTCAGCTGAGCCAGACCGTTGCCAGTGTCGGCCAGCTGGTAACCGGTGAGAGCCAGGGAAATTTTTACCGAGATCAGGTACAGGACCGCTCCCACGGCCAGGCTGGCCAGCATACGCACGCCGTGCAGCAGCCAGGTCCGCCAAGACGTGCCCTCCAGGGCCTGCCGTGCCAGGACCAGCAGAAAAAGACCCAGGGCAAACTGAATGTACGCCTGGTAAAAGGCCAGGCTGCCGCAGAAAAGAAGTGCCGCGCCGTAGAAACCGAAAACACGGCCCCCTTTTTCCAGACAGAAAACGCCGACACAGGCCAGCAGCATGGCCATCAGATGTGCGTCTGTCCACAAGTTGTAGGTGGCCAGCATGGCTGTGACGGTGGCGCAGCAGGCCAGCAGACCGGTAAGCAGAGCCGCCGCCCCGCGGCGCAGCCGCAGGACCGCCGCAATGCAGTACCCGGACAGCGCAATATACACAGTGCTGAAGATGCCGATCAGCCAGGGCGCCGCCACCTTGCCGCGAATCAGCGGAAAGTAAAAATTCTGCGCCCAGCGGCCCAGCACATACATCGTCCACTGGGCATCAAACACCACTACCGTGCTGTCATGGTTGGGAAAAAGATTGGCAAAAGCAAACCCGTGGGCCGCCAGCATCCCCGCCAGTGCTGCCAGCGATACAATCGCCAACAAACGACGGTCAATCCGCCTGCACACGCTGCAGGTCTTCTCTTCGATTGCGTCCAAAAGCTGCGTCATGGGTATACATTCTCCTTACAGGGTTACGCCGGGCTGCACAGCCGCGTCATAAATACGCTGCAACGGCGCGGTGTCGCCGTTGATGGGCGGTTGCCAGGCGCGCTGCGCTTTTTTGAAGGGGGCATTCTGGGGCACGATCAGCCGCCCGATGAGCCCGCGCACCAGTCGGCTCTTGTGCCGGTCATTGAAAAAATAGGCGTGGGCCAGCCGCACCGTGCGGTCTTTGGGGTACTGCCGGTAGAGCAGCTCCACCATGGCCCGCCATTCGTCGGCCATCCGCTGCCGGGCGGCCTCGTTGGTGGAGACCCCCGCCCCGTACTCGTACCAGCTGGTCAGCCGGTCATACCGGGTGATGGGGATACCCTGCACCGCAAAGAGCCGCACCGAGAAATCCTCCGCCAGCCGGACATGTCCGGCCATGGTCTGCAGCGCTTCGGTCAGCAGATCCCGCTCGTAGACCATGCCGCAGCCGCTGATGCCGTCGTCGTAGAGCAGAAGATTCCGCTTGACGGTGGCCCCGTCGTAGTGGTCAGGGGCGTAGGGGGTGCGGTCAAAGGGGGTCTCCCCCGGGGCGGGACGGGGTTCGGGGCCGGGCGTGTAGTAGGCCTGCCGCCCGAAGGCCACCCGGGGCTGGTCGGCCTGCAGCCGTTCCAGCCACCAGCGAAGCGTGCCGGCATCGTAGAGGTAATCCCCCGGCGAGATGGTCAGCACCCAGCGGGTGGTGATTTTCTGCAGGCCGTTTAAGATATTGCACACCGTACCACCGTTTTTCGTCATGGCCGCCGTCTGCACCTTAGTGATGCCGTGGGCGGTCAGGTAGGCGGTACTCTCGGCAAAATAGGGTTCCGGGGAGCCGTCGTCCGCCAGCACCACCGCAAAGTCCCGGGTATCCTGCAGCACCAGCGAGGCCAGCGTCCGCCGCAGCGCGGCAGCATCCGGCCGGTATTGTGCCACCAGCACGGTGAGCAATGGTTCCATGGCGGTTTTCTCCTCTTTTCTCTGTTTGTCAGGCCATCCGGCCCATCCGGCCGCGCCAGAAATCCAGCGCACCCCGGAAGGCGCCGTAACTGCGTCCCTTTTTGCGGCCCAGCATCTTGGTCAACGCATACCGCGCCGCCCCGGTGAGCAGCGGCCCCACGGTTCTGGCCCGACAGTACAATCTGCTTTTGCCCTTGCAGGTCAGATACAGCGTGTTGCGGGTGATGTAGTACACCGACAGCATGCCGCCGGCGCTGCCGCCCGCCTTGTGCCAGATCTTGGCGTCGGGCAGAAACCACAGCGGTACCCCGGCGTCGGCCAGACGGATGCAGTAGTCCACATCCTCGCAGTACATGAAGAGGGTTTCGTCCAGGAAGCCCACCTGCTCGATGACCTGCCGCGGCAGCAGCACACAGCAGAAGGTGATGAAGCTCACCTGCTTTTTCTCGGCAAAAGCGGGGCCGTCCTTGGCGTGGCCGCCCAGGTGCTTCACTTTGCCGGTGGCGCGGTCCAATGTGCCGCCCGCAAACCAGATTTCATCCGGCGGGTCCATGAAGAGCATCTTGGGACAGCTCACCGCCCCGGCTGGGGTTTCCCGCAGCAGCGTCTCCACAAAGTCGGGAGCCGCCACCGTATCGTTATTGAGCAGCAGCACCCAGTCGCAGCCGTCGGCCAGCGCCCGGCGCATGCCCAGGTTGTTCACCGCCGCAAAGCCGGTATTCTCCCGCTGGGGCAGAAAGACCGTGTTGGCCGTCAGATGCCGTCCCAGCTGCTGCACCGAGTCGTTGGTGGAGGCATCGTCCAGCAGGATGATCTCAAAGTCCCGGAAGGTCTGCTTGTCCAGGCTTTCCAGGCAGCGGACGGTATCCTGCCAGCCGTTATAATTGGAGATGACGATTCCGACCTGTTGCATGATTACTCCTTAAACGAATTGACGGCGTCGATGACAGCCTGCACCTGTTCCTCCGTCATGCCGTAGTACATGGGCAGGCTGAGCTCGGTGGCGGAGATTTCCTCGGCGATGGGCAGCGCCCCGACCTCCAGGCCCAGTTCCCGGTAGGCCCCCTGGAGGTGGATCGGCGTGGGATAGTGCTTGTTGGTGCCGATGCCCAAGTCATGCAGATGGGCTTCCAGGGCGTCGCGGCTTTTGCAGCGCACCGCGAAGATATGATAGACATGCTCGCAGCCCGGCGCCACGGTGGGCAGGACCACCGCCGGGTTGGTGATGCCTGCGCAGTAGCGGGCCGCAATGCGGCGGCGCTCGGCGTTCATCCGGTCCAGGTGGGGCAGCTTGGCGGCCAGGAAGGCGGCCTGCAGTTCATCCAGGCGGGAATTCTGCCCTTTATAGATATGGTGGTACTTGTAGTCGCTGCCGTAGTTGCCCAGTGCCCGCACCTTCTTGGCCAGGTCGGGGTCGCTGGTGGTCACACAGCCCGCATCCCCCAGGGCGCCCAGGTTCTTGCCGGGGTAGAAACTGAACCCGGCGGCATCCCCCAGGCTGCCCGCGCGGCGGCCCTGCCAGGTGGCGCCGTGGGCCTGGGCGGCATCCTCGATGACCTTGAGGCCGTGGGCCTGGGCGATGGTGCAGATGGCATCCATCTCGGCGCACTGGCCGTAGAGATGCACCGCCATGATGGCTTTGGTGCGGGGGGTGATGGCGGCCTCGATGCGGTCGGGGTCCAGGTTGTAGGTGGCCAGTCTGGGTTCCACCAGCACCGGTTCCGCCCCCGCATAGCTGATGGCCAGCACAGTGGCGATGAAGGTATTGGACGGCACGATGACTTCGTCCCCCGGGCCGATGCCCAGCGCCTTGAGGATCAGCACCAGCGAATCCAGACCGTTGCCGCAGCCCACGCAGCAGTCCGCCCCACAGTAGGCCGCAAAGGCCTTCTCGAAGGCTTCGTCCTCCCGGCCCTCGATGTACCAGCTGTTGGCCAGGACCCGGTCAAAGGCTCCCCGCAGGTCGGCGTCCAGTTCCTTCTCCAGCGGGCGGAAGGAGACGAACGGCACGGAAATCGGCTGATTGGACATACACGCGCCCCTTTTCACAAAAAATTGGCAGACGGGTATACCCCGCCTACTATATCGTCTTATTATACAACGATTCGTAGTCTTTCGCAACCGTAAAAAACCAGGGCATCCCCTGCCGGGAACGCCCTGGTCCAGTTCAGGTACGGCTTGTCCGCGCCTGTTTGCGGGTGGTGCATTTCGGCCCGCAGCCGCACTCGTCAATGCAGACATGGTCGGCACAGCAGGCCCGCCCTTCCAGATACCGGCAGCCCCGGTCGTCGCACCGCACCTCGGTCTCCGCCGTGGCGGGGGCATTGTCGGTGGCCACGTTGCCCACACTCTCGTTGTTGCGGTAGCTGCTGCACACCGCGTCCTTCTCCCCGGCGTGGTGCACCTTGATGCCGCCCAGGCAGCAGGCTCCCGCCTTATTGTGGCAGCAGTCGTACTGCGCACAGTCCAGATAAACCATCCTGAAACACCTCCGGGACTAGTGTGCCCGGCCCCACGGCGGATATGCGCAAAAGAAAAACAGCGCTGCGCAAACGCACAACGCTGTTTTGGTTGGGCCGGCCGGATTTGAACCGACGGATGGAGGAGTCAAAGTCCTCTGCCTTACCGCTTGGCGACGGCCCAGAAAAAGAAAAGACCGTGCGGGACGGGCCTACACGGTCTTTGGTGGGGTGCCTAGAGAGATTCGAACTCTCGGCCTCCAGAGCCACAATCTGGCGCGCTAACCAACTGCGCCATAGGCACCACGAAATGCGCCCGAAGGGACTCGAACCCCTGGCCCACTGCTTAGAAGGCAGTTGCTCTATCCACCTGAGCTACGGGCGCACATGGTTCGTGCCCATAGGGGCATGCTGCGAGGGTTATTATAACAAAGAGCCCGGTGCAAGTCAAGGGGTTTTGCAAGTTTTTTTGACATTTTTTCAGAATCGGGGCGGAAATTCCTCCACAAAGTAGAGTTCATACCACACGATGAAGCAGTAAAAGCTCCAGATCTTGGTCATGGCGTTAATCTTGCCGGTGCGATGAGCCTCCAGAAGATCGCACAGCGCCCGGGTATTGAAAAAACGCTCGGCCACCGGGCCCACGAACTTTTCCCGCACCATGGTGTAGTAGGTGTCCTGGCGCAGCCAGTCGGCCAGCGGCACCGGGAACCCCCGTTTTTTCCGCTTGGCCAGTTCGGGGGGCAGACTGCGGGCCGCGGCCGCCCGCAGCGCCACCTTGGTTTTGCGGCGGGTACAGCGGCAGGTCCGGGGCAGTTCCATGGCCACCGCCAGCACCTCCCGGTCCAGGAAGGGCACCCGCAGTTCCAGGCTGTGGGCCATGCTCATCCGGTCGGCCTTGCGCAGGATGTCCCGGGGCAGCCAGGTATGCAGGTCCACCCACTGCAGCGCGGTGGCCTCGTCCAGCCCCCGCACCCGGTCAAACCAGGGCTTGAACCGCTGGGCGGGCGTCTGGGAGGTGTAGTGCCGCTTGAGATAGCGATCCCGCTCCGCCGGGTCGGCAAAGACATAGTTGGCCCGGGCACACCGCTGCCAGCGGCTCACAGCGCCGCGGCGGAAAAATCCGCAGCCCGGGACCAGCCGGGCCGCCAGCCGCCGCACCCCTTTTGGCAGGCGCTGCCAGGCCTGGGCATGCACGCCCTGACAGTAGAGCGGATAACCGCCAAACAGCTCATCGGCCCCCTCCCCCGAGAGCACCACCTTGACCCGCTGCCGGGCACTTTTGCAGAGAAAATAGAGGGGCACCTCCGCCGGGTTGGGCATGGGTTCGTCCAGATACCACTGGATGGCCCGGTTGGCCGCAAAGAATTTCCCGGCGCTGACGGTGGTCTCGGTGCAGGGCACGCCCAGGGCCTTTGCTGCCTGCCGGGCGGCCGGCAGCTCGGAGTAGGCTTCCTCCGCGTACCCCACCGAGAAGCATTGCAGACGGTTCTGTTGCTGGGACGCCTTGCAGGCCGTCAGGGTTGAGTCCACCCCGCCGGAGAGAAAACACCCCACCTCCACATCGGCCACCTTGTGGGCGGCCACGCTGCCGGTGAAGGCCTTGTCGATGCGTTCCGCCCATTCCTCCAGGCTGCGGCCCTCCCGGATGCGGTAGCGGATCTTGCCGTACCGCCCCAGCGTCAGCCGCCCGGCCTTCCAGGTAAAACAGTGCCCCGGCAGCAGCTCGTAGACGCCGGTGAAGAGGGTCTCGTCCCCGGGCAGGTACTCACTGCTCAGATAATCGGGCAGGCGGTCCTCATTGAACCGCTTCACAAACCCCGGATGGGCCAGAAATGCCTTGATCTCGCTGGCAAAGAGCAGCAGTTCCCCACGGCGGTAGTAGTAGAGCGGCTTGATGCCGAAGAGGTCCCGCGCACCGAACAGCGTGCCGGTGGTGCGGTCCCACAGCACGAAGGCGAACATCCCCCGCAGCTTGCCGGGCAGCGCCCTGCCCCACTGCTCCCAGCCATGGAGCAGCACCTCGGTGTCCGACCGGGTGGCAAAGGTATGCCCCGCCGCCGACAGCTGCCGGGCCAGTTCCCGGTAGTTGTAGATTTCCCCGTTGAAGACCACCACCAGGCTGCCGTCCTCGTTGAACATGGGCTGGCCGCCGCCCTCCAGGTCGATGATGGAGAGCCGCCGGTGACCCAGGGCCGCCCGGTCGTCGGCGTAAAGGCCCTCCCCGTCGGGGCCCCGGTGCCGGATCAGCGCCGCCATCCCCTGCAGGATGCGGCGGGCTTCGGCGGGGTCATGGTGTTCTTCGGCAAAACCCACAATGCCGCACATGGCGTGCCTCCTCTCTTTCCCAAAGGCGGGCCTCCACGACCCGTCAGAATGACTTCTTCATCTTGCGGCGGTAGGCACCCTGCCGCACCGCGAACCAGACCCGCCGGGCCGGGCCCTCCCCCGGGGCCAGCAGATGGCACCGCCCCCGGCCCCGGCGGCGCAGACTGTCCGCCCGCTGCAACAGTGTCCTGTCGGGGCAGTACCGCCGCACAATGCCCCAGGGCGCCGTGTACCACACCGAGGGGCGCAGCATGGGCAGCGTGACGGCATCCTGCTGTACCAGGTCCTCCACCGGCGGCAAAGCCAGACTGGCCCCCGCCGCCGTACAGAAATAGGACGCCCGCCCCTGCCGGGGATTCATCTCGAACAGAACCGGTTCCCCGCTTCGGTCGTACTTGAAATCAAAGTTGGCGTAGCCCCGCCAGCCGCTCCGGCGCAAAAGGGCTGCCAGCGCCACCAGCAGGGCGGTGTCCTGCCGGGCGGGTTCGGTCAGAATGGCCGCGTAGTTGCCGATGCCCTCCGTCGTGCGCTCCTGCAGAAGCACCTGCCCCTGCACCATCCAGGGTACACTGCCGTCCTTAGCGCAGTAGGCGTTCACCACCCCCAGGGCCGTGTCGGGGCCGGGAATGTACTCCTGGAGCAGCAGATCGCCCGCATACCCGCCCTGCCGGACGGTATCCACCACCGCCGCCAGTTCCGCCGCATCCTGGGTGAGGTAGACCTTGCGCTTGCCGGCAAACCGGCAGTTCCAGTAAGCCGGGGAATCCGCCGGCTTGACGACGACCGGCCCGGCAAAGGGCAGTTCGGGCACCCGTTCCCCGAAAAGCAGCGTCACACTGCGCGGCGTGCGCAGCCCGTGTTCGGTGCAGACCCGGGCGAAGCCTTCCTTGGTGCCGAGGGACTGTACCGTTGCCGGGTCGGGGCAGGCAAACTTATAGTAGGGCGCCAGGGCCTCCCGGCAGCGGGCCAGCTGCATGGTATAGCCGTCGGCACAGGAGATCAGCAGGCAGGTCCGGTCAGGGTGGGCCTCGGCCAGGGCGATGAGTGCCGCCGTGAAAACGGAGTCCTCCTCGAGACGGGGATTCTCCACCGCTGCCTTCACCAGCCGGCTGTGGGCCAGTGCCGGCAGCGCCCGCTTGCAGACCGCCACGCTGTGCACCCCGTAGGCCTCATAAAAGCTGCGCGCCATGCCGTAGACGTTGGCATCTCCCCCCAGCAGAACAGGCAAAACCCCGGCCACCGCCATCACCCCCTTGTCTTAGTGTATGACAAAGGGGCCTGGCTATGCGCCGGGGTTTTGGGATTTTTCGGTTTTACTGCCGCTCGGCGAGGGGGCGGATGCTGGTCCAGGTGTTGCCGTTTACGCTGGTGACCCGCGCCACAAAATCCGCCGCGCCGCCTTCATAAGGCCAGCCATTCTGTGCGCTGCCCGTGAGGAAGGTACCGCGCCACACTGCCGTGCGGCGGTCGCCGCTCTCGCTCCATCCTGCACATTCCAGCACCGCGGTGGCTGCCGGTTCCCCGGCGGCGCCGTCCAGCCGAAGGTCCACCTCCACCGTCTGCACCTCCATCCAGACCGGCGCATCCACCTCCAGTTCCACCGGATAGCTGGTCAGCGTCAGCAGCGTCTGGCCGTCCTCTTCCCGGGTGCGGTATCCGTAGGAAAAGCTGTCGCCGGAGCCGGCCCAGATGACCCGCGGACGGAAAGCTTCCTCGGTGCACGCCACCGTGCCCAGCGGTTCGTTGGTCGTCGTACCGCCGGCGCTCTGCCACTGCACCGAGAGGTCCACCGTCTCCCCCACAGTGAAAATAAGGCCCCGTTCCACCCGGTAGACGCCGTCGGCCCCCAGGGACATGGCCATCAGTTCGGTGGTACCGTCGTACCGGCCGCCCTGGTGGACCACCACCAGCTGGCCGGTCATGCCGTCGGTGGCGGTGCGGGGCGTCACCGAAACGCTCACCGGCACCCAGCTCCCGTCCAGGTCATGGACGACCCGATCGATGGGCTGCCAGCTCCAGTCCAGCACGGTGGCTTCCCCCTGCCGCACCGCCGCCTGCAGTTCCTCCATCCGGGCGGAAAGCTCACTTTGGGTGGCAGAAAACTGCTGTTGTGCCAGGGCATAACTCTCCTGCAGGGCCTGCACCTGGCGGTTGTACTGCCAAGCCGTTCCCAGGATGCCGCAGAAAAGCAGCACCGCCACCGCCAAAGCCGCACCGCCCCACAGCCGGATGCCTCGCCGCTTTTCGGCGTCCCGGGCATCCAGCAAAGCCCGCAGGGTGTCCAGGGTCAGGGCCGGTTCGGGGGTGCCGTCGGGGCGGGCGGTGCCCAGCAGGGCATCCACGCTCACGTCCAGCACAGCGGCCAGCGCCTGCAGGTTTTCCAGACTGGGCAGGGCGGTGTCCTTCTCCCACTTGCCCAGCGCCTGCCGGCTGACCCCCACCTGCTCGGCCAGCGCCTCCTGGCTGAGCCCCTTCTGTTTGCGCGCGGCCTGGATGTTCTCTCCCAGCGTCATGGAAAGCGTCCCCCTTTCTCTGGTTTCATTGTAGCATATCCCCCGCCGGAACACCAGCAAGCCGCCTTGCCAAACCGGCAACCCGTGGTTGCTTTGGGATTTCTGCGCATACTATAAGGCAGTTCAGGAGAAGTGAGGGACAGGGCATGTGTGGAATTGCGGGATTTGTCAACACCCGGGGCGAGGCGGAGGGCGCCGTGCTGCAGGCGATGCTGCGGCGCATCGCCCACCGGGGGCCGGACGGCCAGGGGGTGTTTCTGGAGGGGCGGGCGGCGCTGGGGCACCGGCGGCTGGCCATCATCGACCTGGAGGGCGGTCCCCAGCCCATGTTCAACGAGGACGGGCGGTTTGTAGTGGTGTTCAACGGGGAGATCTACAATTATCAAGCTCTCACCGAAGAGCTGACCGCCGCCGGGCACACCTTTGCCACCCGGTCGGACACCGAGGTGCTGCTCCACGGCTGGGAAGAGTGGGGGCAGGACCTTTTGCCACGGCTGCGGGGGATGTTTGCCTTCGCCCTGTGGGACCGCAAGACCGAAACGCTGTTCTGTGCCCGGGACCCCTTCGGCATCAAGCCGCTGTACTACTATGTGGCCGCTGACGGCACCCTGCTGTTTGCCAGCGAGATCAAGGCCTTTCTCGACCACCCGGCCTTTGAAAAGCGGCTCAACGAGAGCCAGCTGGAACTGTATTTAAGTTTTCAGTATTCGCCGGGGGAGGATACCTTTTTCCGGGACGTGAAAAAGCTGCTGCCCGCCCACTGCCTGACGCTGGACGGCACCGGGCTGCGGGTGGAACGGTGGTGGCAGGCGGAGTTCACCCCCGAGCTCTCCCCCACCGACTGGGCCGCCGCCATCGACGGGACGATGCAGGACAGCGTGGCCGCCCACAAGATTGCCGACGTGGAGGTGGCGGGATTTCTTTCGGGCGGGGTGGATTCCGCCTACATCACCGCCCTAGCCCGGCCCGCCCGCTGCTACACCATCGGATACGCCGAGGCAGGCTATGACGAGGCCGGGGAGGCCGCCCATCTGGCGCGGGTGCTGGGCATCCAGAGCCGGGTGCGGCGCATCACGCCGGAAGAGTTCTGGGACGCCATCCCCGCCGTGCAGTACCACATGGACGAACCCCTGGCCGACGCGGCGGCGGTGGCACTGTATTTTCTCAACGGAGAGGCGGCCAAGGATGTGAAGGTCTGCCTTTCCGGCGAAGGCGCCGACGAATTCTTCGCCGGGTACAACATCTACAAGGAGCCCTTCACCGCCCGGTGGTACGACCGTCTGCCCGCCGGGCTGCGCAGGGCGCTGGGGGCGGTGGCGGAACGTCTGCCCGCCGGGCCGGGGGTGAATTTTCTTGTGCGGCGGGCTTTGCCGCTGGAGGAGCGGTACTACGGCAACACGGCGCTTTTCAGCGAGCGGCAGAAGCGCAAGCTGCTGCGCCATGACTACCGCACCGTTCAGCCCTTTGATCTGGCCCGGCCCTACTGGCGGGCCAGCGCGGGGCTGGACCCGGTGACCCGGATGCAGGGGTGCGACATCCACCTCTGGCTGGCCGGAGACATCCTGCTCAAGGCCGACAAGATGAGCATGGCCCACAGTCTGGAACTGCGGGTGCCCTTTCTGGACCGGGAGGTGTTTGCCCTGGCCCGGCGGCTGCCCCCCGACGCCAAGGCGGACGCCCGCCAGACCAAGATAGCCCTGCGGGCGGCGGCCGTCCGGCATCTGCCGCTGCCCAGCGCCCAGCGGAAAAAGCGGGGCTTCCCGGTGCCGGTGCGGGACTGGCTGCGGGACCCGGTGTACGCGGCCCGGGTGCGGGCCGTCTTCGACAGTCCGGCGGCGGCGCGGTTCTTTCAGGTGCGGCAGCTGCATATCCTGTTAGACCGGCACTTGCGGCGCCGGCAGGACAACTGGCGGCAGATCTTTTGCATCTACTGCTTTCTGGTTTGGTATGGGCAATTTTTTGGGAGTGATGCGGCATGAATTTGTGTGAGCTTTTCCGGGTCACCGACGGCGTCCTGCTCCAGGGCGACGCCCGCGCCGAAGCAAAGTCCCTGTGTTACGATTCCCGCGCCGTGACGCCGGGGGCACTGTTTGTCTGTCTGCCCGGCCAGCACACCGACGGCCACGCCTACGCCCGGCAGGCTGCCGCGGCGGGCGCGGCGGGTATTGTCTGTGAGCGGCCGGTGCCGGGGCTCCCCCCCGACCTGCCGGTGCTCCAGGTGACCCACAGCCGCAAGGCGCTGGCCCGGCTGGCCATTCGGTTCTACGGCGAACCGGCCGGACAGCTGACGATGATCGGCATCACCGGCACCAAGGGCAAGACCACCACCGCCCACCTGATCGCCGCCGTACTGACGGCCGCCGGGCGCAAAGTGGGGCTGATCGGCACCAACGGGGTGTGCTGGCCGGGCTATCAGCATCCGCTGGACCACACCACCCCCGAGAGCAGCGACCTCCAGCGGCTGCTGCGCCGCATGGTGGAGGCGGGCTGCGACGCCTGCGTCATGGAGGTGTCCAGCCTGGGGCTCAAGATGGACCGGGTCACCGGCATTGAGTATGACATCGGGGTGTTCACCAATCTTTCCCCCGACCACATCGGTCCCGGCGAGCACGCCAGCTTCGCGGAGTACCGCGCCTGGAAGAGCGTGCTGTTCCGCCGCTGCCGGGTGGGGCTGGTGAATACCGACGACCCGCAGACACAGGCCATCCTGACCCAGCATACCTGCCGGGTGGTGACCTACGGCATCGACCACCCCGCCGACTGGCGGGCCGGGGCGGATTTTGAACTGCTGCACCGTCCGGGGCTGCTGGGAGTTTCCTTCACCGCCGCCGGGCCGGAGGGCATCGCCCGCCCCTACCAGGTGGCCATGCCGGGGCGGTTCAGCGTCTCCAACGCATTGGCGGCCATCGCCGTGGCGGGAATTCTGCAGCTGCCCGACGACGCCGTGCAGCGGGGCCTGCGCACCGCCGTGGTGGAGGGCCGGGTGGAACCGGTGCCGGTGGACGCCCCTTTCACGGTGGTGCTGGACTACGCCCACAACGAGGCCGCCGCCGAGAACCTGCTCACCGCCCTGCGGGCCTACCGCCCCACCCGGCTCATCGTGGTGTTCGGATGCGGCGGCGGGCGCAGCCGGGTGCGGCGGTTCGGCATGGGGGAAGCCTGCGCCCGGCTGGCGGATTTCTGCGTGGTGACGGAGGACAACAGCCGGGGCGAACCGTTGGCAGACATTCTGGCGGACATCCGCACCGGGCTGCGGCGGGGCAATCCAGACACCCCCTTTGTGGAGATTCCCGACCGGCGCAAGGCGCTCTATTATGCCCTGGACATGGCCCGTCCCGGGGACATTGTGGCGGTCATCGGCAAAGGGCACGAGAGGACGCTGCAGCGGGGCGACGAGACGCTGCCCTTCTGTGAGCGGGAAATTATACAGAATTACATGGCGGCCAAACGGACATAAAAAGGGGAGGCGCCCCGAACGGGGTGCCTCCCTTTTGGTTTTATCGGTTCTGCAGCAGGGCCAGCTCATCTTCGGTGAGTTCCCGCCACTGTCCCGGTGCCAGGGCCTCATCCAGCGTCACGCCGCCGATGGCATACCGGTGCAGGGCGTTCACCCCCGCGCCGTAGACGCCGAACATCCGCTTGATCTGGTGGTAGACCCCCTGGTGGAGCGTCACCTTCACCCGGCAGGGGTCCTCCCCCGCCGGTTCGGCCTCCGCCGGGGCCATGGTCTGCCCGTCGGCCAGCGTCACACCGGCGGCAAAGCCCGCCCGCATGGCGTCGGTCAGCGGGGTGTCCAGCGTGACAAGGTACTGCTTGTCCACATGGTGGGAGGGCGCCAGCAGGTCGTGGGCCAGGGCGCCGTCGTCGGTGAGCAGCACAAAGCCGGTGCTGGTCTTGTCCAGCCGCCCGGCCGGGAACAGCGCCCGCCGGGGATAGTCCGCCGCCACCAGGTCCACCACCGTGGTGTCCCGCTTGTCCCGGCTGGCACTGACCACGCCCTCCGGCTTGTTCAGCATGATGTAGACATATTTCCGGTAGGTACCCGCCAGCGGTGTGCCGTCCAATGCCAGGACCGCGTCCTCGGCCACCTGGGTGTCCGCCTTGCGGCAGACCGCGCCGTTCACCGCCACCCGGCCCTTGGTGATGGCCTTGCGGCTCTCGCTGCGGGTCAGGCCGGTGCGTTCCGACAGGTACTTGTCCAGCCGCATCATGCCCCGTGCTCCTGGGTGATGGCCGCCGTCTTGCCCCGGGAGGCCTTGATCAGGTCGGCGGGGGCGCATTCGATCTGGGTGCCGATCCGCCCGCCCGAAACCAGCATGGTGGACTGGGCAAGGCAGCTCTCGTCAAACACCGTGACGTACTGCTTCTTCATGCCCACCGGGCTGCAGCCGCCCCGGATGTACCCGGTGACCTTGTTGATATCCGCCACATGGATCATCGCCACGCTCTTGACGCCGGCGGCCTTGGCAGCCTTTTTCAGGTCCAGCTCGGCCAGCACCGGCACCACGAACACATAATAGTTGTGGTCCGCGCCCTGGGTGACCAGCGTCTTGAACACTTTGGCCGGGTCCTGGCCGGTCAGTCTGGCCACCGAGGCGCCGTCCACCGCCTGGCCCTCCTCGTGGGGGTATTCATGGGCCGTGTAGACGATCTTGGCCCGCTCCAGCATCCGCATAGCGTTGGTTTTTGCTTCTTTTCCCATAAAGAATCCCTCTTTTGCTAACTCTTGTCGGCCCTTATTATAAGCCGCTCTTCTTTTTTCTGCAAGAGGGCTTGACTTTAACGCTTTAAAGTGTTAAAATCCCAGTATGGTAAGAAATACAAGGTACAGGAGACAGGAATATGATCATCGTATTGAAACAGAACGCCCCTGCCGACAAAGTGGCCGCTTTCTGCGCCGAACTGCGGGAGATGGGTTTTGAAATCAACGATTCCACCGGCCGCGACACCCACATTCTGGGCCTGATCGGCGACACCAAGGCCCTGGCCGAGAGCTGGGTGCTGGCCAACCCTGTGGTGGATACCTGCCGCCGGGTCAGCGAGCCCTACAAAAAGGCCAACCGCAAGTTCCACCCCGACGACACCGTGGTGGATGTGGGCGGCCACAAGATCGGCGGCGGGTACTTTGCCGTCATGAGCGGCCCCTGCAGCGTGGAGGGCAAGGACCAGATCATTGGCATCGCCCAGCGGGTGAAGGCTGCCGGGGCCAGCATCCTGCGGGGCGGCGCCTTCAAGCCCCGCACCAGCCCCTACAGTTTCCAGGGACTGCGGGCCGAGGGTCTGGAACTGCTCCAGGAGGCCCGGGCCGTCACGGGGCAGCCCATCGTCACCGAGCTGATGAACAACGAGCATATTCCCCTCTTCCTGGACGCCAAGGTGGACATGATCCAGATCGGCGCCCGCAACATGCAGAACTTTGAACTGCTGAAGGCCGTGGGCAAGCTGAACGTGCCGGTGCTGCTCAAGCGGGGGCTTTCCTCCACGCTGGAGGAGCTGGTCATGAGTGCCGAGTACATCATGGCCGAGGGCAACCCCAACGTGGTGCTCTGCGAGCGGGGCATCCGTACGTTTGAAACCAGCATGCGCAACACGCTGGATATCTCCGCCGTGCCCATGCTGAAAAAGATGACCCATCTGCCGGTGGTCATCGATCCCAGCCATGCGGCGGGCATCGCCTTCATGGTGCCGGCGCTGGCCCAGGCCGCCGTGGCGGTGGGAGCCGACGGGCTGATGATCGAGACCCACAACGACCCGGCCAAGGCCAAGAGCGACGGCGCCCAGAGCCTGACCCCCGACCAGTTCGATGCCCTGATGGGCGTGATTCGCCCCGAGCTGGAATTCTTCGGCAAAACACTGAACTGACAGCCATTCCTCCAGAAAAGGCGGACGGTCTTGCGACCGTCCGCCTTTGTGTTTTTGTTACGATGCCAGGGAGGAGATTGCCTCCGAGAAAAAGCTGAGGATGATCACAATGGCAATGATCCATCCGATCCACCGGTTGGCCGGCTTCTGTCCCACGGGCCGGTTTCCCGTCTGCCGGGGGCGGGGCTGGGGCCGGGCAGCGGATGCCGCCGGGCGGCTCCGGGCAGGCTTGCGCTGTGCCGTCTGCCCTGTCCGGTGCAGGAAACCTTCCCCGTCGGTATTGCGGGCGCGGTTGGTTTCGCTGCGCAGGGTGTACCGGTTTTCCGGCGGAATCGGCATGCCGCAGTCCTCACACCGTCCGTTGACCACCTTGCCGCCGCACAGGCTGCATTTTTGCATACAGGATCCTCCTTCCACAGATTCAGGTTATGTGTTGGCGGCACGGTGGGCCGCCGTCTTGCGGTGCATGGCCTCCGAGGAGACCGTCATAACAATCAGTGCCGCCAGCAGGTACCAGGGAAACAGCGACATGCTGAACTGCTGGGCCAGCAGCCCGAAGAAGGGCGGCAGCAGCGTGGTACCTGTGTAGGCCGCCGCCATCTGGACGCCGGTCATGGACATGCTCAAATTCCGCCCGAAGTTGGCGGGGGTCTCGTGGATGATGCTGGGATAGATAGGCGCACAGCCCAACCCCACAACGATGAGCCCCGCAAAGAGCAGATGGTTGCCTGCGGGCAGGAAGGTCAGGACAAGACCCGCCAGGATCACCGCCTGGCCGCCCAGGATCATCTGGTGGTCGTTGAATTTCATCGTGAGGAAGCCGCAGAAGAACCGCCCCACCGTGATGCCCAGGTAGAACAGGCTCGCCCAGCCCGCCGCGGTGCCGGCGTCGATGCCCCGCACCAGGGTGCAGTAACTGGCCGCCCACATGCCGGCGGTGCACTCCACCGCCGAGTAACAGGCAAAGCTGACCATGACTTCCGGCACGCCGGGAATGCGCAGCAACTGGGGCAGGCTGCGGTGTTCGGGGGTGACGCCCGCGGCGCTCTCCCGGGCGGGGTGTTTCCAGAGGGGCAGGCTGAAGACCAGCACCGCCGTGAGCACAGCCTGCAGCAGTGCAATGGTGCGGTAGCCCCCCTGCCAGCTGTCCGCCGCCAGGGCCCATCCCATGATGACGGGGCCGATGCTGGCGCCGATACCCCACATGCAGTGCAGCCAGCTCATGTGGCGGCTCTCATAGTGCAGCGCCACATAGTTATTGAGGGCCGCATCCACGCTGCCGGCGCCCAGGCCGTAGGGGATCGCCCAGAGGCAAAGCTGCCAGAAGGCGGTGGAGAGAGAGAATCCCAGCAGCGCCACCGCCGTAACGGCCACGCTGCCCGCCGTGACCCGGCCGGTGCCCAGGCGGCCGTTGAGCCGGTCGCTGGCCAGGCTGGACACAATGGTGCCCGCCGAGATGATCATGGACACCGCCCCGGCCCAGGAGAGATCCGCTCCCATCGGCCCGTACATGCTGGGCCAGGCGGCCCCCAGCAGCCCGTCGGGCAGACCCAGGCTGATAAACGCCAGATAAATCACCGGCAGCAGCAACGAAATCATGACAGCATTCTCCCCTTTTCTCTCTGCCCTGATTATACCATGTTCTGCCCGCGGCGGGTATGCCCCCGGGGAAATTTTTTCCGGGCTTTTCCCGCCAAAACAAAAACACGCAGCGGCCGCACAACCGCTGCGTGTTGAGTTTTACAGTAGCGCTTTACTTCAGCACCGCGCCCTGGTTGGCGCTGGTGACCAGCCGCGCATACCGTGCCAGCCAGCCCGACTTCACGTTGGGTTCCGGCTGGACGTAGGCCGCCTTGCGGCGGGCCAGCTCCTCATCGTCCACCGCCAGATGGATGGAGGCGTTGGGGATGTCGATCTCGATGGTGTCTCCCTCTTTGACCAGACCGATGGGGCCGCCCGAGGCAGCCTCCGGCGACACATGGCCGATGGCCGCGCCGCGGCTGGCGCCGGAGAAGCGGCCGTCGGTGATGAGCGCCACCGTGGTGTCCAGCTTCATGCCGGCCAGCGCGCTGGTGGGGTTGAGCATTTCCCGCATGCCGGGGCCGCCCTTGGGGCCCTCGTACCGGATGACCACCACGTCGCCGGGATGGATCTCACCGGCGTAGATGGCCGCGATGGCGGTCTCCTCGCTGTCAAACACCCGGGCCGGGCCGCTGTGGACCTGCATCTCGGGCGCCACGGCGCTGCGCTTGACCACGCAGCCGTCGGGGGCGATATTGCCCCAGAGGATCTGCAGGCCGCCGTTGGGGCTGTAGGGGTTGGTGATGGGCCGGATGGCCTTCTCGTTGAGGATCCTGGCGCCGGCGATGTTCTCGCCCAGCGTCTTGCCGGTGACGGTGGGCACGTCCAGATCCAGCAGGCCCGCCTTGGCCAGCTCGGCCTGCACGGCCGGGATGCCGCCCGCCTCGTAGAGGTCCGGCATGTGGGTGGGACCCGCCGGGGCCAGATGGCAGAGGTTGGGGGTCTTGGCGCTGATCTCGTTGAAGAGTTTCAGGTCGATGGGCACGCCCGCCTCCTCGGCGATGGCCAGCAGATGCAGCACCGTGTTGGTGGAGCAGCCCAGGGCCATATCGCAGGTCAGGGCGTTGCGGATGCTCCGCTCGTTGATGATCTGCCGCGCCGTCACGCCCTGGTTGACCAGGTCCATGATGGCCATGCCGGCCCGCTTGCCCAGCTGGAGCCGCTTGGCGTAGACCGCCGGGATGGTGCCGTTGCCGGGCAGGGCGATGCCGATGGCTTCGCACAGGCAGTTCATGCTGTTGGCGGTGTACATGCCCGAGCAGGAACCGCAGCCGGGGCAGCAGTTGCAGGTGCAGTCCTCCAGCTGTTCGTCGTTGATGAGGCCCGCCTTGTAGGCGCCCACCGCCTCGAACATCTTGGAGAGGCTGACTTCCTCACCGCCGTAGCGGCCGGCCAGCATGGGGCCGCCCGAGCAGACCACGGCGGGCACATCCATCCGCACGGCGGCCATGACCATGCCGGGCACGATCTTGTCGCAGTTGGGCACCAGCACCAGGCCGTCCAGCTGGTGGGCCATGTACATGGTCTCCACGCTGTCGCAGATCAGCTCGCGGCTGGCCAGGGAATACTTCATGCCCACATGACCCATGGCGATGCCGTCGCAGACACCGATGGCGGGGATGAGAATGGGCGTGCCGCCGGCCATACGCACACCGGCCTTGACGGCATCTGCCAGCTTGTCCAGATTCATGTGGCCGGGCACGATCTCGCTGTAGGCCGAGACCACACCGATCAGCGGGCGGTCCAGTTCCTCCGGCGTGTAGCCCAGGGCATAGAACAGGCTGCGGTTGGGGGCCCGCTCGGGGCCCTTTTTGACATTGTCGCTGTTCATTGGTATCTTCTCCGTTCCTTTCGGGATTGGGCCGGTCTTACTTCTTCAGCCAGCTCATCATCTGACGCAGTTCCTTGCCCACCTTCTCGATGAGGTGCTCGGACTGCATGCGGCGCTCGGCCAGGAAGTGCACCTTGCGGCCGCCGTTGGGGCTCATCTCGGTGAGGAACTCCGAAGCGAAGGTGCCGTCCTGGATCTCCTGCAGGACCTTCTTCATCTCCTTGCGGGTCTCGGCGGTGATCAGACGCTTGCCGGTGCGGTAGTCGCCGTACTCGGCGGTGTTGGAGATGGAGTAACGCATCTTGTCGAAGCCGCCCTCGTTGATCAGGTCGACGATGAGCTTCATCTCGTGGCAGGTCTCGAAGTAGGCCATCTCGGGAGCGTAGCCCGCTTCCACCAGCGTGTCGAAGCCGGCATGGATGAGCTCGCAGACACCGCCGCAGAGCACAGCCTGCTCGCCGAAGAGGTCGGTCTCGGTCTCCTCCTTGAAGGTGGTCTCCAGGATGCCCGCACGGCCGGCGCCGATGCCGGAAGCGTAGGCCAGGGCCAGGTCCTTGGCCTTGCCGGTGTAGTCCTGCTCCACGCAGATCAGGGACGGGCAGCCCTCACCCTCGGTGTAGAGGCGGCGGACAATGTGGCCGGGGCCCTTGGGAGCGATCATGATGACATCCACGTTCTTCGGCGGGGTGATGGTCTTGAAGTGGATGTTGAAGCCATGGGCAAAGGCCAGCGCCTTGCCTTCCGTCATATAGGGGGCGATCTGGCGGTTGTAGATGTCGGCGCACAGCTCGTCGGGCACCAGCATCATGACGATGTCGCCGGCCTTGGCCGCCTCTTCCACTTCCATCACTTTGAAGTTGGGATGGGTGGCGGCAAACTCAGCCGCTTTCTCCCAGTGGCTGGAACCTTTGCGCAGACCGACCACGACGTTCACGCCGCTTTCGGCCAGGTTCTCGGAATGAGCATGGCCCTGAGAGCCAAAGCCGATGACGGCGACGGTCTTGCCGTCCAGCATGCCGAGGTTGCAGTCGGAATCGTAGTACTTGTTGATAGCCATGGTGATTGTCTCCTTTTTTATAATCTCTTTCTATCTTCCTCTATCAAAAGGGGGAGCAAAATGGCGGGGGCCTCATTCCTGAGGGCAGTGGGTGCCGGGCAGCGGCAGCTGGGCTTCCCGGACTTCCTGGGGCGGCTTCTGCATGTGCTGGTGTTTGCCGCCCCGTTCCAGCGCCGTGACACCGGTGCGGCAGAGTTCCAGGATCTCGTAGCCGTCGAACATGGTCAGGAAGGCGTCGATCTTGTCCGGTTTGCCGGTGAGTTCAAAGACCATGCTGTCCGGCGAAAGGTCGATGATCTTCGCCTTGTAAATGGTGGAAATTTCCCGCAGCTCGGCCCGGTTCTGGTTGTTGCAGGCCACCTTGAGGAGCAAAAGCTCCCGCTGCAGGCTCTTCTCGGGGGTGAGTTCGAAGATCTGACGGGTGACTTCCAGCCGCTCGGTCTGCAGGATCAGCTGGCTGACTTCCTGCTCGTTGCCGTGCAGGGAAACCGTGATGCGGCTGATCTTGGGATCGTTGGTGGCGGACACCGTCAGGCTGTCGATGTTGAAGCCACGGCGGCAGAACAGGCTGGCCACCCGGGCCAGAACGCCGTTCTGGTTGTCCACCAGCAGGCTGATCACCCGCCGCTGACTGGCGTTTTGTTGCTGCAAAGCTTGCATCCTGTTCACCTCATTCCATGATGATATCGTTGATGTCGCCGCCGCCCGGGATCATGGGCAGCACCTTCTCGTCCTTGCCGATGCGGCAGTCGATCCAGCTGGGGCCCTGCTGTTTCAGGGCGTCGGCAAAGGCCGCCTTGAATTCCGCCGGGGTGGTGGCCCGGTAGCCCTTGGCGCCGAAGCCCTCGGCCACCTTGACGAAGTCGGTGTGGCGGTGGGGGTCGGTGTCGGAGTAGCGCTTGCCGTAGAAGGTGGTCTGCCACTGCCGGACCATGCCCAGGACCTGGTTATTGAAGATCACCGTGATGATGGGCAGGCCGTAGCTGACCGCGGTACAGCCCTCGTTGAGGTTCATGTGGAAGGAACCGTCGCCGGTGAGCATGATGACCCGGGCGTCCCGGCCCAGCGCCATCTGGGCGCCGATGGCCGCGCCGTAACCGAAGCCCATGGTGCCCAGGCCGCCGCTGGTGAGGAAGCCCCGGCTCTTGGTGTGGTGCAGATACTGGGCTGCCCACATCTGGTGCTGGCCCACGTCGGTGACGTAGACTGCCTCGGGGCCCGCCTGACGGCAGATCTCGGCGATCATCTGGTGAGGCTTCAGCTCGGTGTCGCTGTCCACCGGCTTGTAGTCGTTTTTCTGCCACTGGCGGATCTGCTCCATCCACAGCTTGTGCTCGGTCTTCTCCACGTAGGGCAGGATGGCCTGCAGGATGTAGCTGGCGTCGCCGGTCAGGCTCAGGTCCACCGCCACGTTCTTGCCCAGCTCGCTGGGGTCGATGTCGATCTGGATGATCTTGGCCCGCTTGGCGAAGGTATCGGGGTTGAGCGCCACACGGTCGCTGAACCGGGTGCCCACCGCGATGACCAGATCGGCCTCGTCGATGGCCTTGTTGGCGGCGTAGCAGCCGTGCATGCCCAGCATGCCCAGGTTGTGGGGCTCGCCGTAGCTGAGCACGCCGGCCGCCATCAGCGTGTAGGTGGCGGGCATGCCGGCCTTGAGCAGCAGGTCCCGCAGCGGCTGGCAGCCCGCCGCGCTGCGGACGCCGCCGCCGAAGTAGACGATGGGACGCTGGGCGGCGTTGATCATCTCGGCGGCCTTCTTCACGTCCTCCTCGTTGTAGGTGGTGACGGTGCGGATGAGTTCCGGCGCCTTGGGGGTGAACTCACAGACGGCGGCGGTCACATCCTTGGGGATGTCCACCAGCACCGGGCCCTTGCGGCCCTGCTGGGCGATGCGGAAGGCCGCCCGCATGGTGTCGGCCAGATCCTCCACCCGGCGCACCGTGTAGTTGTGCTTGGTGATGGGCATTGTGATGCCCTCGATGTAGGCCTCCTGGAAGGAGTCCCGGCCCAGCAGCGAGGTGGCCACGTTGCCGGTGAAGGCCACCAGGGGCACGCTGTCCATGAAGGCGGTGGCGATGCCTGTGACCAGGTTGGTGGCGCCGGGACCGCTGGTGGCCAGCACCACGCCGGTGCGGCCGGTGGCCCGGGCGTAGCCGTCCGCCGCGTGGGAGGCGCCCTGCTCGTGGGCGGTGAGCACCGTGTGGATACGGTCGGAATTCTTATACAATTCGTCGTAGAGGTTGAGGACCGCGCCGCCGGGATAGCCGAACAGTGTGTCAACGCCCTGCTCCGCCAGGACTTCCACAAAGATCTGCGAACCGTTGAGTTTCATCTGCTTGTTCTCCTTCCTGTCTTGTGCTGCGCCGGCTGGGGAGTGCGCAAAGAAAAACAGCCTTTGCCCCTTGAACCCAAGAGACAAAGGCTGTGTAAGCGCTCTGCGGTACCACTCTTATTGGGACGATGCGTCCCCACTCACCGGACTTCCAACAAAGTCCTGCACTGTAACGGGTGCACCCGTATCCCCTTACTGGCCGAAGCGTTCAGTGAATCTGCTCCGGGATCAGTTCGCGGTCCGCTCACCCTGCTGCCTCGCACCAACCGGCAGTTCTCTGGGGGCTATGTTCAGACCGTTACTAGTTCCCATCCAAGCATTTGCTGAATTTGTGTTAAACTATACCGCAGTTTTACTGGTTTGTCAAGTTTTTTTGTGAAAATCTTGCAACTTTATGCGGTACTGTTTATACTGAGAGTAGTTTTCTTGGGAAAGGATCGATCATATATGCAACGTATGGAATGGCTGGCACGCCTGGATGCGCTGGTGGTGTTCCGCAATCTGCTGGACACCGCGCTGCTGCGTGCGCTGCGGGCGGCCCTGGCCGCCGAGGAATGTGACCTGGGCGGCGCCGTGGCCGCCTTTGAGGCCGTATTGTTTGTCCGGGGCACCAACTGGACCGACGCCCTGCTGGACGCCGTGCTGGAGGATGAAAACCTCTGTCTGCGCACGGCGGCGGGGGGCGATGCGGGCCCGGTGCTGGAAAAGGCCCTGGCCGGGGAGCTGGATTTTCTCCAGGCGCTGGGCCGGGCGGGTCTTGACGACCTGTGCCACGGCGCGCCGGAGTATCTGCCCCGGTGGGAGATCACCCCGGACGCCGACTTCCACGCCGCCTACGCCGCACGGCGGGCGGCGGTGGGCCAGAAGGGCTACGGCATCTTTGCCCGGCACCACGTCTTCACGCTGGAGGACGGGCACTTGGTGCCGGTGCGCTACCCCGACCCCCAGCGGCTCAGCGAGCTGCCGGGCTACGAGCGGGAGCGGGAGAAGGTCATCGCCAACACCCGGGCGCTGCTGGAGGGAAAGCCTACCAACAACGTGCTGCTCTACGGCGACGCGGGCACCGGCAAGTCCAGCACCGTGAAGGCCATCGCCAACGAGTTTGCCCCCGACGGGCTGCGCCTCATTGAGGTGAAGAAAAACCAGCTCTACCAGATCCCCGCTCTGATGGACGAACTGGCCAAGAATCCCCTGAAGTTCATCCTCTTCATCGACGATCTGAGCTTTGCCGCCAACGACGACAACTTTGCGGCGCTGAAGGCCATTCTGGAGGGCAGCGTGGGCGGCCGCAGCCACAACGTGGTGGTCTACGCCACCAGCAACCGGCGGCACCTGGTCAAGGAATCCATGACCGACCGCAGCGGCGACGACCTGCACGCCTCGGACACCCGCCAGGAACTGATGAGCCTGTCGGCCCGGTTCGGCCTGACGGTCACCTTCCAGCAGCCCGACAAGGAGCGGTTCGATGCCATTTTGCTGGAGCTGGCCCGCCAGTACGGCGTGCAGATGCCCAGCGATCAGCTCTTCATCAAGGGTTCCGCCTTCGCCCTGCGGGCGGGGGGCCGCAGCCCCCGGGTGGCCAAGCAGTTCATCGAGATGCTGGCCGGCGGCATCAAAGTGTAATACCCAAATTCACGGCAGGGGCCCTGGGGCCCCTGTTCTTTTTATACGCGCTCGCTGACCAGTTCAAAACCGGCCTGGGTGAGCCGCTGTTTGATCTCCTCGATCTGGGCGGCGTTGCGGGTCTCCAGCCCCAGCTTGAGGAAGCAGCTGGTGATGGCCATGTTGGCGTCCGACCGGTCGTGGTGGACGCTGACCACGTTGGCGCCGCATTCCGAGATGATATCGCTGACCAGCGTCAGCTGGCCGGGCTTGTCCTCCAGGGCGATCATCAGGTTGGCCTTGCGGCCGCTCATGACCAGACCGCGGGTGATGACCCGGTTGAGGATGTTCACATCGATGTTGCCGCCCGAGATCAGGCAGACCACCTTTTTGCCCGCCAGCGGCAGCTTGCCGAAGAGGGCCGCCGCCACCGGCGTGGCCCCGGCGCCCTCCGCCACCAGCTTCTGGTTCTCCATCAGCGAGAGGATGGCCGCGGCGATCTCGTCCTCGCTCACCGTGACGATGTCGTCCACGCAGTTTTCCACCATCTGGTAGGTGATTTCCCCGGGGGTCTTGACGGCAATGCCGTCCGCGAAAGTGTCCACCCGGTCCAGCGTCTCATAGTGGTGGTCGTGGAAGGCCCTCTCCATGCTGGGGGCTCCCGCCGCCTGAACGCCGTAGACCTTTACATCGGGGCGCAGGCTCTTGATGGCAAAGGCCACGCCGGAGATCAGGCCGCCGCCCCCCACCGGCACGATGACCGCATCCACATCGGGCAGCTGGTCGAGGATCTCCAGGCCGATGGTCCCCTGCCCCGCGATGACCAGTTCGTCGTCGTAGGGGTGGATGAAGGTCATGCCGGTCTCCTGCTGGAGCTCCACCGCCCGGTCGTGGGCGTCGTCGTAGGTGCCCTTCACCAGTTCCACCTCGGCCCCCAGCCGCTTGGTGCTCTCCACCTTCATGATGGGGGCGCCGTCCGGCATGCAGACCACGCTGCGGATACCCATCCGGGTGGCCGCCAGCGCCACGCCCTGGGCATGATTGCCCGCCGAACAGGCAATGACACCCCTGGACCGCTCTTCCTCGGTGAGCTGGCTGATCTTGTAGTAGGCGCCGCGCACCTTGAAACTGCCGGTCACCTGCAGATTCTCGGTCTTTAGGTACAGATCGGTGCCGGGGCAAAGCTGCGGGGCGGCGATGAGGTCGGTCTTGCGCGCGATCTGCTTGAGAATGAATTTGGCGTGATAGATCTTGTCCAGTGTGAGCATGAACGTCTCCCCCTCATTTGACAAATAGCACAGCCCGATCCGGAAAGCCTTCCGGACCGGGCTTCGGATTGCTCCGTTGCAATCTGTGGCGCTTGTATGATTATAGTTGAGCATTTCTAATTTGTAAAGTGAAAATAATTCACGTTTAATACGCTTTGTACGCTTGCACAAAAATTCAGGTATATTTTTGTGTGTTCTGCGAAGCAAAACGGCAGGTCCCGCCCCCGCGAAACCTGCCGCACAAAGAAAACCGGGGTGCCCCGCAGGGCACCCCGGTTTGCTGTTTCATTTATTCCTCGACGAAGGAATCCTTGCCCAGACCGCAGACGGGGCAAACCCAATCAGCGGGGACATCCTCCCAGGCAGTGCCGGGGGCGATGCCATTGTCGGGATCACCGACGGCGGGATCATACTCATAGCCACAGGGGCAGACATACTTCTTCATGATGAAAACGCTCCTCTTATCGTAAAAATTTGGAAAACTGGGAAATCAGGCCTTCCACAGACCGTGCAGGTTGCAGTAGGCATACACCGCCACGACCTCGTCGCCGGCCGTCAGGGCGAAATCCGCCTTGGGGGCCTCGCCGGGCTTCAGATGCTTGATCTGGCTGCCCTGCTTGGTCTGCAGCGAAATCCAGGTGATGTAGTGCTCGTCCAGCATGGGATGCTCCACGCTGCCCACCGTCACATGGACCACACCGTTCTCCACGGTGTAGACGGGGATGTGCTTCTCATGGGCGGCCTCCACGGTGCCGGGCACCAGCGGGGTCATCTTCTGACCGCAGCAGAACACGGGCACGCCCTTGTCCTCCACCATGGTGATGATATTGCCGCAGTGCTCGCAGATAAAGTACTTCAGTTCCATAGCTTGCCTCCTTGGGTTTGCTCTGTATATAAATAAGATTGTTTCTTGACTTTTGCCGGTATCTCCGGCTCTGGCATTATTATATCATACTATTTCACTTTGTAAAGGCCTTTTTAAGATTTAATACTAATTTTTTCGAATTGTACAGCTGCCCTGTACAATTTGGGCGAAAAAAGGTACAATAATAGCATTCTGCACAAAGGGGAATGGCTATGAAACGTTTGGTGGTTGGGCTGCTGGCCCATGTGGACAGCGGCAAGACAACGCTGGCCGAGGGGCTTCTCTACCGCGCGGGGGTGCTGCGCAAGCTGGGCCGTGTGGACCACCGGGACGCCTTTCTGGATACCGACGCCCAGGAGCGGGCACGGGGCATCACGATTTTTGCCAAGCAGGCGGTGCTGACGCTGCCCGCGGCGGAGGATGCCGAGGAGACCGAACTGACGCTGCTGGACACGCCGGGCCACGTGGATTTTTCCGCCGAGGCGGAGCGGGCCCTGCGGGTACTGGATTACGCGGTACTGGTGGTCAGCGGCACCGACGGCGTGCAGGCCCACACCGAGACCCTCTGGAAGCTGCTGGCCCGCTACCGGGTGCCCACCTTTGTGTTCGTGAACAAGATGGACCTGCCGGGAGCCGATGCAGCCGTGCGGCTGCGGGAGCTGCGGGGGCGGTTCGGGGACGGCTGCGTGGACTTTACCGCCGCGCCCGACCCCGAGGCGCTGGCGCTCTGCAGCGAGCCGCTGATGGAGGAGGTGCTGTCCGAAGGCACTCCCCATCCCGACACGCTGGTGACGGCCATCGCCCGGCGGCAGGTGTTCCCCTGCTTTTTCGGCGCGGCGCTGCGGCTGGACGGGCTGGACCGGCTGCTGCAGGGCTTGCAGACGCTGACCCGGATGCCGCCGGTCTGGCCGGAGTTCGGCGCCCGGGTGTTCAAGATCAGCCAGGACGACGCCGGCACCCGGCTGAGCTGGCTGAAGGTCACGGGCGGCGAGCTGCCGGTGAAGGCGGTGCTGCCCAACGGGGAAAAGGCCGACGCCCTGCGGCTGTATAACGGCAGCAAGTTCCGGCTGGTGAGCACGGCCTACCCCGGCATGGTGGTGGCGGTGGCGGGTCCTGCCGCCACCCGGCCCGGCCAGGGGTTGGGCGCCGAGGCGGACGCCGACGCACCGCTGCTGGAGCCGGTGCTCAACTACCGGGCGGACTGCCCCGACGCCGACCCCCACACCCTGCTGAAAGCGTTGCAGACGCTGGAGGACGAGGACCCCCAGCTCCATGTGGCCTGGCGGGACGATCTGGCCGAGGTGCACGTCCAGCTCATGGGCGAGGTACAGCTGGAAATTCTGCAGACACTGCTGGCCAGCCGGTTCGGGCTGCAGGTCACCTTCAGCGAGGGCGGCATTCTGTATAAGGAAACCATCACTGCGGCGGTGGAGGGCATCGGCCACTATGAGCCGCTGCGCCACTATGCCGAGGTGCATCTGCTGCTGGAGCCGGGGCCCCGGGGCAGCGGCGTCCAGCTGGCGGCGGACTGTCCGCCCGACACGCTGGCGGAAAACTGGCAGCGGCTGGTGCTGACCCATCTGGCGGAGCGCACCCACCCCGGCGTGCTCACCGGGGCGCCGCTCACCGATGTGAAGATCACGCTGGCGGCGGGCAAGGCCCACCTGAAACACACCGAGGGAGGCGATTTCCGGCAGGCCACCTACCGCGCCGTGCGGCAGGGGCTTCAGACAGCCCGGAGCAAGAACGCTGTGGTGCTGCTGGAGCCCTGGTATGATTTCACGCTGGAGGTGCCCGCCGATGCCATCGGCCGTGCCATGGCGGACATCCAGCGGATGTGCGGCAGCTTTGAGGCCCCCGAGACGCTGGGGGACACCGCCCGGCTCACCGGACGGCTGCCGGTGGCCACCGCCCGGGGCTACGCCCGGGAGATTGCCGCCTACACCCACGGGCTAGGCCGCTGGACCGTGCTGCCCGCCGGGTACGACGCCTGCCACAACGCCGAGGAGGTCATCGCGGCGGCCGGGTATGACGCCGACGCCGATGTGGAGAACCCCGCCGATTCGGTGTTCTGTTCCCACGGGGCGGGGTATGTGGTCAAGTGGGATGAAGTGCCCGCCAAAGCCCATGTGGACAGCGGACTGTCCCGCCGGCTGGCCCCCGCCGGGCAGACGGAGGAGGACGACGAGGCGGACAGCAATGCCCGTCGCCGCCGGGCCGACGCCTACCGGGGCACGCTGGAGCAGGACAAGGAACTGCTGGCCATCTTTGAGCGCACCTACGGCAAGATCAAGCACCGGGGCGAGAACGGCACCGACGCCAAGAAGGCAGCCCGGGCGGCGCTGCACACCGCCCCCGCCAGCGTGCAGGTGCCGGCCAGGCCCCAGCCCACCGGGCCGGATTACCTGCTGGTGGACGGGTACAACGTGATCTTTGCCTGGGAGGACCTGCGCCGCCTGGCCGAGAGCAACCTGGACGCCGCCCGCCGCCGGCTGATGGACATTCTGTGCAACTACGCCGGGTACAAGCAGTGCGTGCCCATTCTCGTCTTTGACGCCTACAAGGTGCGGGGCGGCGTGCGGGAGGTGGAGAAATACCACAACCTGTATGTGGTCTACACCAAGGAGGCCGAGACCGCCGACATGTACATCGAGCGGGCCACCCACGAGCTGGCCAAGGAGCGCCGCACCCGGGTGGTGAGCAGCGACGGCGCCGAGCAGGTCATCGTGCTGGGTCACGGTGCGCTGCGGGTGTCGGCCCGGGCCTTTGCCGAGGAAGTGGCCGCCGTGGAAAAGGAGATCCGGGAATTTTTGCAGCAGTAAAAAACAGGCATCCGCCGCAATGGCGGGTGCCTGTTGGTTTTTATGGAGAATGTACGGGATCAGACGATGCCCTGGCTCATCATGGCGGAGGCGATCTTCAGGAAGCCCGCGATGTTGGCGCCGGCCACCAGGTTGCCCTTGCAGCCGTACTCCTCGGCGGCAGCGGCAGCGTTCTTGTAGATGTTGACCATGATGTCGTGCAGGCGCTGGTCCACTTCCTCGAAGGTCCAGCCCAGGCGCAGGGAGTTCTGGCTCATCTCCAGGCCGGAGGTGGCCACGCCGCCGGCGTTGGACGCCTTGGCAGGGGCAAACAGCACGTTGTGGACCTGCAGGTAGGCGATGGCCTCGGGGGTGGAGGGCATGTTGGCACCTTCCGCCACGGCGTAGCAGCCGTTGGCCACCAGGGCCTCGGCACCCGCCAGCGGCAGCTCGTTCTGGGTGGCGCAGGGCAGGGCGATGTCGCAGGGAACCGTCCAGATGCCCTGGCTGCCCTCCACATACTTGGCGGTGGGCACGTAGTCCAGGTAGGTCTTGATGCGGGCGCGCTTGACTTCCTTGATCTCCTGCATGACCTTGTAGTCGATGCCGTTCTCGTCCACGATGTAGCCGTTGGAGTCGCTCATGGCAATGACCTTGCCGCCCAGCTGGGTGGCCTTCTGGTTGGCGTAGATGGCCACGTTGCCGGAACCGGAGATGACCACCTTGGCGCCCTGGAAGCTCTTGCCGTTGGCCTTGAGCATCTCGTCGGCAAAGTAGCACAGGCCGTAGCCGGTGGCTTCGGTGCGGGCCAGAGAACCGCCGAAGGGAATGCCCTTGCCGGTGAGCACGCCGGTGAACTCGTTGCGGATGCGCTTGTACTGGCCGAACAGGTAGCCCACTTCCCGGCCGCCCACGCCGATATCGCCGGCGGGCACGTCGGTGTCAGGGCCGATGTGGCGGTAGAGCTCCGTCATGAAGCTCTGGCAGAACCGCATGACTTCCCCGTCGGACTTGCCGTGGGGGTCAAAGTCGGCGCCGCCCTTGCCGCCGCCCATGGGCAGACCGGTCAGGCTGTTCTTGAAGCACTGCTCAAAGCCCAGGAACTTGATGATGGACAGGTTGACGCTGGGATGGAACCGCAGGCCGCCCTTGTAGGGACCGATGGCAGAGTTGAACTGCACACGGTAGCCGCGGTTGACCTGCACCTTGCCGTTGTCATCCACCCAGGGCACGCGGAACATGACCACGCGCTCGGGCTCCACCATGCGCTCGATCAGGCCGGCCTTCTCGTATTCGGGATGGGCGGCGATGACGGGCTCCAGGCTTTCGAGGACTTCCTCGGCTGCCTGCAGAAACTCCTTCTGCTCGGGGTTGCGCTGGACCAGGCCGTCGTAGACGCCCTTGAGGTATTCATTGGTAATGGACATGAAACACTCTCCTTTATTTCTATTTCTTAACACCTCCTCTATGGTAGCACCCGGGGCCCATTTTTTCAAGTTTTTTGTGTGGAATTTTAATTTTTTTGTGTATTTTGGTAAGCCGTTCTCCCTTTTTCAAAAACAATTTAAAGGTCAGGGGCCGTCACCGGAGTATAGTCGGTGCTGCCCTGCAAAAAGGCCTCGGCGTCGACGAGGGCGTAGTGATAGTCATAAAAGTCGTCGCTCCGTCCCACACAGAGCAGGAACCGCCCGTCATCGGTGAGGGGCGGACTGCCCAGATCCTGCTGGAGCCGGACCTGCTCGGAGGGCATCGCGGGTTCATATAACATGCCGGAAAGCCGGTCCAGAATCTGCATGGACAGCAAGCCACCGTCACCGCTGTGTATAAGCCACAGGTACCGCCCCTCCTGCTGGGCAACATCCGGCAGTCCCACCACGGTGGGATCATTCATCCAGACACTCTTGCGGGGCAGATGGTACTCCAGTTCCTGCTGCCCGGTGGTCGTGTCGAAGGCAAGAATCGTCATGAGGACATCACCCTCGGGCTGGGTCTGCCGCTCCAGAAAGTAGAGCTGCCCGCCTGCGATACCGCTGAAATCCCCATTTTGGGCGATCAGGCTGCCCGGCAGTTCCAGCAGTTTTTTCCGCTTGCCGCTGGCCGGGTCCAGACTGTAACATTCCAGCGTGGCATTTTGCAGGATGGCCTGGTAGGCCTCCCACTCGGTCTGCGGATCGGGAAAAGGAACGTCCGACACCACCCGGGCCGTCAGCAGCAACCGCCCCTCGGCAGCCACAATCCCCTCCCCCGCCAGCATGGAAAAGGTCGTCACCTGGCCGGTGGCAAGTTCCACCCGGAAACCCTGCACCGGGGTATCCAAGGCGTCGAGGGACAAGCAGCCGTAGAGCGCCGTACCGTCACACCAGGACAGCGCAGTGTTCCGTTCCAGATTCTCCGACAGGTCGATGCGCCGTTGTTCACTGCCGTCCCGCGCCACCGCATACAGACAGGCGGGCTGACGGAGCTGAACGAACCGATTGTAATAGGAGATTTCAAATTCCTGGGGCGTCCGGCCCTGCAACATATCTTCGTCGTTCAGATAGGGCGCCACATTCTGCTCATAGTAGCTGTCCCAGTCCGTGACCTCCTCGTACGAGCGGGCTTTGTAGACATAGACGGTATCCGCTGTGGCAAAGGTGGTGTAATCCCAGATCTGCCCCGGCAGCCAGGCCGGGCAGGCGTCGGAATCGTGGGTACAGCCCGGTACACTGCAGAGCACGCCACGGGTGGCGGTATCGCAGTCGATCCGGAACAGCAGACAGTATCCGCTTCGCGGCCGCAGTTCATAGAACACATCGCCGGCGTTGAACAGGGTATTCATGCCAAATACCGGCTGTACGGCATAGAAGTCCCCGGCCACCGGGATTGCCGCAGTCTCGGCAGTCTCCACGGTCTGGGGCGTCGCAGCCGTTTCCGGGGTGTCGGCGGTTTGGGACTGGCCGCTGCAGGCAACCAGTTCCAGCGCCAGCGCCGCCGTCAGGGCGAGGGAAAGAAGCCGTTTCATACGCTACACCTCCGGTATGGATATATCAGGACGCCGCAACGGGCGTATAGTCGGTGCTGCCCTGCAAATAGGCTTCGGCGTCGATAAGACCGTAGACGTACACCGGACCACCGTATTCGTCCTGCTGCCGTGCGGTCCGGACCAGGAAGCGTCCGTCGTCCGTGAGGGCGACGACCCCCGCGACCCAGTTGGAGACTTCCTCCCCCTCCATCTTCTGGGTCACCGGGAAGAGTTTTCCGCTCTGGGTATCCAGCATCCAGCCCAGGTTTTCACCGCTGACATTGTCGGAGCCGCTGATCCAGAGATACCGCCCCTGCTGTTCGGCGCTGCCGGGCAATGCCGCCACCGTCACATTGCCCAGCTGCATGCTCTCGTTGGGAATGGGCCGCAGCAGGTCCTGCCACTGGCCGGTGGCGGTGTCGTAGGCACAGAAGGCCTCGCGTTGGAAGTCTCCGTTCTCCAACGGCGTCCGATCTTCAAAATAGAGCTTGCCGTCCAGCAGGCCGAAGAAATCCGCATTGCCAAAGGTAGAACCATCATGGGGGCGTTCCAGCACCTTGGTGCGGGCACCGGTGGCCGGGTCCAGCCAGTCATATTCCACCGTGGCGTTCTGCAGGACCGCCCGGTAGGCATCCCAGCCTTCGGCGTTGTAGTCGGGCAGTGGTATCTCGGTGACCGTATGGGACGTGAGCAGCCGGGTACCCTCGGCGCCGAGAATCTCCTCCTGCTGCTGCAGGGGGAAGGTGGTCACGCTGCCGTCCGCCAGGGAGATCCTATACCCGGTGGAATTGCCGGTTGCGGGTTGCGACAACTCATAACCGTACAGCGCCGTGCCGTCGCACCAGCCCACGACCACATTGGCCAGGTCCTGGGACACCGGGATATCCCGCCGGGAGGCGCCGTCCCCCTCGATGCAATAGAGGCCCGCCGGGGCGGAACGCTCCTCATACTGGCCGCGGCAGCATGCCACCAGTTCCTCATCGGTCAGGTCCTCCCAGCCCTGGGGACGCTCTTTCAGCCAGCGTTCCACGATCTCGGCGTAATAGTCCTCCCAGCTGCCTGTGTAGTGCATGGTGGCCACCGGGTGGTAGACACAGACCGTGTCTCCCGCCGTGAAGATCCTTACCTCGTTTCCATGCCCCGGCAGCCAGGCCGGGCAGGATTCCGAATCATGGGTGCAGCCCGGCACGCTGCAGAGCACCTGCCGGGTGGCGGTGGCATAGTCGGTTTTCATAACCAGGGCATACCCGAGATGCCCCTCCAGAGAGTACCAGGCATCCCCCGTGTTGAAGCCGAAGTCGGCGAGATAGCGGGAACTGATGGTGTAGAAGTCCCCCGCCGGGGTGGCCTCTGCGGGGGCGGTTTCGGGTGTCCGGGTGGGCTGCGGGGTGGACACCACATCGGCCGGTGTACCGCAGGCGGCAAGACCGAAGGCCAGCGCGCCCGCCAGGAAAAGGGCCCGCGTCAGGCCCGGGAAAACACGTTGTTTCATACAGAATTCTCCTGTCCGATCACTCCGGCATCGTCACCGGGGTATAGTTTGTGCGCCCCTGGAGAAAATCCTCCACAGGCTGCAGACTGTAACAGTCCTCCACACGAAGGTCCGCAATGCCATAGGCCGAGATGGGTTCCTCCCCGCTGTCCTTCTGGGCCGTACAGAGCAGAAAGCGTCCGTCGTCCGTCAGTGCCAGCGGCATCACGGCCGTCTCATAGAGCGCGCCCTCCACTTTCTGGGAAACGGGATAGAGTTCGCCGTTCTCACTGTCCAGAATCCAACCCAGGTTCAGTCCCTGCCAGACATCCGAGCCCTCCAGGCGGAGATACCTTGCCTGCCGCTCTGCCGCTGCCGGCAGCGCCGCCATGGGTTCGCTGCGCAGCTGCGCCGACGGGTCCGGAAAGGTCTGCAGGACCGTCTGCCACTGCCCGGTGGCACTGTCCAGCACCCGCACGGCGGCCTCGTCTTCCTCGCCGTAGCCCACAAAACAGAGCATCCCGTTGACCAGACCGCGGAAGGACGCTGTGCCGTCCGTCGTGCCGTCCCCCGGCTGTTCCAGCACCTTGCTCCGCGCCCCGGTGGACGGGTTCAGCCAGTCAAATTCCACCACGGTATTCTGCATGGCCGCTTCGTAGATATCCCAGCCGACCACCGCCGGGTCGGGCAGCGGCGCGTCGGTGACGATCCGGCTGGTCAGCAGCCGGTCCTTCTCCGCGCCGCGGATCAGTTCATTTTCCATCATGGGGAAGGTGGACACCTGTCCGTCTGCCAGACTGATGCGGCACCCCTCGGTATCGCCGTTTTGTGCGCTGTACTGGCCGTACAGCGCAACGCCGTCACACCAGGAGAGCCCGATATTGGGGATCTGACGGGACAGCCCGATGGTCTCCCGGGTCATACCGCCCTCCCTGATCCGGTACAGGCAGGCCGGCGTGACGGCTTCCCGGTAACAGTTCTGGTAATAGCGGATGAGTTCCTCCTCGGTATGGCCGTTCGGATCTTCCAGCGCAGGTTCCACCACCTCGGCACGGTATTGTTCCCAGCTGCCGTCGTAGGCCAAGGCCGGTGTGCTGTGGTAGAGGTAGACATCCTCCCCCGCGGTGAAAAGGCTGTATTCCAGTCCCGTTCCGGGGAACCAGGCAGGGCAATCCGGGGAATCGTGGGAACAACCCGGTATGCTGCAGAGGACCCGACAGCTGGCAGCGGCATAGTCGGTCTCGGTGACCAGGACATAGCCCGGGCTATGGGGCTGCAAAGAGTAGAAACGCGCCCCTGTGTTGAAGGTGGTCCCTGTCCTGTAAAAACCGGACGGTTCCGCCGCGGTTTCTGCGGTGGCCGTCTCGGGTGTCCGGGCAGTTTCCGGCTCCGGGGTTCGGGGCGCGGCGGCGCAGGCTGTCAGCGTAAGAGCCAGCACTGCCGTCAGACCAAAAGAGGCAAAGCGTTTCATACAAAATCCTCCTGTTCAAAACACAGTCAGGATACCAGGGTGGGCAGTTCCTCCGGGGAGCAGGGTTCCAGGCTCAGGCTGAGGAACCAGCGGTCCCCGGTAATCGTGGTGTTGTTGGCCCACCCGGAATACTGGTAGGGGCTTACAGCGGCGGTGATGAGCGCCTGTCCGTTCTGGCTGTACAGTGCATGGGAATAGGGCGTCTCGTCGGGCACCGCCCAGTCGCCCAGGCTTTCCAGCCCGGCCTGGGCCGCAAAGGCCCGCAGACCGGCCTCGTCGGGGGCGGGCGGTGCCTCCTCCCCCTGCCGCGGCGCCGAAATCCACACCTGGGTCATCACGCCGGTGCGGCTGTCCATGGTCAGGCTGAACACGGTGTACAGCGACCCCTGTTCCAGCGCAAACCGCTTGAGGGTGACAAAGCCCAGACTGTCGGTGGTATAGTAGGGCACGTCCAGCGCATAGGACTGCCCGTTGTAGGCCTGGTAGTATTCGCTCTCCTCCCAGTCGGTGGCCCACTGGGCCCAGGAGGCATCGATCACTCCCTGGTCCGCCAGGCTTTGCAGCGCCGCGTTCACCGTATCCCGGTAGTCATAGCCGTTGAGCATGCTCTCCAGACTGTTCTGGGCAGCGATGTACATTTTCAGCGCCAGGGAGGCATCCCCCTCGGAGGGCGGCGTGTAGGCCCAGCTGCTCTGGCGCTGCCGGGCTGTCAGCTGGCTCAGAATGTAGTAGTCCTCCCCCTTGGGGGTGGGCGCCGTATAGGCATTCTGTACCGCTGCACTGCGGCCCAGCACGGCCGCGTCCACCGCCGTCAGGAACACCGCCGGCACCGACGCACAGGCCAGCACCGCCGCCGTGCAAAGCCCCGCTACAACGCGGGGATGCCGTGCAAGGTTCATAGGGTGCCTCCTTTCTGCAGGGTCACCCGCACCGTGGTGCCGCGGCCCGGCGTGCTCTCGATGACCAGGTCACTGCCGTGGGCCGCCGCGATCCGCTTGCAGAGCGCCAGCCCCAAACCGCTGCCCCCCTGCTTGCGGGCGCGGGATTTGTCCACCATGTAAAAGGGCTCGGTGACCCGGTCGATCTCCGACTGGGGGATGCCGCAGCCCTGGTCCTCCACCGCCAGGGTCACGGCAGGGCCGTCATCCCGGCAGTGTACCTCCACCGGCGTGCCGGGGGCGCTGGCCTTGGCGCTGTTCTGCACCAGATTGCAGAGCAGGTCCAGCAAAAGGTCGGCGTCACCCCGCACCACCCAGTGCCCCGCAGGGGTCTGCACCGTCACCGACGGGCAGGCCGCCCGCAGCGGCCGCCACAGCGATGCCAGGTCCACCGCCGTGAGTTCCAGCGTCTCGCCGCCCAGCGCCAGCAGAGCCAGCAGTTTCTGGCTCAGCGATTCCAGCCGCCGTCCCTCGTGGTAGATGGCGGCCGCCGCCTCCCGCTGTTCCTCCGGGTCGGTCTGCAGGTTGCGCAGCACGTCGGCATAGCCGATGATGCTGGTCATGGGGGTCTTCAGCTCATGGGTGAAGGCACCCATGAAGTCCTCCCGCTTCTGCACATCCGCCTCCAGGTCGGCGATTTTTTCCTGCACGGCGTCCGCCATCTTGTCAAAGCTGCGGCTCACCTGTTCGATCTCGTCCCCCGTGTGCAGCGCCGTGCGCCGGGCATAGTCGCCCCCCGCGATCTCGGCACTGGTGGTGGTGAGCACCCGCAGCGGCCGCGTCACCTGGCGGGCCAGCAGCGCCATCACCGCGGCGCCCGCCGCCAGCACCACCACTTCCAGGCCCAGGAACCGCCGCAGACTGGCGTCCCGATCCCGGTACAATCCCGTCAGATCAAAAGAGCTGACCAGGTGCAGGTCTCCCTGCAGATCGCTGCCGTAGAGCGCCGTCACCCCGTCGCCGCTGCGCACTGTGCGCATCGTGCCGTTTTCCAGCGGGGCGTCACAGGGCGCCGACAGCGCGCTGTACAAAAGTGTCTGGCCCCGCCACAGCGCCGCCTTCGTCCCCTGGGCTTCCAGCAAAGCGGCCACCGTCTCGTCGCCGGTGTCGTCGCCACGGCGCTGCAGATCGAGGATCTCGGTCTGCAGCAGCGTGCAGGTCTGGGCATGGGCCGCGGCGTTGGCCGTGCCGGTGCGCTCCAGCTGGACGCCGAAGTCGCTGTACAACAGATAACAGCCCCCAACGCCAAAGGAGGCGCTGAGAACCAGCAGCAACAGACAGATCAGTTTTTGTGCGTAGCGCATGGGGTTACTCCTTCTTTAAGCGGTAGCCGATGCGGTAAACGGTCTCGATATGGTCATACCAGTGCAGCTTGCGCCGCAGCCGCATGATGTGCAGATCCAGCGTGCGGGTGTCGGTCTCGGCCCGGTCGCCGCCCCACACCCGCTCATAGAGCGTGTCCCGGTAGAGCGCCGCCCCGCGGTTGCGCATGAGCTGTTCCAGCAGTTCAAACTCGTTGGGGGTCAGGTCCACCGGCTTGCCGTTCTGGGTCACCGTGTGTTCCCCCACGTCCAGCACCACGTCGAAGGCCTGCATCACATTGCCCCGTCCGGCCCGCCGTAACACCGATTCCACCCGGGCCAGCAGTTCCTCCACCACAAAGGGCTTGACGATGTAGTCGTCCGCCCCCCGGCGCAGGCCCTCCACCCGCTCCTTCACGGTGCCCTTGGCCGTGATGAAGATCACCGGCACTCCCTGGGGCCGCAGATAGTCCAGCAGTTCGTAGCCGTCCAGCCCCGGCAGCATGATGTCCAGCAGGGCCAGGTCGTAGTCCTTCTCTTCGATCAGATCGGCGGCGGTGCGGCCGTCCCCCGCCGCCGTGCAGGCGTACCCGGCCCGCGTCAGGCTCATCTCGATGAGCCGCGCAATGAGGTGTTCATCCTCCACAATCAAAACCTGTGTCATCCCATGACTCCTTTTCTGTTCTCCTGTATCCTACATCCCGTTTGTATCGTAGTTGTAACAAAGCCTGTTGTAAATTTACACAATTTCCTTTATTTTAACATAGATGCCGTGGTATAATGTATCAAAGCAACGAAAAATGTAAAAAAGGAGTCTACGAAGATGAGCGCTACGGTGGAAGAGCTGGTGCAGGCCCTGACCCTGGAGGAAAAGGCCGGCCTGTGTTCCGGCGCGGATTTCTGGCGTACCAAGGCGGTGGAACGGCTGGGCATTCCGGCCATGATGGTGTCGGACGGTCCCCACGGCCTGCGCACCCAGAAGCCGGGCAGCGACAACCCCAACGAGAGCATCGAGGCGGTCTGTTTTCCCGCCGGATGCGCGGCAGCCGCCAGCTTTGACCCCACCCTGACCCGCCGGATGGGCGCCGCCCTGGGCCGGGAAGCCCGGGCTTCGGGGGTGGGCGTGGTGCTGGGGCCCGCCATCAACATCAAGCGCAGTCCGCTGTGCGGCCGCAACTTCGAGTATTACAGCGAGGACCCCTTCCTGGCCGGAGAACTGGCCGCCGGGTTCATCCAGGGCGTGCAGAGCGAAGGCGTGGGAGCCTGTCCCAAGCATTTTGCCGCCAACAGCCAGGAAACCCGCCGCATGACGGCGGACAGCCGGATGGACGAGCGCACCCTGCGGGAAATCTACCTGCCCGCCTTTGAGACGGCGGTGCGGGAGGGCCGTCCCTGGACGCTGATGTGCAGCTACAACCGGGTGAACGGAACCTACGCCAGCGAAAATTCCCTGCTGCTCAACGAGATCCTGCGGGACGAATGGGGCTTCACCGGCTTTACCATGTCGGACTGGGGTGCCGTCAATGACCGGGTGCGCGGCGTGGCGGCCGGGCTGGACCTGGAGATGCCGGGTTCGGGCGGCGTGAACGACGAAAAGCTGGTCCAGGCGGTGCGCAGCGGCGCGCTGGACGAGGCGGTGCTGGACAGGGCGGTGACCCGCATCCTGAACATCGTGCTGCGGGCCTGTGATCTTGCCAGAACGCCGGCGGTGTTTAACCGGGCCGCCGACCATGCACTGGCGGTGGACCTGGCCAGGGAGAGTGCCGTGCTGGTGCAGAACCTGGGTGCGCTGCCGCTGCACCCGGGCCGGAAGGTGGCCTACATCGGCGCCTTTGCCGAGACCCCGCGCTATCAGGGCGGCGGTTCCAGCCATGTGAACACCCATGCGGCCGTAGGCGCGCTGGCCGTTGCCCGGGCCAAGGGACGGAAGGTCTCCTATGTGGAGGGCTTCCCCGCCGACCGGGACCAGCGGGACGAGGATGAATTTTTGCGGGCGGTCAATCTGGCCGAGGAGGCCGATGTGGCGGTCATCTTTGCGGGACTGCCGGAGATTTTCGAGAGCGAGGGCGCCGACCGCCGCCACATGCGGCTGCCCGACTGCCAGAACAACCTGATCGCCCGGGTGGCGGCCGTGCAGAAGAACACCGTGGTGGTGCTGCACACCGGCGCGCCGGTGGAATGCCCCTGGGCGGGGGATGTTTCGGCAGTGCTGTGCATGTATCTGGCCGGCGAGGGCATCGGCGAAGCCACCGACGCCCTGCTGTGGGGCGAGGCCAATCCCTGCGGCCGCCTGCCCGAGACCTGGCCGCTGCGGCTGGAGGACACCCCCTGCTACCTGGACTATCCCGGCGACGGCGTCACCGCCGACTACCGGGAGGGCGTGTATGTGGGCTACCGCTGGTACGACGGGCGCCGGATGCCGGTGCGCTGGCCCTTCGGCCACGGGCTGAGCTATACGGGGTTTGTCTACCGGGATGCCGCCCTGGACGCTGACACCCTCACCGACGAGGGCAGCGTCACCCTGCGGGTGAAGGTGCGCAACAGCGGCGCCCTGGCCGGAGCCGAGGTGGTGCAGCTCTATGTCAGCGACGCCACCGGCGCACCGGTGGCCGGCGGCCGGGTGGTGCAGTCGCTGCGGGGCTTCCAGAAAGTGTGGCTGGAGCCGGGCCAGGAATGCGAAGTCAGCTTTGCCATCACCGCCCGGGACCTGAGCCACTACAGTGCCGAGCTCCACGACTGGTATGCTGCCCCGGGCCGGTACGAACTGCGTCTGGGCCATTCCAGCCGGGACATCCGCATGACGGTGCCGCTGGAATTTTCCACCCGCCGGCATCTGCCGCTGACGGTGGACGAGAACACACCACTGGGCATCCTGCTGGCCGACCCGCGCACGGCGGAGCCGGTGCGCCGCATGCTGGAATCCAACGCCCAGGCCATGGCCAACGGCGGCGGGGACGGTCTGATGCCCCCCGATGCCATGGCCCAGATGCTGGACGCCATGCCGCTGCGGGGACTGGTGAACTTCGGCGGTCCCGAAGCGGCCGCTGCCCTGCCCGCCCTGCTGGATACGCTGCGCCGGGCGGTGCAGTCCTGAATCTTTCTGAAAGATCCCGAAAGACCGTGCCGGAAAATCCTGTGACAGAAACTCCATAAAAATCCCGCGACGGACGCTGGTAAGGCAATCCGCCGCGGGATTTTTTGGGTTGTTACCGGTTGAGCAACCAGACGGCGCCGTTGAGGTAGCCCGCAAAGGCCACCCACATAAGATAGGGGATCTGCAGCCAGGCCGCCGGGCGGCTGACGACCGCAAAGGCCGCAGTCATGGCCAGGATGGCCAGCCAGAGGATCACCAGGCAGAACAGGGCTGCCAGGTAATGACCGCCGGCGAAAAAGAGCAGGCTCCAGCTGAAGTTGAGCGCCAACTGCAATCCCCAGAGCAGGGCCGCCTGCTTTACGCCGGGGCCGCCCCGGTATACCACCAGCGCCAGTCCCACCCCCATCAGGATGTACAGCACCACCCAGACGATGGGAAACACCGCCCCCGGCGGTGTGAGGGGAGACTTTTCCAGCTGCGGATAGACGGTTTCCAGCCCTGTGCGCGACAAATAGCCCGCCAGGCCGCCCACCGCCAGCGCCAGGATGGGAAACACCAGAAATCCCCATTTTTTCATACTCTGCACCTCCCTGCCCCACTGTATGCAGGATGGCCCGGCGGGGGTGCAGCCATGCAAAAAAGACAGCGGCTCCTAAGGAGCCGCCGTCTTGGTTTATATGCCGGTCAGGAACCGGCGATCATGTCGATGCCTTTCTGCAGGGTATCGCCGTCGATGGCGCCCCGGGCCCAGGCCGTGATGGTGCCGTCCGACGCAATGAAGTAGGTGGTGGGCAGCGAGTAGACGCTGTAGGTGTTTGCCGCGTCGGCGTCGGTGTCAAAGAGCACCGGGAAGGTGTAGCCCTCCTGCTCGAGAAGCGCCTGGGCGTCCTCCTTGGTCTCCCGGCCGGTGGTCATGTTCACCATCAGGAACTGCACGTCGGACAGTTCCTCGTACTTTGCCTGGAACTCCGGCATCTCGCTCTTGCAGGGGCCGCACCAGCTGGCCCAGAAGTTCAGCACCAGCGGCTTGCCGAAATAGTCCGACAGCTTCACCGCGTTGCCCTCGGCGTCATAGGCCGTGAAATCCGGCGCCGCCTGGGCGGTTTCCTCGGTGGCCTCGTCCGCCTTTTCCGCGGTGGCGTCCTGGCTTTGCGGTGCGGCGGTGGGCGCGGGGGTCTCTTCCACCGTCAGCTGATCGGGGGCGTACCGGCTGCCCAGGGTCTTGTACAGGATGCCCGCCCCTGCAATAATCACGACGAGCAGGATCACCAGAATGGCGGTCTTTTTGTTGCGCATAAGGTCCTCCTTAGCTGAGCAGGTTCAGGAAACGGCCCATCAGGCCGGTGGCCATCAGCACACCCACCAGGATGAGAAAACCGCCGCTGACCCCGTTGATGATGGCATAGTGGCGTTTGATCCAGTCAAAGGCCGTCTTCAGACGGTCGATGAGCACGGCGCTGAGCACGAAGGGCACGCCCAGGCCCAGGGAGTAGATGAAAAGCAGCAGCATGCCTTCCAGCACATGGCCCTGCTGGGAGGCCAGCGCCAGCGCCGAGCCCAGGAAAGCACCCACGCAGGGCGTCCAGCCCACCGAGAAGATGACGCCGAACAGCATCGCCGAGAAGAAGTTCATGTTGTCGGCCCGGACGGCGTGACTGCTGCCCTTGAAGAGGGTCAGCCGGATGACCCCCAGGAAGTTGAGGCCAAAGAAGATGACGACGAGGCCGGAGATGATGTTGACCGCCGTCTGATGGTGCTGCAGGAAGCTGCCCAGCGTGCCGGCCAGTGCGCCCAGCAGCACGAACACCACCGTAAAGCCGGTGACAAAGCCGGCGGCACCGGTGAGAGTCTTGCGGGTGGAGTGTTCCCCGCCGCCCGCAAAGTAGGAGAGGTAGACGGGCAGCATGGGCAACAGACAGGGCGACACAAAGGTGATGATGCCCTCCAGGAATGAGATCACATATTGCATGGGTCACAACCTTTCCCGGACGTGCCGGAGCACGGCCATTTTTCAGCGGTTACGCAAAGGGTGAATTTCAGGATCACAGACAGTATACAACCGCGCCGGAAATTCTTCCGTGATGTTATCACATGGCCGTATGATACCACAGCGGGCGGCGTTTCCGCAACCGGGCAGAGAAGAATTCGGCAGTGCGTTCCTTTAAATTGTATGCTATAATGAAGAAAAAACACAAGGGAGGGATTTCCCATGCTGGAAGTGTTGTTCAGCGACAGCGCCGCCGGGAGTATGAAGGTGGGGATGTGCCGCGGTTCGGAGATCGGCGGCTGTGTCGGCGTCATCGCCACCGATGAAAAGGGGCGGCCCATTCCCCCGGAAGAGACAGCCCGGCTGCAGCGGGAAACGGAAGAGAAGGAGCGGCGCCGCTGGGCGGAAGCCCTGCCTATGGAGGGAGATCCCCGGGACATTCTGCCCCTTTCCCTGGCGCTGAGCGTGGGGCCCATCGACGAGGAGGGCATCGGGCCGCTGCGGGAAGAGACCCTCACGCGGCTGCTCTCCATCTATCCCGAGGGACAGCAGACCGCCGCCGAGATTCTGGCCAACGCCCGCCGCCGGCTGGACACGCTTCTGACCCGGGCGCCCCAGGAGCCGGTGCGTCTCTGGGTGGATCACACCCCCGACGCCGCCTGCGGGTTGCGCTGGGTGCTGGCGCAGCTGCAGCCCCTGGGCCTTGAAAAGCTCGACCTGCGGGTGGTGGAGCTCCCTGCCCTGGCCCCCCACGGGGAGGGCGGCCTTGTGCTGCGCAACCTGGGGGAACTGCATCCCGGTGAATGGGGTCGTCTGGCCCGGGAGGCCCGCGTTTTGCCCGCCGGTCAGGCCGCCGCCCTGGTCACCCAGTGGCGGATGCTGCAATCGGAAAACGCCCCCCTGCGGGCGGTGCTGAACGGTGTGCTGGTCAGCGCCGACGAAAGTCTGTATGACCCCTATCTGCGGCGGGTGCTGGACGAACTGCCTGAAACCTTCAGCGAAGCCATCCTTATCGGACGGACGCTGGTGCGCTTTCAGCTGGGCTTCGGCGATGCCTGGCTGGCCCTGCGGGTGGAGCGCTGGATTGCCGACGGCAAGCTGCAGGTGGTGAGCACTCCGGAGCCTGACAGCCCGCTGTATCACAGGATGCTGCGCAAGGTCAGCATCTGATCCATAAAAGCCAAGATCCCGGAAATTTCCGCTGCTGGAAATTTCCGGGATTTTTTGGGAAATTGTTGCAAAAAAACAATTGCTTCGATCGTTAGTATAAGCAAAGAACCAATGATTCCTCTTCTCCAAGGAGGCTTTTCTCTATGAAAATCTTACTGACGACCGATACCTGGACCCCCACCGTCAACGGGGTGGTAACCTCCACGGTGGCGCTGCGCACCGAACTGCAGGCCCGGGGCCATGAGGTTCGGGTGCTGACGCTGGCAGGCAGCGGCCGCACCTACACCGAGGACGGCGTGACCTATCTGGGTTCCCTGGATGCGGGGCTCATCTACCCCGGCGCCCGGCTGCGGACGCCCGCCCTCCACGGGGCACTGCGCGCCCTGGCCGCCTGGCAGCCCGACGTGGTGCATTCCCAGTGCGAGTTCAGCACCTTTGCCCCCGCCCGGCAGCTGGCCAAAGCCGCCGGAGCTCCGCTGATCCACACCTACCACACCGTCTACGAGGACTATACCCACTACTTTTCCCCCAGCCGCCGGATGGGCCGCTGCCTGGCCCAGCTGTTCACCCGCAGCATCTGCGATGCCTGTGACGCCGTCATTGCGCCCACCCCCAAAATCCAGTGGCTGCTCACCGGCTACGGGGTGCACTGCCCGGTGACCGTCATTCCCACCGGCCTGGACCTGGACCGCTTTGCCGCGGCACCCGACCCGGCCCTGCGGGCGGCCCTGGACCTGCCGGCGGAGGAGCCGGTGCTGCTCTACCTGGGGCGGCTGGCCAAGGAGAAAAACATCACCGAACTGCTGGAAGCCCTGCCCGGCATGGCCCGGGGCGTGCTGCTCATTGTGGGGGACGGCCCCGAGCGCGCCGCCCTGGAAGCCCGGGCCGAAGCGCTGGGGGTAGCCCACCGGGTGCGGTTTGCCGGGATGGTGGCCCCCGCCGAGGTCCCCCGCTACTATGCCCTGGCCGACGCCTTTGTGAGTGCCTCCACCAGCGAGGCCCAGGGGCTGACCTACATCGAGGCACTGGCCGCCGGGCTGCCGCTGCTCTGCCGGGACGACCCCTGTGTGCGGAGCCTCATCACGCCGGGGCAGGATGGCTGGATCTACCACACCCCCGGCGAGCTGGCCGCCCTGGTCAACGCGCTGCCGACGGGCGGTGCAGCAGAACCTTTGCGCCGGAAGGCCCGGCAGGCCGCTGCCCCCTACACCCGGCAGGCCTTCGGTGCCTCGGTGGAAGCCCTCTACCGGCGCGCCATCCTGGACAAACCCGCGGTGCCCCGCACCGCCCGCACAAGGAGTGTGATCCTATGGTAAAAACCATCAACCGCGCAGCCTCGGTGCTGGGGCTGGTGCTCTGCTGTGTGCTGGCCTATTCCTTCTGGCGGGCCGGCCTGTTTGACTCCCGGGAGGCGCTGACCGCCTACATCGGCCAGTTCGGCTGGGCCGGGCCGGTGGTCTTCATGGCGTTCCAGGCCGTGCAGGTGGTCATTCCCATCCTGCCCGGCGGGTTGGGGTGCCTGGCGGGGGTCGTCCTGTTCGGCGGCTGGCAGGGATTCTGGTACAACTACCTCGGCATCTGCGTGGGGTCGCTGGCCGCCTTTGCCATCGCCCGGGCCTGCGGACGGCCGCTGCTGGAATCCCTCTTTCCGCCCAAACTCATCGAAAAATACGACCGCTGGATGGGCACCGGCAACCGGTTTGCCCGGTGGTTCGCCCTGCTGATCTTTCTGCCGGTGGCTCCCGACGATTACCTCTGCTTCCTCGCCGGGACCACCCGCATGGACTGGCGGCTCTACACCGCCATCATCTTTCTGTGCAAACCGGCAGCCATCGCAATGTACAGCCTGGGGCTGACCGTGATCGCCCAGAACGTGCTGGGTCTTTGGAGGTGACAGAGATGTTTCGTGTTCATATCTATACGGGTTCGCTGGCCCTGGTGGGCAAAAGCGGCGTGGGCCAGGCGGCCCGCCACCAGCGGGCGGCGCTGGAACGCACCGGGGTGTCGGTGGTGGAGGACTGGCAGCCCCGGGCCGACGTGATCCACATCAACACCGTGCTGCCCTGCTCCTTCCGGGCAGCCCGCCGCGCCCGGCGGGAGGGCATCCCGGTGATCTGGTACGGCCATTCCACCGAGGCGGATTTCCGCCATTCCTTCGTGGGGTCCGACCTGCTGGCCCCCCTCTTCAAACGGTGGCTCTGTCTGTGCTACAACCAGGCCGATCTGATCCTCACCCCCACCCCCTACGCCGCCGCCATCCTGCGAGGCTACGGGCTGCGTCCGCCGGTGCAGCCCCTCTCCAACGGGGTGGACACCGACTTCTTCGCCCCCGACCCTGCCCGGCGTCTGGCCTTCCGGCAGGCCTACGGCCTGAAGGATACCGACAGGGCGGTCATCAGTGTGGGGCATTTCATGGAGCGCAAGGGCATTCTGGACTTTATCCAGCTTGCCCGCCGCATGCCGGATGTGCGGTTCTTCTGGTTCGGCTACACCGACCCGGCCCTGGTGCCCCGGAAGATCCGCAAGGCCATGGCCGCCGCCCCGGACAATGTCTCCTTCCCGGGATTCCTCTCCCAGGAAGCGCTGCGGGACGCCTACTGCGGCGCCGACGCCTTCCTGTTCTGCAGCCACGAGGAGACCGAGGGCATTGTGGTGCTGGAGGCGCTGGCCTGCGGCACCCCCACCCTGCTGCGGGACATCCCGGTCTACCAGGACTGGCTCACCGACGGCGTCAACGTATGGAAGGGCCGCGACCTGGCCCGGCTGGAGGAAAAGCTGCGGGGCATCCTCACAAAACAGCTGCCCGACCTGACCGGCGCCGGGCGCCGGGTGGCTGAAGCCCGCAGTCTGCCCCGCATCGGCCAGGCATTGCAGCAGTTCCACGCCACGCTGCCCGCGCCCCAGCGGAATGCCCGTCCCGCCCCGCAGCGCCGCACCGCCTGAAACGACAAAAAGCGTCCCCGGACCCAAAAGGTCCGGGGACGCTTGCTTTGTTGTATCAGCCTCTGTGGGAGGTGGCGCGCAGACGGGCCGTGGCGCGGGCCAGGGCCGCCTTGCTGCGGAAATATTCCTGCTGGCTGCCGTGCTGACGCAGACGCTCCTCGGCGCGTTCCTTGGCGCGTTCGGCACGGGCCGCATCGATCTCCTCCGGCTTTTCCGCCGTGGAGACCAGCACCACGGCATACTCCGAGGTGATCTCGGCAAAGCCCTGGGTCACGATGACGTTGTGCCACACGCCGTCCGCCTTGAAGCGGGCCTCTCCGGGCTCCACCGCGGTGACCACCGGCTCATGGCCGGGCAGCACACCGTATTCGCCGTCCAGGGCGGGCAGCACCAGGCTTTCCACCGGGCCGGTGTAGAACTGGCGCTCCGGCGTGATGATTTCCAGCTGAAAGGTCTTTCCCATCAGACCGCCCCCTGTGCACGCGCTTTCTCCCGCACATCGTCGACGGTACCCACCGACGAGAAGGCGGATTCGGGGTATTTGTCCAGCTCGCCGCCCAGCAGGGCCTCAAAGCCCTTGAGGGTCTCTTCCAGCGGGACATACTTGCCCTGCAGGCCGGTGAACTGTTCGGCCACGAAGAAGGGCTGGGAGAAGAACTGCTGCATACGGCGCGCGCGGGCGACGGTGCGGCGGTCATCCTCGGACAGTTCCTCCATGCCCAAAATGGCGATGATATCCTGCAGGTCGCGGTAGCGCTGCAGCAGCTCCTGGGCACCGCGGGCGATATCGTAATGACGGCGGCCCACGATGTCGGGCTCGAGGATCCGGCTGGTGGATTCCAGCGGGTCGACGGCCGGGTAGATGCCCTGTTCCACGATCTTACGGGACAGAACGGTGGTGGCGTCCAGATGGCTGAACGTGGTGGCGGGGGCCGGGTCGGTCAGGTCGTCGGCGGGCACGTAGACGGCCTGCACCGAGGTGATGGCGCCGTCCTTGGTGGAAGTGATACGCTCCTGCAGAGCGCCCACTTCGTCGGCCAGGGTGGGCTGATAACCCACGGCGGAAGGCATACGGCCCATCAGGGCGCTGACTTCCGAGCCGGCCTGGACGTAACGGAAGATGTTGTCGATGAAGAGCAGCACGTTCTGCTTCTGGCGGTCACGGAAGTACTCCGCCATGGTCAGACCGGTCAGGGCCACGCGCATACGGGCTCCCGGCGGTTCGTTCATCTGACCGAAGACCAGGGCGGTCTTGGACAGAACGCCGCTCTCGCCCATCTCGCGCCAGAGGTCGTTGCCCTCACGGGTACGCTCGCCGACGCCGGTGAAGATGGAGTAGCCGCCGTGTTCGGTGGCGATGTTGCGGATCAGTTCCTGGATCAGAACGGTCTTGCCCACGCCGGCGCCGCCGAACAGGCCGATCTTGCCGCCCTTGGCGTAGGGGGCCAGCAGGTCGATGACCTTGATGCCTGTTTCCAGAATTTCCGTGGTGGGGCTCTGTTTATCAAAAGCCGGGGGATCCCGGTGGATGGACCACTTTTCGGGGGTTTCCACGGGGCCCTTCTCGTCGATGGGCTCGCCCAGGACGTTGAACATACGGCCCAGGGTGGCTTCGCCGACGGGCGTCTCGATGGTGTGGCCGGTGGCGATGACTTCGTCACCGCGGCCCAGGCCTTCGCCGGGCGAAAGCAGGATGCAGCGCACGGCGCCATGTCCGATCTCGCGGGCGACTTCCATCACACGGCGCTCGCCGTCCTTCTCGACGACCAGCTCCTCGTTGATCTGCGGCAGGCTGCCCTCGGCGAACTGTACGTCCACCACGGGGCCCAGCACCTGCGCGATCACACCTTTGTGTTGCATAGCAGTCTTTCCTTTCTCTATGGTTATCCGGCAGCAGACCGGAAGTTACAGGTCGGCTTCCTCGTCGGCCCAGTCGTCGTCCTCCCAGTCATCGCCGCCCGGCTGCGCGCCGCCCACGATCTCGGTGATCTCCTGGGTGATGGCGGACTGGCGGGCACGGTTGTAGTGCAGCGACAGTTCCTTCAGCAGGGACCGGGCGTTGTCGGTGGCGGTATCCATGGCGTTCATGCGGGCGTTCTGCTCGGAGCAGAAGGACTCCACCAGCGTACCGAACAGCAACCCTTTCAGGTAGGAGGGCACGATGTGGTTGAGCACATGCTCGGGGGACGGCACATAGGTCACCACGTGCCGCTCACTGCCGTCGGCGCTGTGGCGGGGCTTCCAGGGGAAGGCGTCGCGGTCCAGGGGCAGCAGCTTGACGATCTTGGGCTCCATCTGCATGGGGGTGACCATCTCGGTGTAGACCACGTACACCTCATCCAGATGTCCCTTGCGGAACAGCTCGATGAAGGTATCGCCGATCTCCCGGGCACGGTAGACCGTGGGGTCCTGGGCGGTGTACATGAACTCGCCGTCGATGTTGACACCCTTGTGCTGGAAGTAGTTGCGGCCGGACTGGCCGATCAGAAACAGCGTGGGGTTCTCCACCTTGGCCATTTCCTCTTCCACCAGGCGCAGCACGTTGTGGTTGTAGGCACCCGCCAGGCCTTTGTCGCCGGTGATGACGATGTAGCCCACCTTGTGGGGATGGTCCGAACGGGTGTCGAAGTAGACATGGTCCACGCCGGCCGTGCGGTGCAGGATGTCGGAAATGGTACGGGTGATCTTCTCAAAGTAGGGCTGCACGTCGGTCAGCTGACGGCGGGCCTTGCGCAGCTTGGAGGAGGAGATCAGATACATGGCGTTGGTGATCTTGAGGGTCTGCTGCACGCTGTCGATGTGGGTGCGGATCTCCTTTATGCTTTCCATGTGGCGCTCACCTGCTCTTTGTAGCTCTGCAGCGTGGTGCGGATCTGCTCGGTGGCGGTACCGGACAAAGCACCGGTCTCGTTGATCTCCTTCATCAGGTCAGCCTGCTCGCGCTCCAGCAGGTCGGCAAAATCCTTGGCGAAGGCGGCGGACTTCTCCACCGGCACGTCGTTCAGCAGGCCGTTGGTGGCGATGTACAGGATGACCGCCTGACGGGCCACCGTCATGGGCGTGCAGAGGGGCTGGCGCAGCAGCGCCATCATCCGCTTGCCGTGATCCAGGGCCTGGCGGGTCTCGGCGTCCAGGTCGGAGCTGAACTGGGTGAAGACTTCCAGTTCACGGTACCGGGCCAGGTCGATACGCAGGGTACCGGCGGTCTTCTTGATGGCCCGGGTCTGGGCGGCGCCGCCCACACGGGACACCGACAGACCCACGTTGACGGCCGGGCGCTGGCCCGAGAAGAACAGGCCGCTTTCCAGGTAGATCTGGCCGTCGGTGATGGAAATGACGTTGGTGGGAATGTAGGCCGAAACGTCGCCGGCCTGGGTCTCGACGATGGGCAGGGCCGTCATGGAACCGCCGCCGTACTCCTTGGTCAGGCGGCAGGCGCGCTCCAGCAGACGGGAATGCAGATAGAAAACGTCGCCGGGATAGGCTTCACGGCCGGGGGAACGGCGCAGCAGCAAGGACAGCGTACGGTAGGCCACCGCGTGCTTGGAAAGGTCATCGTAGACGATGAGCACGTCCTTGCCCTTGGACATGAAGTACTCGCCCATGGCAGCGCCCGCGTAGGGGGCGATGTACTGCATGGAGGCACCCTCGGCGGCGGGGGCCGACACGATGATGCTGTACTCCATGGCGCCGTGCTTCTTCAGGGTCTCCCGCAGGCGGGCGACGGTGGAAGCCTTCTGGCCGATGGCCACGTAGATGCAGATCATGTTCTGACCCTTCTGGTTCAGAATGGCATCGGTGGCGATGGAGGTCTTGCCGGTCTGGCGGTCGCCGATGATCAGTTCACGCTGGCCGCGGCCGATGGGCACCATGGCGTCGATGGCCAGGATGCCGGTCTGCATGGGCTGGGTGACCGGTTCACGGCTGACTACGCCGGACGCCTCATGCTCGATGGGGCGGGTCTCGGTGCAGTTGACAGGGCCCAGGCCGTCGATGGGCTGGCCCAGGGCGTTGACGGTACGGCCGATGAGGGCTTCGCCCACCGGCACGTCGGCGGGACGGCCGGTGCGGCGCACCAGGCTGCCCTCGGTCAGGCCCTCGGCGCTGCCCAGCAGCACCACGCCGGTGCGCTTGCGGCGCAGGTCCAGGATCAGACCGGCGGTGCCGTTCTCGAACTCCACGCGCTCGCCGTAGACGGCGTGGCGCAGGCCGCTGACGTTGGCGATGCCGTCGCCGATCTCCAGCACGCGGCCGGTCTCGGTGGCCATGGTATCGCCGGCAGAACCGGAGAGGGCTTCCTTCATCTGGGCAGCCAGCTGATCCAGCGTGTCGTCGCTGCTGTTGGTGCTCTCGATACCGCGGGCCAGACGGTCCAGACGGCCCTTGACACTGCGGTCATAGGTCACGCCGTCGATGTCCAGCACAAAACCGCCCAGCAGGCTGGGATCGATCTTGATCTGCAGCACCACGTTGTCGGCACCGCGCAGCTTGCAGGCCGCCTTGCGCACGGCCTCCTGGGTGGCCTGGTCCGGCTGGCGGGCGCAGGTCATCACACATTCCATACCGCCCTGGGCGTTCAGCGCCAGGCGGGAAAATTCCGGCAGGATCTCCGGCAGGGCGTTCAGATGGCCTTCCGCCAGCAGCAGCTGCAGGAAGGCTTTCAGGGCGTCCTGACCGTCCAGCTGCGGCGCACCGGCCAGCAGCTCTTTCTTCTCGGCGTCGGTGGTGGCGTCGCTCAGCAGCACATTCCAGCGCTGGGTATCCGCCATCAGGGCATCGGCGGCAGCGCGCACGGCCCCCGCGTCGCCCTGGGCAGCCCCGAACAGGGCCGCAGCGTAACGCTCGGTCGCTTCGCTCATGCCTGCTCACCCACCTTTGCCAAGAATTCCTCCGCCAGCGCACGGTCGGAGTCGGTATCCAGCCGCTTGCCGGCCACCTCGGTGGCGGCCATCACGGCCAGATGGGCCACCTCACCGCGGGCCGTACGCAGCATCTCGCTGCGCTCGGCCGCAATGCGGGCCTCGGCTTCCGCCGCCGTCTGCTTGGCGTCGGCTTCGGCCTGCGCCAGACGATCGGCGTAGGCCACATCGGCACGGCGCTTGGCGTCCGCCACCAGCTCGGCGGCTTCCTGCCGGGCACCGGCCAGTTTCGTCTCATATTCCTGTTTGCTCTTCTGGGCCTCGGCGTTGTTCTTCGCGGCCTCTTCCACCTGGCTGCGGATCAGCTGTTCACGCTGCTCCAGCACGGCATTGATGCGCCCAAACAGGAATTTGCGGAAAAAGAAATACAAAATCAACAGGTTGACGATGGTAAAAAAGATCGTCCACGGCTGGAAATCCAGCATTTGGGCACACCTCCTTTTAACCCACGAAGATGATGATCAGCGCGGTGATAAAACCGAAGATGGCAGTACCTTCTGCCATGGCGCAGCCCAGCAGCAGGGTGCTGTTGATCTTGCCGGAAGCTTCGGGCTGACGGGCGATGGCGTCGCTGGCGTGGCCGGTGGCGATGCCGATGCCGATACCGGCACCAAAACCGGTGAGAACTGCGAGACCTGCGGCGATGATTCCGATAGACATAGTAGTTTCCTCCTGAAAGTTCTTTTCATGGGAGCGCGGCAAACGCCGCGCGGGTGGGGGCGGGGCTTACTCTTCTTCCTTGATGCCCTCGCCTGCGAACAGAGCGGTCAAAAAGACAAAGACAATGGTCTGGATGAGGCCGTCGAACAGATCAAAGTAGATGCAGAAGACGGCGGGTACCACGGCGGGTACCAGGTACTTGATGATCTCCATGATGATGAATGCGCCCAGGACGTTGCCGAACAGTCGCATGCAGAGCGCCAGCGGACGGATGGCGATTTCCATCAGGTTGATGGGGACCAGCACGGGCATGGGGTCGGCAAAACGCTTCAGGCCGCCGCGCAGACCGTTATAGCGGAACTGCGCACCGTAGATCAGCACCAGGCTCATGAACGCCAGGGCGGCGGTCACGCTGACATCCTTGGTGGGGGGCGTCAGACCGAAAATGCTGATGATGTTTGCCAGGCCGATGTAGAGCGCCACGCTGCCCAGATAGGGGGCAAAGGGCCGCCAGTGGGGGCCGATCGTATCCTTGACGAATCCGTTGAGGAACTCCACGGCGGATTCCAGCACGATCTGCAGCTTGCCGGGGTTGCTGACCTTCAGATTGCGGGTGGCCAGCAGCGTGAAGATGATCCAGAACGCCATAATGATCCAGGTCACCAGCACGGCCGAGCTGATGGGGATGCCGCCGAGGACCGGGATCGTAAACGCGGTTTCGTTGGCAAGCGCATCAACCAGGGCTTCTTTAAAACCTTCCAAACTTGTTCACCTCTTTTTCGTCTTTATCTTACGCCGGGCGGTGCGCCGTGGTAAGGCTTACGAAAATAAAAAAAACAAAACCGTGCAAAGGGTCACATTTCCCGCCCGGCCGCGGAGAAACTTTGTGCAAGATTGACGATTCTGTGGGAAGGTGGTATCATTACCGCAGAATCTGTCCTATTCTATAAAGGAGGGCCGTATGGAAAAGAAGTCGACCGGCCATACCGTCTACCATCAGATCCGCCGCGTATCGGTGCTGGGCATCCTGGTGGCCATGGTGCTGGCCACCGGCGCCGGCCTGTCCCTCAACCTCATGCAGGAGCGGCGCTCCCGCAACGATACCCTCATCACCGCTGTGCAGGCGGTATCCCACACGCTGACCATCACCGACGGCGACGACCCGGGACGCCTTACGGAGTATGTCAACCGCACGGTGCAGGGCATCTCGGGCATCGACCTGTTCGCCGTCTACGACGCCGAGGGGCAGCCCGTCTACCTGCAGGATGTCACCGGCAGCACCGACGGCGTTGACGCGCTGGAACCGCTGGATGAGACCCTCATGGGCAAGCTGTCCGCCTCGGAGAATGCCCTGCTGGACGACGCCCGCGCCCCCCAGGGGGCCGACCACTGTGCCTACGCCGCGGTCTACCGGACGGACGGCACCGTCAAGGGCTATGTGATGGCGGGGCTGTATCTCAGTTCCATCCGCTCCACCGGCCTGCGCACACTGGGGGTGTATCTGCTCATTGGGGCGGCGGCCCTGGGCGTGGGCGCCTTTCTGAGCCTGCGGCTGGCCCAGCGCATCAAGAGCGACCTGCTGGGCTATGAGCCGGACGCCTTCCGGGATTTGTTCCTGCGCCGGATGGAGCTGCTGGACGCCCTGGACGAAGGTCTTCTGGCCATCGACCGGGAGGAGCGCATCATCTACATCAACCGCGCCGCCGCCGAGATGCTCTCCTTCGACAAGAGCGCCGTCATCGGCAAGGCGCTGTCCGAGGTCTATCCCCAGTCCACCATCCCCCGGGTCATCCACACCGAACAGCCGGAGTACAACATCGGTCTGGAATCGCTGCACCATGTGCGGATCCTCTCCGACCGGATGCCGGTGCGCCGGGACGGCCAGATCGTGGGCGCCGTGGCCATCTTCCGCAACCGCACCGAAGTGGCTCACCTGGCCCGGGAGCTCACCGGCGTGCAGCACATGGTGGAGGCCATGCGCGCCTACACCCACGAATTCATGAACAAGCTCCACGTCATCCTGGGCCTTTTGCAGCTGGGCGAGGCCAAGCAGGCCGAGGACTACGTGCTCCAGCTGACCCAGACCAAGGCGCTGTCGGTGGGGCGGATCTCCCAGAGCATCGCCGAACCGTCGGTGGCCGCCCTGCTCATCGGCAAGAGCTGCCGGGCGGCGGAACTGGGCGTACGGCTGACGCTGGACCCCGAGAGCCATCTCAGCGCCGACACCCACTACCTGCCCGCCTCGGGGATGATCACCATTCTGGGCAACCTGATCGAGAACGCCTTTGACGCCTTCGGCAACGCCCCCTCCGACACCCTCCACGAGATCGATGTCTCGGTGCGGGAGAGCGACCGCGGCCTGATCCTGAGCGTGGACGACAACGCCTGCGGCATGCCGGAGGAGATCCGCGAGCACATCTTTGAGCGGGGCAGCACCTCCAAGGGGGAGGGCCACGGCACCGGACTGTTCCTGGTGAAAAGCGTGGTGGATGCCTACGGCGGCGAGATCCGGGTGGAGTCCACCCAGGGTGTGGGCAGTTCCTTCATCATCACCTTCCGTCCGCCCCAGCAGGCGGACACCTGAGAAAGAGGTCATTCATGTATACCGTTGTCATTGTGGAAGACGATCCCATGATCACCGAACTGAACCGCCGCTACGCCGAGAAGGACGGGCGGTTCACCGTGACCCAGACCTTCAGCCAGCCCCGCCGGGCGCTGGACTGGCTGCGGCACAACCCCGCCGACCTGGTGATCCTGGATTTCTACATGCCCCAGATGAACGGGCTGGAATTCCTGCGGGCGGTGCGGGCCGCCGGGGTGGAGTCCGACGTGATCATGATCACCGCCGCCAACGACGCCGCCACCGTGGAGGCGCTGACCCGGCTGGGGGTGGTGGACTATCTGGTGAAGCCTTTCGCCTACGAGCGGTTCTGCCGGGCGCTGGACGCCTTCTGCCGCCGGCGCAGCGCCATGCGGGGAAGTCTCGACCAGAACGCCCTGGACAATCTGCTCCACGCGGTCCCTCCTGCCCCCGCCGCCCTACCCAAGGGCATGCAGCCCCAGACCCAGGAGCGGGTGCTGGCCTGCATGCGGCAGAATCCCGGCCACGCCTTCACCTGCGAGGAGATCGCCGCCGCGTCGGGACTTTCGGTGGTGACGGTGCGCCGCTATATGAGTTTTCTGGCCCAGCAGGGGCAGGTATCCGGGGATATGAACTACGGCACCGGCGGCCGCCCCTGCCTGGTCTACCGGCTGATGGGCTGAAGATACAGAAGAACCGCCGCGCCTTTTGCAGGGCGCGGCGGTTGACTTTTGGGTCAAAAAGTTTTATACTGACTGCTGTACGTTGTTTTTCTATCGTCGGGGCCGGGACCTCTCGCAGGACCTGCCCCGCGTTGTCTTGTGGAAAGGATGTTTCCTATGAGTTCCGGCAAAGCCGCGGCGGTGCGCTCCTTCGGGAAGTTTTCCGCCTCGTCCCTCTCCTCCAGCGTGGTGGACCTGGCTGCCTTCACGGTGCTGTGCGCCCTGCTGCGGCCCTATCTGCAGGAGGGACTGGCCATCGTGGCCGCCACCATTCTGGCGCGGGTGCTCTCCTCGCTGTGCAACTATCTGCTGAACTACTTCCTTGTCTTCCACAGCCACACCGCCCACGGAAAATCCGCCAGCCTCTACACCGTCATCACGGTGGTGAAAACGATGGCCAGCGCCCTGCTGGTGGCCTTCCTGGCAGGGCTGCTGCCCGCCGGGGTGCCCGAACTGGCCGTGAAAATCCCGGTGGATGTGGCCCTCTTCTTCCTGAACTACCTGGCCCAGAAAGCCTTTGTCTACTGATTTTTGTCCGCAAAAAAGGGACGCAGATTCGTGAGGATCTGCGTCCCTTTTGTTATGGTTGCGAGCCGATCAGCGGTTGCGCTTACGGCGGCTGACCAGCAGTCCGCCCAGCGTCAGCGCGCTGGCGAACATCAGCACCGCCCACAGCACCGGCTGGCTCTCGTCGCCGGTCTGGGGGATGGCTTCGGCAGCCGCGGCGGTGGCGCCGCCAGCCTTGGGTTCATAGACGCCCTTGACGTTACCGTAGCCGGACAGCTGCTTCACCGATTCCAGATAGCCGCATTCGTCACAGCGGTAGCCCTCATCGGTGGCGGTCCAGTCATGGTAACCACAGGCCGGGCAGGTGTAGTAGCTGATGCTGCTGCCCGACGGTGCCGGGACGACTGTACCACTGATGGGTTCCTTCGTGATGGTCTGTTCCTCCGTTACGGTGTCCTCCGTCACAGTGGCCTTCGGCACAGCCTTCCAGCTGATGGCGATGGGCGACAGGCTGTGGACGGTGAACTGCAGTCCCTTTTCCGTCTTGGTCACGGCCGGGGTTTCCACCTGGCCGGCCTTGCCCGCCACCGTCAGCATGTGGGTGACCACAAAGTCAAAGTCGGCGGCGTTGGTACCATCGGGATAGGGCAGCGTAACCGTGATGCCCTCTTCGGGGAAGTTATCCTCGGTGGCTTCCTGCCAGGGCTCATCCTCACCGGTCCTGTAGTAGAGATTCACATCGTACAGCGCGGTGTTTTCCTCGCTCAGACCTTCCACCTTCTCAGAAGCCGTCTTGTACATCGTCTTCTGAATCTTTTCTGCGCTGTCATATCCTTTGTCTTGCAGCGACTGGGGAATTTGGTTCGTCTCGATGCCGGTTGCCGCTTCCAGGCGGTAGGTCTTGCCGTCTTCCACCTGAATCTCCGGCTGAACCGTCACGTTTTCCTTCAGGATCACCAGCTCTACCTGGGTATCCACGACCGTCACGGCATAGTTCTTCGCCGCCGGCAAGGCCTCGATGGCGGTCTGCATTTCTGCCCCGTTGGTCCAGCTGATCGTATAAGTACCGGCTTCCGATGCGGCGGGCATTCCCGCAAACACCGGCTCCACAGACGGCGTCAGGCTTTCGCCTGCCAGCACGCCGCTGTAGCTCAGCTTCGGCTGAGGCAGCGTTTCGCCTTCCTTGATCCGATTGCTGCCGGTCAGGACCATCGATACGGTAACCGGCCTGGGTTCAACGGTGACCGTCACCGAACAGGTTGCCTCCGTGTAATCCTTGGTGTCCTCCGGCGCAAAGCGCAGCGTCACCGTATAGATGCCGGCGTCTTCCAGTGCCGGCGTACCTTCGTCAAAGGACCAGCTGCCGGCCACATCGGCCTTCTTCTGCAGATCGTCCAGTACCACAGCCTTGCCGTCATAGGTCTTGGACAGAGGTTCCACTTGCAGAGTCGGGATCAGTTTCTCAGTGAGGGTAAACTCCGTGCTGCCATTTACAGGCGTACGGTCGTAGTTGGTGGCGCTTTCATCGGGCGTAAACGTCCAGTACAGCGTTACCGTGGCACCGTCCGATCCCTGGAAGAGGTAGCTGTCACCCAAAGCCTGGGTACGGGCACTGTCCCCATACCAGGTCAGCGTGCCTTCCACCTGTTCGCCCGGGATGCCGGACGCAGTGGCCGCCGCGTTGACCGTATCCAAGCCATTGCCGATCTTCACCAACTGATCAGCCACGTCGGTATAGGCGTAGGGAGCGACCGTAATAGAAGCAGTGGTAGAGCCGGGAATGGCGACCTGGTAATTGTTCATGTCGCTCCAGGAGACCCCGGTGGCATCCACCGTGACAGTCAGGTTTTCGCCCACGTCCTTCCGGGCAAAGGTGCCCGTCAGCCCGGTGATGGTCAGACTTTCGCCCGGTACAGTAGCCGCCACTGTGGCCTGCGTGGTACCGTCATAGACCTTGTCCTGGGCGGTAACGGTGGCCGTGACCTGCTTTTTCGCAATAGTGTACGGAACCGTGAAACTGCCCGTATAGTTGCCCTGGCCGGTCACTGCCAGCTCATAATTGCCTGCATCGGCGGTTTTTGCTCCGCTGACGGTATAGTCATTGGCGCTCAGTGCGGTATTGTCCAGCGTCACCCCGGTGACCGTGGGCCTCTGCTCAGAACCGTTATACGTAAACTCGGTCCCGCTCGTCTGGGCTGTTGCACCGGACAGATCCTTGGGGTTCACCATCACGGTGAGCTTCGTAGTATAGGCGTTGTAATTGTCGGTTTCGGCGTAGGTAGCCGAGAAGGTTCGCGTTCCGGCATCTCCCACCGAAGTCGTGGAGGCATCGTCCCAGGTCCAGCCCTGCGGCAGCTGCATATCGGCCAGCGTATCGCCGTAGGTTGCCGTCAGACCGGCAGGGATTTCGGGCGTGGGATCTGCCTTGGCAATGGTGACAGTGCCCAGCTCCTGCGGCTGAAGGTATTCATGGTTGTCATCGCCCTTCACCATGTACCACACCGTGTAGGTGTCTGCATCGGTGGCGGTGGGCAGCGTCTCCTCGAAGGGGCCGCTCTGGGAAAGGGCATACATCATGGTGCCGCCCGTGGCGGTGCCCGCCGTGACCAGTTCCTGGGGCTGTTTGTTGTAGGTAAGACCGGTCACAACCGTCGGTTTCTGGCTCACGCTGGACGCGGCCTTCGTAATCATCACCGAGACGCTCACTTCCACAGGGGCGTAGTTGGTCGTATCGTTCGGCGTGAAGACCAGCTGGTAAGTACCGGAATCCGCCACATTGACGGGCGCCGTAGTGCTATCTTTCCAACTCCAGGTGCCTTCGATGCTGCCGGAATTCTTGGTGATGGCATTGATATCCACCGGCTGGCCGTTGTAGGTCTTGGTATAGGGCTGCACCGTAACCTCGGGCACTTCGCGGTCGGTCAGCGTAATCACAAGATTGATGGTAGCATCCTCATAGTTCTGGGAGCTGACAATCACCGGCAGCGTGGCGGTATCGCCCGCAGCACCATTGCCGGACAGCGTATACACTACGGTGCCATCCGCCTGCACCGACCATCTGCTGACGATGCCCTTTGCGTCCGCCACGGCACCTTTACTGTAAGTGACCGTGCCCGCATCAGCAGGCATCGGGTTCTGCACCGTGGCCTGCTGCTCGCCGGTCTCCATATAACGGTGGGATACGGTCTGCGGGGTTGCCGCGGGAGCCGCTGCCTTTTCGATGATGAAGGTTTTGACCACATCTTCGAAGGCATATCCGCCGCCTGCGATGGCCTGCACGGTGACCGTGGCGGTGCCGGCATTGGTATTGTCGCTGTAGGAGACGGTATATTGTGTACTTTCTGTCAGCGTCACGCCATCCACCTGGACCGTGACTTCGGGCTGAATGGCAGCGCCGGTAAAGGTAACCTTGTCGGCCACCGTCACCGTGGGTACAACCGTCTTGGCGGTGACTGTCACCGTCAGGGTTGCGGTGGCGCCGGTATAGTTGGTGGTCGCGGCATACCGTGCCTCATAAGTATGGTCACCGAGCTGGTTCAGCACAGTTTCGGGCACTGCCCAGTTCCAGCCTTCCGGCAGCTCAATATCACCCAGCTTCTGGCCGTAGGTTGCTTTGAACGGGCCTGCGGGCGCCGTCGGTGTGGCTTTTTCAATCGTAACCGTCGTCGGCACATTGTCGGCTGTGTCAGCCAGCGTATAGCAGTCTGCCTTGTCACCGGTCAGGACAAGATTCTGCAGCGAGATGGTCTTGTAGGTATTGGCATTCGCGCTGGACACCGTGCCGGTGACCGCACTGAGGTCAACGGACACCCCGTCGCCAGACACGATCCCCTCCAGGGTAATGCTGGTCACTCCTACATTCGCGGTGCCATCGTAGATTTTATCGTTTACGTAGACCGCGCCAACCGTCAGCACTCTGGGCATCGCCTGGCCCGAAACCGCATCCTGCTGGTCCCCCGCCGTGGCGGTGATGGTGAAGTCGCCCACGTCGGTCACAGTTACGTTACCGTCTGTATCCACCGAGGCAGCACCATCGGCCTTCCAGACCACAGGATCAGCGGCATTCGCAGCCGTCAACGTAAAGCGGTCCCCGTAGGTAACCGTTTTCGGAAGACCGGTGATAGTCAGTTTCGGCGCCGGCGGGGTATACTTGCTGGAGGCCAGGGTCAGAATAGAATCCGGATAAAAGCCAATGGTCTCAGTCGGATCATATTTATAAGTAATGTCGGAACTGCTGATGGCAAAGGTGTATCCGCCTTTAACCGTGCCGGCGGTACCCACCATGAACAGCTTATCGGGATTGCCGATGGTGCCCTCATCGCAGTTGGTCACATCCACCAGATAATTCTGGCCATCCATGGGAACGATATTCCACATGTGGGCGCCCGCCCCTTTGCCGCCGCCCATGGTGCCGGTGACCGTATAGCAGTCAATCCCGGACAGATCGCACAGATACTGGAAGGCTTTGGCATAGCCCTCGCAGACAACGGTGGTGTTGGGGTCTTCATCAAAGACATAGATCAGCTGCCAGGGGTCACCGTAGGGGGTGTTGTTGGACTCTCCGGCTGCAGCGTCGTTATAGCTCGTCAGATTGCAGATTTCATTTTTGTACGCCAGAAGTTTTTCGTAGGTGGAATCGCTCTGGTATTCATTTACGATCTCTTGCGCCTTATCCAAGGCAGCATAGGCACTTTGGACCTTGGACGCATCCACCTCATAACGCGCGCCGGTACTGTAGGCGCCTGCCACAGACATGCTGGCAGTACAGACTACCGACACTTTCTCGGTAGTCAGCGTAAAGGAATAGCCATAGGTAATGCCGGCCACCTTGTCATACCAGTACAACTCCGCCGGGCAGTCCACCAACAGGCAGTCCAGAACCTTGCCAAGATCAATTTCTTTACCCAACGCAGCGATTACTTTACTGCTCAACTCAGCATCATCCGGGCCAGTTGCGTTCACTTGTTCATAGGTAAAAGTACCGGATACCGGAATGGCAATCGCTTCAGTTTTAATGATACCATTCTCCGCATTTTCACCCTTGGCCACACTTTGTATGAAGCGCTTCAGGGTATCATAGACGGCCTTTTCCTTCTCATTCAGAACATTTTCTTCCTGGCCCCAGTTGGCCATGGTGGAAGGCACCTGGCCGGGGTACATCAGCTGCTGCATGTAGAGGGCAAACAGCTCGTCGTTACTGGGCAGGTCCGCGTCGGAGGTATCCACCGTGACTTCTTCAGTCATCTGGGTTTCGGTGTTCTCCGCCGGGGCCTCTGCGGCAGAATCCGCCGCAGAGCTCTCCGCAGCACTCGCTGCCGCGTTCGCCGCAGTTTCCGTGGTGGACACTGTGGCGGGGTCCGGCGTTGCAGGTGTCGTATCTTCCAGTGCGTAGACCGGCATCGATCCCAGCAGGACCGACAGAGCCAGCAGCGCACTGAGCAAACGTTTTTTCATGGCACTCTCCCCTTTGTGTTGTAAAGACTTCCTCTTCCGCATCCCCATGCAGGCAACAAACCGGAAGATTTCATCCCATTACCACTAATAATCTTTTATATTGTACCACTTTTCCGGTGACCGCGGAATAGATAAAGTGCACACTTTTCCAGATATTTTTTGTTGAAAATGCGTCAGATCACGGCCAAAGCAGGCAGATTGCCCGCATTTTTATGCAAAACGTGTGATAAACCGGCACCGCAAAAGCCTGCGGGACACACAAAACTCCCGGGCCGTACGGTCCGGGAGTTTTCTTTACATACTTACAGAATCCAGTTGAGGATCAGCAGCAGCGCCAGCATCCCCACGTTGCACACCGTGAACCAGACAAGGTAGGTGTTGCGGCGTTCGGGGCTGTTCTGGGCCACCAGCTTGTAGGAGATCAGGCTGGCCATGGACGCGATGAGGGTGCCGAGGCCCCCCAGGTTGCAGCCGATGAGCAGATCCTTCCAGTTTTCGGTGAAGCCGGAGAGAAGCAGCGCGGCGGGCACGTTGCTGATGACCTGGCTGGCCAGCACCGAGACGGCCACCACATGGCCTTCCAGCACCGAAGCGATGAAGTCCTTGAACCAGCCGACACCCCCCAGGTTGCCGATAAAAATGAAGAAGGCGATGAAGGTGCCCAGCAGCGAGTAGTCCACTTTGGCCAGCACGCCGCGGTCGTAGAAGACCAGGAAGACGGCGGCGATGGCCGCGATGACCAGCGGCGGCAGCACATCGAAGATGCCCAGCAGACAGAGCACAAACCCGGCGCCGTAGACCGCCAGCGTGCGGGGCGGGGCCAGTTTGCTCTGGACGGTGGCAGCCTGCACCGGCACAGACTCGCACCGCAGGATCAGCAGCACCAGGCAGACCGCCGACAGCAGTGCGTAGGGCAGCATGAGGCCCACCAGCTCAAAGAAGGACATGCCGGATTTGGTGTACAGGTAGAGGTTCTGGGGATTGCCCATGGGGGTGAGCATACTGCCCAGGTTGGCCGCCACCGTCTGCAGGATGACCAGCGGCACCACCAGCCAGTCCTGTCCGGCCATGTGGAGCACCACCAGCGCGAAGGGCACAAAGGTGATGAGGGAGACATCGTTGGTGATGACCATGCTGCAGAAGAAGGGCAGGAACACCAGCACAAAGAGCATCTTGCGGGTGGTGTCGGTGCGGCGCAGCAGGCAGTTGCCCAGCCAGACGAACAGCCCGGCCTTCTGGAAGCCCTTCATCACCGCCATCAGGCTGAAGAGCATGGCCAGGGTATCCCAGTCGATGTACTCCGCATACGCTGCGCTGGGCGGATTGAAGGCCACCGACACGATGGCCAGCACCGCTGCAATGCACAATACCGTTTCCTGTTTGAAAAAGGCAGCACACCGCTGCCCGAATCCGCTTTTCATTTTCCTATGCCTCATTTTCAACCAAATTTCCTACGGTATTATAGAAAACGGGCGGCGGACTGTCAATTCTCTTTTTACACAAAAATCCCGCCGGGCGCAAAGGCCCGGCAGGATTCGGGTTAGGGAGGATTACTCAGCAGGCGGTACGTCGATCTCCATATCCGCCTGGGGATAGGTCACACAGGGATGAATCCAGCCGAACTTGCGGTCTGCTGCACGGCGGCCGTCCCGGCCGTCCGCCACCAGATAGTCGCCGCCCAGCCACTTGCTGTGGCAGTAGCCGCAGCCGCCGGCCCGGCACTTGTTGGGCGCCTGGATGCCGCCCCGCTCCATGGACACCAGCAGCGTCTCGTCCTCCCGGGCAGGCACCGTACAGACCTTGTCCCGGATATGGACGGTGAGGGTGAAGGTGCGGGGATTTTCCACCGCGCGGGCACCGCAGCAGGTGGCGTCCTTGCGCACCGCCTTCACCGGCAGCTGCAGGGGTTCCAGCTCCTTCTGGATAAAGGCATACATGGCCGCCGGGCCGCAGAGGAAGAAGGTAACATCCTGCAGATCGGCATATTTTTTCATCAGTTCCGCCGAGACGAAACCATGCTCGTAGCCTTGCCGCGTTTCGTCGCTGAGAACGTAGACCACCTTCAGAGCCCCTTCCGCCGCCAGGGCGTCCAGTTCGGCCTTGTAGGCCAGATGGGCTTCGTCACGGGCGCCGTAGAAAAGCAGCATCTCGTAGGGCTCATCCCCCTCCTTCCGGCTCTTGGCCATCGAGAGGAAGGGCGTGATGCCGCTGCCGCCTGCCACGCAGACGATCTTCTTGTGATCCCGCAGCGTCTCGTAGTGGAATTCGCCGGCGGGCTCGGTCATGAGGAACCGGTCCCCCACCTTGGCCTGGCGGTTGAGGTAGTCCGAGAAGAATCCGGCATCCTCGATGCCCAGGGTCAGCTTGTTTTGCAGGGCTTCCCGGGGGCTGGAGGAGATGGAGTAAGGACGGCTGACCACGCTGCCCTCCACGGTGCCCTGCAGCGAGACATACTGCCCTGCCCGGAAGAAGGGGAAGGCATCGGCATCGGTGCGGCGGAAGGTCAGCTCGGTCATCCGGTCGGTGAGGGCGCGCACGGCGGTGACCTCCACCTCCATGCGGCCGGGATGCAGCGCCTTGGCCATCTCGTTCACACGGTAATGCTGGGGCAGCGGCGTATCGGCACCGGAGGCCAGCTCCTTGCGGCGGTTGGGCACCAACTTGGTGAAGCGGAGCATATCCATGAATCCGAAGATCTGTTTTTTGAAGTTCATATCACTGCGCCTCCTTCTTGAGATCGCCCACCGTCTGGCGGCCGGACAGATCGCCCGACACATAGGCGCTGGAATAGCCGCTGGAACGCATGGCGTAGCCGCCGGCAAACCGCAGCCCCGGACAGAGGGCGGCGTCCTCCTTCATCATCATCATGCGGGGCATCAGGCTGTCCCAGCCGGCGGTCTCGTAGCCGTAGATGACGCCCTCGGGATGGCCGCAGTACCGGGCATAGGTGGTGGGAGAGGCCACCGCGATCTCCTCGATGGCATCGCGGATTTTACAGCCGGTCTCCCTCTCAAAGACGTTGATCATGTCCTCGGCCAGACGGTCCTTGGCCTTGAAATAGTCGGTCTCGGAGACGTTGCCCCAGTCATCCGACATGATGAGGGTGGTGAAATACATCATGCAGGTGCCTTCGGGGGAGCACTCGGGGTAGGCGTTGTTCAGACAGACGGTGGCCTGGGCATGGTTGGTGGAGACCTTGCGCATCAGGTCGTACTGTTTGACGGTGTCGGCGGTATCGTAGATGAAGTAGTTGTGGCTCCTGATGCCCAGTTCCTGGGCGGATTTGTTGAGTCCCAGGAAGAGGGTGAAGCCGCGGCCCGCGAAGGTCCGGGCGTTGGTGGCGCGGATCTGGGCCTCGGTGACGGACTTCTTGTCCAGCATCTTGCCGAAAACCAGGTGCGGGGCACAGTTGGCGATGACGTGGCGGGTCTCGATGACGGTGCCGTCGGTGAGCTGCACGCCGGTGATGGCCCGGTTGTCATCGGTGAGGATGGACGCGGCCTCGGAATGATACCAGATATCGCCGCCCAGTTCCCGGATGCGGGCGTCCATGGCCAGGCTGATCTCGTGGGAGCGCATCTTGGGCATCCAGGCGTCCCGGGTGATGTAGCGGATGACCATCGAGCCGTAGTGCAAAAAGCTCAGCCGGTCGCAGTCCACACCCAGATAGCACCAGTAGGCATTGAGGATATCCCGGGCCGCCTGGGGCATTTTGAGGGCTTCCAGCACCTCATTCACCGAGTAGCTGCCCGCCTTGATGAAGTTGGGGAAATGGGACTTCATATAGTCCGAATCGGTGTTGCCGTTCACCGCGTTGGAGTAGGTCTGGGCGTCCCGCACCTCGTTGCAGAGCTGGAAGAATTCCGTCATGGATTTGCGGGAGCCCGGCACATACTGCTCCATCCTGTCGATGAAGGCCTCCACGCCGAAGGGCATCTCGCAGTCATATTTCTTGTCGGTGGTGATCAGGTGGTAGGCCTCGGGGATGCGGATCCAGTTGATCTTGTCCTCCACCCCCAGCTCCCGGAAGAGGGTGCGGATATCACCGGGTTCGGTGGGCGAACCAAAGTCGTTGAGCTCGTGCAGGCTGGCCTCGAACTCGAAGCGGCCCCGCTTGAAGCTGGTGGCAAAGCCGCCGGGCAGATTGTGCTTTTCCAGCAGCAGGCAGGAATAGCCCCCCTGCAGCACACGGATGGCGGCGGTCAGACCGCCGTTGCCGGCGCCGATGACCACCACGTCATAGCGTTTTGTGTTTTGCGTTTCCATAAAGACCTCCTTGCAAATCACAGGATCAGATGGCGGGACCGCCCCAGCCAGTACTGCAGCTGGGCGTCGTCGGTGACATTCTTGTAATAGCGCAGAATGACCTTGTAGAACTCGGTCAGTTCAGCATCGATCTGGGCCTCGGTGAGGTCGCAGTAATCGGTGGCCAGCATGACCCCCATGCCGTAACAGCGGTACTGCATCTGGTGGTGCATCCGCCGGGCGGTCTCGGGGTCCATCTCCAGGTTCTGGCTGAGCAGCCGGATGGTCTCGTCCTGGTTGATATCGTCCAGCAGCGTTTCCCCCGGCGCCCGGCGCCGCAGATAGACAAACCGGAACAGTTCCTTTTCCTGCCGGGCAAACTGTAAAAAATGCTGCCCGAATTCCTTGTAGTTGGTGCACCGGAACTGCAGGTATTCCTTACGCACATAGGGCAGCAGCGCCGCCCGCAGCTGCTCCATATTGGTGAATTCATAGTAGAGCGGCTGGGTGGAACACCCCAGCTCCCCCGCGATGCTGCGCACCGTGAGGGCCCCCTCCCCTTTCTGCCGGATGACCTGGGCGGCGGCACGCAGAATATCCTCTTTTTCGATCTGCTTGGAACGGGGCATGGGCTCTCCTTTTGTAACAAGTGTTATTTTATGATTCCATTGTACCACGCCCTGTTAAAAAAGCAACAAAAATTTTGCCCATGCCGCGAATTTTTACAACAAAAAAGCGACAGGGCCTTTGGGGGAAGGTCCTGCCGGGGTCATTGGGTCCTGGGGCGGTCTATTTGCTCCGCTGGCTCACAGGTCCAGCGGCATCCCGCTGTGCAGCGGCTGCAGCTGATCCCCCAGAATTTCCAGCAGCCGCTCCTGGGCGGGCTTGCCGGTGCAGTGGCCGGTGAAGAACCGGGTGTGATACCCTTGCAGCGCCCGGCCGGTGGCCTCGATGATCTGCCACTGTTCCGGCGTGTAGGGGTCGGCCTGCTTCATATGAAAACCGCTGACCGCCACATCGGGGTCGCCGCCGAACAGTTCCCGGTGGCGGTCCAGAATGTTGAGGATGCCGTTGTGGGCGCAGCCCGACAGCAGGACATGCTGCCCGTTCAGGGAGATGACCAGGCACTGTTCGTGGGAAAAATCGTCCTGCACCAGGCGGCCGTCGGGGGCCGCTGCCTGCAGTTCCCGGTTGCTTTCCGGCCAGAAGCGCCGCCCCGTAATGCCGGTGAAGAGGAAAAGCTCCTCATCCAGACGGCAGTCGCCCTCCAGCAGATGCAGGTTGGGCAGCTGCAGGATGGCTTTGTCGATGCCGATATAGCGGTCGCCGTGGTAGAAGTCCCCCGCTGCCCCCCGCTGCATATAGATCTGCGCCCGGGGCGCCAGTTCCGCCAGGCGCAAGAGGCCCCCGGCGTGGTCGTAGTGGCCGTGGCTGAGCACCACCGTGTCCACCCGGGAGAGGTCCAGTCCCAGGGCGGCGGCATTGTCCGCAAAGGCGCCGGTGGCACCGGTGTCCAGCAGCAGTCTGTGGCGGGCGGTCTCGATGTAGAGACTCAGCCCGTGTTCATGGGTGCACCCCGGCGCGCCGGGGGTGTTCTCGATGAGCGTGATGATCCGCATGGTCCTTTCCTCCCGTTTTTGGTTCCAGTATAGCACAAAAGGCGGCACAGCCCAAGCTGTGCCGCCCGAAAGATCGCGCTTTTTTCCGATCAGCCGGTGACGGTGACCGAAGTGATGTGGGGGTTGACGCCCTCGTACCAGTACAGGAAGCCTTCCATGTCGATGGTCTGGCCCACCTGCAGGTTCTTCACCGCCTGGTAGACCTCGGTGGTGTTGTCGCAGAGGTAGCTCTCGATGGTGAAGGTGTAGGTCTGGCCATTGTAGGAGGCGTTGAAGTACAGGTCATCGCCGTCCGTGCCGGAACCGTCGTAGTTGTACAGGAAGGCAGCCTCGGCGCCGTTGGCGTCGGTGCTGGGCTCCACGGTCAGGCCCTTGAAGCTGACCAGCTCGTTCTGATGGTCGATGAGTTCATCGCTGCCCAGCAGCTCGGTGACATCCAGGGGCTCGGCCACGAAGGTGTCGGCGCCGTCCACGAACTCGAAGGTGCCGTCGGTGATCTCCACCTCACCGCTCCACTCGCTCTTGTAGCCGGTGACGCGGATGCAGGTGCCAGGGGTCAGCTTGTCGTAGTCCTCCTCGGAGCAGGCCATGTCGTAGGCGAAGTAGGCGCCGTCCTGATCCTGCAGATAGACGGTGGCGGTGGCCTGCTCGGCGTACCAGGACTGCTTGGCCTGGACGTAGGCTTCGATGGTGACCTCGGTGTCCAGATCGGCGGCCATGTACTCCTCATGGCTCAGCACGGTGCCGGAAGCGGCGGCCTCGGAAGTGGCGGCTTCGGAAGAAACAGCCTCGGACTCGACGGCAGAGGAGGCAGACGCAGACTCGGAAGCAGCTTCGCTGGAAGACGAAGTGCTGCCCGCACAGGCGGCGAGCGAGAAGGTCATGCCCAGTGCCATCAGCACAGACAGAATTTTTTTCATGTTCAATATCCTCCTTAAACGGGTTGCGTTCAGGCGCAACCTCCTAGCTATTATACCGCAACGGGCCGGAAAATCAACCTTTTTTGCCCTCATCAAGGCGTTTTTGCGCCTTTTGGGCGCTGCGGCGGCGCACCGCCTGCCAGGCCACATAGGCCAGCATGAGGATCCAGGCGGCGGCCAGGCCCGCCAGCAGCGCCACGGCGGTGCCGGGCAGCGGGCCCAGATCGGCCTTGCCCCCCGAGGGCGAAACTGCGTCCAGATGGTACAGCGACTGGGTGTCGGCGTAGAGCGCCTGGATGTAGGCGTCATCCACCGTCTGGCTGCGCCGCACCGACTTGGTCACATCCTCGATGAGCTGGCCAGCCGCATCCCGCAGCGAGGCCGACCCGTTGAAGACCGCCGTCACAAAGGTGTCGTCCAGATGGTCCAGCAGCAGCTGCACGGCGTCCATCTTCACCTGGTAGTGGGTGTTGTTGTCCTCCCCTGCCCGGCTCAGGTAGTCCTGGTAGGCGGGGTCGGCCTGGGCCTTGGTGGTCACCGGCACGTAGCCCTCCGTCTCGGAGTAGGCGATCTGCACATCATTGGTGAGCAGATACTGGGCGAACAGCCAGGAGGCCAGCACCTCCTGGGGGTCGTCCTTGTTGAAGATGCAGATGGAGGGGCCCTGGGAGATCATCTGGGGATGGTCGGGGTCAAACTGGGGAATCATCCGCACCTCGGTGTCAAAGGAAACCACCTCGTCGGCGGCAATGTCCATCAGCGGCGCATCGCTGCCCATCCAGGTGGAGCCGGCGGTGGAGTCCACCGCAAAGACGCACTGTCCGGCGTTGAGGAAGTTGGCCGGATAGCCGGAAATTTTGAAGGTGGAGAAGGCCCCGCTGGCCGTGTGGGCGGCGATGCCCTCCAGCAGCTGGGTCGTCGTGTCGTTGAAGAGCTGGATGTCGCCGGTGGAGGTGGAGTAACCCGCCCCCTTCTGGCGCAGCATCTGGATCATCATGTTGTCGGTAGATTTGTAGAGGAAGGGGATCAGCACCTTCTGGCCGTTGAGGCTGTAGACGCCGTCGGCGCCCTTGGTGGCGGCCGCCGCCTCGGACACTTCCCAGACGAAATCCCAGGTCAGCACGTCGGGCACCTCATACCCCAGGGCCTCCACAAAGTCCTTGTTGATGTAGCAGGCCTCGGTGGAGCGCATGTAGGGAATGGCGTAGTAGGACCCGCCCAGCCGGCATTCCTCCAGGAACTGGGACACCATCTCCTCCCGGGAGGGCCCGTCGTAGAGCAGCTCATCGCCGCCCAGGCCGTAGTGCTCGTCGGCGAAGAGGTCGTCCAGCGGCACCACCACGTTGTTGCCGGTTAGGTAGGTGGCGATGTGGTCGGGGTAGGTGATGCAGACGTTGGGGGTGGTGCCGGTGGAAATGTTGGTGATGACATCGTTATAGATGTCGCCGTAGTCGGTGTAGAGGCGCAGCGTCACCGTGATGTTGGGGTAAAGCTGCTGGAAGTCCTCGATGGCCTGTTTGTAGATATCGGTCTGGGTCTTGTTGGTATCGTTCTTGGCCCAGAAGACCACCTCGTAGTTTTTGGAGGTGTCGAAGGAATCCGGCACCGCGAAGGCCGCCTGTTCCCGGCGGCCGTGGCAGCCCGAGAGCACCAGCGAACCCGCCAGCAGCACCGCCGCGCAGAGGGATACAAACTTTTTCATCCTTTGATGCCTCCCCGGGACGCGCCCTCCATGATCTTGTTGCGGAACGCCAGGAAGAGCGCCACCAGCGGCACCGAGATGACCACCACGGCGGCCATCATGGCGGGGATGTTCTCCCGGCCGAAGCCCTCCTCCCGGATCTGCTGGATGCCGTTGGAGACCAGGAAGTAGGCCTGGTCGTCGGTGACAAGCCGCGGCCAGACATAGGAGTTCCAGCACTCGATGAGCTTTAAGATCGTCACCGTGACGATGGTGGGCCGGCAGATGGGAATCATCACCTTCCACAGGTATTTGAGATCCGAGGTGCCGTCCACCTTGGCCGCCCGGTAGAGTTCATCGGGCACCTGCTCGAAGCTTTCTTTCAGCAGGTAGATATAGAAGATGGAGGTGATGGAGGGCAGGATCAGGCCGGTGAAGGTGTTGCGCAGGTCCAGGTTGGTGATGGTCACATAGTTGGTGATGACCACCAGTTCGCTGGGGATCATCATCAGGGACAGGAAGGCCCCGAAGAGCAGGTTCTTGCCCCGGAATTCCAGCCGGGCGAAGGCGTAGGCCGCCAGCGTGCTGACAACCACCATGGCCGCCGTGGTGATGAGGGCGAAGATCAGCGTATTGAGCAGATAGCCCCCCAGCGGCACCGCCGTGAAGGCCTGCTGGTAGTTTTCGAGAGTAGGGGCCAGCGTAAAGAACCGGGGCGTGTGCTCCGAGTTGTAGGCGCCGTAGCTTTTCAGCGAGGTGAGCACCATCCAGTAAAAGGGAAAGAGCACCACCACGGCCCAGATGCTGAGTCCCAGGTAGGTCAGCGCCTTGCGCAGCCCCGCTTTGCGGTCCGCCGCGCGGCGCCTGGCTTCAAAATCTTCCGACATAGGGAAAGCCTCCTTAGTCGCGCAGCTGCCGGCGGGTGACCAGCAGGTTGATGCAGGTGATGGTGAGGACGATGACGAAGAGGATGATGGCCGCCGCCGAAGCGTAGGACGGGTAGCCGCCGCTGTCGCCGTAGAGCATGTCGTAGACATAGCCCACGATGGTGTTCATGCCCGCAGCGTTCAGGTCGGTGCCGAAGAGGGCCACCGCGTCGCTGTAGGCCTTGAAGGCGCCGATGAAGCCGGTGATGACCAGGTAGACGATCATGGGGGAGATCAGCGGCAGCGTGATGCGGAAGAAGATCCGCCGCCGGGAGGTGCCGTCCACCCGGGCGGCCTTGTAGTAGTCCTGGTTCACCGAGGCCAGCGCACCGGTGAGCACGAGAATCTTGAAGGGCATGACCACCCAGATGGTGTAGAAGCAGAGCACGAACATCTTGGCCCAGTGGGGACCGTTGATGAAGTCGATGGGCCCGGCGCCGAACCAGCGGAGCATCAGGTTCACAAGACCGTCGGTGTACTCGGTCTTCTGGAAGAGCACCATGAAGACAAGGCCCACCGCCAGCGTATTGGTGACGTAGGGCAGGAAGTAGACGGTCTGGTAGAGTTTGCGCAGGGGTTTTATCGAGCTTAGCCCCGCCGAGATCAGCAGCGCCAGACAGGTGGAGACGGGCACCGTGATGATGACCAGGACAAAGGTATTCTCCACCGCCTGCAGGAAGTAGGGGTCGTGGAGCACATAGCTGTAGTTATACAGGCCCACCCCGAAGTAGGTCTGGGAGGCGAAGTTGAAGCCCTCCTCCCCCGAGTAGACCAGCACGTCGATGAGGGGGTAGACCAGAAACGCCGCCAGCAGCACCAGGGACGGCAGCAGGTAAAGCCACGCCTTGTTGAGTTTGCGATGCATGGACAGTTCCCTCCTTCCGGCACTCAGACCCCGGCGCCGAAGCGGATGCGCGCCTCGGTGTCATGGTCGAAGAGGAACACCTTGTCGGGGTGCAGGGCAAAACGGACGGTATCGGAGGTGCCGTCCACGTCGTGGCGGGCGTTGACGATGGCCCGCAGCGTGTCGGTCACGCAGGCGGGGTGGGTGCAGACGATGCTCACATCCCGGCCCAGCACCTCCACCCGGGAGAGCCCGCACACCACCGGGCCGTTGGGGTCGGGGGTGAAGCCCTCGGGTCGGATGCCCACCCAGACGGTACCGTCCGGCGCACCGGGCACCGCCAGCACGTCCTGGCCGGCCAGCAGCAGCCGGCCTTTCTGAACATTGCCCTCAAAGACATCGATGGGCGGCGTGCCCAGGAATTTGGCCACAAACAGGTTGGCCGGGTCGTCGTAGACCTGCTGGGGTTTGCCCTGCTGCATGAGCAGGCCGTCCTTCATCACCACGATGCGGTCCGAGATGCTCATAGCCTCCTCCTGGTCATGGGTGACGAACAGCGTGGTGATGCCGGTCTTTTTCTGGATCTTGCAGATCTCCTCCCGGGTCTGCAGCCGCAGCCGGGCGTCCAGGTTGGAGAGGGGCTCGTCCAGCAGCAGCACCTTGGGCATCTTGACCAGCGCCCGGGCGATGGCCACACGCTGCTGCTGACCGCCCGAAAGTTCCTTCGGCTTGCGGTCCAGCAGCTCCTCGATCTGGACGAGGGCCGCGGCCTCCTGGGCACGGCGGCGCATCTCGGCCCTGGAGAGTTTCTGGGCGCCCTTCAGGTTTTCCAGCGGGAAGGTGATGTTCTGCAATACCGTCAGATGCGGGTAGAGGGCGTAGTTCTGGAAGACCATGCCCACCCCACGCAGCTCGGGCGGCAGGCCGGTCACGTCCTCCCCGCCGAAGAGGATCTTACCCTCGGTGGGGGTTTCCAGCCCGCAGATCATGTTCAGCGTCGTGCTCTTGCCGCAGCCCGACGGCCCCAGCAGACCCACCAGCAGCCCGTCCGGCACTTCAAAGGTGAGTTTGTCCACCGCCGTGACTTCGCCGCGGGCTTTCCGGCCCCGGGCCGGGAAGCGCTTGGTGAGGTCCTGCAACTGAATATTCATGCACTCCATCTCCCCTGTGCTTTTGCATTTTAGCCTTTATTATACAGGGTTTCGAGCCGTTCCACAAGGCTTTGTCCTGTTTTTGCCCTCTTCCCTCCTTGACACTGCGCCCCCGGGCGCGTAGGATAGGAGAGAAATTATACAAGACAAAGGTGTGGGAAAAAGCGTGTTTGAGAAAAACGTTTCCCTGACCAGCGGCAGCGTGGCCAGGGGTATGCTTGTGTTTGCGGTGCCCATCTTTTTCAGCAATCTGTTCCAGCAGCTCTACAACGCGGTGGATTCGCTGATCGTGGGCAACTTCCTGGGCGGCGACGCCCTGGCGGCCGTGGGTTCCTCCGGCAGCCTGATTTTTCTGCTCACCGGCTTTGTGAACGGCGTCAGCCTGGGCGCCGGCGTGCTGGTGGCCCGCCACTACGGTGCCAAGGACGACGCCGCCCTTCACCGGGCCGTCCACACCACGGTGGCCCTGGGAATCACCGCCGGCGTGGTGCTCAGCGTGGTGGGCGTGCTGCTCACCCCCCAGATCCTGCGCTGGATGGACACCCCCGAAAACGTCCTGCCCAACTCCATCATCTATTTCCGGGTCTACTTCATGGGCTCGCTGGCCGTGGTCATGTACAACATGGGCGCCAGCATCCTGCAGTCGGTGGGCGACAGCCGCAGTCCCATGCGCTACCTCATCATCGCCTCCATCCTCAACGTCATCCTGGACCTGTGGTTCATCGCAGGGCTCCATATGGGGGTGGGCGGCGCGGCCTTCGCCACCATTATCTCCCAGACGGTCAGCGCCGGGCTGGCCTTCCGCAAGCTGACCCTGACCAAGGAGGCCTACGGCGTGCGGTGGCGCCAGGTGCGCTTCCATCCCGCCACCCTGCGGGCCGTGGTGGCCCAGGGCGTGCCCTCCGGCGTGCAGAACTCGGTAATCTCCATCGCCAACGTCATCGTCCAGGCCAATATCAACGCCTTCGGCGCCAACGCCATGGCCGGCTGTGGCGCCTACAGCAAGGTGGAGGGCTTCGTCTTCCTGCCGGTGACCTGCTTCTCCATGGCGCTGGCCACCTTCGTCAGCCAGAACATCGGCGCCGGGCAGCTGCCCCGGGTGCGCCGCGGCATGCGGTTCGGCATCGTCTGTTCCTGCCTGCTGGCAGAATGCGTGGGTCTGGCCATGTTCACCATGGCCCCCATCTTCATCGGCGCCTTCAGCGGCGAGGCAGACGTGGTCGCCTTCGGCGTGCAGCAGGCGCGCACCGTCTCGCTGTTCTACTGCCTGCTGGCCTTCAGTCACTGCTGCGCCGGCATCCTGCGGGGCCTGGGCCGCCCCGTGGTGCCCATGGTCATCATGCTGGCCATATGGTGTGCCCTGCGCATCACCTACATCACCATCACGGTGCACTTTATCCCCCAGATTTCGGTGGTCTTCTGGGCCTACCCCATCACCTGGGCCATCAGCTCGCTGCTGTTCGCCTGGCACCTGACCCACTGCCCCATGCCCGCTCCCGGCGGCGGGGCACAGCAGCATCCGGCCTAATTTTTCGACAGACACAACCACAAGAACTGTACAAAAAATCCATTGATTTTACGCTGCAGCGGGTGTATTATAGGATGAGCGCATCCTGTACAGCAGCACCGTAACGATGAAAACGGGCGAGGGTTTTCCGGTCGGTATCCGGCCGGGGGCCCCGCTGTTTTTTTGCACAGGAACCGGCGCGGAGAGTAGAGAGAGGACAAAATATGCAAGTAGTAGAGACTTTCGGGCGGACCGTGGAGGCCTGGAGCAACCAGAACCCCCAGCGTGCGCGCACACTGCTGCGCACCGGGTGGGAAGCCCAGAACCTGAAAAACCGGTTCAGCCCCGACAAACGCCTGCAGCCCGCCGACCGCAAGCTGGCCCGCATCATGATGGACGCCATGCTGGCCCCGCTGCAGGACCCCGAACACTCGGCCATGGTCAGCGTCTTCACCCCCTGCGAGATGCTCCAGGAAGTGGGCCTCAACCCCTACAATGTGGAGGCGTTTTCCTGCTATCTGTCGGGCTCCCAGGCGGAGCGCGGCTTTCTGCAGCAGGCCGAGAACACCGGCATTTCCGAGACGCTGTGCAGCTACCACAAAACCTTTCTGGGTGCGGCGCAGAAGGGCGTGCTGCCCAAGCCGAAGTGCATCGTCTACACCAACCTGACCTGTGACGCCAACCTGCTGACCTTCCGCACGCTGAGCCAGCTGTACCATGTGCAGCCCTTTGCCATCGACGTGCCCATGCAGCAGAACGAGGACAACGTGGAATACGTGGCTGCCCAGCTGCGGGCGCTGGCCTCCTTCCTGGAACAGCAGACCGGCCGCACCATCGACGAGGAATCGCTGAAGGAGCGGCTGCGCCGTTCCAAGCGCACCCTGGAAAAATACCGCACCTATCAGCAGAAGCGGGCCGACCGGTATGTGCCTACCGATCTGGTGACGCCGCTGTACTGCGGTATGACCAACAACATCCTGCTGGGCACTCCCCAGGTGGAAGCCTATGTGGACGAGCTGCTGAAAGATGTGGAGCTCGCTCCCGCCGCCAAAGGCAAGCGCATCTACTGGATGCACACCATCCCCTTCTGGTCGGACGCCATCAAGGAGGACCTGCTCTTCCGGGAGGATGCCCAGATCGTGGGATGCGAGCTCAGCGAAGTGTCCGAGCCGGACTTTGACCCCGAGCATCCCTACGAGGCCATGGCCCACCGGATGGTCTACCATGCCCTCAACGGCAGCGCGGTGCGCCGCATCGAGGCGGGCATCCGCCACGCCAAGCAGGTCAAGGCCGACGGCGTGGTGTGGTTCGACCACTGGGGCTGCAAGCACACCCTGGGCGCGGCTCAGCTGGCCAAAAAGAAGTTTGAGGAAGCGGGTCTGCCGCTGCTGATTCTGGACGGCGACGGCTGCGACCGCAGCCACGGCGGCGAGGGCCAGACCTCCACCCGCCTGGGCGCTTTCCTGGAGATGCTGAACGAACCGGGTCGCACCGAGGAAGGAGCCAAGGCATGAACAAGACCTATTACGTCTGCAAATACACCCCCATTGAACTGCTGACCGCCCTGGGCGCTCAGTGTGAGAACCTGAACGGCATGCAGGAGGGATTTGACAAAGCCGACCAGCTGGCCCATTCCAACATCTGCGGCTTCGGCAAGTCGCTGCTGGAAGCCGTCATGAGCGGTCAGGTCCACGAGCTGGTGCTGGTGAACTGCTGCGACACCATCCGCAGCGTCTACGACGTGCTGGAGGAGAGCGGCAAGCTGGACTTCCTTTACATCGTGGACATGCTGCACAGCGGCGGCGAGTGCAGCCGGGAGCGCACGGCAGCCCAGCTGAAGGGGCTGGCCAAGGCCTACGCGGCCTACAAGGGCACCACCTTTGATGCCAAGGCCTTCCGGGCAGCCTTCCACGCCCCCGAGAAGACCCGCGGACCCCACATCAGTGTGCTGGGCGCCCGGATGGGCAAGGAGCTCTTCGAGATGGTGCAGGGTGCCATGCCCTACCCCGTGGAGAACGAGACCTGTGTGCACAACCGGTCGGTGGGCGAAGTGCTGCCGCCGGAGGACGCCGATTTTGACGCCCTGATGGAGTGGTATGCCGCCGAGCTGCTGGGCCAGATCCCCTGCATGCGGATGATGGACAACACCGGCCGCAAGCGGCTCTTCAACGATCCCGACCTGAAGGGGATCATCTACCACACGGTGAAATTCTGTGATTTTTACAGCTTCGAGTACGCCCAGGTCAAGCAGAGCGTGGCGGTGCCGCTGCTGAAGATTGAATCGGACTACACGCTGCAGAGCAGCGGTCAGCTGCTGACCCGTCTGGAGGCCTTTGCCGAGAGCATGGACCCCAGCCAGGGTGAGGAAAAGGAGATCAAGATGGGAAAAGGCTATTTTGCAGGCATTGACAGCGGTTCCACCAGCACCGACGTGGTGATTCTGGACAAGGACAAGAAGATGGTCACCGGCGTGATCCTGCCCACCGGTGCCGGTGCCGCCGTGGGCGCCGAGCGCGCCCTGGAGCAGGCGCTGGAGCAGGCCGGCCTCAAGCGGGAGGACATCGACGCCATCGTCACCACCGGCTACGGCCGCACGGCCATCCAGGACGGCGACAAGAGCATCACCGAGATCACCTGCCATGCCCGGGGCGCCCATTACCTGGACCCCAGCGTGCGCACCGTCATCGACATCGGCGGCCAGGACAGCAAGGTCATCCGGCTGGATGAGAACGGCGCCGTGGAGAACTTCGTCATGAACGACAAGTGTGCCGCCGGCACCGGCCGTTTCCTGGAGATGATGGCCCGCACCATGGAGATGAACCTGGACGAGATGAGCAAGGCCGGCCTGCATTATAAGGAAGACATCACCATCTCCAGCATGTGCACGGTGTTTGCGGAATCCGAGGTGGTCTCGCTGATCGCCCAGAACAAGCCCACCGACGATATTGTCCACGGCCTGAACAAGGCGGTAGCCTCCAAGACCGCCGCCCTGGCCAAGCGCGTGGGCGGTGCGGAGCGCTACATGATGACGGGCGGCGTCTCCAAGAACCAGGGTCTGGTCAAGACGCTGGAAGAAAAGCTGGGCACCACCCTGGTGGTCAGCGACAAGGCCCAGCTCTGCGGCGCCCTGGGCGCTGCCCTCTTCGCCATGGACATGGTGGACACTCACTAAAAGTTTGCCGTAACATACCAAAAGACCTGCTTTCCCAGAGGAAAGCAGGTCTTTTTTGTCGGGTTATCGCAGAAGCGCCGGGTCGATGGGATGCTGTTTGAAGTAGTATTCCCGGTCGTTGTCGGTGATGGGCCGCAGCACCCGGCAGGGATTGCCCACCGCCACCACATTGTCGGGCAGATCCTTCGTCACCACACTGCCGGCGCCCACCACCACGTTGTCACCCAGCGTGACCCCCGGCAGGAGAATGGCCCCGGCGCCGATCCAGCAGTTTTTGCCGATGTGCACCGCCGCGTTGTACTGATAGCCCTGGGCCCGCAGCTGGGGCAGAATGGGATGACCCGCCGTGGCCACCGTCACGTTGGGGCCGAACATCGTGCAGTCCCCCACATAGATGTGGGTGTCATCCACCAGGGTCAGGTTGAAGTTGGCATAGACATTTTTGCCGAAATGGACAAACTTGCCCCCGAAGTTGGCGTGCAGCGGCGGTTCGATGTAGCTGCCCTCGCCGAACTCGGCAAACATCTCTTTCAGCAGCGCCGTGCGCCTGGCCCCTTCCCTGGGGCGGGTCTGGTTATAGTCATAGAGTTTTTCCAGGCACCGGGTCTGCTCCTCCACGATGGACGGGTCGTTGGGCAGATACAGCGATACATTGTGCATCTTTTCCTGTACGGTCATACGTAGTCCTCCTCCAGGTCCTCCGCCTTCTGTTCCGCCGCCAGATGGATGAGCTTGGCCATCAGGGGCAGGTAGGTCACAAAGAAGAGGGGCAGCCCCACGGCCACCGCCGTCTTTTTGTATTTGGGCGGCACCATCGCCCCCACGGCGATGCCCAGCCCCAGCAGGCAGAATTTGAGCATTGCCATCGTCTTCCAGTCGGACTCCTGCAGATACCGGTCGGCCAGTGCAAACAGTTTTTTCATGGACGGTCCCTCCTGTCCCATTTTTCTTCATTATGGCAGATTTTTCCCGCCCTGTAAAGACAAAAAGCGGGACCGTTCCCCGCAGGGAACGGTCCCGCCTGATGGTTTTCGATGGCTCAGAAGATGGCCCGGACTTCCGCCTCGGGAACCACGCTGTTGATGCCGCCGTGGGTCTGGGTAGACAGGCTGGCCGCGCAGCAGGCGAACCGGGTGATGGCGCGCAGTTCCTCCACCGTCAGCTCCTCGGGGGCCTTGCCCAGCCGCAGGAACTGGCTCATGGCGCTGCCGCCGAAGATATCCCCGGCGCCGGTGGTATCGATGACATGCAGCCCCGTGGGAGAGGGCACCTCACAGCTGCCGTTGCGGTTGGCCACATGGCAGCCCTTGGGGCCTAAGGTCGCGTAGACCAGACGCACGCCGTACTCTTTCAGCAGCTTCTGGGCACCCTCCTCGGGGGAGATGCCCCACAGGAACTCGATCTCCTCGTCGCTGATCTTGACGATATCCGCCTGGCGCAGGCCCCACTCGATCTGCTCCTTGGCCGCCTCGTCGCTGGGCCACAGGGGCTTGCGCAGGTTGGGGTCAAAGCTGATGAGCTTGCCCTGCTCCTTGGCGTAGGCCACCGCTGCCTGCGTAGCGGAGCGGGCCGGTTCACTGGTGAGGCTCAAGGTGCCGAAGTGAAAGACCTTGCAGTCGTCCAGCAGGGTTTTATCCACCTCGTCGCCGGTCAGGCAGGTGTCGGCGCCGGGCTTGCGGGCAAAGCTGAAGGACCGGTTGCCGGTGGCATCCAGCGTGACAAAGGCCAGCGTGGTGAAGACCGCCGGGTCCACCACGAGACCGGTGGTGTCGATACCGATCTCGTCCAGCGTGCCCTTCAAAAGATGCCCGAAGGCATCGTCGCCCACCTTGCCGATGAGCGCCGTGGTGCAGCCGTACTTCTGCAGCGCCGCCAGGAAGTTGCCGGGCGCACCGCCGGGCTGGGCTTTCAGGGTGGGATAGCCCGCCTCGTCGGTGGAAACGGGTGCAAAGTCAATGAGCAGTTCGCCCAATGCTACAACGTCTTTCATAACAAACCTCCCGGGATGTTCCTTTTATATGGGGCCGCATGGACGCCGGAACGGTCCGTGATGTCGGCTTTTTTGTATTATAACACAAACGGCGGCGGTGCGCATCGTTTTTTTTGTTGTTTTTTTCACATAGATTTTTTTCGGGATTTTCCAACTTTTGCTTGCATTCGGGGCAAAATCATGGTATAGTTTCTCGTTGAAAAGGGAGTAGTTGTAAGTCGCACCGTCAACATCCCGATTCCGCAACTGGAATCTGGCGGAGCGCGCCCCGTAGGTGGTAACAAGACTTTTCGGCCGGGAGCAGTCCCACAGGCCGGGAAGTCTTTTTTCTTTTCCCGGCCGGGTCGGCCCGGTACATTGATAACAGGAGAGGCGAGAAGAAAGTATGCAGAAACCCTATTTCAATCTATCCCCCCAGGAAGCCCTCAAGCAGCTGGGCGTCACGGCCGGCGGCCTGACCGACCAGCAGGCGGCCCAGCGGCTGGAGCAGTACGGCCCCAACCGGCTGGCCGAAGGCGAAAAAAAGAGCTGGCTGGCCGTCTTTGCCGAGCAGTTCAAGGACCTGCTGGTGGCCATCCTCATTGTGGCGGCCATCATTTCCATGTTCTCGGGCAATCTGGAGAGCACACTGGTCATCTTTGCGGTGCTGATCCTCAACGCCGTGCTGGGCACCGTGCAGTACTTCAAGGCCGAGAAATCCCTGGAAAGCCTGAAGGCCATGAGCGCCCCCTCCGCCAAGGTGCTGCGCAACGGTCAGCGGGTGGAGGTGCCCGGCGACCAGGTGGTGCCCGGCGACATCGTGGAGCTGGAGGCCGGCGACCTGATCGTGGCGGACGGCCGCATCCTCAACAGCTGGTCGCTGAAGGTGAACGAGAGTTCCCTCACCGGCGAGTCCGAGGCGGTGGAAAAGAGCCGTGACGCCATCTCCGGCGCCGAGGTGGCCCTGGGCGACCAGAAGAACATGGCGTTCTCCGGGTCGCTGGTGACCTACGGCCGCGCCACCATGGTGGTGACCGGCACCGGCATGGACACCCAGCTGGGCCGCATCGCCGGCCTGATGAACGAGACCCAGCAGCGCAAGACGCCGCTGCAGAAGAACCTGGACGACTTCTCCGGCAAGCTGGCCGTGGTCATCATGGTGATCTGCGCGGCGGTCTTCCTGCTGTCGGTGTTCCGCAACGGCATGGGCGTGCTGGATGCCCTGATGTTCGCCGTGGCGCTGGCCGTGGCTGCCATCCCCGAGGCGCTGAGCTCCATCGTCACCATCGTGCTGGCCATGGGCACCCAGAAGATGGCCCGGCAGCACGCCATCATCAAGGAACTGAAGGCCGTGGAGAGCCTGGGCTCGGTGCAGGTGATTTGCTCCGACAAGACCGGCACCCTGACCCAGAACCGTATGACGGTCCAGCAGATCTGGGCCGACGGCACCCTGACCCCCGGCACCGACCTGGAGCTGGAGAACGACGCCCAGCGCACCCTTTTGAAGATTGCCGTGCTGGACAGCGACGCCACCATGAACACCGAGAGCGGCACCGGCGTGGGCGACCCCACCGAGGTGGCCCTGGTCCAGCTGGGCAACTATTTCTATGTGGATGCGCCGGTCTACCGCAGCCAGCATCCCCGTCTGGCCGAGCTGGCTTTTGACTCGGACCGCAAGCTGATGAGCACCCTGCACAACACCGATGAGGGTCCCATGCTCTACACCAAGGGCGCCATCGACGTGCTGCTGGACCGCTCCACCCATCTGCTCACCGGCAACGGCGTGGTGCCCATGACGCCGGAGCGCCGTGCCGAGATCGAAAAGGTCAACCGGGAACTGTCCGAGAACGGCCTGCGGGTGCTGGCCTTTGCCCAGCGTCCCCTGCCCGAAGCCCGGCTGCTCACGCTGGACGACGAAAAGGACTACACCTTCGTGGGTCTGATCTCCATGATCGACCCGCCCCGTCCCGAGAGCATCAAGGCGGTGGCCGAGGCCAGGAAGGCCGGCATCCGCACCGTCATGATCACCGGCGACCACAAGGTCACCGCCACCGCCATCGCCAAACAGATCGGCATCTTCTCGGAGGGCGACATGGCGGTGGACGGCGTGGAGCTGGAGAACATGTCCGACGCCGAACTGGACGAGAAGCTGCCCCACATCGCGGTGTACGCCCGGGTCAGCCCCGAGCACAAGATCCGCATCGTGACGGCCTGGCAGCGCCGTGGCTGCATTGCGGCCATGACCGGCGACGGCGTCAACGACGCCCCCGCCTTGAAGAAAGCCGATGTGGGCGTGGCCATGGGCATCACCGGCACCGAGGTCAGCAAGGATGCCGCCGCCATGATCCTGGCCGACGACAACTTCGCCACCATCGTCAAGGCGGTGCTCAACGGCCGCAGCGTCTACGCCAACATCCGCAACGCCATCCAGTTTCTGCTGTCCGGCAACATGGGCGCCATCCTGGCGGTCATCTACGCCTCGCTGGCGGGGTTGAGCGTGCCCTTCCAGCCGGTGCATCTGCTCTTCATCAACCTGCTCACCGACAGTCTGCCCGCCATCGCCCTGGGCATGGAGCCCGCCCGCCCCGGTCTGATGGACCAGAAGCCCCGTGACCCCAACGCCTCCATGATGGACAAACCCATGCTGACCCACGTCTTCGGCCAGGGCCTGATGATCGGTGTGGCGGCCATGATCGCCTTCTACATCGGTCTTGCCCAGGGCGGCGCCGCGCTGGCCAGCACCATGGCCTTTGCCACCCTGACGCTGGCCCGGCTGTTCCACGGCTTCAACTGCCGCGGCACCGAGTCCATCTTCCGGCTGGGGCTGTCCGGCAACCCCTATTCCCTCATGGCCTTCGGCACCGGCGTGTTGCTGCTGGCCTTCGTGCTCTTTGTTCCCGCGCTGGAGGGACTGTTCCTGGTGGCCCCCGTCAACGGCTTCCAGGTGCTCTGCATCGTGGTGCTGGCCTTCCTGCCCACCCTGCTCATCCAGCTCTCCCGCGTGATCCGCGGCAAATAAGTTTCCGTCTTCCGGCGGCACCTTCGGGTGCCGCCATTTTTCGTCGGATGTACAAAATATTTACGACTTTTTGGGGAAAACGCCACTTGCGGCCACCCCCGCCTGCCCTGTACACTGATTATATAAGAGGCCGGCGGTGCCCGTTTCCCTGCCGCACCGCCAATCTTGCCCGTCAGGAGGAGTACCATGAGAAAAGGGATTGCTTTGTATCTGTCCGCACTGCTGCTGGCCGCGCTGCTCAGCGGCTGCAGCCAGCCCGCCGCCAGCGAGACCGCCGCGACGCCCGCCCCTTCGCCGGCGTCCACCGCCACCCCCACGCCGGAACCGGCCACGCCCACCCCGGCGCCCACCGAGGAACCGCCGGAGGAATACCAGCCAGGTGAGCGCACCGACACGGACTACACCAGCACCACACTGGGACTGCACTTTGCCCTGCCGGAGACCATGGTCATGGCCAGCGACGACGAGATCAACCAGATGATGCAGGTCACCACCGACATGCTGTACGAGGACCCCGATACCGGCGAAATGATCCTGGACTATTCCCAGCTGAACACCGTCTATGAGATGATGGCCATCGATGTGACCAACGGCAGCAACGTCATCGTCATGAGCGAAAAGCTGCCTTTGGCCGCCATGACCGTGGACCAGTACATTGCCGCCATGGAACAGCAGCTCTCCCGGACCACCATGTCCATCGATTTCGGCGATCCGGAGCCCTACACGCTGGGCAGCACCGAGTTCACCTGCCTGAGCTACTCTGTGGAGGCCAACGGTGCCCGGATGAACCAGCTCATGCTGCTGAAAAAGGTGGATGACCGCATGTATGCCATCACCATCTCCTACCCCGACACCGTGGAGCTGGCCCCGCTGCTGGCCTGTTTCTCGCCCACCGGCAATTCCGTGTGATTTCCCCACCAAAACGGTTTTATGGAATCCCCGGTATCCTGCACCGCGCAGGATACCGGGGATTTTTTCATGGTAGAACAGGGCCGAGGCAATATACATTCTCTGCACAGATGCTATTTTTCCTTACATTTACCGAAACGCCATATTTTTTCGAATGACCGACAATTTTTTTGTTGCGAATTTTGTCGAAAACCCATATAATGATTATATTACAACTCCGCGTGATGCAATCCAACGGAAATGCACCGCCGGATTGCTGCGGCGGCGGAGTCCGATGGCTATAAAAGGAGGCGTTGCGGTTTGAAAAAGGCAAAATGGGTTTCTGTTCTCGCTGTGGTCTGTATGCTGATGGCGCTGCTGCCCGCCACCGCATGGGCAGATGCCGCCGGTACGGGCGGCTCCACCGTGGAAAGCGTTGCGGATGCCGCCACCTGGTACGGTGACCAGACCACCGCCTGTGACACGCTGGACTCCTTCTGGAATGACCAGGTAACCGAAGCACCTTCCACCTATGTGGCGGACGACAGCGCCCGAACGGTTTCCCTGGGGGATGCCGCTGCGCTGGTCTGGTGGGCCCGGCTGGTGAACCAGGGCACTTCCTTTGCGGGGTATACCGTCAATCTGACGGCCGATGCGGACCTGTCCGCCCATTACTGGACCCCCATCTGCACCGGCACGGTCAGCTACACCGCCGCCGGGGACTGCAACATTGCAGACAGCCAGACGCTGGAAGGCGTGATCTTCAACGGCAACGGACACACCATCACCGGCCTGACCACCCAGACCGGGGTGCGCGGCGCCCAGCAGGACAGCCGCCCCGGCGACGGGCAGAACAGCTACAGCGATGCCGCCTTCATCGGCTATAACTGCTGCGACCTGACCCTTGAGAACCTGACCTTTGCCGGCGCCCGCATCGCCATCAGCCAGCCCTGGGAAGAGATCACCCAGATCTATGGCAGCAGCATGCTGGCCGTGGTGGTGGGCCGCCAGAATGGCGGCAGCCTGACGCTGCAGAATGTGGCGGTCCGCGGGGCCAGCGTCCTGGCCATGCAGAAGGCCGCCGCCCTGGTGGGCGATCTGGCGGGCAACGCCACGCTGAAGGTCAGCCAGTGCGAAATTTCGGACAGCCGCATCTCCGCCTACTTCATGGCAGCGCCCATCGTGGGATACGCCAAGTCCGACCAGGTGGAAGTCAGCGGCATCAGGCTGGCCCGCAACACCATCCACATATCGGAACAGGACAGCAGCGCCTGCGCCCTCGATCCCGTCACAGGGGCGCAATACTACGGCGGCGCGCTGAACGCCTCCGCCACCGCCCTGTTCTACGACGGTGCCACCGACACCGGGCAGGGTCATGAGCTGGACCTGGTGGCCGAAGCGGCCGGTTACGCCTACCCCGCCCTGACGGACGCCGTGCAGGCAGTGGTGAGCTCCCAAATCAAGACCGGCACGGTCACCCTGCTGAAGGATGCTGCCGGCAGCGGTGTCGGCCTGTTCCAGGCGGACGGCGCCCGGGATGTGAACCTGACCATCGATTTCGGCGGGCACACCTACACCTGTACCACTCCGGCCGGGAGCTCCGGCGGCGCTGAAAATCCGGGCTTCCGCCTGGAGGCGGGCAACACCGTAACGCTGCAAAACGGTACGGTTGCCGTTTCGCAGAAGGCCGCGGATATTACCACCCTGATTGCGAATTCCTCCAACCTGACGCTGCAGGACCTGAACCTGCAGGGTGCCGGCAGTACCCGGTGCCTGCTTTCCGGCGATTCCGGCGAGATGGTGATGAGCCGTGTCAGCGCGGACGGCACCGCCAGTGATCTGGCGGCTGTGGCGCTGGTACGCCGCCCGGACACCCTCTCGGAAGGCACGGTCCCCACGCTGGCCATCCACAACACCGGGGACCACGTCATCCGCGGCACCCTCGGCGTGTATGGCCCCGAGGCAGATGTGCCCACCCCGGGAAACACCCCCGCCCTGACCATCGACGGCGGCGCTTACAGCGAAGACCCCAGCGATTACCTGGGCGCGGGCCTCATTGCGGTGCCTGCGGACGGGCTTTTCCGGGTGCAGACCTACGAGCCGGATGTGCTGCTCTCCGGGCTGCCTCCCGTTGACCCTGACCGGGAGGAAGTGCAGGCCGGCATGACTTCCGACGGCGAAGCGCTGCTGGCTGCACAGACCGAACAGCTGCTTGTGGACATGCTGGGCAGCCAGACCCCCGCCGGCGTGGCCCAAGAAACCGCCGCCCGGGTGGAGGACGCCATCCGGCAGCTGCAGCCCATCACGGTGGAAGTGCGGTTTTCTAAGGAGGGGATCTCCCCGGAGGACAAAACCGCCGCACAGAAGATCCTGGAGGACGGGGATACCCTGGCCCGGTTCTTCGATCTCTCCCTTGTGCTGAAATCCGGCGACACCGAACTGGGCAAGCTGACCCGACTGGCCAGCCCGCTGCGCATCAGCGTTTTCCTCCCGGAATCGCTGGTGCAGGCCGACCGTACCTTCTTCCTCGTCCGTGTCCATGAGGGTGTGGCGGAAAAGCTGCCCGCAGCCTTTGACGCCGCCAGCGCCGCGCTGACCTTCGACACCGACCGGTTCTCCACCTACGCCCTGGGCTACACCGATCCCCCGGCTCCCCAACCCGCGGAGGAGGCGCCGCCTTCCGGCTCCGGCGGCAGTTCCTCCGATCCCACCGACAGTTCCGCCAACGGCTCTTCCGGCAGTTCCTCCGGCACCGCTTCCGATAATGCTGCCAGCGGCGGTTCTTCCGGCAATGTCTCCGCCAGTACTGCCAGCGCTTCTTCCGGCAGTACGGCGGCCACCGCCACGTCCCGGGCGGCAGCGCCTGCACAGCCCGCCTCCGCGCCGGCCTCCCCTGTCGGTTCTTCCGGGATCCCGCAGACTTCCGACCCCAGCCATCCCATGCTGTGGTGGGTGCTCTTCTGCCTGTCGGGTGCCGGCCTGGCGGCCGCCGCGGTCTGCCGCTTCCGGCAAAAGTACACCCGGTAAACCGGGGCCGCTGCCTGCCGCCAAAAGATAACGCCAACTTAAAAAGCGGCTGCCCTCTGCGGGCAGCCGCTTTTCCTGCGTGGTTCTGTCTCTGAAAAAACACAAAAAGCACCGCCGCGGAGGCAGCCTCCGCGGCGGTGTCTGTTTACGGATTCGAGGTCAGGCCCTTTGATCAGACGCGATACTGTTCAGGCAGCTGATCGACGGTCTGCCATTTCTGCATGGCTTCTTCCAGGG
>CALXHT010000004.1 GCA_944388215.1 uncultured Gemmiger sp. | reverse complement strand
GCGCAGATCCTCCACGGTGGGAGCCAGGGCCACCGCGCCGGCCGCCGTGAGTTCCTCGGCATTGCCGTAGCCGTAGAGCACCCCGATGCAGGGCAGCCCGTTGCGGGCCGCACCCTTCACATCGTGTTCCCGGTCGCCCACCATTACCGCATTCTGCCGATCGGTAATGCCTGCCGTCTGCAGCGCATAGGCAACCACCTCCGCCTTTTCGGTGCGGGTCTCGTCGATGGTGGCGCCGCAGATGGCGTCAAAGCAGTCCGCAAGAGCGAAGTGTTCCATGATGCGCCGGGCAAACACCTCCGGCTTGCTGGTGGCCATCACCACCGTTTTGCCGGACTTTTTCAGATCATGGAGCAATTCGGGAATGCCCGGGAAGACTTCATTTTCAAAGATGCCCTTCTCAGGGTAATATTCCCGGAACGCATCCACCGCGCGGGCCACATCCGTCTCGCTCAAGTGCAGGTAATCCCGGAAGGAGGAGGGCAGCGGCGGGCCGAGAAACCGACGCAGTGTGGCCTCGTCCGGCACATCCAGGCCCAGCCTCCGGCAGGCATGGCGCACCGAGTTGAGGATGCCGGGCGCCGAGTCGGTCAGCGTGCCGTCCAGATCAAACAGAATGGTCTTGTATTGCTGCATGGCGGCCCCCATCAGTTGAACTTGAAGAGCTTCTGCGCAATACGGTACCCGGCAATGCTCAGTTTGCAGCCCAGCCACCCAGGCAGGTTGCAAGCCTGGGCCACCGAATGACGGCACCGGCGATAGAGCCGCTCGTCGTGGGCCTTGAGGTCATCCCACAGTTTCTGCCGCTTGGCCAGGGCTTCCTCGCTGCCGTCCAGTGCCAGGAAGATGCTGGAAATGGCCATCATCATGGAGAAATAGTTGAACATATAGGCGCGCAGCTTGTCCTGTTCGGGGGGCAGTGCAAAGAGATCCACCGCTTCCATCATCAGCCGGGTGACACGCAGCTGCTGGTCCACCCGCTTGATCATGTTCTTCTCGTTGACACTCTGGTCGTCCCGGCCGATGAAATACCGGTAGAGATCCAGATTGAGATAGTAGATCGTTTTGACCTGGGGCAGCGGCTGGTAGACAAACAGATTGTCCACATAGAAGGTATGCTTGGGCAGCACCATGCCGCTGGCGCGAAGCACCTCGGTGCGGTAGATGACGCTGTGCATCAGGATGTTCTTGTCCGGCGGGAACTTGCCGATCTCATCCCAGTGGAAGACCCGGTTCTCCGGCAGGATGCCGGTGTAGTCCACCACGTTGCGGGTGTTATCCGCCACATGCTCATAGACATAGTTGGCCATTAGCAGGTCCAGCGGCGTCTCGGCCTTAGCAAAACGGCGCAGCACCTCCATCACCTTGGCCAGCGCCTCGGTGTCCAGCCAGTCGTCGGAATCCACCACCTTGAAAAACAGTCCCGTGGCGTTGCGGATGCCCTGGTTGACACCCTCGCCGTGACCGCCGTTCTCCTGATGAATGACGCGCACGATATCGGGATATTTTTCGGCGTAGCTGTCCGCCACCTTGCCGGTGTCGTCCGTGGAGCCGTCATCCACCAGGATGATCTCGGCCTCCTCCCCCGCCGGCAGTAGCGTCTCGATGCAGCGGTCCATATACGCGGCCGAGTTATAGCACGGCACAGTAAAAGTAATCAGTTTCATGCGGATACTCCTTTTGACGAACCGGCGCAACCTCACCGGCCTTCTTACAGTAACAGTATTAGAATACCCTTTTTTGCGAAAAAATACAAGCAAAAAATGCCCCGTGCCGATGCACGAAGGCATCGGCACGGGGCATGCTTGCGTGGGGATGAATGGGTTGTCAGAACAGATCGGTACGGTTGTAGGCGTGTACGCCCGACGGGATCACGTCGTTGTACATCTCCTCCGGCAAACCGTACGGACGATCCGGATCCAGAAATCCATGCATCCATTCCGCCAGGGTATGCAGCTTCAACATGCAACCCCATCTCCTTTCTGTTTTCTGTCTTCATTATACGGAAAAAGTCTGTCTTTTGCAAGATGCACTTTGTACAAACTTACAAAAGTTATTTGTATATTTTCCACCATTTCGGCACATTGTACATAATAGCGTTGCGTCTGTACGCCTTACGCGGACAGTTCCTCCCACGCCTCCTGCATGGTGTCTGCCGAGAAGAGGAACTCGCCGCCCTCCGAATAGACCTCGATGTGGCCGCCGACATATCTGAACTGCTGGGTCATGGTTGGATACCGCCTTTCTGTTTGGATGCCTTCAGTATACAGCATCGGCGGTCCCAAAATCAGGACTTCAGGTCTTCGCAGCCGTCCTTTGGGTACGATAAAAGGGACTGTTTGTCGTCCAGCTGGCCAGGCGCAGCACCGCCACCACCCAGCCGCAGAGCAAAAACCAGTAAAAGCAGTACCGGGGGCAGATCAGCCCCGCCAGATTGCCCCACTCGGCGCTGTAATCCCAGACGGCCACGTGCAGCAAGCGGCGGCACAGTACCCCCACCACGGCCTCCAGGCCGCTGACACCCACGGCACCCACCCCTGCTGCCAGCGGCAGGGCCATCCGCCGGGAGGCCAGCGCCTGCAGAAAGCACAGACAAAGTCCGCCCGCCAGAAACATCGTCCAGTGGGTACTGCCCCGCCAGGCCAGTTCGATGCCCAGGTATCCCCCGCCGCCCAACACAAACAAGCTCATCCGTTCCAACATAAAAACCTCCCGCGCTTACCGGTGTATTGACCCTAGTATGCGCAGGAGGTTTGTTTTGTAACCCGATTGTAATGAATTTATTTGGACAGTTTTTTCAGCAGGGCGCTGCGGGTATCCCACAGCTTCTGGCTCAGGTCCACATAGTAGCGGTGAGGATTCTCGAAACGCTTGACCTCATCCCACAGGGTATTCACCTGGGCCTTGCAGAATTTCTTGATGTCGTCGAGGCTGGGGCTCTCATACACCCGCTTGCCGTTCTCGTAGATGGGCGTGGACAGGCAGCGCGCCGTGCAGTGGACATAGGTGCACTCTTTCCAGGTCTCGATGGGATCGAACAGCGTGATGCCGTGCTGGGTCTCCACCTTTTCATCGGCCATGGTGATGAGGTCGGCCATCGCCTTGCCGTCCTCGTCATAGATGCGCCACACCTTTTTCAGGCAGGGAATGGTGACCTTTTCCGCCGACTCCGAAAGCTTCATCTTGGGGGTATAGCTGCCGTCCTCCTCCTTGACGGCGGCCAGCTTGTAGACGCCGCCGAACACCGGGTCGCTCTTGGCGGTGATCATATTCTCACCGATGCCGAAGCTGTCCACCCGGGCGCCCTGGAGAATCAGGTCACGGACCAGGTATTCGTCCAGGCTGTTGGAGGCGCAGATGGTGCAGTCGGGGTAACCGGCCTCATCCAGCATCTTGCGCGCCTTCTTGGAGAGATAGGCGATATCGCCGGAGTCGATGCGGATGCCCTTGGGGCGCTTGCCCATGGGCTTGAGCACCTCGTCAAACACCTTGATGGCATCGGGCACACCGTGGCGCAGCACGTTGTAAGTATCCACCAGCAGCACGCAGGCGTCGGGATACATCTCGGCATACTTCTTGAAGGCTTCATATTCGCTGGGGAACATCTGCACCCAGCTGTGGGCCATCGTGCCGGAGGCCGGGATACCGAAATCCCGGGCCGCCATGACGCAGGAGGTGGAACCGCAGCCGCCGATGTAGGCCGCGCGGGCGCCGAAGTAGGCGGCGTCATACCCCTGGGCGCGGCGGGAGCCGAATTCCATCACCGGGCGTCCCGCGGCCGAACGGACAATACGGTTGGCCTTGGTGGCGATGAGGCACTGGTGGTTGAAGGTCACCAGCAGCAGAGTCTCCAGCAGCTGGCACTCGATGGCGGGGCCTTCCACCGTGACGATGGGCTCCTGGGGGAAGATCGGCATGCCCTCCTCAATGGCCCAGATGTTGCAGTGCAGCTGGAAGGTTTCCAGGTAGTGCAGGAACTTCTCGTCAAAGACGCCGGTGGAGCGCAGGTAGTTCACGTCCTCGTCGGTGAACTTCAGATTGTCCACCGCGTCAATGAACTGCTGCAGGCCGGCCATGATCGCATAGCCGCCTCCGTCCGGAACACGGCGGAAGAACATGTCAAACACCGCTACCTTGTCCTCATACCCTTCGTCCAGATAGCCGGCGGACATGGTCAGCTCATAGAAGTCCGTCATTGTCGTCAGATTACGTTTTACATCCAGCATGGTCTTTTCCTCCTGATGGATTTTTCCGGCCTTATTTGTCTTCACTTTCCCGGCTCCAAACGCCCAGAATGGACAGGACCCACACAAACGCATAGACGGCAATGACCGCCATCGTCAGCATGATGACCACTTTAAAATAGGTGCTGGAGAAGAACTCTCCCACACGGGAAATCGTATACAACATCTGGTTGCGGTCCACGTCGCTGCCTGCAATCAGGTCCACCGTGCCGATGCTCTCTCCTTCGATGGTCAGCGTCACGGTGCCCACCACGTCCCCCTGTTTCAGGGGCGCTGTCAGGTGGTCCGGCAGGTTAAAAACCTGCTCGGTCAGCGCTGCACCGCCCTCCCGGGGCAGCAGCGTCATCATATCGTCCGCCGGGTAGAGCATGACGGTATCGGTCTGGGTGGAGTAGACCACCCGGCTCTCGGTGATGGGCTGGGTGGTATCCAGCGCCGGGGCAATGGTATAGGTGGCATAGACCCAGTCCATCAGTGTGCCGGTCTCCAGCAGCGCCGGACGGCCGCCCTCCTCATCGGTGGAGTTGGGCACGTTGAGCAGCACACTGATGTAGTTCTCGCCATCCTGGCTGTGCCAGCCCGCAAAGTTCTGCCATTCGCCCAGGCTGCCGGTCTTGCCGCCTTTGGTGTAGGCCCGGTAGTAGCTGGTGTTGGAGATCATCTTGTTGGTGTTCTGGATGATATAGGTGCCGGGCGTGGTATACCGGTCGTTGGTGCCCATGTCATAGCTGGCCGTCGCCATGACGGTCCCCACCACGTCGTAGGCTGTCAGGGCCCGCAGAATCAGGTAGGCGTCCTTGGCCGTGGTGACGTTGCGTTCATCCAGACCGCAGGGGTCCGCGAAGGTCGTGCCCGTGCAGCCGATGGCCGCCGCCTCGTCGTTCATCATGGCCACAAAGTTGTCGATGCTGCCGCCGCCCATATAGTCCGCCACAATATAGGCTGCCTCGTTGGCGCTGGGCAGCAGCATGGCATAGAGCAGATTGCGCAGTGTCTGGGTCTCCCCCTTGCGGATATCCGCCGTGGAGGCGTTGGTGGTCTTCTCCCAGATCAAATCATAGATATAGCTGGGCGCCGTGACCGTGATGGTGTCCAGCTGATCCTGATACTGCTCCAGCATCAGAAGGCAGGTCATCATCTTGGTCAGACTGGCCGCCTGCAGCTGGGTGTCGCTGTTCTTGTCGTACACCACAATATTGGTGTCCAGGTTGACGACATAGCCCGCCGGGGCCGTCAGTTCCGGCGCGTCGGCAGACAGTGCACTGCTCTCCCCTTCCGCCGCCACCGGCAGTACCAGCACAAAGGTCAGCACAACGGTGCAAAACAGTGCCCAGAATCGTTTCATAAGCATGTGGTTCCTCTGTTCAGGGTTGGTTCTCTCCGATTTATCTTTTAGTATAGCAAACTTTCCCCGGAAATAAAAGGGATTCGGGGATTTAATTCATGGCTCCGGCCGTGGCAAACAGCCGCTCCACCTCGTCGGAAAGGGCCCGGTGGGCCGGATCCGTCAGATTGGGGTCCCCCGCCAGCAGCGCCTTGGCCTCGTCCTGGGCCACCCGCAGCGTGCGGGTATCCTGCACCAGGTCCGCCACACGCAGGGTGGGCAGACCGTGCTGGGCCTGGCCGAAGAAGTCGCCGGGCCCCCGGGTTTCCAGGTCGTATTTTGCCACCGCGAAGCCGTCCGAAGTATGGCACAGAAAGCGCAGACGCTCCCGCACCGAATCGTTTTCATTGTCCGAGATCAGGATGCAGCAGGAATCCGCCGCGCCCCGGCCCACCCGGCCCCGCAGCTGGTGCAGCGCCGAAAGGCCGAACCGCTCGGCATTCTCAATAACCATGGCCGTGGCGTTGGGCACGTCCACCCCCACCTCGATGACGGTGGTGGAAACCAGCACGTCCAGCTCCCCGGCCTTGAACTGCTGCATGACCTCGTCCTTCTCCTTGGGCTTCATCTTGCCGTGGAGCAGGCCGATCCGCCGGTGGGGCAGCATGGCGCAGGCCACCTCGGTATAGTACTTGTTCACCGCCTGCATGCCGGTGTCCAGCTCGTTCTCCTCGATGGCCGGGCATACAATGTACACCTGATGCCCGGCTTCGATCTGCTTATCCAGGAAGCCGTACATATCCCGCCGCTTTTTGCCGTTGATGAACCAGGTCTTGATGGGTTTGCGGCCGGGCGGCAGTTCATCCAGCACCGAGATATCCAGATCGCCGTACATCAAAAGGCCCAGGGTGCGCGGGATGGGTGTGGCACTCATGACCAGCAGATGGGGGCTCTGCGCCTTGCCGGCCAGCAGTCCCCGTTGCCGCACGCCGAAGCGATGCTGCTCGTCCACAATGGCAAGGCCAAGGTTTTTGAACACCACCGACTCGGTGAGCACCGCATGGGTGCCCACCACCAGACCCGCCCGGCCGTCGGCGATGGCCGCCAGGGCGATGCGCTTCTCGCTGGCCTTCATGCCGCCCACCAGCAGCGTCACATTGATGCCGAAGGGCTCCAGCCGGTCCGCCAGTGTGGCCGCATGCTGCCGGGCCAGGATCTCGGTGGGCGCCAGCATGGCGCTCTGCCATCCGTTCTGGGCGGCGAACCAGATGGCCGCGGCCGCCACCAGCGTTTTGCCGCTGCCCACATCCCCCTGCAGCAGACGGTTCATGGGTACCTTGCCGCAGAGGTCCCGGGTGATCTCCTCGGTGGCACGGCGCTGGGCGCCGGTGGGCGCATAGGGCAGGCTGCCCCAGAAGGGTGCCAGATTCAGCGGCCGCATGGGAGCGCTGGTCTCCCGGCGGCCATGGCTGCGCAGCAGAAAGATGCCGATCTGCAGCAGGTACAGTTCTTCAAAGATCAGGCGGCGGCGTCCTGCGGCCAGATCCGCCTGGTTGCGGGGCGCATGGACAGCCCGCACCGCCTGGGCCTTGTTGGGCATCCGGTAACGGGTCAGCAGTTCCGCCGGCAGCGGGTCCTGCAGCTCCCCCACATAGGCCAGTGCCGCCTGGGCACAGCTGGCCTGCCGGGATGCCGGCAAGCCCTCGGTGCCATGGTAGACCGGCACGAAGGGACTGGCCGCCACCTGGGCTTCGGTGCGCACCAGCGGGTGCAGCAGTTCCCGGTGGGTCAGCGTGCCGCCGACCCTTCCTTCAAAATAATAGGTTTCGCCCACGATGAGCTTGTCGGCTGCATAGGAAGCGTTGAACCAGGACAGCATCAGCACGCCGGAATCATCGGCGGCCAGCGCCCGGCTGAGCACCCGTCCGCCCTTGATGCGCCGGGCAGGCTCCTTCTGCAGCACGGTGGCCTTGACGCAGCAGTCCACATCGTAGGGGGCCGATGCCACCGTGTAGGGCTGAGTATAATCGATGTATTTGCGGGGATAGCAGAGCAGCAGGTCCCGGATGGTGCGGATGCCCAGTTTTTCAAACTTTTTGGCAAAGGCAGGGCCCACGCCCTTCAGATATTGAATGGAACTGTCGATGGTGGCCATACGGAACCTCCTTTCTGTCTTGGATGGGCGGCGGACCGCCATAAAGGAAAAAGGCGAACTCGGAACCTTCCCAAATTCGCCTTTTGTCTTGTTTGCTTGCCGCTTACTCCACCGAGATCATGTAGTAATACACCGGCTGACCGCCGCTGATATGGCTGACCTCAATGTTGCCGCCGCACTTGGCGCGGACCAGATCGGTGGTGTGCTCGGCGTCCTCGTCGCTCACATCGCAGCCCGAAATCACCGTGATGAACTGGGTGTCCTTCTTGCGCATGGAGCGGGCCAGACGGTAGGTGACCTTGACGATGTCGGTGCCGGTGGCCACGATCTTGCCGTTCTCCAGCGCCATGATCTCGCCCTTCTTGATGGGCTTGCCGTCGAACTCGCTGTCCCGGGCGGCGTAAGTCACCAGACCGGTGCTCACGCGGTCCGCAGCCTGCATCATGTTGACGGCGTTCTCGTCGGGCTTGACCTCAGGGTCAAAGTTCAGCATGGCCGTCATGCCCTGGGGTACCGTGCGGGTGGGCAATACAATGACCTTGCGGTCCGCCAGCTTCTGCGCCTGCTCGGAGGCCATGATGATGTTCTTGTTGTTGGGCAGTACCAGCACCGTCTTGGCCGGCACGCTCTGGATGGCCGCCAGGATATCCTCGGTGGAGGGGTTCATCGTCTGGCCGCCGCTGACCACGGCATCCACGCCCAGGTCGGTGAAGACATTCTTCAGACCCTCGCCGGCAGCTACAGCCACAAAGCCGTACTCCCGCTCGGGGTCCACTGCAGCGTAGGTGAACTCGCTCTCCTTCTTTTCCTCGGCCTGGGCCTGCTTCTCCAGCCCCTTGCCCTGCTTCTGGCGGGCAAGGAACTGTTCATGCATGTTCTCGATCTTGAAGTCGGTCAGGTAGCCGTACTTGATGGCCTCCGACAGCATCATGCCGGGGTCGGAAGTATGCACATGGCAGTTGGCCACGTCGTCGTCCTCGATGACCACCACAGAGTCGCCGTTGGACTCCAGGAAGGCGCGCAGACGGGTGACGCTGGCATCGGCATTCTTGTGGAGCAGGAACTGGGTGCAGTAACCGTTCTTGATGTCCTCCACCTTCATCAGGTCGTCGGCAAAGACACCCTTGCCGGCAGACTCACTGGAAACCTTGGGCTTGGCAGCCACTTCGGCACCGGCGATGATCTCGCCGCCGTCAAAGACCTGCTTCATGCCCTCGAAGACCAGCAGAATGCCCTGGCCGCCGGCATCCACCACGCCGGCCTTCTTCAGCACAGGCAGCAGATTGGGCGTGTCATCCAGAGCGGTCTGGGCAGCCTCCAGCATGGCGTCCCACATGGCGGGGACTTCCATCTCGGTGCACTGCTGGGCCTTCTCCGCCGCCAGACGGGTGACGGTCAGGATGGTGCCCTCGGTGGGCTTCATGACGGCCTTGTAGGCTGCGTCAACACCCATCTGCAGCGCCGCTGCCAGATCGGCGGCGCTGGCCTCGGTCTTGTCCTTCAGGGCCTTTGAAAAGCCACGGAACAGCAGGCTGGTAATAACGCCGGAGTTGCCGCGGGCGCCGCGCAGCATGGCGGAGGCAGCCGTCTTGCTGGCTTCCGCCACCGTGCAGCTGTCGGACAGGGCTTCCAGTTCCCGGGTGGCGGCACCCACCGTCATGCTCATATTCGTGCCGGTGTCACCGTCCGGAACAGGGAAAACATTCAGCTCATCCACCCGGGTGCGCTGATTGGCAATATTGTTGGCGCCGGAAAGAATGGCGTCGCGCAGGATCTGACCAGTAATCATCGTATGTTACACCTCATGTTTCAATCTGCCAGAATATCATCCACATACACATCAATGCGCGCAACCTTCAGGCCGGTGGCATGCTCCACTTCGTCCTTGACGCGGTGCGTGATGCTTTGCGTAATGGTAGAGATATTGAGCCCATACCCCACTTTAATATGCAGCGCGATGACCAGACGTCCGCCCTCCTGCGTGACGGTGACGCCCTTCGGCGGCAGACTGCCGGTGCGCAGCGCATTGCGCACAACGCTTTCCGCCGGGGCCTGTCCCATGGCGGCGATGCCGTAGCACTGTTTGGCCGCCTGCTCCACCAGGCCGGAGAAATAATCGTTGGTCAAAGAGATATGTCCGTAAGGATTCACCTTGGTGATCATCTGCGATCCTCCTTTGTTGGGCTTAATTAGGTTTATTATACACCACTTTTTCCCGTTTGAACAGTCTTTTTTCAAGAAAAATCTGAGCGGTTGTTTTTTAACAATCCATTCACAAAGTTTACAGGTCGAACGTATATACTGATTATAGAACCAACACTACCACCAAAAGGAGTGCATTCAAGCATGAATCTTTTGTTCTTTTTGACACCCAAGCAGGACGTATTGTACATCTACGAAGACTTCACCCTGCGCCAGACACTGGAGAAGTGGGCCAACCAACGCTTTGCCACCATCCCCGTTCTGAAGCGCAACGGCGAGTATGTGGGTTCCATCACCGAGGGCGACATCCTGTGGGGCATGAAAAACCTCCACGGGCTGGACCTGGAGGCCAGCGAGGATGTACCCATCGCCAGCTTCCCCCGGCGCCGGGATTACAAGGCGGTGACCGTCACCACCGATATGCCCACCCTGCTGCGGGCCGCCATCGACCAGAACTTCGTGCCGGTGGTGGATGACCGCAATGTGTTCATCGGGATTGTACGACGCAACGTCCTTTTGAAGGATATGTACGGCAAATGCACCGGCCTGCCGCCCGAGAAGAACCCCCGCAATGCTGCGCGGCGGCAGCCCATTTTCTGATACGGATCTCCCGGCAGCGCGATGCCTTACGGCACCGTGCTGTTTTTGTGTGCAAAACAAAAAACACCACATGGCGGTGAAACCATGCGGTGTTGTGAATCAGTCCGGAAAACTGAATTACTTCAGCTCGACCTTGGCGCCGACTTCTTCCAGCTTCTTCTGCATCTCCTCGGCATCGGCCTTGGAAGCCTGCTCCTTCAGCTTGGCATCGGGGGTCTCGACGAGCTTCTTGGCCTCCATCAGGGAAGCGCCGGTCAGCTCCTTGACAGCCTTGATGACCTGCATCTTGTTGGCGCCGACGTCCTTCAGGATGACGTCGAACTCGGTCTTTTCTTCCTCAGCGGGAGCGGCAGCAGCGCCGGCGGCAGCGGGAGCAGCAGCGGCAACAGCGGAAACGCCGAACTCCTCGCAGATGGTGTCAACGAGCTCTTTGAGCTCCAGAACAGTCATAGTCTTGACAGACTCGACAATGGCAGTGATCTTCTCAGAAGCCATGGTAGTTACCTCCATTATAATTTGGTGTTTAAGCGGCGCATGGATTGAACGAGCACTGCGCCGGGGTGCTCATGCAGCTTGATTTACAATCAGGCAGCGGGTTCCTCCTGCTTGTCGGCAACCGCCTGCAGGGCGACAGCCAAACCGCCGATGATCCCGTTGAGGGAGCCGGCCAGCATGGAGAGCAGACCCTCGCGGTTGGGCATGGTAGACAGGCTCTTGATACCGGCGGCATCCATCACCTGACCATCGCAGAAACCACCCTTGACGACGAAGCGCTTGGACTTGTCAGCGTCAGCGAACTTGCACAGGATGCGAGCCGCAGCAGCCGGGTCCTCCGGGGACAGAGCGATGGCCGTGTCACCCTTGAAGTAGTCGGCCAGAGCCTCGTACTGGGTGCCCTTGACAGCGAGACGCAGCATGGTGTTCTTGACGACCATGTAGTGCACGCCGGCCTCACGCAGGTCCTTACGCAGCTTGGTGTCGTCGGCCACGCTGATGCCGTTGTACGCGACAACCACACCGGCCAGAGAAGAAGAGATCTCCTCGTTCAGGGCCTTGACAAGAGCCTTCTTGGATTCCAGAATCTTTGCACTGGGCATTTGAATTTCACCTCGTTCCACTTACAGTTTGGTAACGGTAAGCGGCTTTTCGTGTAAACAGAAAAGCCCCTCTCCCGTCGCCGGGAAAAGGGCTTGAAAGCACAGCAATCAAACGCACGTTTCTCGGCAGGTGGGTTACCCCATTATGCCTTGCGGCACCTGCTGTCTTAAAAACAGCTTAAATAATATAGCACACAAACGTGCGTTTGTCAAGTACTTTTTAAAATTCAGCAAACGCTGGATCAGACACCGTACTTGTTGGTGGCAACGCGGACGCCGGGGCCCATGGTGGTGGCGACGGTCGCGCTCTTGAAGTACTGGCCCTTGGCCGCAGCGGGCTTCGCCTTGGCGATGGCATCCAGAACGGTGTCCAGGTTGGTCATGAGCTTCTCGGGGCCGAAAGAGGCCTTGCCGATGGGCACATGGATGATGTTCTGCTTGTCCAGACGGTACTCGATCTTACCGGCCTTGGCATCGGTAACAGCCTTGCCGACATCGGGGGTCACAGTGCCGGCCTTCGGGTTGGGCATCAGGCCACGGGGACCAAGGATTTTACCCAGACGGCCAACGCGGCCCATCATGTCGGGAGTGGTAACCAGAACGTCGAAGTCCAGGTAACCGCCCTGGATCTTGGCGATCAGATCGTCGTCACCGACCTCCTGCGCACCGGCAGCCTCGGCAGCCTTGGCGGCTTCGCCCTTGGCGATGGCGATGACGCGGACGTTCTTACCGGTACCGTTGGGCAGAACAACGGCGCCACGGACCTGCTGGTCAGCGTGACGGCTGTCAACGCCCAGACGGACGTGCAGCTCGACGGTCTCGTCGAACTTCGCGGTCGCGGTCTTGCAGCAGAGCTCCAGGGCCTCGGCCGGATCATAAGTCTTGCTGCTCTCGATCAGTTTGGCAGCATCGGTATATTTCTTGCCGTGTTTCATTGCTTATTCCCCTCCTGTTCAACCCTCAACGGTAACGCCCATGCTGCGGGCGGTGCCCTTGATCATGCTGACGGCGGCCTCCAGAGAGGCAGCGTTCAGGTCGGGCATCTTGGTCTTGGCGATCTCCTCGGCCTGGGCCAGGGTGATGGAGCCGACCTTGTTCTTGTTCGGCACGCCGGAGGCGGTGTCGATGCCGGCAGCCTTCTTGATCAGAACGGGCGCCGGGGGGGTCTTGGTAATGAAGCTGAAGGAGCGGTCAGCGTAGACGGTGATGACGACGGGGATGATCATGCCCATCTGGTTCTTGGTACGCTCGTTGAACTCCTTGGTGAACGCCATGATGTTGACGCCCTTCTGGCCCAGGGCAGGACCAACGGGGGGAGCCGGAGTCGCTTTGCCGGCGGGGATTTGCAGCTTGATGTAGCCAGTGATTTTCTGTGCCATGATACTTGCACCTCCAAATTTTGTGGTGAGTTGCGGCCCGCGGTGCAGGCCTCCCACGGGTATGCGACGGCCGCATACCCTATAAAAACCGTACCCCGGGTCTTGGCCCGTTCGCGGTTCTTACCGGAAATTGCTGGGGTTCCGAGAAGTTTCTCAGAACAGTTTGACCTGATGGAGCTCCAGTTCAGCAGGCAGCTCGCGGCCAAACATCGTGATCTTCACGCGCACCTTGCGCGCGGGAATGTCGATCTCCTCCACGGTGCCGACGGAACCTTCCATCGGACCGGCAGTGATCTCGACCGTGTCGCCGACTTTGTAGTCGACCTGCAGTTCGGCTGTGGTCTCAACGCCCATCTTGGCCACCTCTGCCTCGGTCAGCGGCTCGGGTTTGGACTCCGGGCCAACGAAACCGGTGCAGCCGCGCGTGTTGCGCACGATGTACCAGGTGTTGTCGTTCATGACCATCTTGACGAAGACGTAACCGGGGTAGAGTTTACGCTGGACTTCCTTTTCGCCGGTCTTGTTGCCGGTCTTGTCCAGCACTTCCTCGATCACAGTCTCGGTCGGAACCTTGACATCGCAGATCAGGTCCTGCAGACGGCGGTTTTCCACCATCGTCATCAGGTCCTGTGCGACCTTGTTCTCATAGCCGGAATAGGTATGCACCACATACCAGTTTGCCTGTTCAGCCATTGGTCATGCCTCCGCTCAAGCGCTCAGGCGCCGACCACTAGATGGATCGCGCCGCCGAAGATAAGGTCCAGCACAATCAGCACGATGGCCGCGATCAGCACGACCGCGATCACCGTGACGGTGTTGGTCTTGACATCCTTTTTGCTGGGCCAAACCACCTTTTTCAGCTCGCTCTTGGTATCTTTGAAATACTTCGCGATGCCTTTGAAAAAGTTCTTGACCTTGCCAAAAAATGAGGTCTTTTTCTTTTTGTCGCTTTGAGCCTGGGCTGCGGTGTTCGAAGATTTCTTATCCGCCATCTCTAAGCTCCTATCCTCACTTGGTTTCGCGGTGAAGGGTATGCTTTTTGCAGAAACGGCAATACTTCTTCATCTCAAGACGATCGGGAGAGTTCTTCTTGTTCTTCTCCTTGTTGTAGTTGCGCTGCTTGCACTCGGTGCAAGCCAGGGTGATCTTGACAGTCATTGTTCGGCACCTCCATTATCGGTTAATAAGCCTCCCTCGCGCTTACGGGCCGCCCCGGAAAAAGGGCATAAAAAATAAACCCGCAAAAGAGGTGCTATCATAATAGCACAACCGCGGGTCTAAGTCAAGGTTTCCTGCCGCATTTTTTGCAGATTTTCTTGGCGGCAGTACGTATGTTATCTGTCCGAAAGGGGGATGTCGATCTCCTGTTCCAGGGCGAAACTGTAGATGGTCAGCCTGGTGACCGGCACACCCAACCGCAGCGCAAAGGCGTACCGGTACAGGCGCAGCTGGGCGGCGTATTCCTTTTTATAGTAGTCGGGGTCCTTGCTGCCATCCGTCTTGTAGTCGCAGATCTCGGCGTGGTCGTCAAAGACCAGCACCAGGTCGGCGATGCCCTGCACCAGCACCTCGGCATCACTGTCCCCTGCCTCGGGCGTCACCCGGGAGGCGGGCAGTGCCGTGATGAAGGGTTCCTCCCGCAGTACCCGGCGCGCTGCCCGGATGCGGCGCCAGACGCCGCTCTCGAAGAAGGGCTGTACCCGCGCCAGATCCAGCTTGTCGGCCAAATCGGGGTCCAGCAGCCTGCGGTCCACCTGCCGCTGCACCTCCTGCTGCAGGTCGGGCGCCGGGCCGTCAAAGGGCACGCTCTGCAGGAAGGCATGGATGGCCGTGCCGCGCTCGGCGCCGGTCATGCCGCTCTTCTGCAAAAACGCCGGCCGTTCCAACGCCACCGGGCGCGCCGCGTGGGCCACCGCGCTGACACTGACCTTGGCGGGGATCTTCTGGAGTATCTCCTGGGGATTCTGCCAGGCAAAGGTCTTTTCCAGCGCACGGCGCAGTGCTTCGTCGGGGGCCGCCTCGGGCCGGGCCGGCGGTTCCGGCAGTGCTTCCGGCGCCGACAGCAATCGGAGAGTCAGCGGCACCCGGGTGGGCAGATGGTGGGGCAGCAGCGGCGTATGGGCCCACAGCGCATCACTTTCAGGATGCAGCAGGACCGCCGTCAGCAGCCAGCCCGCCCAGCTGTTCATTCCCTGCATAGCCTCCGGGCCGGTGGCTTCGGCAGCCGCGCACAGGGCCGGCGTCTTGAGGGAACTGTCGGTCTTTTTGAGAGGGATCGTCACGATGAGGGCGTCCTGGGCACGGGTCAGCGCCACGTAAAGCACCCGCATCTCCTCGCTGAGGGTCTCGGTGCGGATGGCCTGGGCCAGCGCCGCGTAGGGCAGCGTCTTGTACCGCCTGGCGGTCTGCCCCGCCCGCAGCATGACGCCCACACCCAGCCGGCTGTGTGTCAGCACCGGGCGGATGGCATCGCTCTGGTTGAACTGGTGCGCCGTGTTGGCCACAAAGACCACCGGGAATTCCAGTCCCTTGGAGCGGTGCACCGTCATGATGCTGACGCAGCCGGGACGGGTCTGTCCGCCGCCGCTCTGGTTGAGGCCGCCGTTGGCCGCCGCGGAATCCATGGCGCGTACCAGCGCCGCCAGACCCGCCCGGCCGGCACCACCGGCCCATGCCACAAAGGTCAGAAGATCCTCCCGGCAGCGGGCGCCGTCCTGCAGCGCTCCCACCGCCGCCAGATATCCTGTGCGGGCCAGCAGTTCTTCCAACAGACGGTCCACCGGCAGTGTGCGGGCCAGTCGGCGGTATTCCGCCAGTGCTTCGGTGAAGGCCGCAAAGCGGGGTTGTCCGCCGTAGAGCACCGCCCCGTACAGGCTGCCCTGGGGGCAGGCGCGGCGCAGCGCCACAAGATCGTCCGGCGTGTAGGGAAACAGCGGGCTGAGCAGCACCGCCGCCAGCGGAATATCCTGGGCGGGGTTGTCAATGACCCGCAGCAGGGCCGCAAAGGGCCGGATGTGGGGTGCATCCAGCAGGTCGGCGGCCGTATCGGCAAACACCGGGATATCGGCAGCGCGGAGGGCTTCCTCATAGACCGAGAAATCGGCGCGGCCCCGTAGCAGGATGCAGAAATCGTCATACCGGCAGGGACGGGTGCCCGCCTTGTCCCGCACGGCGAATCCCGTCTTCACCATCTCGGCAATACGCCGGGCAATGCCGGCGGCATCCCCTGCCGCGTCGGCGCCGTCCAGCACGTCCACCTCGCAGAGTCCCGGATAGTTTTCGTCCGGTTTGCCAACCACCAGCCGCTGGCCGGCACCGTAGGTCACGCCGCCCAGCCCTTCCGAGAAAAACACCGAGAACAGGTAGTTGATGCCCTCGATGACGCCGGGGGCACTGCGGAAGTTGGCATCCAGCGCCAGGGTTGCCGGCTGGGGCTCCGGCTGCGGGTAGGGCTGCCAGCGCTGCTGCTTGCCCAGAAACACCGCCGGGTCCGCCTGCCGGAAACGGTAAATGCTCTGCTTGATGTCCCCCACAAAGAACAGGTTATCCCCCGCCGGGGAAGCCAGCGCAAAATAGATGGCATCCTGCAGGGCGTTGGTGTCCTGGTATTCGTCCACCAGCACCGCGGCATACCGCTCGCTGACGGTGCGGCACAGGGGCGTGCGGCTGCCGTCCGGCGCGATGAGCAGATCCAGCGTCAGGTGCTCAAAGTCGGCGTAGTCCAGCAGTTTTTCCTCGCATTTGGCCGCAAAGCAGGCATCGGCAAAGGTCCGGGTGACACGCACCAGCGCCGCCACCAAGGGGGCCGCGCGGCGGCGGTCCTCCTCATACTCCTCTGCCGTGCAGAGCAAAAAGTCGGTGCGCAAAGCTGCAATCTGCTTTTTGGCGCGGTCCCGCAGTTCGCTGGCCGCGAAAGCCGCGGGGTTGGAATCCTTGCCGCCTTTGATGCGCCCCGCCTTGCGCCAGCTGCCGCCCAGTTCTTCCAGGGCTGCCACCGCAGCGTTCCAGTCGGCCTGCTGCAGTTTCTGGCAAAGCCATTCCACCCGGGCCACATCGTCCTGCAGCACCGCGGTGTAGGCGGCGTCGGCCGCCTCGTCCCGGGCCGCCGTGCGGGCGCCCGCTTCCAGTAATGCCTGTGCACCCCGGGCACGGTCCCGGGCAATGCGCAAAAGATCCTTGCCCCAGGGCGTATCCTGCGGCGGTTCACCGTTTTGCCACTGTTCTGCAAAGGACTGCAGTGCCTGCATGGGATGGGGCAGCGAGCGGCTGAAATGATAGAGTTCCAGCACGGCGTTGCCCGCCGTCTGGTCGGTGCGGCCGCGGTCGTACAGGTCGGCAAAAGCCCGGAAGTCCGGGTCGTGGTAGGCTTCCTCCAGCACATCCGTCAGCGTCTCCTGCTCGATGCGGGCCAGGTCCGCCTCCTCGGCGGTCTCGAAATCGGGCGGCACATCCAGCGCCGCGAAATGCTGCTGCACGAAATGCAGGCAGAAGGCATCCACCGTGCCGATGGAGGCACGCTGCAAAAGCAGCTGCTGGCGACGCAGGCGCACGTCCTCGGGATGAGCCCGGACTTCGTCGGCCAGGCGGGTGGCAATGTCGGCGCGCAGTTTGGCCGCCGCCGCATTGGTGAAGGTCATGATGAGCAGCCGGTCGGCCTCCACCGGGTTATGCGGGTCGGTGATGAGCCCCACCACTCGCTCCACCAGGACCCGGGTCTTGCCCGAACCGGCCGCCGCCGACACCAGCAGACTGCCGCCCCGGGCGCCGATGGCCGCCGCCTGGGCGGGGGTAAATTGAATTTTGGGGGTATCCGGCATGGTGTTCTCCTTTTATTCTTCCGCAAACGGGTCAGCAGACGCCTCCACCTTGCGCTCGTTTTCGCCGTCCTGATGGGAACAGGCAATGCGGAAATCACAGTATGCACAGGGGCTGCGGCCGCCGCTGCACAGCGGCTGTGCGTCGATCTTGCCCCCGTAGAGGTTCCGGGACATCTGTTTCAGCAGTCCGTCCAGGTGGTCCCGGATCCGGGCCAGTTTCTTTTCGTCCGCCAGGCAGCTCTTGCCGTTGGTAACTTTTCCGGTTTTGGCACTGAAATTCAGCGGCACGAAATTCCCGGTACAGCGGCGGTCCATGGCGTGGTAGATGCTCTCGTCGTCCAGCAGCAGGCCGTTGAGGGGATAGTTGTTCTCCCCTTCGGTGGCCTCCTGCCCGGCCTGGGCCCGGGGTACACTCTCGGGGGCGGGGTCCGCCAGCAGATATTCCACTCCTGCCGCAGTGACCCCCGGGAATTTGTTCCCGGCGTTGCGTTCCAGTGTAAACAGGTAGAGAAGCATCTGGCAGTCCAGGCCGCAGTAGACTTCCTTGAGCTGGAAATCCTTGCCGCCGGTCTTGTAGTCCACCACCCGCAGATAGGTGCGTTCCCCCAGGGGCATGGCATCCACCCGGTCCACCGTGCCCACGATCCGCACCGTATGGCCGGCCCCGTCGTCCAGCTCCACCGGGTCCACCCGGGGCTCCGCAGGGTCCTCCCCGGGGCGATCGTCGATGCGCAGCTCGAAGGCCACCGGCTGGAAGCCGGACTGCTGCAGATCCCGCTGGATAAAGCCCAGCAACCCCACCAGATTGCGGCGGATGCGCTCGATGAGGTACTGCATCCGCACCGTGATGCCCGGCAGATTGGCCTTTGTGTATTCTTCCACCAGCTCCTCCACCAGGGCCTGGAGGTCTTCGGCGTTCAGGTCCTTGAAGGCCGCCCCCTGGCGGCGCAGTGCGTTTTCCAGCACCCAGTGGGTCAATGTACCGCTGATGTTGGGGGCCAGCTCCGCTTTCTGGCGCGGCGCCGCCCGCAGCACAAACTGCATGAAATACCCGAAGGGACAGGTCTGGTATTTTTCAAAACGGGTGGGGCTCACCCGCAGTCCCGGCCCCAGCAGTTTTTCCAGAGCGGCGGTATCCTGTACCGTGGGCTCCTCCTTCTGCCGCGCACGGCGCACCGCCTCGTACCCCGGGGCGGCATGGGGGGTGGCTTCGGCGGCATCCAGCGCAGCGCGCAGGGCCTCGCCCTCCCCTTCCCGGCCGGGCTGCTGGCTGATGATGCCCAGGATGTCCAGAGCAGCTGCCGGGGAGGCCCCCAGTTCGGCCGCGTCAGGTTCTGTAAAGGGCACCTGCAGCAGACGGCGCACCGGCGCCAGCGCCGAACTGGCCGGAGTATCGTCCTCCCCGTGGGCGGCACCGGGCCAGCTCAGCCACAGAAAGGACCGTGCCGCCGTCATGGCTTTATAGAAGCAGACGCCCTCCCGCAGCACCTTGTTTTCAAAGCAGTCCGGCAACTCCGCCCCCTGCCGGATCATGGCGTCCCGGTCGGCGTGGGTCAGAAGTCCCTGGTCACCCGGCGTCTTGGGAAACTCCCCTTCCGCCAGGCCCACCACAAACACAGCGTCGGTCTCCGGCAGGCGCATACGGCCCGCCGTGGTCAGAATCACGCTGTCCAGGCTCTGGGGAATATGGCCCATATCGGTGGTGCGCAGCAACAGCGTAAAGAGTTCCGCGTAGTCCGCCGGGGGCAGCGTTTCCTCCCCCAGCAGCTGGGCCAGCTGGTTGAGCAGCCCCATGACCACGTTCCACTCCCGCAGAACCTCGTCCGCCTCCGGCATACGGCCCTGGGCACGCAGCGTTTCTGCCAGCGCATTCAGGGTGTCCTCGGCGCCCAGGGACTGCAGGAACAAATAGATCTGTTTGGTCAGTGCTGCCGCGCTGGCGTCCTTCAGGCGGGGCAGGTATTTCTGGATGCGTTCCATCAGGAAGGCTCGGGCCGCCTCGGCATCCTGCCGGGTGCGCACATCCTCGGCCCGCTCCCCGTCCGCATAGCCGGCGGCGCTGCGGGTAAAGGGCGCCCGCCAGTCCGCCGCCTTGAGGGGCCAGGTGTAGGCGTAGTTTTCCAGGGCGGTCTGCTGCCGTTCCGGCAGATCCACCAGCCCCGTCTTGAGCAGCCGCAGCACCGTCCGGCTGGACACGCCGCCCCGGGCCAGATCCAGCACCGCGTGCACCGCCCGGGCGGGCGCCGTGTTTTCCGGTGTGGTGGCCTCGTCACAGAAAAGCGGAATGTTCTGTAGCCGGAATTCATACCGCAGCGGCCCCAGGTACTGGGCCGCATCCCGGCAGATCACCGCCATGCGATGGTAGGGCATGCCTGCCCGGGCCCGGGCGGCGATCTCCGCCGCCACCGCCTTGGCCTCGGCCTGGCGGCCGGCCGCCGCATGACAGACAATGGCCGGATGCTCCGGGTCCACCGTTTGCTCCGGCGTGTAGGTGGGGTCGGAGAGCAGCCAGTTCAGTTCCGCCAGCACCGGCGTGTCCCGGTGGCGGAGGTCCTCGGTCAGCGTCTCGGTCTGCACCGGCACACCGGCGTCGGAGGCCATCCGGCGCAGGCTGCTGGCCACCGCCTTGGCGCCGCTGAACAGTCCCATACCGCCGTCCCGGTCCTCCGGGCCGTCACAGCACAGGCAGACCGTCACATCCGCCACCGGCAGCATGGCCGCCAGCAGGGCCCGCTTGGGCGCGTTGAAGGTATCGAATTCATCGATGTAGACCGCCCGCCCTGCAAAGAAATCTGCATCCAGGTAGCGGGCGGCCAGCTGCTGCCGGTCGCCGGGGTCCATCGCCGTCTGGGCCAGCAGCCCTTCGTAGGCGCCGTAGATGAGGGAAAGTTCCTGCAGTTTGTCCCGGTCCGCCCCCGGTGCCAGGGCATAGTCGGCCAGCGCCTGGGGCGTGACCCCGGCACTTTTCAGTTCCTCGATGGTCTGGGCAGCCTTCTCGCAGAAAGCCGCCGAACGGCGCTGCCGGTTGTAGTAGACCACCCGGTCCAGCAGCGAATCCACCGCCCGCCGCACCAGCAGTGCCCGGCCCGCCTCGTCCAGCGTCTGCACCGCCGCACCGCCGTAGCGGCGCAGCAGTGTCTCGGCCAGCGAGGTGAAGGAGTAGCTTTCCACGAAGGCAGACAGAGTATCCCCCAGCGTGCGGTAGAGCTGCCCCTCGGTGGAGGAGGTGAACTGTTCCGGCACGATCAGCAGACTGCGCTGGCCGTGCTCGGCGCGGGTGCGCAGTTCCGCCAGCATACGGCGGGATTTGCCGCTGCCCGAAGGCCCCAGAAGCAGATGAAGCATACAGAAAAATCCTTTCCCGTTGTACAGAAAAAAGAGGGAAACCTGTTTGTCTGTTTCCCTCTTGGCGTTTTGCTCAGAGCCCCCGCAGGGCATCCAGCAGCGCGAAACGCACTTCATATGGACCGAACACCAGGGCATTTTCCGCCCGGGTCGGATATTCCGCCGTGGCCCCCGACACGCAGAGGGCCGGATAGAGCACACAGAACCAGTTGTGCCCCCGGGCAGCGCCCAGTTCCACCCGCAGGGCGGTGTAATCGCCGCCGGGCAGGACAAAGTCGCCGTAGTCCCTGGCGCTGAAGGCAAAGGTCTCCAGCCGCACCGTGGCTGTCTGACCGCTATGGGCATCCAGCAGCGTACGGTTGGCCGCGGCCCGCAGCGCGGGCAATGCGCATTGCAGGGCCTGCTGAGCCTCCCCGGGGGTCGTTGCTCCGGTGACTGTGGCCGGCAGCGCCGCCAGGATGGCATCCCGCACCTGCAGTTTCAACAGCTGGTCTTCGATGGTATCGCTGTTGGCCAGCACATGCAGCCGGATGGTATCGGCGCGTACCTGGGCCGCCACCGTTTGCCGCCAGCCCATGACCAGCGTAAGTACAATCGTCAGCAGGAACCCCAGGCCTGTGCCCAGTTCCCAAACCCGTCTTCTATGTCGGTTCATCTTCTCCACTCCCTTCGTCGGGAGTATGGTCGGAAAGGATGCCCCGCAAACGGTTGCCGGTTATTTTTTCATCGGACGGCGCACCGTCACCCGGGGGCCGCCCCGGGTGGGACGGCAGAGATAGGTCTGCTTGTAGCCGGGCTTGAGGGCCGTCAGGGCCGCACGGGCTTTTTCCTCGTTGTCAAAGACGCCGAACACCGCCGCACCGCTGCCGGTCATCTGGGCCGTCAGGGCGCCGTTTTCCCGCAGCACCGCGCAGATGGCTGGGGTTTCCTGGGCGCCGGAGCAATGTTCCAGCGCGTTGCCGGCAGCCTTGCAGACCGTGGCCAGATCCCCGGCCCGCACGGCCTGCTCCTGGGCTTCACAGTCGGGATGCACCGGGCTGCCCATGGTATCGTACCGGGCGAAGGCCTCGGGGGTGGAGACCCCCACGCTGGGCATGGCCACCACAAACCAGCAGTCCGGGCAGGGCGGCAATGCCTTCATCAGGTCGCCCACGCCCCGCACCCGGCAGGTGCCTCCCAGCAGGGCAAAGGGCACGTCCGCCCCGATGCCCGCGCCGATGGCGCACAGTTCACTCATGGAGAGCCGGGCATCATACAGGTCGTTGAGGCCCACCAGCACACCGGCGGCGTCGGCGCTGCCGCCGGCCATACCGGCCCGCACGGGCACCCGCTTGTAGATCGTCAGATCCACCCCGGCCAGCAGACCGGTGTAATGGAAAAAGGCCAGCGCCGCCTTGATGGCGGTGTTTTTATCGTTCACCGGTACAAAGCTGCCGGGCAGGGTCAGCTGGAGCCCCTCGCTGCGGCGCAGGGTGATTTTTTCGTACAGATCGATGGTCTGCATGACCATATCCAGATCGTGGTAGCCGTTGGGCATCGTGCCCACCACATCCAGCGAGAGATTCAGCTTGGCCGGTGCCAGCACCGTGACGGATTTTTTGCGCATAGGATTCACGTTCCTGTCTTTTGTGTGTTCGCCTTATTCGGTCTTCAGCCAGCCGTGTTCCTTCAGGAAGGCCCGGATGCGGCGCATGGCGGTTTCCAGATGGTCCACGCTGTAGGCGTAGCTGATGCGGGCGTAGCCCTCGCCGGAGGCACCGAAAGCGTCCCCCGGAATGATGGCCACTTCCTTTTCCCGCAGCAGCTGCTCGCAGAATTCCTCGCTGGTCAGGCCGCTGACCTGGATGGACGGGAAGACGTAGAAGGCTCCCCGGGGTTCAAAGCAGGTCAGACCCATCTCGTTGAGGGCCTTGACCACATAGCGGCGGCGACGGTTGTACTCGTCCCGCATCATCTCGATCTGGTCGTCGCACTGGCGCAGCGCCGTGATGGCGGCATACTGGCTGGTGGTGGGCGCGCTCATGATGCAGCTCTGGTGGATCTTGGTCATCACCTGGATCACCGGTTCCGGGCCCACCGCATAGCCCAGACGCCAGCCGGTCATGGCATAGGATTTGGAGAAGCCGTTGACCACGATGGTCCGCTCCGCCATATCGGGAAGGGAGGCAAAGGAGACATGCCGGTCCAGGCCGTAGGTGAGCTCGGAATAGATCTCATCCGACAGCACCATGATGTTGGTATCCCGCAGCACGTCGGCGATGGCCTCCAGGTCCTGGACGCCCATCACAGCGCCCGTGGGGTTGTTGGGGTACGGGAAGATCACCAGCTTGGTGCGCGGCGTGATGGCCGCCTTGAGCTGTTGGGCCGTAAGGCGGAAGCCATCCTCGGCGCGAGTGGCAATGTGCACGGGCACGCCACCCGTCAGCTGGGTGATGGGTTCATAGCAGACAAAGCAGGGTTCCGGGATGATGACCTCATCCCCGGGTTTGACCAATGCCCGGATGGCCAGGTCGATGGCCTCGCTGCCGCCGACGGTGACCAGCACCTGGGGCACCTCATACTTCAGGTCAAAGCGGCGTTCCAGATACCGGCAGATCTCGGCGCGCAGCTCCTTGAGGCCGGCATTGGCCGTATACTTGGTGCGGCCCTGCTCCAGGCTGCGGATACCGGCATCCCGCACACTCCAGGGGGTCTTGAAATCCGGCTCGCCGACGCCCAGGGAGATGCAGTGCGGCATATCGCTGGCCAGGTCAAAGAACTTGCGGATGCCGGAGGGGCGCATGGCCTGGGCGGCAGGGGCAAGCAGTTCGTTGTAATTCATCACAGCATGGTCCACTCTCTTTCGTCGGTCTCCTCGGCCTGATACAGGCGGCCGCCCCGCTTGTAGGCCCGCAGCACAAAGCTGGTGGCCGTAGAGATCACATCGTCCAGCGGCGAGAGACGCTTGGCGACAAAGAGGGCGATTTCCTGGAAGCTGCGGCCTTTGATGATGACCTGCAGATCATAGCTGCCGCTCATCAGCAGCACGGTGTCCACCTCGTCAAAGCCGGCAATGATGGTGCCGATATCGTCAAAGCCGCGGGACTTGTGGGGCGTCACCCGCAGTTCGATCACCGCTTCCACCAGGTTCACCCCGGCCTGCTCCCAGTCCACCAGGGTTTCATAGCCGCGGATATACCCCTTGGAGGCAGCCTCGTCCATCATGGCGGCCACTTCCTCCGGCGTCTTGTCCAGCATCGCCGCGATATCTTCGATGGGCATACGGGCATTCTTTTCCAAAATGCGCAGCAATTCTTCCATGTTTGATACACCTCTTTACCGTATATATGGATAGATTATAGCATAGACCCCGCAAGATTGCACCTGTTTTTTGCACAAAAAAGCACCCCCGCCTTTTGGGCAAGGGTGCGCGAGTGTTTTGAGTTAACCTACGGCTTCTTCTGATTCTTCCGAACTGCTGTCCGCCTCCGAAGCGGAATCGGTGGATTCGGATTCCGCAGCGTCCGTCCCCTCCTGGGACTCCTCGGTGGAGGCAGCGGCGTCGGTGCTTTCCGTCGGCTCACTGTCCGTGGATTCGGCAGGTTCTTCCGTCGCCGTGCTGTCGGCCGCATCGGTCATCGAAGCGTTCAGCTGGCTTTCCACCAGAGACTGGGTGTCCTGGGTCACTTCCGCGGTGGGCGAAGGCGTCGGCGTGGCTTCCACCTTCATCTCGCTCTCCTGCAGGGCGCTCAGATACCAGTCGCGGTTTTCGCCGCGGGTAAAGACATAGTCCATATACTTGACGGGGTCCGTGGGAGCCGTCAGGGACAATTCACCGCTGGCGCTGTTGCTGGTGGTGGGAATGTATCCCACCGTCACGTACATCTTGCCGCCCGAGGTGGAGATCTTCTCCACTTCCGGGGTGTACTGTGCCACCGAGCTGGTGACAGGCACCAGGTAGCACTGTTTTTCCTCGTTGTACTGGTAGACAAACTCGTCGGTGCTGAAGCTGCCGTCCGTGATGGGATAGTCTGGTCCCAGCAGGTTGGAGATATAGGTGTCGATCTCCAGCTTGGGGATCATGGCCGAACCGGTATCGGGGTCACGCTCATACTGGTCCAGGCTTCCGCCATTTTTCTGGATCTCATAGACCGTGCCCCAGATGGCCGCCTGTTTGAAGACCCCCGGGTCCACCGTACTCACATCATCAAAGGGAAGCGGATCCAGCATGACCATACCGTACAGCCGGTCTGCGTAGGACGCCCGCCGGCCGGAATCGTCCAGGGCGGTGCGCAGCGCGCTGACCACCCATCCCAGCACAGTAAACAGGCCGATCAGGGCCAGCAGCAGCGCGATGGCTCCCAGGATCTGGCGGGCCAGGCGGCGGCTGTTGCGGATTTGTTCTTCTCTGTAATTTGCCATTGTGGATTATGAAGCTCCTAATAGATCTGCGGGCGCACAGCCCGGAACACCGGTAGCAAGCAGACAGTCTTACTTATTCTTGTACATCTGCTCGTAGTACTTCTGGTAGTCACCGCTGGTGACGTGGGCCATCCACTCGGGATGGGCCAGATACCAGTCGATGGTCAGGACGATGCCCTTTTCAAACGGCGTCTCGGGATACCAGCCCAGATCTTCCTTGATCTTGGTGGGATCGATGCCGTAACGGCGGTCATGGCCCAGACGGTCCGCCACATGGGTGATCAGCTCCTCGCTGATACCCTCATCCTTCAGGCGGTCATGCAGCTGGGCGATCACCGTCTTGACGATGAAGATGTTGGGGCGCTCGTTGTGGCCGCCCACGTTGTAGACCTCGCCGTCCTTGCCGCCGGTGGCCACCATGTCGATGGCCTTGCAGTGGTCCATGACATACAGCCAGTCACGGATCTGCATGCCGTCGCCGTAGACCGGCAGCTTCTTGTGCTGCTTGGCGTTGTTGATGAGCAGCGGGATCAGCTTCTCAGGGAACTGATAGGGGCCGTAGTTGTTGGAGCAGCGGGTGATGTTCATCGGCATGCCGTAGGTATCGTGGAACGCCTTGACGAACATATCGGCGCTGGCCTTGCTGGCGGAATAGGGGCTGTGGGGGCACAGCGGCGTGGTCTCCATGAAGTAACCCTCGGCGCCCAGCGCGCCGTAGACCTCGTCGGTGGACACCTGCAGGTACTTCTTGCCTTCCTTCCAGGTCTTGGCCTCGGCATCATACCAGGCATCCTTGCAGCACTGCAGCAGGTTGACGGTGCCCAGCACGTTGCTCTCCACGAAGATCTCGGGATTCTTGATGCTGCGGTCCACGTGGCTCTCCGCCGCGAAGTTGATCACATAGTCGGGATCATACTTGGCGATCAGCTCGGTGACCAGGGCCTTGTCGCAGATATCCCCCTGCACAAAAATGTGGCGGGCATCCCCCTCAATGTCCTGAAGGTTCTCCAGGTTGCCGGCATAGGTCAGCTTGTCCAGGTTGACCAGACGGATGTCCTCATATTTGTCCAGCATGTAGTGGACAAAGTTGGAGCCGATAAAACCGGCACAGCCGGTGACAAGATAAGTTTTCATAACGTCGTTATTCTCCGTTCCAGTTCGCAAAAAAATCCTTCAGGGCATCCTGCCAGTCGCGCATCTCGTCCCCCACCGTGCAGCGCAGCATGCGGTTATCCAGCGCGCTCCACTCGGGACGGTTGGCGCTCTCCGGGTGGGCGGCGGCATACTCGGCGCTGGTGCAGGGAATCACCTTGCAGGGAAGGCCGGCGCCCTTCATGATGGCCGCCGCGAAATCCGCCCAGCTGCAGATGCCGTTGCCGGTGCAATGGTAGATGCCGTAATCGTGGCTGACCGCCAGCTTGAGGATGTGGTAGGCAAGATCCACCGCGTTGGTGGGGTTGCCCAGCTGGTCGTTCACCACGGTGATCTTCTCATGGGTCTTGCCCAGATTCACCATCGTCTTGACGAAGTTCTTGCCGTAGTAGCTGTAGAGCCATGCCGTGCGCACAATAATATGCCGGCGGCAGAACCGCTCCACATACTGCTCGCCCAGCAGTTTGGTCTGGCCGTAGGCCGAGATGGGCGCCGGCACAGCGCACTCGTCCAGCGCCACACCGCCGGTGGGCGCCCCCGAGAACACATAGTCGGTGGAAATGTGGATCAAGCGGGCATTGACCTTGTCACAGGCCAGCGCCAGGTTGCGCGGGCCGATGGCATTGACGTTGAACGCCGCATCCCGGGACGTTTCGCAGCCATTCACGTTGGTGAACGCCGCACAGTTGATGACCGTGTCGGGCTGATGGCGGCGGATATAGTTGATGGTAGCTTCCCGGTCGGTGATGTCCAGTTCATCCACGTCCACGGGAATCACCGTGGCTTTGCGCAGCCGTTCCGGCAGAAGGCCCAGTACGCAGCCTTCCTCCGCCAGCTGATGCTGCAGTTCGGTGCCCAGCTGACCGCGGCACCCGGTAATCAAAATCTTCATCGCAAATCCTCTCAATACAGCAGCTTGTCATCGGCAACATTTTTCAGATGCTTGCCGTAGGGAGACTTGCCGTACCGTGCGGCGCTCTCCAGCAGTTTTTCCTTGCTGATCCAGCCGTACTTGTAGGCAATCTCCTCAGGGGCGGAAATCTTGATGCCCTGGCGCTGCTCGACGGTCTGCACAAAGGTGGCCGCCTCCACCAGGGAATCCATCGTGCCGGTATCCAGCCAGGCATAGCCTCGGCCCAGCAGCTGCACGTCCAGCTTGCCCTGGGCCAGGTACATGGCGTTCAGCGTGGTGATCTCCAGCTCCCCGCGGGCGCTGGGCTTGACCTGCTTGGCCATCTCCACCACATCTTTATTATAGAAATACAGGCCGGTGACCGCATAGTTGCTCTTGGGATGCTCAGGCTTTTCCTCGATGGAGGTGGCACGGCCCTCCTTGTCAAAGGAGACCACACCGAAACGCTCAGGGTCATTGACATAGTAGCCGAACACCGTGCTGCGGCCCGCCTCCGCGTTGGCAGCGGCCGCTTTCAGCCGCTTGGAGAATCCGGCACCGTAGAAAATGTTGTCGCCCAGAACCATCGCGCAGCAATCGCCGTCGATGAATTCCTCCCCCAGCAGGAACGCCTGGGCCAGACCGTCAGGGCTCGGCTGGACCTTGTACTGCAGATGCAGGCCGTACTGACTGCCGTCGCCCAGCAGGGCTTCAAAGCGCGGGGTGTCGGTGGGGGTGGAGATGATCAAAATATCCTGAATGCCTGCCAGCATCAGCGTCGACAGCGGATAGTAGATCATCGGCTTATCATACACAGGCAGCAGCTGTTTGGAGGTGACCATCGTCAACGGGTAGAGTCTGGTGCCGGCACCACCGGCAAGGATAATCCCTTTCATCGTTACAACTCCTTATGCTGAATTTGACAGTGCGCGCCGCCCATCCCTAGGGTCTTCCCATTGGGGCATAATCTCACACAATATTGGAATCATTATACCGCATTTATCGGTAGGGCGCAAGGGGCAAATCCCGCCCGGGACACCGGCCCGGCAGGCGGAATTTGTTTCCAGTTTGTTACCATTTGTTTACGAACGCTTGACGCATGCGACATCATATGATACAATATACGCAGTGTAAATGTCGACGGCCGTGTACGCCGTCTTGTAATATTGAATTCTGAATCATCGATTAAGGAGGCGTTTTCGCGTTGAAACGCTTTTTATGCGCGGCCTTTTTTATTGCGCTGGTCGCTTTGCTGGCCGCCTGCGGCGTGCTGAACAACGGACGTTCGGCGGCACAGGCCACCGCAACACCCACCAGTTCCACCTCGCGCACCCAACAGCAGAGCGATACCGTCAAGGTCAATGAGACCGCCGCCAAGGTGGACGTGGTGACCGCCCAGAGCAGCCAGACGCCTTCCTCCACGGCGGCGCCTGTAACCGCAGATACCCCGGCCACCGGTGATTTCCCGGTTCTGTATCTGGCCGGCATTGTGGGCTTGATCCTGATTTGCTCCGCCGGACTGCTGATGCTGCGCAAGATATGATGACGACGCCCTGCGGGGCGTTTTTTTATTACCGAAAAAACGGGAAAGGAGGCGGTTTTGTTGTCCAGACGATACCGCAGACTGCGCGGCGACACCGCCTACTACCCCTTTGCCGCCCGCACCGGGCTGCGCGCCCGGCAGCGGCGTCACGCACTATGGCTGCGGCTGGGCGGTGCGGCGGCGCTGGCGCTGGCCGCCGCCCTGCTGCTGCGGCAGACTGTATTTCACGGTGGTCAGCCGGAACCGCCCGCCCCGATGGCAACCAGTTCCGTGGCAGCCACCACAGAAACCGGCCGGGTCACGGTAGCCCCGCTGGCCGCCACCCGGGATGCCCTGGCCCGCGCCGATGAAGAGAATATTCCCACCACGCCGGAAACCGCCCCTACCCCTGCCCCCGGGCAGTCTGACCAGGTCCTGCCCCAGTACCGCGCCCTGTATGAGCAGAATGCCGATATGATCGGCTGGCTGCGCATCGGCGGGACGGACATCGACCTGCCTGTTGTCCAGACGCCCGGCGACAATGAACATTATCTGCGCCGGGGATTCGACGGGCTGTATTCCACCGGCGGCACGCTCTTTCTGGATGAGCAGTGCTCCATCGACCCCGACGCCCCCACCGCCAACTGGCTGGTCTACGGGCACAATATGGCCGACGGCTCGATGTTCGGAGAACTGACTCGCTACCGCGGCAAGGCGTTCTGGCAGGCCCACCCTACCTTTACCTTTGATACCCTGTACGAGACCGGCACCTGGCAGGTGGTGGCCGCGCTGGATACCACACTGGGGGCCGATGCCCTGCCCTACTACACCTTCTTCGACGCCGACACCAAGCTGGAATGGGAACAGCGGGTAAATGCCATTCTGGAGTTGTCGCTCTATGACACCGGCGTCACGCCGGAATACGGGCAGCAGCTTCTGACGCTGTCCACCTGCGGCAACACCACCCCCGCCACCGACACCCGCTTTGCTCTGCTGGCGGTGCGCGTTGGCGATTGACCATTCCCCGGACAGTTTGGTCTTGCATTTTCGGTGGGAATCCGCTATGATGTTGCAAGACAATACTATGAGAGGAGCCTGTGAAGTATGGCAGAATTCACTTATGAAATCACCGAGCGCATTGCGGTGCTCTCCACCAACGCACGCGGCTGGGAACGCCAGCTGAACATGATCAGCTGGAACGGCAACGCGCCCAAGTATGATATCCGCGACTGGTCTCCCGACGGCAGCCGCATGGCCAAGGGCATCAGCCTGACCGCCGAGGAACTGAAAACGCTGCGGGATATTCTCAACGATATGGAACTGTGAGGTTTTTATGGAAGACTACCACGCTCAGTTTGTGGAGATCTACAATAAAAATATCACCCGCCCCGGTGCCGACCGTCTGCTGAACTGGCTGGAAACCACGGATTTCTTTACGGCGCCGGCCTCCACCCGTTTTCACGGCGCCTGCGAATACGGCCTGGTGATGCACAGCATCAACGTCTACCATGCCATGATGCAGCACTTTTTCACCGAAGGCGAAAACGCGGAAAGCTACGCCATCTGCGGGCTGCTGCATGACCTGTGCAAGGCGAACTTTTACAAGGTCAGCACCCGCAACGTGAAAAACGACGTCACCGGCCAGTGGGAGAAAGTCCCCTACTACCAGGTGGCTGACCAGCTGCCCTACGGTCACGGCGAAAAGAGCGTCTACCTCATTGAGCATTTCATGCGGCTGAAAACCGCCGAGGCGGTGGCCATCCGCTGGCACATGGGCGGCTTTGACGACGCGGTTCGGGGCGGCAGTTTTGCCGTCAGCGACGCCTACAACAGCTACCCGCTGGCCGTCAAGCTGCACATTGCCGACCTGACCGCCACCTATCTGATGGAACAGGGCACCAGCAACGTGGAGAACGGCCACCCCAAATCCAAATAACCAAAAATGTCCCGCCGGAAAAGCGCAGGCGACATAAGAAAACAAAGGTTCTGCAAGAACTGTGAAGCATTGCAAAACCGCTGCAAAGCGGTCTGTGCAGGGCAGAGGGCTTTGATGCAAAGCCCGATAACGCGGCAGAGGCCGCCTTGCAGGCAGAGTTTTGCGACTTTGTTTTCTTATGGAACCGCGCGGAACCCGGCGGGACATTTTTTATTGCGGCAGCGTGATGGTCCACTGGGCCAGGATCACTTCTGTCCTGGCATTTTTGTCCAGCACCTCGGCCTGCAGTTCGGTGACACCTTCCGGCACTGCATCAAAATAATCCGTATACACCGTTTCGGACTGCCCCTCCCCGTTCTGTATACTGCCGCTTGCCGGCTGCAGTTTGGTAAGATTGCCATCCTGTACCGCAAAAAGGCGCATCGCCGGCGTGGCGTTATCGGACAGCGGTCCATTCACGGAGTATTGGATCTGCGTTTCACCCGGCGTGGCTTTTACACTGATCAGGCTGACATGATTCTGCTCGCCGCCTTCGATCTGTCCTTCCCGGGTGAGTGTGCCGTCAGCCGAAACCGTAAAGGACAGCGTGTAGCTGCCCGCCAGCGGCGTCTTTTCTTCGTCGCCCACGGCACCCGTGGTTCCTTTTACCCCTACCAGGTTGGACAGCGTCAGCGAGGCCTGCATATTTTCGAGGCTCCCCGTGTAATCCTGCAGATTGTAATCCATCTCGCACACGAAGGTATGGGCATCCTGCTTGCGAAAACAAGGCAGCAGATCGCCGCCGACCGCTTCCCCGTTCAGGGTCACCCCGCCATACAGGGTGTTAGCCTCCGTCTGGGTGGTGTCCTCCCAGAGCAGCGGCGGATCGATGGTCACCACCTCAAAATCCGCCAGGCTATCATCCTCCGCCGTCAGTGTCAGCCCCAGGCGCAGATACAGCCCATCGCAATAGATCTGGCTCAGCGTCAACTGGATGGGCTGCTCCGCCGGCTCCGAAGCGGAAGATTCATCCGGGGCATCGGAATCTGCCTGAATCTGTGCCGGTTGGGCATACTCCCCAAGCTGTTCACTCTGCAGGTACCCCTTGGGCAAGCCGTTGATATAAGCAAACACATCGCCCAGCACCGGCAGGTCTTCCGCCCACGCAGGGTTGATCCCGTTGACCCCCGCCAGCAGCACCACGCAGGCCGCTGCCCCCGCAAAGGCCTTGCTCCACACTGGCCACTTTCCTTTGCGCCGGGCGTGGCTTGCTGGTTTTGTTTTTGTCTGTGTTCGGCCCAGAACCTGACGGGTCAGACGGTCCATCTCCGTATCGGTCAGCGGTGTATCCTCGGTAGCCAGACTGTCCAGCAGATGCATCAGATCTTGTTTTTTACCCATGGTGAATCCCTCCTTCGCGCAGTTGCCGGCGCAGCTTTTCCCGCCCCCGTGACAACCGTGTATTGACATTGGATACGCTCATGCCCAGCGCCGCCGCAATTTCCTTGCTGGATTGCAGCAGATAATACCGGCGCAGGAAAATATCCCGGTCCAGCGGTTCCATCGCCGCCACCAACCGTCCCACTTCCTGGGCAGCCTCCCCCGTCGTATCGGTGGGCAGATCCGCCAGGGTGCGGATCATCTCCTCCGTCAGCGGGATTTCCACGCGGCGGCTCAGCTGCCGGTACCGGTTGATCCCCATGTTGCGGGCCGTCACAATCAGCCATGCACGCACCGGAATTTGTTGCCTCTGGATTTTCCCGGCGCTGCGCCACAGAGCCACAAAGACATCGGCCATGCACTCCTCCACGTCGTTTTCCCGTCCAGGCAAAATGCGCCGCAGAATACCCTGCACCAGTGCAGCATAGTCCCGCATGGCCCAGCGCAGGCCCGTCTCCGGGTCCTCCAGGATCGCCTGCGCCAGACCGGGTTGGGTGATCGTTGCCATTGCCTCTCCTCCTTTTCTTGTTCCGTTCACCCTGATAAACAATCTGTTCCTGCAAAATCTTACAAATCTCTGCATACCAGCAAAAAACAGCCGCCCCGGCCAGAAGCCGGAGCGGCTGTTTCTTTCTGTTATTTTTTGCTCTGATCGTCCATCTTGTCGATCTCATTCTGCAGCAGCTGGGAAACCGGGTTCCGCGCGTTGCGCAGCCGATGACTGCCCACAGATTTGGGCGGCGCTGGCGTTGTGCTGCGGCGAGGACGCAGCGGCTGGGCCGTCGCCTTGACGCGGAACTGGGGTGCCGGCTGTTGTTTGGCCGGTGCAGGTTGCTCTGACACGGGCGGCACGGTAGGCTTGGGGTCCGTCCATTCCGGCGACCCCTGGGCAAAATTCCGCATTTCGGTGCCCAGTTCCTTGAGTTCTGCCTCGGTATCGTCCAGCGCCTTATAGATGGCCTGGGTCAGCCCATCCAGATCGAGGGTAGCTGCGCTCAGGCGCTGGTCCACCCGGGCCAGACGGTCGCGCACCAGCATGACACCGGCGGCAATACCGCGGGCATTCTCGGCCATGCGGGTCTTCTGGGTATCGGCCTGCTGCTTGAGCTCTTTCTCGGCGCTCTCGGCATAGAGCTTGGCATCCGACAGGATCTTGCGCGCCTCCAGGCGGGCTTCCCGCACCGCGTCGGGGGTCGGCGCTCCGCCGGCCTGACGGGAAGCTGCCAGCTGCTTTTGCAGGTCTTCCACCTGCTGCTGCAGATCGTGGCACTTGAGCTGCCACACATTGGCGTTTTTCTGGCTTTCCTTCTGGCTGGACTGGTATGTATCCAGCTGTTTCTGCAGGTCTTCCAGCTGTTCTTCCCCTTCGCGGCGCTTGCTTTCCGCCGCTTCGGCACGCTGGTTGGCAGCTGCCGCTTCGGCCTGCAGCGCCTTGATGCGGGTCTCGGCATCCTGCCGCTCGCCGCGCAATGTATCCAGTTCCGACTGGACCCGGCGCAGCTTTTGCTCATATTCCATCTCATGCTGCTGGGCTTCATCCGCCAGAGCGTTCATATACGCCAGCACATCATTTTTATCAAATCCGAACAGACTGGAACGGAAACCCTGTTCCTGAATGTTCTTGGTATCAGAAGGCATGACGTTTTACATCCTCTCGCAGCAAAATGTGCAGAAATCAGGAGCGCTTGTTCAGGATGCTCAGCAGATCATCGAAGTAATCGCCGTCATCCTCCTCCTCGGCCGGAGCCTGGTTGTTGCCCACCTGGGTATCCACACCGGTATTGAAGGACTGGGTGAAGATGGGGTTGGGCATGACAGGGCTGATATCCGGCGCGGCGGGCTGGGCCTTTTCGGCGGGCTGGGCAGCCTCCACAGGCTGGGTCGTGGCCGCACGCTTGGCATCCACATGAGCCTGAATGGGTTCGTCGACCTCCGGCGTGCTCTCGAAGCCGGTGGCCACCACGGTGATGCTCATCTCGTCGCTCAGGCGCTCATCGAAGGCAGTACCCCAGATGATGTTGGCATCGGGATGGGCGGACTGGGTAATCATGGAAGCAGCGGTCTCCACATCGTCCAGACCGATGTCGGGGCTGGAAGTGATGTTGATGATGACGCCGCGTGCACCGGCGATGCTGGTCTCCAGCAGCGGGCTGGAAATGGCAGCCTTGGCCGCGTTCTCGGCCTTGCCGGCGCCCTTGGCCACGCCGACGCCCATGTGGGCAAAGCCGGCATCTTTCATGATGGAACGCACGTCGGCGAAGTCCAGGTTGATGAAAGCCGGGATGTTGATCAGGCTGGAGATGCTCTCCACGCCCTGACGCAGCACGTTGTCCGCCGCCTCGAAGGCGTTCATCAGCGTGATGCGCTCCTGGCTGATGAGCTTCAGACGCTCGTTGGGAATGACGATCAGAGAGTCCACATGCATCATCAGGGAGGCAATGCCCTGCTCGGCCAGGCTCATCTTGCGCTTGCCTTCAAAGGCAAAGGGCTTGGTGACGATGCCGACGGTCAGGATACCCAGGTCATGGGCAGTCTCGGCCACCACGGGGGCCGCACCGGTGCCGGTGCCGCCGCCCATACCGGCGGTGATGAAGACCATCTGCGCACCCTTCAGGGCGTTGGAGATCTCGTCCTTGCTCTCCTCGGCAGCACGCTGGCCGACCTCGGGATCGGCACCGGCGCCACGGCCCTTGGTGAGCTTGGCGCCCAGCTGGACCTTCTGGGTTGCCTTGGAATTGAGCAAGGCCTGCTGATCGGTGTTCATCGCAACGAACTCGACCCCGGACAGGCCGGACTCCACCATGCGGTTCACAGCGTTGCCGCCGCCGCCACCTACGCCGATGACCTTGATGTTGGTCACATTTTGCATTTCTTCGTCGAGAACGAATGCCATGAGTGTATCCCCCTAAAATGTAAAAGTGTCAGCGGACCATCCGGTCACCCCACCGAAATGGGCACACTGGTCCGTGAATTTTTTGCATATAACCGATTATTAGAATAACAAATTTTCGCCCCGATTTCAATACCTGTGGGGAAAATTCGTAAAAAATGCATCTTCTCGCATACAATCTGCCAACCGTAGGGGGCGGTCCGGCAAATTATTTTGGCACAAAGGGAGAATTTCAGCCGGTCGCCGGTGTGCGTTCCGGCGTCGGTTGCCGCCGGGCACTGCACTGGGCGCCCAGTTTTTCCAGTTCTGCCGGCAGATCGGCATATCCGCGGCGGATGTGTCCCGGGTCGCGCAGCTGTGTGGTGCCCCGGGCCGCCAGCGCCGCCACCAGCAGCGCCGCCCCGCCCCGCAGATCCGGCGCCTGCACCGGGGCGCCCTGCAAGACCGCGTTGCCTGCGATCCACAGCCTTCGGCCCTCGGCCCGGCAGTCCGCCCCCAGCGCCGCAAACCCCGCCGCGCAGGCGAACCGGTTGGCGAACAGATGGTCGTAGATCTCGCTGGGTCGGTCCGCCGTCAGCAGCACCGCGGCCGCCAGAGGGGCGGTGTCGGTGGCGAAGGCAGGCCATCCGTTGGCGTACAGGTGCTGCCCGCCGCGCAGCTGCCGGCCGGGGTCCCGCGCCAGTTCGGCGCCGTTTTCTCCCCGCCGGACTTCCACGCCGCAGTCCTCCAGAAACCGCAGAAACGCCTCGTAATACCGGGGCGCACACCCCGCCACCGTGATCTTTCCGCCGGTGACCGCCACGGCAGCCGCATAGGTGGCGGCTGCGATGCGGTCCGGCATGGGGGTATAAGTGATACCATCCAGCGCCTGCCGCCCCCGGATCACCAGCACAGGGGTCCCCTCCCCGGTGATCTGTGCCCCGCAGCTGCGCAGGAATTCAACCAGGTCGCAGACCTCCGGCTCGCAGGCCGCGCCGCGGAGCACGGTGGTGCCCATAGCGCAGCAGGCCGCCATCACCAACGTAATGGTAGCCCCCACGCTGGGCAGCCGCAGGGTGAAGTCCACCCCCTGCAGCGGCCCGAACCGGCGCAGTGTGACGGCCTCCCCTTCCAGCTCCACCTTGGCCCCCATGGCCGCCAGGCCGGACAGGTGGATATCCACCGGCCGCGGTCCCAGGCGGCAGCCTCCGGGCAGCGGCAGGCGCACCATCCCGGTGCGGCAGAGCAGCGGTGCCAGATAGAACACTGAGCTGCGCATGGCGCCTGCCAGCGGCGGCGGAATTTCGCCGCAGAGATCCCGTGCCTCCACCGGCAGCGTGCACAGGTCCGGGCCGTGGCGCACCGCTTTGGCTCCCACCGCCTGCAGCAGGGCCAGGCTGGTATCCACATCGGACAGTTCCGGCGCCCCGCGCAGGCAGCAGGGCCCGCCGCACAGCAGCGTGGCCGCCAGCAGCGGCAATACGCTGTTTTTGGCGGCAGCCGGTCGGATGGTTCCGTGCAGGGTGTGCCCGCCGGTAATGGTAATTGTCTGCATGTTGGCCCCCCAATCCAGGTGCGGCGCAGCGCAAAAAGACACGGCACCGCCTCATCCCGACACGGTGCCCCCGCTGTATGGCCGTTTTTTCCTCATTAACTTATATATGAAAGCATCTTGCCGATATGCCTTTCACAGCAGCATCGGCTGCATCTGTACACCCCGCAGGGCACTTTCCAGCGCGTCCGGCAGCTGGGAAAAATCGCTTTTCAGGCTGTTGGGCTTTTTGTAGCTGTCATCCTGTCCGAACGGCACAAAATAGTAGTGTTTGCGCTGGAGCAGCGCCGCCAGGGCCGGTGCGCTGCCCGCCAAGCCATCGTTGGTGGAGGGCGCCACCACCACGGGGCAACCGCCCCGCAGCAGGCTTTTGGCCGCCAGCGTCACCGGCGTGGAACTGATGCCCGCCGCCAGCAGCGCCATGGTGGTGCCTGTGGCAGGCGCAATCACCAGGGCCCGGGCCAGATGTTCCGGGCCCAGCGGCTCCACCGCCTGCAGGGTGGTGAGAGGTGTGTGGCCGGTCAGTTCCAGCAGTGTTTTCTGCAGGGCGTCGGCCGTGCCGAACCGGGTATCCTGGGTTGCTGCGCTGTTGCTGAGAATCGGCAGGATTTCCCACCCCCGGTTCCGCAGTTCCCGCACCTGGGGCAGTACCGCCGCAAAACTGCAAAAACTGCCGCACAGTGCAAAGGCCACCGCGCGGGCGGCCGTCTTACTGTTCGTCATGCAAGTTCCCCCTCTCCTCCAGAATGGCCAGTACCGTCTGGGCGATCAGCGTGCCGGCTGTGCGGGGTGCGCATTTTCCGGGCAGAGCCAGCGCGTGTTCTGCGCGGATGCCCAGCTCGGCCGCCGCCGCAAAATCCGTTCCGCCGGCCTGGCTGGCCAGATCAATGATCAGCGCCTCGGGGGGCAGCTTCTGCAGCAGCGCCCGGGGCAGTACCATGGCCGGGATGGTGTTGATGACGGTATCAAAGGCCGGCAGGATCGTTTCCAGCGCCTGGAGCGCCGCGGCATGATGCCCGGCACAGCGGGCGTTGGCGCGCTGTTCGGCGCTGCGGGCCGCCACCGTCACATGGCCGCCCAGCAGCCCCAGCCGCCGGGCCACCGCACGCCCCACCCGGCCGTAGCCCAGGACCAGGAAATCGCTTTCCCAGATTGTGCGCTGCCGCAGCTGCAGCAGCATGGCAAGGCAGCCTTCCGCCGTGGGTACTGCGTTCAGGCATTCCAGTTCCGGTCGGCGGAAATAGTCGATCATGGGCAGGCTGGCTTCCTGTACCGCCCGCCGGACCGGCGCACCGGGGCGTCCCGCCAGCAGCAGCGTACCCGGCCGTACCGCCTGCAGGGTGCGTGCCACTTCGTCGCTGACCCGTTCCTGGGACATGGGCAGCAGCACATAGTCGGCCTGCGCCGCGGTTTCCGGGCCGACTACCCGGTATCCCGCCGTACGCAGTGCCTGTGCCGCCGCCCGTTGGCGGGCATCATGGCCCACCACGCAAAAAGTTTTCGGCATTGCGTTCTTCCCTCCTTTGGGCCATACTATGGTCCCGGCAGCCCGGGCGTTCCTTGGCCCCGGAGGACAGGCATACAAAAAGTGCCCTGTCCTTTTGGGACAGGGCACCGATGTGCAGGATCAGTAATATTTGATGGCATCACACTGGCCGCGCCAGATCTGCAGCGGATCCACCGGAACTGTACCGATGCGCATTTCCGCCACGGTGGTTCTGTTGCAGGTGGCAAGAGTCTGTCCCTGCTTAACCGCCGCACCGGCCTTGACGCTGATCTTCTGCAGATTGTAGAAGATGCTCTTGATGCCGGCTCCATGGTCGATGACCAGCGTATAGCCGAAATCACCGCCCAGGTCTTTGGCCAGCAGCACCGTGCCGCTGGCCGGCGCGATGAGCAGCTCGCCCGACGTGGTATTCAGCACCAGGTTGGTCACCGTACGTCCGCCGGCTCCGCTGTTGGTGCTGCGCTGGCTGTAGCTGCGGCCCACATACTCGGTGGCACCGAAGGGCAGCTCCACATCCAGCGTATTGAGGAAGGGCTGCACAAAATTGCCGTTGGACCAGGCGATGGTTTCCTCGCTCTGGGTCAGCAGTTTCTGCAATTCAGCCGGGATGTCATTCTGCCCGATATAGGGCGAAACCCGCTGGGACTCGCTGTAGTAGTCCTTGTATTCCCAGCTTACCGCCTTGATGTTGAGTTCCAGTTGCTCGGTATAGCCGCCCGCCGTGACCACCAGGGTCCGGGTACCTGCCGGCTCGTTCCAGGGAATGGGCAGGTAGCAGACCCAGCCGGAACTGGCCTTGAAAAAGCCTGCATTTTCCAGTTCGGTCTGAAGGGTAGGTTTGCTGCCGTCCAGGGTATCGCCCACACGGACCGCCACCGCACTGCCCTGATTCACCGAAGTGCCGGAGAGCCGGACCGACGGCCGGACCCCCACACTGAAGGTGAAATACCAGGTTTCGCTGCCGGTCACCGTGGTATACCCCGGCACCGAGCTGGCATCGCTGTGCACCACCAGCTTGGCCGTATAGGTGCCGTTGCTGGTGAACTGGAAGGAGGAGAAGGTATCCACGTCCCCCTCAAAGACGGCATTGTCTTGCCCGTCGGTCACCGTGAGTTCGGTACGGTAGTCGGAAGGCGTGATCACGAAATCCGGGGATACCTGATCGATGGCTTCGCTCAGCTCCACCGGCGTGCTGCTGTAGGTGTCGGCGTAGGTCCGTTTGAAGATATTGCCGATGACCGGGACCTTCCACTTGTAGGCGGTGGGTTCCAGCGTCTGGCCGGCGAAGGTCACGGTGATCTGGGGCAGCATATCCGGCGTGGCACTGCGATAGAGCCAGGCCACCCCGCAGCCCGCGATCACCAGCACGAAGAACACCACCAGCAGGAACCACTTCGCCATGCCGGACAGACCGCTGCGCAGCGTGTCCTGCAGGGTGGCCGGCGTTTCCTCCATGGTTTCGGATTCCAGTTCCGCCGGGCTTTCCGCGGTGTCCTCCGCCGTTTGTTCATCTGCTGATTCTTCCTCGCTGACCCGGGCCATGATCTGTTCCACCGACAGCTGCACCGTCCGCGTCAGATCCGAGATGCGCTTTTCCTCTTCCTCGGAAAGTTTCTCTTCCTCTGAAGATTCTTCCGCGTCGGTCTGAGCGGCAGGCGTTTCTGTGGTTTCTTCCAGAGCATTTCCGTCAGACGTTTCTTCGGCATCCTGCGCCGGTTTCCCGTCGGACGGTTCTTCCGGCGTATTATCAATCGTTTCCGCCGCAGGTTCCGGCGTTTCCCCGGGCTGGGCTTCCTGCGCCGGTGTCGGTTCTTCCGCTGCTTCAGGCGTTCCATCCGATTCCCCGGCAGCCTCTGCCGGCGCCGCCTGTTCTTCGGCAGGCGTCACGTCCTCCGAGGTGGTTTGCCCGGTCGGTTCCGGCTCCTGTGTTTCAGTGGGGGCCGGGGCTTCCTGCTGCGGCTCTTCCCCGGTAGCCGGAGCTGTCTCTTCCGGTTCGGCTTTTTCAGCTTCCGCTGCGGGAACATCCGGCTCCTCCGGCTGTTCTTCGGCGGCAGCTGTCGGTTCCTCCGGGGCAGCCTGCGCCTCTTCGCCCTTCTGTTCCTCGGATGGCTCCGCTGTCTGCCCATCGGACACCGTTTCCGCCTCCTGGGCAGACTCCGCCACTTCGGGCGTTTCCGGCTGGATCGTCGTTTGCCCCTGCAGCGGAGTAGCCTCCGTTGCATGTGCGGCTTCTGCGGTTTCCGTCGCCGTCGTCTGCGGTACAGACGGCTCTGCCACAGCGGCCTCTGTGGGATCTTCCCCGGCAGCGTTCTCCCGCTGCGGCACTGCCGCTTCCGCCGGTTTTGCCGTTACGGCAGACTTTCTTCTGCGGCGCTTCTTTTTCTCCATTTTCTGCCCAGGCGTGGTCCTGTTCTTCTCTTCTTGCATGGTGTTATGCCACTCTCCTGTTCCCCTCATTGCGCGCCCTCCGGGAACCGCGTTCCGGTCCCCAGAGATTTTCTATGCAAAGGCTCAGCGTCTTATTCCGATTCGCGGTACTGCAAACCGCTGCTGCCCAGAATCGCTTTGTCGGGATCGACAGACTTGTTGCCGATCCGCAGTTCATAAATCAGGTCATGCTCCTCTCCGGCCGTGCCCACCGCGTCGCCGGTGCTCACACTCTGCCCCTGTTGGGCGGTCACGGTCTGCAGGCCGTACAGATAACTCTTGACGCCGCAGCCGTGGTCAATGACCACCGTGCCGCCGGTGAGCGTCAGCGTGCCGGCAAAGACCACCTTGCCGCTCTGGGGGGCCGTGATGGTCTCCCCGGGGGAAGCCGCATAGGTAAGCCCCGTGGCCTGGCCGCTGCGCTGCCCGTCCACCATCTGCACCACGCCGTAGGCCAGGGTGACCTCCGCCGCGCTGGGGCGCTGGAAAGCCCCCGACCAGAGTTTTTCGCTTTCGCCGGTGGTGTACAGCGGCCAGATGGCGTTGCGGAATTCCTCGGCACCGCCGGAGTCCTCCTCCGCCGGAACCGAAGCGTTGCCGTATTCGGTCTTGCTCACCGACAGCGTAACTTCCTGGGTAAGGCTGCCGCAGGTCAGCGTCATCACATGGTCGCCGCTCTCGGCATTGTAGGTCACCGGGATGTAGCCCATGTACCCGCTGGTCGTCTTGCGGAACCAGACGGAACCCAGGTCGGTTTCCAGCGACGGTTCCCCGTCCAGAATGCCGGAAAGCTGGATGGCCACCACGCTGCCCTGGGCAGCACGCTCACTGCTGAGCGTCACCGTGGGGGTGAGCTGCATCGTGTAGGCAGCATGGTAGGCGTACCACCCCTGGGCATCGGCGGGGGGCTCGTTTTCCTGGTGATAGGCAGTGACGACAAGATCATACTCGCCGTTCTGCGTGTAGGTATAGGTATTGCAGTCCTCCACACCGGCCGACCAGCTGGTGCCGTCCGGCGCGGTGATGGTGACCTCCGCCCGCGTCACCCATTCGGGCAGCACGAGCTGGGGCACCGTATCGGTAAAGGTGCCCAGTTTCTGCACAGTCAGATTGGTAAGGCTCTGGTAGGTCTTGTTGACCGAGTCTCCCAGTACCGGCACAACCCAGTCCCAGCCGTTGGGCTCCAGCGCCGCTTCCCCGAAGGTAACCGGCTCCTGAGGAAGGGAGTCCTCCCCGGTGCGGCTGTACAAAAAGGCCGCCGTACCGCCCAGAATCAGCGCGACCATGACAATGACCATAACCAGCCAAAGCAGCAGTTTGCGCATAACGTCTCCTTGTCAGGCCGTTTTGCGGGTCAGCAGCCACGCACCGGACGGCCTGCGGCATTGCCGCAAGGCGGTTCATCGCCTTACGGTGACTAAAAAACCGGGCGCGGTCAGGTTTGCGCCCGGCAGCTTATTGGTTTTTCAGGAAAAGCCTTCTCCGATCACAGACCGGCTTCGTCTGCATCGCCCGTCGGCTCGGGTTCCGTGGCAGCCGGCTCGTCCTGAATCTTTTCATAGACCGGCCCGTCGTCGTATTCCTCGTCGCCGTCATCCTCGTATTCGTCGTTGAACAGCAGACGCTCGTACTCGTCCAGTTCCTTCTCGCGGCGATAAAGATACAGTGCCGCAGCGGTCAGTGCACCGGCTGCCGCGAACAGAAACGCCAGCATGGCGCCAAAAGTGGATTTTTTCATCATGGGGCATTCTCCTTTCCGGGATCGGGGCTGCACTGCCGCAGCCTTGCGGTTGTGAACGTCCCGCTGTACGGGCACACTAGCCCCGCATCGGGTCCTTTTTATTATACCCGACCCAGCCCCGGAATACAACACTGCTTATGTAAAAATTTGGCGGATCGGGTTCCTATTTTTTCATATAAGAAGCATAAGCGTTGGGTACGGCATACACCGTTTCCAGCGCTTCCGGCGCCGCCCAGACCCAGCCTTCCGGCAGCGCACAGGCGGGGGCATATCCCTGCCAGCCGCCCAGGTTCCAGATCTTATGGGTAAAGACGTGCCGGGCGGCGGGCAGCGGTTCTTCCCAGGTGACCTGCACACCGATCTTCTCGAGCTCGGCGGTCAGCTCCTCCCGGGACAGCGACCGTTCCCAGGCGGCCGGCTGCCAGAGGCCCGCCAGCAATCCCTTGGCAGGGCGGCGCTGCAGCAGAAGCCCCTGGGGACTTTCCACCATCGCCACCGTGACGGCCACCGGCGTTTTGGCCTTGGGGGCCGGCTTGACAGGCAGTTCCGCCTGCCGCCCTGCCCGGTAGCCCAGACACAGTCCGGACAGCGGGCAGCTTTCGCAGTGGGGTGTGCCCGGCACGCAGACCAATGCCCCCAGTTCCATCAGGGCTTCGTTGTAGGGGCCGGGCGTTTCCTTAGGCATCTGGTCCAGCACCCGCCCTGTGAACAGCCGTTTGGTGGCGGGCTGCATCACGTCGGCATCGTCATTGTACAGCCGGGCAAACACCCGCAGTACGTTGCCGTCCACCGCCGGGGCCGGAATGCCGAAGGCGATGCTGGCAATGGCGCCGGCGGTGTAATCGCCGATGCCCGGCAGTCCCCGCAAAGCGTCATAGTCGGCCGGCAGTTCGCCGCCGTACTGTTCGCAGACAATGCGGGCGGCTTTCTGCATATTGTTGACCCGGTTGTAATAGCCCAGCCCCTGCCACAGCTTGCGCAGGGCATCCGGCTCACAGGCTGCCAGCGCCGCCGGGTCAGGCAGCGCCGCCACAAAACGGTTGTAGTAGGGAATCGCCGCCGCCACACGGGTCTGCTGGAGCATGATCTCGCTGACCCAAATATGATAGGCAGAAGGCTCCTGCCGGAAAGGCAGGAGCCTTCTGTTTTCCTGAAACCATTGCAGCAGCTGCGGCGCAATAGGCTGCAGCATCAGAAACCTCCGCAGGTGCGCGGGAACGGGATAACGTCCCGGATGTTGGGAATGCCGGTCACATACATCAGCAGCCGCTCGAAGCCCAGGCCATAGCCCGCATGCTTGACGCTGCCGAAACGGCGCAGATCCAGATACCAGTCGTAGTCCTCCCGGCGCAGACCCAGCTCGTCCAGACGGGCAGTCAGCACATCGAGGCGCTCCTCGCGCTGGGAACCGCCGATCAGCTCGCCGATGCCGGGCACCAGCATGTCCGCCGCAGCCACCGTCTTGCCGTCCTCGTTCTGGCGCATATAGAACGCCTTGATCTCCTTGGGGTAGTCGGTGACGAACACCGGCTTCTTGAAGATCTGTTCGGTGAGATACCGCTCGTGCTCAGTTTGCAGATCCATGCCCCAGGATACCTTGTACTGGAAGTTGGCGTCGTTCTGCTTGAGCAGTTCGATGGCGTCGGTGTAGCTGACCCGGGCAAACTCCGAGCTGGCTACCAGTTCCAGCCGTTCCAGCAGGCCCTTGTCAAAGAACTGGTTGAAGAAAGCCAGCTCGTCGTGGCAGTTGTCCAGCAGGAAGCGGATGACATACTTGGTCATCGCCTCGGCGGTGTCCATGTAGGTGTTGAGGTCGGCGAAGGCCATCTCGGGCTCGATCATCCAGAACTCCGCCGCATGACGGGTGTCGTAGCTCTTCTCGGCGCGGAAGGTGGGGCCGAAGGTGTAGACATTGCCCAGCGCCATGGCCATGGCCTCCGCTTCCAGCTGGCCGGACACCGTCAGGTTCACCGGGCGCTTGAAGAAGTCCTTGGTGTAGTCCACGGCGCCGTCCTCGGTGCGGGGGATGTCGTTGAGGTCCATGGTGGTCACCTGGAACATCTCGCCGGCGCCCTCACAGTCGGAGCCGGTGAAGATGGGGGTGTGCACGTAGGTGAAGCCCCGCTCATGGAAGAACTGATGGATGGCAAACGCCGCCTGGCCGCGGACCCGGAACGCCGCATTGAAGGTGTTGGTGCGCGGGCGCAGGTGGGTCATGGTACGCAGATAGTCCATGCCCATCTTCTTCTTCTGCAGCGGGTACTCGGGGCCGCAGGGGCCCAGCACCGTGATGGCGTCGGCATTGATCTCGAAGGGCTGCTTGGCGTTGGGGGTCAGCACCAGCGTGCCGGTGACCTCAAAGCTGGTGTACAGGCCGCACTTGGCGATCTCCGCGTAGTTGGACAGCTTGTCGGCCTGGAAAACGATCTGCACGGGCTTGTAGCAGCTGCCGTCGGACAGCGAGATAAAGCCGATATTCTTGGAATCACGCACCGTCTTGGCCCAGCCGCAGACGGTGACCTTGGTGCCGTCGGCGGGGGTGGCCTTGTACAGCGATACGAGTTCGGTTCTCTGCATGGGTGGTCCACTCCTCTTTTACTAAAAACAATGATTGTTCTTATTATAGCGGGTCGGGACCGAATTGTACAGTATTTTTTTAAGGGAGGGCCCTTAGTCCAGATGGCCGCCCAGCAGCACCGCCAGCGCCTCGGCCGCGTACTGTCCGCCGCGCACCGCCTCCGCCAACGTATTGGCGTGGCCGCCGATCTCGATGAGCAGGCTGCCGGTGGTCAGGTCCTGGTTGTAGTACCGGTAGGCACACATGACCGGGCGGGTCAGCCCCGGGGTGCGGCTCTCCATGGCGTCCTCCCAGGCGGCCGCAAAGCGCAGATTGAGCCGCCAGTTGGGCAGACGGATGCTGGAACCGTTGTCACACCCGGCAATGATCATGACCTGGGCGGTATCCTCACCGTTGACCGTGCACAGCGGTTTAACCCGGGTGCCGTCGGCGTCCTCGATGGCATCCCGGTGAACGTCCAGCACCACCTTGATGGAAGGGTATTTTTCCAGATATGCCTGGGTGGTGGCATAGCTGCGGTCATAGCTCTCGGTGTAGCTGGGGGAATCGTGGAGGGTTGTATCGTGCAGCGTGTTGATGCCCGCCGCGTTGAGCACCTGGGCCATCCTCTCCCCCACGGCGCACATGTTGAGTGCATTGTTCTGGGAGCGGGCGGTGAAGTCGGGATCGTACACAAGGTCCGGCCAGGTCTGGTAGGTCTCAGTGGCGTGGGTGTGGAGAATCAGCACCTGGGGTTCGTCGCTGTTCACCTCCACGTCAAAGGGAAGTGACGGTGTGGTGACGGCAGACCGCAGGTCGGCGTCGCTGTACTGGGTAAGGTTGTGGATGCTGCCCGCCCCCAGCGTGATGTACCCGGTGCCGCTGCCCTGGCCGAACTGTTCGGCACGGATGCGGCCTGGGTTTTCGATTTCCGGCGCGGCGCTGGGCAGCGGGGTGGCCGCGGGTGCGGGAGAAGGCATCGCTTCCGGCGCTGCAGCGGACTGCTCCGGCACCGGGGAGGGCTGCGGTGTTGCTGTGACGGCCGCCGCGGCCGACGGTTCTTCGGTGGGCTGCGGGGTTTCCATGGGAGCTGACCAGTGCAGCGAAACCGCGGCTGCCGGATCCTGGCAGAGGACCGCTCCCCGCAGCAGCCAGGTCCGTCCCGGCAGGCGGGCCGCCGCGGCCAGCGTCAGCGCCGTACCGCCCGCCAGCACCGCCGTACAGACCAAAACCGCCAGACAGCGGCGCAGCAAACCCATAGAGGCCACCTCCATTCCCTCCCACTTTATGTGGATTTTGGGGCCTTCATGCATATTTTTTTAAAAAACACTTGCAAGGGCCGAAAAAATGTGGTAGGATAACTTGTACTGTTATGGGGAACCAAGGAGGTGGAACGAATGCCTAATATCAAATCTCAGAAGGACCGCGTTGTCCAGGCCAAGAAAGAGGCCATGCACAACAAGGCCATCAAGTCCAACCTGAAAACAGTGATCAAAAAGGCAGACGCTGCCATCGACAGCAATGCTGCTGACAAAGACGCCGTCATGAAAGCCGCCGTCTCTGCCATTGACTCTGCCAAGAGCAAGGGTGTCATCCATAAGAACACCGCTGCCCGCAAGGTCAGCCGCATGGCTAAGCGCGCCAACAAGGTTGCTGCTCAGTAATTGATCGCATGAACAATGCCCGCCGGGTTTCCCCGGCGGGCATTTTCATGTTGTATCAGTTCTGGTCCCGGCTTTTGCCCACCAGTGCCGCCGCCAAAGCAAAGAGCAAACTGGCCGCAATGCCGCCCGAAGCCGCCGTGAGCCCGCCGGTAAAAATGCCGGGCAGGCCGCACTGATCCACCGCCTGTCTGACCCCCTGGGCCAGCAGATGGCCGAACCCCAGCAGCGGTACGCTGGCCCCGGCACCGGCCAGGTCCACCAGCGGCTTGTACAGTCCCACCGCGCTGAGCACCACCCCCGCCACCACATAGCCGGTCAGGATGCGCGCCGGTGACAGGCTGGTGTAATCGATCAGCAGCTGGCCAATAACGCAGATGGCGCCGCCGATCACAAACGCCCACAGATAGTTCATTCGGTTCCCTCCCCTGCCAGTTCCACGCAATGGGCAATGCCGGGGATGCTCTCCCCCTGCAAAAAGGTGGTCTGGCTCATCAGCGCACCGGTGGCCACAAACAGCACCCGGTGGTAGCGCCCGTTTTGCAGATGCGGCAGGATATGGGCACAGAGTACCGCCGCGCTGCACCCGGCCCCGCTGCCGCCCGCCTGGACGTTCTGGGCAGCCACATCGTACAACAGGCAGCCGCAGTCCCGGTGGTTGGGCAGCGGCACACCCTCCCGCTCCATCTGCTCCCGCAGCAGCCCGCTGCCCACTTCCCCCAGATCGCCTGTAAAAATGGCATCGAAGTCCGAAGGCTGCGTGCCGGTGGCCGCAAAATACCGCAGCAGCGTGGAAGCCGCCGCCGGCATCATGGCAGCGCCCATATTGTTGATGTCGTGTACCGCATAGTCCTGCACCCTGCCAAAAGTCGCCGACAGCACCCGCACCCCGGGCTGGCCCGGACTGCGCAGCAGACAGGCCCCCGCCGCGGTGGCGGTCCACTGGGCGGTGGTGGTGCGCTTGGCGCCATAGTCCAGCGGAGTACGGAACTGCCGTTCCGCCGCACAGAAATGGCTGCTTGTCAGCGCCAGAACCTGATGCGCTATGCCGGTGGCCGCCAGTGACGCCGCCAGGCACAGCGTTTCCGCCATGGTGGAACAGGCCCCGTACACCCCGGCAAAGGGGATTCCCAGGGCGCGCATGGTGTAGTTGCTGGCCGTGCACTGGGCCTGCAGGTCCCCCGCCAGCGCCAGGTCCACCTCCTTGCGGCTGATGTCCGCCTTGCGCAGACAGAGTTCCGCCGCTTTCTGCTGCAGATAGCTTTCCGCCTGCTCCCAATTGGCGCAGGCTTCGTCCGGGAAGGAGGCATCCTCGGTCAGGAAGTCAAAGCCCGCCGCCAGCGGCCCCTCGCTCTCCTTCTTGCCCCCCGCTGCGGCCCAGGCTGCAATGACCGGCGGCTTTTCAAACAGAACCGTGTCCTTTCTGCGAATGGCCATGGATCACCCCACCTTTCCCAGCAGCCAGTAGAGCAGCCCCCACACCGCCGAAGCGGCGGTGCCGTAGGCAATGACCGGCCCTGCTATGCCGAAAATCTTGGCGCCCACACCGGTGACCCAGCCCTCCGCCTTGAACTCGATGGCCGGGCTCACCACTGAATTGGCAAACCCTGTGATGGGCACCAGCGTACCGGCCCCAGCCCGGGTGGCCAGTTTCTGGTACCACCCCAGCGCTGTACAGACGGCCGACAGAAAAATCAGCGCGATGCTGGTCAGCGTACCGGCCAGCGAAGCGTCATACCAGATCAGGAAGATCTGGCGCAGTGCTTCCCCCAGCAGGCAGATGCTGCCGCCCACAAAAAATGCCCACAGGCAGTCCCGGATCACCGGCGAATGCGGCGTTGCTCGGGATACCATGCGGGCATATTCTTTCGGATTCAGTTTCATGGTTGCTATGCCCCCTCACGGGGGTAGTATACCCTCAGGGGTCGTAAAATATCACGTTGCCGCGATAATAGGGTTCGGGGACCATCATGCGGTAGAGATCCTTGAGTTCCCGGCTCACCACGGCGTCGGTTTCATGGCCGCCGCAGGGCAGCGTCAGGATGTTGTAGCGCACCCCGAACACCCGGCTCTCGATGCGGGTGGCACAGGCACCCGCCCGCAGATAAAAGGCAATGCGTCGCTTTGCCACCGCCCGGTCGGGCGCTTCATCGGGATGTTCGCATTCGAGAATCAGATCGTCCAGCCGGTCCCGGTAGTGGTCCGCCAGCGCGTGGAGCGCCCGGGTACCGATGCCGCCGCCCCGCAGGTCGCTGCGCACGGCAAAATAGTCCAGCAGCGCGCTGCGCCGTCCCGGCAGCAGCACCTGCCAGGCATAGGCCAGCAGACGGCCGTCTTCTTCCTCCAGGACCAGCGGCTCATAGATGCCCGCCTGCATCATCTCCCGCACGGCGGAAAAGGGTTTGAGCTCCGCGGCGGGAAAATCCTGCACCATCCGGGTCTCGTAGATATTCTGCGCCCCAGCGCAGTCCAGCAAACGAATTTGCATGGGGATTTCTCCTTTCTTCATTGAATTGTGAGGGGGTTTCCTGTATAATACAAGAGAATTGGAAACGGAGGACTTTTCGTATGGAATGGACCGATATCAGCATTACCGTCGCCAAGCGCGACGCCGACACCGCCGAAGCCATCGCCACGATGGTAGCCAATGGCGGCATCTATATTGAAGATTACAGCGACCTGGAACAGCAGTCCTGGGAGATTGCCCATGTGGACCTGATCGAGCAGGAACTGCTGGACAAGCCCCGGGATATCGTCATCGTGCACATGTACCTGGCCCCCGATGAGAACCCCGCCGAGATCCTGCCGCTCTTCGAGGAGCGGCTGAAAAACAGCGGCATCGAATACCAGCTGAACACCACCGGTGTGGAGCAGGAAGACTGGCAGAACGCCTGGAAGAAATACTACCATCCCATGGACATCGGCAACCGTCTGGCCGTGGTACCGGGCTGGGAGCACTACGACACTGACCGCATCACCATCACGATGGACCCCGGCATGGCCTTCGGCACCGGCACCCACGAGACCACCAGCCTGTGCCTGGAAACGCTGGACGCCATCGTACAGGGCGGCGAACGGGTGCTGGATATCGGTACCGGGTCGGGCATTCTGGCCATTGCGGCACTGAAACTGGGCGCCAAAGAGGCGGAAGGCGTGGACATTGATCCCATGTGTGTGCGCACCGCCGGGGAAAACGCCCAGCGCAACGGCGTGGCTGACCGCTTCACCGTGCTGGTGGGTGATCTCTCCGACAAGGCCAGCGGCCAGTACAACATCATCACCGCCAACATTGTGGCGTCGGCCATTCTGTCCCTGGCGCCCCATGTGCCGGCCCTGATGGCGCCGGGTGCCCGGTTCATCGCCAGCGGCATCATCGACGAGCGCAAACAGGAAGTGCTGGACGGTCTGGCGGCCGCCGGGCTGAATCCTGTGGAAGTGAAGGAAAAGCGCGGCTGGGTCTGCATCATCTGCGAAAAGAAAGAGGCATAACATGCCGCACCGCTATTTTACCAGAGAACTGGCCGGCGGGCAAGCTTCCCTCACCGGCGGCGACGCCCACCACCTGGCCAACGTCATGCGGGCACGCATCGGCGAACAGGTGGTGCTGTGCGGGCCGGACGGACTGGAATATACCGGCACCGTCACCTCCATAGTGCCGGGCCGGGTGGAGTTTTCCGTCAGCGAAGGCGCCCCCAGCAAGGCGGAGCCTGACCTGGCCGTGACACTGTTTGTGGGCTATCCCAAGCAGGGCAAGCTGGAGGAGATCATCCGCCACAGCGTGGAGCTGGGCGTGCAGGAAATTGTTCCCTTCTTCAGCCGCTACTGCGTGGCAGCCCCCAAGAAGGAGGACGCCAAGAACGAGCGGTACAACCGCATCGCCTTCGAAGCCGCCAAACAGGCGGGCCGGGCGAAGATTCCCCATGTAACCATGCCGCTGGAGAATTTCGGCGCGGTCTGCCGGGCGCTGGCTTCCTACGACAAGGCCCTCTTCTTTTATGAGGGCGGCGGCGAACCGCTCCGTAAACTGCTGACTCCCGGCTGTGCCCGGCGTCTGGCGCTGATCACCGGCAGTGAGGGCGGTTTTGCCGCCGAGGAAGCCTCTGCCGCCAGCGCCGCCGGGGCCATCCCGGTGGGACTGGGACCGCGCATCCTGCGCTGCGAGACTGCCCCGCTGGCCGCCCTGACCGCTGCCATGCTGCTCACCGGCAACCTGGAGTAATCCATACTATGGCAGGGTTCCGGTCTGCGTGCCGGTCCCCCCTTCCCGCAAAAGCCAAGCCCTCTGTCCCCAGGACAGAGGGCTTTTGCTTTGTTCAGTTGTCGCCGCGGCCATGGGCGTGCCGGAAAGCTTCCCGGTATTCTTCCGGGATATCCTCCGCCGTCTGGCCGTCGTGGATGGACGTGGTGCCGGCTTCCTCCGATGTCTGGTAGAACCAGAGTTTATAGTCCAGAAGATCCAGCGTCTTCTGCAGCTGGGCCATCTGCTGCTGCACGGCCAGGCGCCGGTTCACAAAGAGCTGCAGCCGTTCCGGGATGGTGGCATCCCCTTCCCGGCACAGATCAATGTACCGCCGGATCTCCTTGATGGAAAGGCCCGACTGCTTGAGGCACTCGATGATGCTCAGCCATTCGTAGTCCTTCTCCTGAAACATCCGGATGCCGCCGTCCGTGCGCTCCACATAGGGCAGCAGCCCTTCCTTGTCGTAGTAGCGCAGCGTGGAGGGTGCAATGCCCAGCCGCTTCGCCATCTGTCCTACCGTGTATGCCATGATGGAATTTCCTTTTCAGAACAGTTTGTCGGTGGGATAGAGGCCGTCGGCGCTCATCTTCTGCAGGGCGGCCACCAGATCCGGCTTATCCTCCCGGTAGGTGATGCCGTACCACTTGTCAGCGCTGGTCAGCACATGTACATCCGCCTCTTTGCGCTGCAGGGCAGCCGTCACCACGGAGGGCAGGTAGTATTCGCACTTCAGCGGGTTCACCGGCAGGTTCTCCTGCAGGAAGGCAGCAAAACCGGCCTTTGCCTCGGCGATGTAGCCCGGCGTGAAGCCCCACAGGTTCATGGAGACCACCGTGTCGGCGGGCAGATCGGTCCAGGTGGCGCCGTCATCCTCGGTATAGTGGATACCACCGTCATAGGGCTCGATGCAGGTGCGCTCGGTCACGCTGACCAGGTCGCCCTTCCCATCGGTGACGCAGACGCCGCGGCTCACACTGCCGTTGGCACTGACCGTGTTGCCCAGCAAAAAGCCCACCATCGACCAGGCATACCGGTCACCGTCAGCATGGGTGCTGAGATAATCATAGATCAGCCGGAACCCCTGGGGGCCATAGTAGTCGTCGGCGTTGATGACCGCAAACGGTGCGTCGCCGATGGCTTCCTCCGCCACCAGAATCGCATGAGCCGTGCCCCAGGGTTTGACGCGGCCCTCCGGCACCGAGAAACCTTCGGGCAGTTTGTCCAGCTGCTGGTAGGCATAGAGGACCTCCAGCCCGGCGCGCTCCGCCCGGGCGCCCACTGCCTCCTTGAAAGCTGCCTCAATTTCATGCTTGATAATAAAGACCACCGTCTCAAAACCGGCGCGGCGGGCGTCGTACAGGCTGTAGTCGAGGATAGCCTCCCCGGAAGGCCCCACCGGATCGATCTGCTTCAGACCGCCGTACCGACTGCCCATACCGGCCGCCATCACCACCAGAATCGGTTTTTTTGCCATACTGAATCTCCTTCCTCCATCCGGTTTTCCCATCAAAAGAATGTTTGCCGGATGGCATCCATTATGTCCATAATACACGTTCCGCCCGTTTCTTGCAAGTGCTGCGGGATAGCGCTGACAAAATAACAAAATCTTAATGCAATTCCCGGTAGCAATCGCGCGTGGAGGATGTTATAATATAGGATAAATATTCATTGCACTTGCAGGGAGGGATGTTGCCTTGCCAAATACCGCACCCGTACGCGCGCTGGTACTGGCCGGCGGCGGCGCCAAGGGAAGCTACCAGATCGGTGTCTGGCGCGCTCTGCAGGAGTTGGACTGGCATCCTGCCATCATCACAGGCGCCAGCGTGGGCACGCTGAACGGCTGTATGTTCACCCTGGGCAAGGCCCGGGAGGCCGAGGCCCTGTGGCGTTCCCTGGAAATTCACGATGTGCTGGATGTGCCCGCCACCCGCAACCCGGAGGAACTGAACGCTTTCTTCCAGGATGTGATCCGCAGCGGCGGTCTGAACGTGGAACCGCTGGCCGAACGTCTTGACGCCCTGATCGATGAGCCGGCGGTGCGCCGGGCCCCCATCCACTTTGGCCTGGTGATGACCGAGATGTCCACCATGCGCAGCCTGCAATGCCCCATAGAAGCCATTCCCCAGGGGCGGCTGAAGGATTACATGCTGGCCTCCAGCGCCTGCTTTCCCGCCCTGCGCCCCCGGGAGATCGACGGGGTGAAATACATCGACGGCGGCTGGCGTGACAACATGCCGCTGCAGCTGGCTGCCGAGATGGGAGCCACCGAACTGCTGGGCGTGGACATCGACGGCATCGGCATCGTGCGGCAGAACCACACCGGGCTGCCCACCCGCATCGTGCGCAGCCACTGGAACCTGGGCCCCACCCTGGACTTTGATCCTTCCCGGGCGGCACGCAACATCGCCCTGGGCTACTGGGACACCCTGCGGCTGTTCGGGCGCATCGGCGGCACAGCCTATGCCATCCAGCCGGACCCGGACGGATTCCTGGAACGCTTTGCCATAAGCTATCAGCAGCAGCTGGCGGACGCCTGCGCCCGTGCCCCCGGTCTGGAAAGGGCAGAAAAAACCGCCCGCCAGCGTGCCGGGTATCCTGCGCCCTACGGGCCCAATCCCGGCGCTCCCACACGGGGCGCCCTGGCCCCGCTGGAACTGGCCTGCGAACGCCTGCACGTGCCGGAGGATCTGCCCTACACCCCAAAAATGCTGGCGGCTGCCTTCATGGGCAGCTTCGACAAGGATCCCGCCGACCGGTTTCCCGCCCTGCTGGACGGCAAGGAGGGCAGTCTGGTGGCCGAGCGCACCCTGGCCGCCGCCATGCCGGAAGAATTCGTCACCGCTCTGGTCAGCCGGGCATTGACCCGGACATCCCTGCTGTAACTGTCAAAGGAGGCTCATATGTATACATTTACCGGTGTATCCGCATCCAAGGGAATTGCGATCGGCCCGGTAGAGCAGATCGACCACGGCACCACCGGGCTGCACCGCATCGTGTGTGATCCCTTCCGGGAGCGCGCGCTGTACGATGTGGCCGTGGTACTGGCCAAGGACGAACTGCGCCGCTTGAGCCAGCGCGCCAAAGGGCCGGATGCCGACATCCTGCTGTTTCAAATCGCCCTTCTGGAGGACGAGTCCTTCACCAACGAGATCGGTGATTACATAGCAGCCGGGGCCGGCGGCGCCGCGGCTGTGGAACGGGCCGAACAGATTTTTGCCGGACGGCTGAACAATGTGGACGATGAGTATATCCGGGAGCGCAGCGTGGACGTATGCGATGTATGCCGCCGCGTGGTGGATATTCTGGACGGGCGTCCCCGCCGCCGGCTGCACCTGAAACGCCCCAGCATCCTGGTGGCGGATCGCTTTTTTCCCAGCGATCTCTTCAGCCTGGACCGCCGGATGATCCTGGGCCTGGCCAGCAACCACGACAGTTCGGTCAGCCACGCCGCCATCATGGCGCGCAGCCTGGGCATTCCCGCCGTCATCCAGCTGGGGGACGGCGTGGCGGCCCTGGCCGCCGGGCACCGGGCCATTCTGGACGCCTCCGACGGAGACACCGGCACGCTGATCATCGAGCCGGACGGTGCCCATATCGCCCAGGCGGACTGCAAGGTGGCCGAAAACCGTCTGCACGGCCGTGTACCCGATGCGGTGGCGGTCCTCCCCTGCCTGACCAAGGATGGCACCGCTTTCCGGCTGCTCACCGCCACCACCTCCACCTCTGACCCCGGCGAACTGCTGCCCCAGGGCGCAGCCGGCATCGGTCTGCTGCGCACCGAGTCGGTGATCATGGATGATCTTTCGGAGGATGCCCAGTTTACAAGAATCCGGGAGAAGCTCCAGTATTCCGATGGCGCCATGATCGCCGTGCGCACCTGCGACACCCATGCCGACGATGATTCTCCCTGGACGGCGGAGATCGCCAAACGGCTGCAGGGTCACCGGCTCTTCTGGCCGCAGATCAGGGCACTGCTGCGGGCCGCGCCCTACGGCGATTTACGGGTACTGTTCCCCATGATCGCCGGCGTGGAGGACTGGGATGCCTGCCTGCAGGAGGTGGAGACCTGCCGCCAGGAACTGCACAAGGAAGGCCCCGACATCACAATGCCGCCCTTCGGCTGCATTGTGGACATGCCGTCGGCGGCGCTGCTGGCCGGTGAACTCATCGATCACGGTGCCCAGATGCTGGCCATCGACATCGAAGACCTGACCCGCTACACCCTGGGCCTGCTCCAGGATTCCGCGGCGGCCGCCGCCAAGGTGGACAATCCCGCCGTGCAGCGGCTGGTGCAGGAAGCGCTGCAGCAGGCCGAGGCCCGCGGCGTGGAGGTGTACCTCTGCGGCATCACCATCGAAAGCATTCCCCGCATCCCGGTGTACCTGCACCTGGGGATCCGGACCTTCAGTGTGGAGCCGGCGGCCATCCTGCCGCTGAAAAAACTGCTGATGCAGGAAGATCTCTCGGGGGACCCGGTATAAACTTTCTGTAACGCAAAATGCCACCTGCCTGCCGGCAGGTGGCATTTTTTATTCACTTTGCGACGAATCGGAGGCAGTGCTCTCCGAAGCGCTCTGGCTGTCCCCGCTGCTGGTGGTGGCCACCAGCGTGTCATCCCGTTCTCCGGCGATGAAGACGCTCACGATCGTCTTGCCGGCGTCAAACTTGGTGCCGGCCAGCACGTCGGTCTTGGCCACGCACCCTTCCGCCATGGTGCCGTCATTCTCCACGATCTGCATCTTGTATTGGATGCCCCGCTCGTCCAGCTGCTTGCTGGCGTTGGACTGGGTGAACCCGATGATGTCGGGCATCTCCACCAGGTTCGGGCCCTTGCTGACCACGATCTGGATGATCTCCCCTTCCTCGGTTTTGAGGGTACCGGCCACAGGGTCCTGACGGATCACAATGCCCGCCGCTATCTCGGAACTGTTCTCCTCCGTCATCACGATGCGGTAGTCGGCGTAGAGATCGTTATCCTTGATCTCGCTGGCATAGCGCTTGCCTACCAGATCGGGAATGGTCTCCACCTCCTGACTGGAACTGTCAACGCTCTGGGTTTGCCCGCTGTCCGTGGAGGCGGGCGTCTGGGGCCGCGACGGCTCTCTGCCCGCCGAATCCAGCAGGCTCCACACCAGCAGAATTGCCAGCACCACAATCACTGCCAGCGAAACCGCCATGATCTTCCGGGTGCTGATCTGGTTGTCCCCCCGCTCAAACATGGCGTTGGCCACATTGGGATCGGTCAGGGCGCTCATCAGTTCCGGCACCGTCTGCATGCGGCGCGCCGGGTCCAGCCGCAGCGCACAGGACAGCACCTGGGAAAACCAGGTGGGCACCCCGGCTTCCAGGCTGTGGGCCGATTCCAGGCTTTCCCGCACCTTGCGCTGCGGTGCCGAAACCGGCGTCTGGCCAGTCACCAGCTTATAGCACACCGCCGCCAGGGCGTACACATCGGTGTAGCGGCCGCTGAACTCCGCCGCAGAATACTGCTCCGGCGCCGCATACCCCGGGTACAGCTGGCTTTTCAGTTCACTGCCGCCGGTGCGCAGCGCCAGTGTGCCGTATCCCGTCAGGCGGGCCGTGCCGTCGATGGGCAGCAGGATGTTGTCCGGGCAGATGCCCCGATGGATGAGCCCCGCCTTGTGCAGCTGGGTGACGCCCTCCATGATGGGCTGCAGCAGCGTCCGCGCTTCGGCCGGGGTCAGCGTGCGGCTGCGCAGACTCAGGTAGTGGGTCAGCGTCATCCCCTTTTCGCTTTCCTCCACGGCATAGACGGTGTTGTTCTCCTCCATCACATCCAGGATGGTGCTCAGGCCCGTGGACGGCGTCAGGTTGTGCAGGTCGTCATACAGGTCCTTGAAATCCATCCGGCTGGTCTTGAACAGCACCTCCTTGCCCTCCTTGGGCATCAGGGCACCGTCGGCGCTGCGGCCGTTGCAGAGGGTCACCGGGAAGTATTCCTTGATCAGGACAAACTTTTTTTCCTCGTTGAGCACACCCCGGTAGGACAGTCCGTCGCCGTCGGCGCTGAGGTAGCTTCCCACCGTATACCGGCCCGCCAGCTGGGTGCCCAGCGGCAGCGCGCCTTCCGGGTTCTGGTTTTCCAGCGAACGGCCACAGTGCGGACAATCCCCGTGGTAGCCGCCCGTCAGGGGCTGCAGGCAGTGAGGGCAAAGAAGTTCTGCCATAGAAGTTCCTTTCGTTGCTACAAGAAAAGAGAGCCAGGTTCGGCCCCTCGCTCTCTTGTGCTGCTCTTATCGGTCGAGATCTTCCTCGTTCTCCAGCGAGTGCCAGGCATTCTGCACGTCGTCGTCATCGTCCAGCGCGTCCAGCAGCTTGCCCATCTGGGCCAGCTGGTCGGGATCGGTCAGCGTGGTGGTGGTGGCAGGGACCTGCGCCACATCGGCGGAAATGAAGGTGTACCCCTTGTTCTGCAGGGCCTCGCAGACAGCCGTAAAGTTCTCCGGCGTGGTGGTGACCTGGGCGGCCTCCTCACCGGCATCGAAGTCCTCGGCACCGGCGTCCAGCGCGTCCATCATCAGCTGGTCGGGATCCTTGTCCTCCAGATCCACCATAATGACGCCCTTCTGGCTGAACATGAAGCTGACGCAGCCCATCTGGCCCAGGTTACCGCCGAACTTGTCGAAGTAATGGCGCATGTTGGCCGCGGTACGGTTGCGGTTGTCGGTCAGGGTCTCCACCATGACTGCCACGCCGCCGGGGCCGTAGCCTTCGTAGGTCATTGCCTCGTAATCCGCCTTGTCGCCGCCCTCGGCGCGCTTGATGATGCGCTGGATGTTATCGTTGGGCACGCTGTTGGCCTTGGCCTTGGTGATCAGGGCAGCCAGCTTGGAGTTGGAGGCGGGGTTGGAACCGCCCTCCTTCACGGCCACGGAAATCTCGCGGCCGATCTTGGTGAAAATCTTGGCACGGGCGCCGTCGGTCTTTTCCTTCTTACGCTTGATGTTGTTCCATTTGCTATGTCCGGACATAAATTTGGGTCCCCCTCGTTTGTATTCATTCAGGCTCTGGACTTTGAGCCGACAATTACCAGTTAAGTATTATAGCACAACCGAACGTCCTTTTCAAGTACCGTCCCCGGGGCTCCCCTCAGGAATTTGGGCAGCCTAGGGCTCCCGCATACAAAAAAAGCCCGCCTTGCGGCGGGACTTTTCTGTGTTTCAATACTTGGCCGGGTTGGCGGAGAGGTACTTCTTGACCATCAGCGCCACCTTGAAGACGATGGCATCGTCGAAGTTGCGCAGGTCAAGGCCGGTCAGTTTACGGATCTTCTCCAGCCGGTACACCAGCGTGTTGCGGTGGACAAACAATCCGCGGCTGGTCTCCGACACATTCAGGTTGTTCTCAAAGAAGCGCTGGATGGTGAACAGCGTCTCGGCGTCCAGGGAATCGATGCTCTCCTGCTTGAAGACCTCCCGCAGGAACGCCTCGCACAGCGTGGTGGGCAGCTGATAGATCAGGCGGGCAATGCCCAGATGGTCATAGCTGATGACCTGACGCTCGGTGTCGAAGACCTTGCCCACTTCCATGGCGATCTGGGCTTCCTTGAAGCTGGAGGCCAGATCCTTGATGTTGTTGATGGGCGTGCCGATGCCCACCACAGCCTTGATGTAGTGGTCCCCCTGCAGCGTATCCACGATGGAGGTGGCCAGCTTCTCCATATCCTTGGTATTGTTGTCCGGCTTGATCTCCTTGACCAGGACGGTATCGCTCTCGCTGATATTGAAGACGAAGTCCTTCTGCTTGTCGGGGAACAGGCCGCTGACCACATCGTAGGCCGAAATATCGTTGCCCGAGGTCACACGGATCAGCAGCACCACCCGCTGGGCGTCCGACACGAAGTGCAGTTCCCGCGCCTTGGCGTAGATATCGCCGGGCAGGATGTTGTCCAGCACCACATTCTTGATGAAGTTGGTCTTGTCGAACTTTTCGTCGTGGTACTGTTTGATGCACTGCAGGCTGATGGACAGCATGGCTGCAAACTGTGCCGCCGTGGGATCGGTACCTTCCACAAAGGCCGCGTAGTCGTTATGCTTGGCATTGGAGAACTGGTGATAGGAATAGCCGTCCCGCACAAAGGCGTCCCCTGCCGTCTGGCGCACGGCGGCTACACCGTCGCGCACTTCGCCGATCTGCCCCAGCTCGGAGCAGGAAATGACTGTACCGGTTTCATCCACGACGCCAACCACACGGTCAACGGCCTCTTTCATCTGGTACACCACGTTCTGGAATACCCTGTTCGCCATAGTCTGTTACTCCCCTTCGGTTCATTTGGGCGATTTGTCAAAATGCCTTTTGGTAAACTGTCCGAAAACAGATAACTCTTGATGTATATTTTACACAATCGTGTTGACTTTTGCAACATATTTTAACGAAAAAAGTAAGATATTCTTGTACAATTTTCGTTTATATGCAAAAAAGTCCCGCTGCACTGTGCGGCAGCGGGGTAAAAAACTCCGTCATTTTGACGACATATCTTTTCCGGAATCCTGCATGGCGCCGGTACCGCCCTCCACAACGCCGCGGCGCTGGAACACATAGGTGAAGCTGCGGAAAAAGATTTTGCAGTCCATGCCAAAGGTCAGGTGGGCGGCATATTCGCCGTCGTACCTTGCCTTCACATCGATGGGCAGCTCATCCCGTCCGTTGACCTGCGCCAGGCCGGTGAGGCCGGGGCGGATATCGTTGGCGTGGACCTTGTCCCGGGCCTCGATGAGGTCGTACTGGTTGTACAGGGCGGGCCGCGGGCCGATGATGCTCATCTGCCCTGCCAGGATGTTGTAGATCTGGGGCAATTCATCCAGGCTGGTCTTGCGCAGGAAGGCGCCGCTCCGGGTGATGTAGCTGTCCGCATTTTTCAGCAGATGGGTGGGCACATCGTGGGGGGTATCCCCCCGCATGGTGCGGAATTTCAGAATGTTGAAGTGGGTCTTGTCCTTTCCCACCCGGCGCTGTTTGAAAAAGACCGGGCCCGGGGAATCGCTCTTGATCCAGAGGGCGATGATCGCCATGGGGATCGCCAGCACGATGACCGCGGCCAGCGAGAGAACAAAATCCAGCAGGCGCTTGATATAGTGTTGATACAAGGCGTCAGTCCTCCTTTGCCCCTTGTTCGGACGGATGGTCCTTCATCTGTTGTTCCAGCTCCTCCCGGGAGAAGATGCCCGTGTTGCCGCTCATGGCCACCACAGTGTGGTCGGCGCGGACACGGCGGTTGGGATGGTAGCTGGGCACCATGTGCTGCAGGCATTCCACCACCGCGTCGTCGTTGTGGTGGGCCGCCACCAGCAGTGCCTGCAGGCCGTTGTAGAAGTCCGCCAGATCGATCTGCATGGGCGGCGCAATGAAGATCTTGTTGTGCGCCGTCTTGCGCATCTTGTCCTGCTCGGTGTCCATGAGCAGTTCCTCGTAGAGTTTCTCGCCAGGACGCAGGCCGGTGATCTTGATCTGCATGTTGACCCCCGGCTCGTAGCCGTAGAAGCGGATCAGCCGGTTGGCCAGGTCCATGATCTTCACCGGCTCGCCCATGTCCAGCACGTAGATGCTGCCGCCCTTGGCAAGGCCGCCCGCCTGCAGGACCAGCTGGGCCGCCTCGGTGATGGTCATGAAGTAGCGGACAATGTCCGGGTGGGTGATGGTCACCGGGCCGCCGCGCTTGATCTGCTCCTCAAACAGCGGGATGACGCTGCCATGGCTGCCCAGCACGTTGCCGAAACGCACCGCCATGCACTTCATGTCGGTGCCGCCGTCAAAGGACTGGATCAGCATCTCACAAAGCCGCTTGGTGCAGCCCATGACGTTGGTGGGGTTGACGGCCTTGTCGGTGGACAGCTGCACGAACCGTTCCACGCCGTGCTCCGCCGCTGCTGTGAGCAGGTTCTTGGTGCCGAAGACGTTGTTCTTGACGGCTTCCGCCGGGCTGATCTCCATCAGCGGCACATGCTTGTGGGCCGCCGCGTGGAAGACCACCGACGGATGGTAGGTGTCAAACACCTCATTCAGGCGCTCCATGTCCCGGATGGAACCAATCAGCGTGATCACCGGCGCGTCGGCACCGTACTTGTTGCGCAGTTCGGTTTCCAGTTCATAGGCGCAGTTTTCGTAGATATCAAAGATGAGCAGCCGCCGGGGCTGGTAGCGCATGATCTGCCGGCAGAGCTCGCTGCCGATGGAACCGCCGCCGCCCGTGACCAGCACCACCTTGTCGTGGAGGTACTCGGAAATCTGGGCATTGTTCAGCTGGATTTCGTCGCGGGAGAGGAAGTCCGCCGTGTTCAGTTCCCGGAAGCCGGCGGCCACCGGGTTGCCGTTCTCATCCACCGCCTGGGGATCGGACAGCATCCGCACCCGGCAGTGCGTGGAGTTGCAGAGGTTGATGATCTCGCTCAGGCGGTCGCCCTTGACGGTGGTGATGGCAATGACGATCTCCATGATGTGATATTTGCGCACCAGTTCGGGGATGTCCGAGATGGTGCCCCGCACCGGGACGCCCTGCACCCGCAGGCCTTTCTTGGTCAGGTCATCGTCCACCATGCAGATGGGGTCACCGAAGCTCTGGTTCTTGTTTTTGCAGAGGTTGACCGCCCAGGCGCCGGCGTTGCCCGCGCCCACAATGAGCAGCGGTGTGGGGTTTTCCATCTTGCGTGAACGGGCGCCCCGCACCGTCTTGATCAGCCGCCACAGAAAGCGCACGCCGGCAATGGCCGCCGTATTGAAGACCGCACCGAAGATCAGCACGGCGCCGCTGATGGGCCGGCTGCGGTAGAACAGGTCAAAGAGCATGATAAGCCCTGTGGCCAGCCCCGACAGACAGGTCAGCCTGGCCAGGTCCCGCATGCCCGCATACTCCCACATGATCTCGTACAGGCCGCCGAACCAGAAGACAATCATATAGATGGGCAGCACATAGCACAGCATGGGCGACATCGCCCGCAGGACTTCGGCGCGCTGGTAGGCTTCACCGCTGTCAAACCGCAGCATGACCGCCAGCCAGTAACAAAAAACGATCAGTCCGCAGTCCAGCAGCATCAGGGCAATGCGCCGGGGCAGACCTTTGATGAGTTGTTTGGAATCCTGTAGCATGAGTGTGTTTATTCCTTTATCTTGTATCGATCCGCAGATCGGAAATCGCTCTGTACAGCAGTATTATAACACAAATCTGCCCCGTTTGTCTTGCGGCAAACGAGGCAAACAGAGCGCAAACTGTCCAAAAATAGACAGCAAATTTTGGCAAGGAAAGCGACGGGAATTATTCGACCGTCACGCTCTTGGCCAGATTGCGGGGTTTATCCACATCCAGGCCCTTGGCGCAGCTGACATAGTAGGCCAGCAGCTGCAGCGGAATGACCGCCAGGCTCGTGGCAAAATGGGGGTCGGTCTTGGGCACATAGACGGTGAAGCCGGCGGTGTCCTCGATGCTGTAGTTGCCGTAGGTGGTCAGACCCATGAGGAAGGCGCCGCGGCTCTTGACCTCCACCATGTTGGAGACACTCTTCTCATACAGGTCGGGCTGGGTCAGGATGCCCACCACCAGTGTGCCGTTTTCCACCAGAGAGATGGGACCGTGCTTCATCTCGCCCGCGGCAAAGGCCTCGGAGTGGATGTAGCTGATCTCCTTGAACTTCAGGCTGCCCTCCAGCGCCGTGGCATAGTCCAGCCCGCGGCCGATGAAGAAGGCGTCCCTGGCGTTGGCATACTTGCTGGCAAACCACTGGATGCGCTCCTTGTCTGCCAGGATCTTCTCCATTTTGTCGGGCAGGGCTTCCATCTCGGCAATGAGATTCTCGTACTGACCGTCCGCCAGCGTGCCGCGCACCCGGGCAAATTCGGTGGCCAGCAGATAGCAGGCCGCCAGCTGGGTGCTGTAGGCTTTGGTGGTGGCCACCGAAATCTCGGGGCCGGCCCAGGTGTACATGGTGGCGTCGGCCTCCCGGGCGATGCTGGAGCCCACCACATTCACAATGCCGATGGTGCGCACACCGCGGTCCTTGCACAGGCGCAGCGCCGCCAGCGTGTCGGCGGTCTCGCCGCTCTGGCTGATGACCAGGGCCAGGGAATCCTTCTCCAGCACCGGGTTGCGGTAGCGGAACTCGCTGGCCACGTCCACCTCCACCGGCAGACGGGCCAGGCTCTCGAAGACATAGCGGGCCGCCATGCCCACATGGTAGGCTGAACCGCAGCCGATGATATAGACGCGGCGCACCGTGCGGATGGCATCCTCATCCAGCGCCAGTTCCGACAGATCGATCTTGCCGTCCTTCAGCCGCGGCGAGATGGTATCCCGAACGGCGGCGGGCTGCTCATGAATCTCCTTCATCATGAAGTGCTCGTAGCCGCCCTTTTCGGCCGCTTCGGCATCCCACTCGATGGTGGTGGTCTCGTGGCTGACCGGCTCCTTGTCGATGTTGAAGAACTCGATGGAGTCGGGGGTCAGACGGGCGATCTCCAGATTGTCGATGTAGTAGACCGTGCGGGTGTACTTGAGTAGTGCCGGCACGTCCGATGCAATGATGGAGCCGTTGTCGCACTGGCCCACGATGAGGGGGCTGTCCTTGCGCACCGCGTAGAGCGTGCCGGGCTGATCCGCAAACAGGATGCCCAGCGCATAAGAGCCCCGCACATGGAGCATCATGCGGGAGATGGCGTCCAGCGCGTCGCCTGCCGACTCCCCGGTATAGTAGTAGTCCAGCAGCTGGGCCACCACCTCGGTGTCGGTCTGGGACACAAAGGTGAAGCCGCGGTTGGTCAGCCGCTCCTTGATCTCCAGATAGTTTTCGATGATGCCGTTGTGCACCACGGCGATCTTCTGGTCCCGGGAATAATGGGGGTGGGCGTTGACCACCGACGGCTCCCCGTGGGTGGCCCACCGGGTATGGCCGATGCCGCAGTTGCCCGGCACGGCGTTGCCGCCGTCCGTCATTTCATGCAAAACCTTCAGGCGTCCCTTGGCCTTGACCACCTCAATCTTGCCGGCTGCGTTCTGCACCGCCAGGCCGGCCGAGTCATAACCGCGATATTCCAGTTTGGCAAGTCCGTCCAGCAAAATCGGCGCAACCTGCGCTGCCCCGGTAAAACCTACGATTCCACACATTGGCGTACTCCTCCCTGTGGTATAGAATGATTTCTAATGAGAATCCTTGTACTTTTCCTCTGAAAAACAGGTATACTGTTTATCAGTATATTCGATTCCGCCCCAAATGTCTACCCATTCACACAAAAAAGCGGGCAGCCGTCAAGGGCAACGGCCGCCCGCTCTGCGCATTCTCCCTTTCCGGTTTCTTACACCATAAGAACCGTCTCAGTCCTTGCGCAGTCTCTAGCATATCATATTTGCGGGCAATCGGCAAGCCGAAAGCGGCCTGCCCTCTCCCTTTCCCCACTTTGCAAAATTTAGCAAGGTATTTTTGCTGAAAACTTTATTTTATTCGTCGCTTACCCGGCGTGCCACCACCACATACCGGCCATTGTCGCTGGAATACTCGCAGGTGGAGAGGGTCAGCAGCTGTTCGCCGTAGCTGGGGCGGATGCCCGTATCCACATCGCTGCGGGCAATGACCTCATCCACATACTCGTTGTAGGTGGCCTCATCCAGATCCACATACTCGTTGTAGACGAAGCCGGTGTCCTGCACCACGTCGATGGCAAAGGCTGCAAACACCTCGTAGGTGCCGTCCCCGTAGACCGTGTCGAACCGGATCCGGGGGTGTTCGGTGTAATAATCGGCATCCTTGTAGCCGGTCAGGCAGCCGAAAATCGTGCCGGTCTTCATGTTGTGGCCGTAGACGATCAGATTCTCGCTCTGGTCATTGGCACCCAGCGTGGTTTTCTCGTCCAGGTAGGGCACACCGTATACACTGTACTCCTTGTTGAAGTCGTGCCGCAGATAAAAGTCCTTATTGTCCGGCGCATACATCACCGGGAAGTCCAGATTGGTCCCGTCGATGGAGATCCACCCGATGAAATCGCTGTTCTGGTCCCGCAGGGCTGCAAACTTGGCGCTGTTGGTCTCCTCCCCGGTGGCCGGGGCGTCGGTGTCGATCATGGCCTGCAGGCTGGCAAACTCGTTTTCGGTCTGGCGGTCATCGTAGAACCGCTTGACCAGAACGCCGCCGCTGACCAGGAAGACCACCAGGCAGACGACCATGAGCAGATTGTAGATGACATTGGACGGCCCCTGCTTTTTGGCCGGTCTCTTTTTGTCCGGCGTGCCGCCCTTTTGCCGACGGGGATGGGCGGGCTCTTCCGCAGCGGCCTTCTGTTCCGCCGCGGGTTCCGGGGCCTGGATGGGCGGCAGGTGCCGGGTCTTGTAAGGATCATCGTCACGACGGATTTTTGCCATACTTGTCTTCACCTCGTCAAAGTTGTCTTAACTATACGCCAATACGGAAAAAATTGCAAGCAAAACCGCCGTGTCCACAGCGGACACGGCGGTCGTTACGGCAGGATCACTCGCGGATCTCGATGCCCAGTTTGAATTTCAGGTTGCCCAGAATCTTCTTGACGAAGCGGTCGATCTCCTCCGGCGTGAAAGCCTTGTCACCCGGCTGGAAGTAGAGGCTGAAGGCCATGCTCTTCTTGCCGGCGCCCAGTTTCTCGCCGCGGTAGATATCAAACAGCTCCACCTTGGTCAGCTGCTTGCAGGCGCGCTGCATCTCAGCCATCAGGGTGCCGCATTCGGTCTCCTCGGGGGCCACCAGCGCCAGGTCACGCTGGACCGGGGCCAGCTCGGGAATGGGCGTATAGTGCAGGGCCTTGGGGGCCAGGTCGTAGAACTTGGGCCAGTCGATCTCGCCCAGGTAGATGTTCTGGTTGCTGCGGCTGTCCTTGGGCAGCTTCAGCTCGGCAGTCACATCGTTGGCCAGCTTGCCGAAGACACCGATGCGCTCCCCCTTGCAGAGGATGTAGGCCGCGATGCCGGGATGCAGCCAGGCCACATCGGTGGCACGCTCCACCGTCAGCTCGGTGGCGAAGGCGGCGCCCAGCGCTTCCACAGCGCCCTTGACGGCGAAGAAGTCCTCCCCATCGCCCCAGGCGGCGAAGCCCAGGTGCAGGCGCTCCTCGGGCAGCTCGGTGACCGGCTGTTCCTTGGGGATGTAGATGTTGGACAGCTCGAAGATCCGGCCGTCGTTGTTGCCCTTTTTCAGGTTGTCCACCACCACGTTGAGCAGGGACGGCGCCAGCAGTGTGCGCATGATGGTGAGGTTGGAAGAGATGGGGTTGAGGATGCGGATGACGTTGCGTTCCGGCGCATCCTGGGCGATGTGGAGCATGTCCAGGTCGGCGTCGGCATAGAAGGCCAGCGTCTCGGCCTCGTAGAACCCCTGGGCGCACATGGCGCGCTTGGCCTTGGCGCGGGCTTTCTGGACAGTGGTCAGGCCGCCGGTGGTGACCTGGGCCGCTTTCAGGAAGGTGGGTTTGATGTGATGGTAGCCGTACTCCCGGATGACTTCCTCGGCCAGGTCGGGCTCGCCAATCTCGATGTCCTCACGCCAGCGGGGCGCCGTGACCTGCATCGTGTCGCCGTCCGCTTCCAGCGCGACTTCAAACTGCAGGCGGCGCAGGATATCCAGCACCGCATCGGTGGGCACCGTGATGCCCAGGATGGCGTTGATGCCGCTGATGGTGGCGGTGAACTTCTTGCCTTCCCGCGGGGCACCGGCGGAGCAGTCGATGTGGGTGGCGGTCACTTCGCCGCAGCCCAGCTCCTGGATCAGGTGCAAAGCGCGGGCCATGCCCAGCTCGGTGGTATACTCCGAGATGCCCTTCTCGTAATGGCTGGAGGCATCGGTGTTCTGGCCCAGGCCGCGGGCCGTCTTGCGGATGTTGTCCCGGGCAAACTTGGCGGACTCGAAGAGCAGCTGGGTGGTGGTATCCTTGATCTCGCTGTTCAGACCACCCATGACGCCGGCCAGCGCCACCGGCTTGCTGCCGTCGCAGATGACCAGGTTGCTGGGGGTCAGCTTGAACTCCTTGCCGTCCAGCGTGGTGATGCCTTCGCCGTCCCTGGCGCGGCGGACAATGATCTGGCAGCTCTCCAGCGTGTCCATATCAAAGGCGTGCATGGGCTGGCCGATCTCCAGCATGACGTAGTTGGTGATATCCACCACGTTGGAGATGCTGCGCAGGCCGCACAGCGCCAGCTGACGGCGCATCCAGCGGGGCGAGGGGCCCGGCGTGATGTTGTGCACGTAGTGGCCGATATACCGCGGGCAGAGATCCGGCGCTTCCACCGTGATGGAAAGGCGCGGCTTGGTGGTGTCGGACTCGGTATAGTCCAGGGCGGGCATCTTCAGGGGCTTGTCCAGCACGGCGGCCACTTCCCGGGCGATGCCCAGGACGCTCTGGCAGTCGGGACGGTTGGAGGTGACGGCGATATCAAAGATATAGTCGTCCAGCCCCACCACCTGCTGGATGGGCGTGCCGGGGACGGTGTCCTTGGGCAGGTCCAGCAGGCCGTACACCTCGGCGCCGGGATAGAGGTCCTCGTTGAGGCCCAGTTCCTCGCCGCTGCAGAGCATGCCGTTGGATTCCACACCCATCAGCGGTTTTGCCTTGATCTTGACCCCGCCGGGCAGCGTGGAGCCGTCCAGGGCGGCGGGGGTGTGCATGCCCGCGTAAACGTTGGGCGCACCGGTGGAGATCTGGATATCGTGGCCGTACTCGCCGCAATCCACCTTGCAGATGTGCAGGTGGGTGCCCTCCTGCGGAACGCACTCGGTGACCACACCCACAACAACCTTGTCGATATCGGCGGACAGATCGATGAGCTCCTCCACCTCAAAGCCACAGTCGAAGAGTTTTTTCTCCAGCTCCTCGGCGGTGACATCAATGTCTACATACTGTTTCAGCCAGCTGAATGGTACTTTCATTCCAGACTTCCCCCTCTCAATCCTCGAACTGCTTCAGGAACCGCAGATCGTTTTCGAACATCAGTCCGATGTTGTTGATGCCGTACTTGAGCATGGCGATCCGCTCGATGCCGATGCCGAACGCAAAGCCGGAATAGACCTTCGGGTCAATGCCGCAGTTTTCCAGCACGCTGTGGTGCACCACGCCGGCACCCAGGACCTCGATCCAGCCGGTGTGCTTGCACAGCGAGCAGCCCTTGCCGCCGCACTCGAAGCAGGAAACGTCCACTTCGACGCTGGGTTCGGTGAAGGGGAAGTAGGACGGGCGCAGACGGGTCTTCACCTCGGGGCCGAAGAGGGCCTGGACGAACTTGTCCAGCATGCCCTGCAGATCGCACAGCGTGATGCCCTTATCCACCACAAGACCCTCCATCTGATGGAACATGGGGCTGTGGGTGGCGTCCGAGTCGGAACGGAAGACGCGGCCCGGCACCAGCACCTTGATGGGCGGCTTTTCCTTGTCCATGACACGGATCTGGCCGCCGCTGGTCTGGGTGCGCAGCACGATGTCCTCCGCCACATAGAAGGTATCCTGCATGTCACGGGCCGGATGGTTCTTCGGCACGTTCAGGCGGGTGAAGTTGTGGTCGTCGTCCTCGATCTCGGGGCCTTCGAAGATTTCAAAGCCCATGCCGGCAAAGACATCCACGATCTCGTTCTTGACGAGGGTGATGGGATGCAGGTTGCCGGTGGTGCGGGTCTTGGCGGGCAGCGTGATATCCACCGTCTCGGCGGCGTTGCGGGCTGCCAGCGCGGCCTTTTCCACCTGGGCCGACAGTGCCTGATACTGCGCCTCCGCCCAGTTCTTGAACTCGTTGATGGTCTTGCCCATGGCCGGACGGTCCTCTTTGGGCACATCCCGCAGCGACTTGGTGAGCCCTGCCACCGCGCCGTTCTTGCTCAGAAATTTCTGCCAGAACGCCGACAGCTCCGCCTCATTGGTGACGGCCGCGCCCGCCTGCTCGATGGCAGCGCGCAATTCCTTGATTTTTTCTTCCATAGTACACCTCTGCTCTGTACGGGGCGGGGCAAAACAAAAAGGCCTCGTCCCTGGGTTTGCTCAGGGACGAAGCCTTGTAAAAACTCCGCGGTACCACCCGTGTTCCGCACCCGAAGATGCGGCACTCTTTGTCTGCCGGTAACGGTGCAGGACCGTTGCACACTACCGGGCCGGCTTTCGCCGGCCTTTCCCGCGCACCGCTCGGGAGGGAACTTCGGCGCGGCTTCTTTGCAGGCGGCTTGCAGCCGATGACCGCCCTCTCTGACCCAAAGGCCCCGCGCGTACTTTCTCCGTCATCGCGTTTTTTCAATACGAATATTAGTATAGTCAGCCCGCAGGCATTTGTCAAGGCTGGCATGACGCAAAAAAGGAGGGTCCGCAGGCCCTCCCCCCTCTGGCAGATCAGTCGTTGCGGCGGCCGACCATGCGCAGGATATACAGGAAGATGTTGATGAAATCCAGGTAGAGGTTCAGCGCCCCGATGATGGATGCCTTGTGCAGCATGGCGGCATTCCCGCCGAAGTAGGCGTAGTGATGCTTGAGCATCTGGGTATCATAGGCGGTGAGGCCCATGAAGATCAGAAGGCCGATGGCGCAGAGCACCAGGTCGCCCAGGGCGAAGCTCATGCCGAACAGGCTGAAGATGCTGCCCACCAGGTAGCAGACCATCATAGCGATGAGGCCGGCGAACAGTTTCGGGCCCCAGCCGGTGAGGTCACGCCGGGTGGTGGCACCATAGACCGCCATGACGCCGAAGTAGACGGCGCCCACCAGGAAAGCCAGCACCAGGCTGCTCACCTGATACACCAGGAAGATGGTGGACAGGTTGATGCCGTTGAGGATGGCATAGCCGAAGAACAGGCCGGTGGCCGTGCCGGGCTGGATCTTGGTGATCCGGGCTGAAAGCACAAAGACCATAGCCAGTTCGGCGATGGCCGTGACAAAAATCAGACCGGTGGAAGCGAACAGCCACACAAGGCCGCTGGTCACAGTGCCGATCCCCACAGCGAAGGTCACCAGCAGACCGGCGAACATCCAGGCAAAGGTTTTGGTCATATACTGACTCAGCGTGCCGAACGGGCTTTCCGCATAAGAAATATCATTGTAATCACGGTACATGGTTGATTCCCCTTTCTTAATACAGTATTATAGCCATAAAAGATGTGAAAACCATCACAAATTTATGAATTACCTGTTAACAGTATCCTATAGAAGAGGAAAAAAGTCAAGAATGGATTCTTTTGGTATTTATCTGCATATTCCCTACTGCAAGGCGAAGTGCCGCTACTGTGATTTTTACTCGGCCCCCGGTGCCCGGGGCGTGCCCCAGTCCTATGTGGACGCCCTGCTGCGGGAGCTGGCCAAAAACCGGCGCCGTCCCGACACGCTGTATTTCGGCGGCGGCACACCGGGACTTCTCTCCCCTGCCCAGGTTTCCAGCCTCATCCGGGCGACCGACCCGCTGCCGGGGGCCGAGGTCACCCTCGAGACCAACCCCGACGTGGTCACACCGGCCTCGCTGCAGGGGTTCCGGGCGGCCGGGGTGACCCGGATCAGCTTCGGTGTGCAGAGTGCCGACGACGCCCAGCTGCGCCGTCTGGGGCGCACCCACACCGCCGCAGCCGCGGCCCAGGCCCTGGCCTGGGCGCGGGAGGCCGGTTTTCCCGAGATCTGCGGCGACATCATGCTGGCACTGCCCCACTATTCCAACGCCGAGTTCGATGCCACCCTCCGGCTTTTGCAGGAGGGCGGATGTACCCATATTTCCGCCTACCTGCTCAAGATCGAGCCGGGTACCGCCTTTGCCAAATTCCCGCCCGAGGGTCTGCCGGGGCCCGATGAATCCGCCGACTTCTATCTCTATGCGGTGGAGCGGCTGGCCGAAGCGGGCTACCGGCAGTATGAGATCAGCAACTTTGCAATACCCGGCCACGAGGGGCGGCACAATCTTCTCTACTGGAACTGCCGCGACTACTGGGGCGTGGGCCCGGCCGCCCACAGCTGCCTGCAAAACGTCCGGAGCTACTGGCCCGACGATGTGCAGGGCTTCATCGACGGCACCGTCACCGAACAGGCGGAGGGCATCTGCGACGGAGAGGACTTTTTGCTCATGCAGCTGCGGCTCTGCCGCGGCCTGGACCTGACGGAATACGCCCGGTGGGGCGGGCATTTCACCAAACCCCAGATGGAATTTTTGCGCCACTGCGTGGCCAGCGGATACGCCCGGTTTGACGGCGACCGCCTGCAGCTTACCCCCGCCGGGATGGTGGTGCAGAACGCCATTCTGGAAGCGCTGATCTGACAGACAAAACGGAGACATCCCTCTGACAGGATGTCTCCGTTTGTTGTGTTTATTCCTCCAGATGCCGCACCGGCCACCCCAGCAGGTCGGCCGCCGCCGCATCGTGGGTGACGAGAATCGCAGGGCGGTCTGCCGTCAGCCGTACCGTGACGGCGGCCGCCTGGGCCACCAGCTCGGCGTCCATGCCGGTGAACGGTTCGTCCATCAGCAGCGTTCTGGCATCCCGGCACAGCAGCGCCCGCAGCAGTGCCACGCGGCGCTTCTGCCCGCCGGACAGCCGGGCCGCCGGCAATGCCAGATCACTCCCGGCAAAGCCCAGCGCCCGCAGCTTGGTCCGGGCATCCTGCGGCGTCAGGCCGTGCCCGGCCAGGACCAGGTTGTCCGCGGCCGTCAGCTGGGGGCAGAGCCGGTCCTCCTGGAACACCGCCGCCGGGGTATCCACCCCCGTGACAGTGCCGCTGTCCTGGGTCTCCAGCCCCAGCAGGATGCGCAGCAGCGTGGTTTTGCCGCAGCCGGACGGGCCCATGAGCACCATCGGCCGGTCCACCGTCCAGCTGAAATGATCCAGCACCGTACGGCTGCCGAACCGCTTGCAGAGATCTTGTATCACGATGCTCATGCCGTCACCTCCCCGCACAGACGCCTCTTGACTGCCCGCAGCAGCCGTGCCGCCACCGCCGACAGCAATGCCGACAGCAGCACAATGACCAGCGTCCAGGCAAAGACATCCGGCGTGGATAGAGTGATCTTGGCGCGGTAGAGGGCATCCCCCACCGAGTGGTCGGGCAGGCCGATGACCTCCGCCGAGACACCGCTTTTCCAGCACATGCCCATGGCGGCGATGCAGCTTTCGCAGAAGGACGGGAAGATGCCCGGCAGCCAGATATAGCGCAGCCGCGCCGTCCAGGACAGGCGGTACACCCTGGCCATCTCGAGAAGCTGGGGATCAGTGTCGGCGATGCCGGCCACCACACCGGCGTAGACCACCGGCAGCACATGGGTAAAACTGACCACCACCGACAGATTGCTGCCGCTGACCCAGAGCAGTGCCAGAATGACAAAGCTGGCCACCGGCATGGCCCGGATCAGCTGCATGACGGGGTCCACCAACACCCGCACGGTGCGCCAGCGGACCCCCGCCGCCCCCAGCACCAGACCGCCCACGACCGCCAGCACAAAGCCGGCGACGATGCGCAGCGCGCTGAAGGCGATGCGCTGCCAGAATGCCGGGGTGGGCAGCAGCAGGCCCAGGGCCTGCAGCGTCTGCAGGGGGGTGGCCAGGAACAGCCCCCCATGGCCCAGCGTCATGGCAGCCAGCTGCCAGACGATGACCCAGACCACAAGGGCCAACAGGCGTTCCCGGGTTTTAGACACCATAATAGAAGTCGTCGGCCGGCATGGCACCGCCCACGCTGCTGGGATCGGCGTCGTAGAGGACCTGGAAGTAGTTCACCAGGTCGGTCTTCATCTGCTCGCCCCGCTCAAAGACAATGTTGCACTCGGGCAGGGCCTTCTGGGCCAGGGCCGCCTTAGGCACGATGCCGTAGGTCTCGCAGAGGGCTGCGGTGCCTTCCAGGTCGGTGTTGGCGGCTTCCACACTGGCGGCATAGCCGTTCAGGAACTCCTCAAAGGCATCGGGATCGGCTTCCACCGCCTCCTTGCGGACCACCAGCACGCCGGTGACCAGCTGAGAACCGGCCACATTCTGCCACTCCTCGTTCATATCCAGCGCCACGCGCAGCCCCTCGACCTGAGAAAGAGCCGTGGTTACAAAGGGCTGGGGCAGCATGGCGATGGTGGCCTGACCGGCCTGCACCTGGCTGAGGGCCTCGGTAGCCTCGCTGCAATAGACGATGTTCACATCGGCGTCGGGGTCCAGGCCGTTCTGGCTGAGCACATAGCGCAGCACGTACTCCGGCGTGGTACCCTTGCCGGTGGTGACGATGGTCTGGCCCTTCAGGTCCGCCACAGACTGGACGGTATCGCCGTTTTCCACAATGTAGAGAACGCCCAGCGTGTTCACGCAGGCAACTTCCACCTGGCCCTGGGTCTTCTGGTAGAGGGTAGCGGCCAGGTTGGCGGGAACCGCCGCGGCGTCCAGCTCGCCCGTGACCAGTTTGGATACGAACTCATCGGCAGAGCCGTACATCGAAAAGGTGTAGTTGGCGCCGTCATCGCTTTCCATCAGGTTGACAAGGCCCATGGTGGTGGGGCCCTTCAGTCCGGCCACGCGCAGACCCGTCGTGGCGGTCTCCGGGCTGGCCGCCTCCTCCTGGGCAGCCGCCGAGGACGCCGGAGCGGACTCCGCCGTGGCAGCCTCGGAAGAAGCTGCGGACGAGGACGAGGCCGCACCGCAGCCCGCCAGAGAGATACACAGGGCCGCCGCAGTGATGGCCGCCCAAATACGCTTACAATTGATCATGCCAGTTCCTCCTTATTGCATTTGCGGCCTCACTATACTATAATGTTAAAAAATTGTCTGTTGCCCAGGCAACAGTCATTTGGGAGGCCGCCTATGGACTATACCCCCTATTACGATGTGCTGCGCCGCACCAGCCTGTTTCACAACATGCCCGACCGGGATCTGGATACCCTGATGGCCAGCTTTGCCCCCTACGTGCGGCGGTATGACCGGGGAGAACTGCTGCTCATGGCCGGTTACGCCACCCGGGAGGTGGGCATCGTCCTGGAGGGCGAGATCGTGGCCGCCAAGCCCATGCCGGACGGTACCGCGGTGGTCATGGCCCACATGGGCCCGGGCGGCGTGTTCGCCGATGTGCTGGCAGGCGGCCAGAGCAAAAGTCCCGTCAATGTGACGGCGGCGATCCCCTGCCTGGTGCTGTATATCCCCTGCGAGGCGCTGCTGCGCCCCGACAGCACCATGCACCCTGCCCACCTGCAGCTGCTGCACAACTGGCTGCAGACCATCAGCGACAAATATTTTGCGCTGGACCGCCGTCTGGAACTGCTGTGCTGCAAAAGTCTGCGCGGACGCATCTGCCTTTGGCTGCTGGAACAACGGGAGGAAGCCGGTGCCGATACCTTCGACACCGCCCTGACCCGGGCGGAACTGGCCTCCTATCTCAACTGCGACCGCAGCGCCCTGTGCCGGGAACTGAGCCGCATGCAGGAGGAAGGACTGCTGGCGCTGTTCCGGCGCAGCTTCAAGCTGCTGGCCCCCGACCGGCTGAGCCAGATGGTGCAGTGATTGCAGCCCGTAAGCCCCTATGGTATAATGAAGTCATTTCCGGTGCAGGACGTTTTTGCGGCCACAATATTCCGAAGCCGGAATGGAAAAGAGGAGGATTCTATGAACACCCTGCTGCCCCGCAGCCTGTCCCCTGCCGCGCTGCTCCGAAGTGCCTTTGCCCGGGAGAAGCGCTGGCATACGCTCTGGCTTGTATTTTCCTGGGCCTGCCTGCTGTTTGCCTGCGCCCGCACCTGGCAGGTCATTCAGGGACGGATGTACTATCTGCTGGATTCCGATATGAGCAGCGACCTGCTCCTGGGCTATGTGCTGCGCAAGGAACACGCCCTGCTGACCACCAACTGGTTTTATTCCACCGAGCTGCGCGTCTTTCACAACCATCTGGTCTTTGCGCCGCTGTTCTTTTTCTCGGATAACTGGCTCCAGGTGCGCACCATCGGCACCGCCATCATTCTGCTGGCCATGCTGGGGGCCTGCTGGTATTTCTGCCGCCAGGCCGGCATCGGGCATCTGTTCCCGGCCGTCGGCACACTGCTGGTCATGCCCATGTCGGAGGTCTATTTCCGCATCACGCTGCTGACCGTCAGCTACCCTCCCCATCTGTTTGCCAGTTTTTTGAGCCTGGGGCTGCTTTTGCACTTCATGCGCAGCGACCGCCGCCGCACCCGCATTGTGCTGCTGATCCTTCAGATTCTTTTTTCCTTTGTGATCGGCATGAACGGACTGCGCCAGGTGCTCACCTTCTACCTGCCCCTTGTTCTGGCGGTTCTTTTCCTCTGCCTGGTCTATTCCCGCCCCCAGGCCGGCGCCACCCTGCCCGGTCTGGCCGTGCCGGAACGGCGGCTTCTGATCGGCACCCTCTGTGCCGCGGCGGCCACCATGGCCGGCTGGCTGCTGAATGTGCGGGTGCTGCGCTATCTGTACCACTACACCAGCCAGGAGGGCGTACATTTTGCCCGCTTTGACGCAGCCCGCCTGGAGCAGCTGTTCTTTGGCTGGCTGGAAAGTTTCGGCTTCCAGACCGGTGAGTATGTCACCTCCACCCAGCTGCTCTATAATGCCTTCTGCTTTCTGGCACTGCTGGTGCTGATCTGCGCCTACATTTCGCTGGCCCGCCATCCCGAGCGGTACACCCTGCCCGAGCGCCTTTTCTATCTGCTGGCCTTCTTCGCCTTTGTGGCCTACGAAGGGCTGTACCTGTTCACCGACATGGTCTACTACACACGCTACAACATTCCCGTGGTGGTGCTGCTCATGCCGGTGGGGGTGGACTATCTCTACCGGCTGCCCCGCTGCCGGCTGTGGCGCGGCATATTGCTGGGCGGCATGGCGGCGCTGCTGCTGTGGTGCGGCAACGACTACTACACCCGGCTGTGGCCGAAGAACATGACGGCCGGGCAGGAGGCAGCAGTCACCGCCCTGCGGGTGGCCGGGTATACCGAAGGGTATGCCGCTTTCTGGAACGCCAACGTCATGGTGGAGATCTCCAACGGTGCCTTCGATATCCGGGTCTGGAAATCCGGCGAGGATGTGACCGACCCCGACGACCTCTTCGAGTGGCTGCAGACTGCCGACCACTTCACCGCCAAGCCCGAGGGCCCGGTATTCCTCTTCTTCAGCAAGAACGAGGCGGAGTACCAGACGCCGTCCCGGGTACTGGACCAGGGCAAGGTGGAGTACGAAGACGAAAATTACATCGCGCTGGGATATCCCTCCTACGACGCCATGCGTGCCGATTTTTTTGACTGAGGTAAACTGCTATGGAAAACCGCCAAACCCCTGTACTGTACATCATCATCCCCTGCTACAATGAGCAGGAAGTGCTGCCCATCACCGCGCCGCAGTTTCTGAAGAAGATCACCGACCTGTCGGCAGCGGGCAAGATCAGCCCCGACAGCCGGGTGCTCTTTGTCAACGACGGCTCCAAAGACCGCACCTGGGCCATCATCAACGAGCTGGCCGCCTCCGATCCCCACTACGCGGGCATCTGCCAGAGCCGCAACCGCGGCCACCAGAACGCCGTGCTGGCCGGACTGATGGAGGCCAAGGACCGCTGCGACATCACCATCTCCATCGACTGCGACGGTCAGGACGACATCAACGCCATGGACGGCATGGTGGACGCCTACCGGGACGGCTGCGACGTGGTCTACGGCGTGCGCAGCAAGCGGGACACCGACACCTTCTTCAAGCGGTTCACCGCCGAGAGTTTCTACAAGCTGCTCAACGCCATGGGCGCCGAGGTGGTCTTCAACCACGCCGACTACCGCCTGATGAGCGCCCGGGTCCTGCAGGAGTTTGCCCGCTTCAAGGAAGTCAACCTGTTTTTGCGCGGCATGGTGCCGCTGGTGGGATTCAAATCCACCTGTGTGGCCTACGAACGGCACGAGCGCCTGGCCGGCGAGAGCCACTATCCCCTGTCCAAGATGCTCTCCCTGGCCTTTGACGGCATCACCAGCCTGTCCATCAAACCCATCCGCTTCATCACCGGGTTCGGCGTGCTGGTGGCGCTGATCAGCTTCATCGGCGTGCTGTGGGCGGTGGTGGAAGCGGCCCTGGGCATGACGGTGTCCGGCTGGGCCAGCACCACCAGTATCATCTGCTTCGTATCCGGCGTGCAGCTGATCTGCCTGGGCGTCATCGGTGAGTATATCGGCAAGATCTATATGGAGACCAAGCGCCGTCCCCGCTACATCATCAGCGAGACGACCCCCAATTTTGAGCGCAGCAAGGAGGAGGACGTATGAGCCGTCAGGTATGGAAGGGTTCCACCCTGCTCAACCCCGAACCGCCGGTTCTGGTCAGCTGCGGCAGCCCCGACAAACCGAACCTGATCACGGTGGGCTGGTGCGGCACCATCTGCACCCAGCCGCCCATGCTCTCCATCAGCGTGCGGCCCGAGCGGTACAGCCATCATCTGATCAAGGAAAGCGGCGAGTTCGTGGTCAACCTTCCCACCGAGTCCCTGGTGCGCGCCGTGGACTGGTGCGGCGTCAAGAGCGGCCGGGACGTGGACAAGTTTGCCACCATGCACCTGACCGCCGCTCCCGCCGCCAAGGTGGGCACCGTGCTGCTGGCGGAAAGCCCCGTCAATCTGGAGTGCAAAGTCCGGCAGGTGATCCCCCTGGGCAGCCACGATCTGTTCCTGGCCGAATGCGTGGCCGTGGATGTGGATGAATCCCTGCTGAACGAGGAGGGCAAACTCTGCCTGAACAAGGCCCGCCTTATCGTGTATTCCCACGGCGATTACCTGGCGCTGGGCCGCCGCCTGGGCACCTTCGGCTACAGCGTGCGTAAACGCAAGCCCCGCCGGCAAAAATAAACCGGCTTTTTCGCAAAAAAGCACCCCGCAGAAAATTCTGCGGGGTGTTTTGCTGTTCAGGAGACCGGGAACAGCACCTTCTGGCTGTCCAGGTCAAACAGATTTTCCCGGTTGATGACGCGGGTGGCGGTATCCACATGGGTTGCCACTTCACTGCGCTGGCCGCTGAGCAGCTTGTAGGCGCTCTGCACCCCGAAATACCCCATCTCATAGGTGTTCTGGATGACCAGGGCATCCACCACACCGCTCTGCAGTGCATCAATGGTCACCAGGTTGGAATCGAAGGCCACCATCCACAGCGCATTCTGCAAGTGCAGCTCCTCCACCGCCTGGGCGGCGCCCACACTGGTGGGCTCGTTGAAGGCCAGCACCACATTGATCTCCGGATGGGCACGCAGCATTTCCAGCGTGTCCTTTTTGGCGCTGGTGGCTTCGGCCAGCGTATGGATCGTCGTCACAATCTGCGCACGGCCGCTCCCTGCAAAGGTATCCACGGCGCCGCGCTCCCGGTCCTGCCCGTTGGCACTGTTCACATCATAGTTGACAATGCCCACTTTCAGGGTACCTTCCACGCCGTCCAGCGCCGCCTGCGCCGCCATCTGTCCTGCACTGTAGTTATCCGTGCCGATGTAGGTGACCACATCCTCGGTGTTGACCGCCGAATCGATCACCACGATCTTCACACCCTTGTCGGCCGCTGCCTCAATAGCCGGGGCGTTGGCGTCAAAGTCGATGGCGGAAAACACCAGCGCCTGGGCACCGTCCTCCACCGCTCTGGCGATCATCTGGTTCTGGGTCTCGTAATCCTCCTCGGTTTCGGGTCCATCGATGGTCAGATCCATGTTGTACTCGGTGGCCGCCGCCTGGGCCCCTACAAACACCGCCTTCCAGAAATCGGTCTGGGTGGATTTGGCCACCAGCGCCACCTTGTGGCGGTTTTCCTCCGGCACCTGGGCGCCCGAAGAAGCACATCCTGCCAGCAGGCACAGCGCGGCCAGCAGTGCAGGCAGACGTTTACTTTGCTTTGTCATACTCGCCCTCCCGGTCCTCCGGTACCCGCGGCATCCGGATCGTCACAGTGGTTCCCTCGTCGGGGACGCTTTCGATGGATATGCCGTACTGCGGGCCAAAGTAAATGCGCAGACGGTCATTCACATTCTTGATGCCGATGCCGGTACGGTCGCTGGGCCCCTTCTTCAGCAGATTTTCCACCTGCTCCCGGGACATGCCGATGCCGTCATCGATGACTCGGAACAGGATATCCTCCCCGTCGGAACAGACTTCGATCTCAATATGGCCCGGTTCCACCAGCAGGTCCAGCCCGTGGGCAATGGCGTTCTCGATGATGGGCTGCAGCGTGATCTTGTTGCACAGACAGTGCAGGCAGCTTTCATCCACCGAGAAATGGTAGGTGAACTGGTTTTTGTAGCGGAATTTCTGGATCAGCAGATAGGCCTCCGCATGCTGCAGTTCCTTCTCGATGGGGATGAGTTCATGGCCGCGGCTGATGCTGATGCGGAACAGCCGCGCCAGCGCATGGACCATCTTGACGGCGTCGGCATTTTTGCCACGCTCGCACATCCAGGCGATGGAATCCAGTGTGTTGTACAGAAAATGCGGGTTGATCTGCGCCTGCAGCGCCTTGAGCTCTGTCTTGCGCAGATCGATTTCCTCTTCCCGCACGGTGGTCATGAGCTTCTGGATCCGCCCCACCATGTGGCCGAAGGAATCCGAAAGTTCCTGCACTTCCCGGGTGCCGGCCACCGGCGTGTAGGTGAAGCCGTCGGCGTTCTGTTCAAACTGCTCCATGGCATTTTCCAGCTTTTGCAGCGGGCGGCTGAGCAGATGGGAGATGATCCAGCCTGCCAGCAGTGCCGCGGCCAGAATCAGCAGCGAAGAAGCCACCGTGATGCGGACCATCTGCCAGAAACTCTGGTTCACCGTCTCGTCGATGTAGCTGACACCCACCACACGCCAGTTGCTGTCCGGCACATTCTGCAGACTGTAGATGATTGTATCCTCCACATAGGTGCCGTCCGCAAGTTCGGCCAGACGGGCCACTTCCTCGCTCTTGATGCCGGCATACAGCAGCTGCTGCTGGGGATGGTACACCATATTGCCGCCTTCATCCATCAGGTAACAGTAACCGTGTTGCCCGATGCCCACACCGTTGATGCTGGCGCCCAGCCCGGAAAAACGCACGTCCACCGCCACCCAGCTGGCACTGCTGCCCGCCGGCATGGGACGGACCACCGTGACCACCCAGGGATAATACCCTTCAAAGATGGATTCCACGTGGGGAGAACTGATATAGCCTTCGTCGTACCACTGGGCCATGCTCAGATCAAAGGAAAGATTGCGGAAAATCACCGCCCGCGGGCTGTGTCCCAGGGCCCAGCAGTCCTGCATGGTCCCGTCGGCGGCGTAGGTGGTGACCGCCACCACCTCGCTGCGGGCGTTCAGCCAGGCATTGAGATAGGCGTCCCGGGTTTCCGCCGGGGTGTTCATCGCCTCCATCACATCGCTGACCGTCTCTTCCAGATTGTCCACGTAGTTGCTGACGGTCCCCACCACCTGACTGACCGCCTGGGCGCTGCTGGTACGGGCGCTCAGCACCACCGAAGCCCGGTAGCTCTGCAGGAAGGTGCCCGCGCAGAGCAGCAGCGTCACCGCTGCCACCGCCGTGATCAGGATGACGATCAGCGGGGCTGTACGGGGCGGACGGCAGGGCCGCTTCATGAGACAGCCCCTTCCCCGGCCGCCTGGGCGGCGCGCTGCCGCCGCAGCGCCCCCGGCGAAGTGCCGCTGTATTTTTTAAAGCAGTAGCTGAAATAGTGCTGGTCGGAATAGCCGCAGCGGCGGGCGATCTCCTGCACCTGCAGATCGGTGGTGAGCAGCAGTTTCTGGGCGGCTTCCATCCGGCGGCGCACCAGAATGTTGATGAAGGTCTCCCCTGCCGTTTTCTTGATGCAGGCGCTGAGATGGTTGGGACTCACATCCAGCATGGCACTCAGGGAAGCCAGCGAAAGGTCCTCGTCCATATAGTGCTGTTCGATGATCTCCAGGGCGCGCTCGCACAGACCGCCCCCCTTGCGGCTGTCCGCCGTAAAGCTGACGCCGCCCTCGCTTTCCTCCGCCGCGTGCAGTGCCGCCAGCGCCTGACGGTAGGCCACATTAAGCTGCAGGAACCGGGATACAGGCCGTCCCACCCCCACAAACACCCGCTCATCCAGCGCACGCTCGGTGAGCTGGCAGATCTCATCCGCCAGGATGTGCAGATATTCATCGAAGTCCGACGGGTTGCCGATGAGAACCGCCACCACCCGGCCGCTGGACAGAAAGACAAAATGACGCAGATACTTGTTGGCCAGCTGCTCCACCAGACGGACCACCCCCGGCTTGCAGGGCGTGCCGTCCGCCATCACGGCGGTCAGGACCACCAGCAGGCCGCGGTCATCCACACCGCGCAGCAGACCGCAGGCCGCCGCGTTTTCCCGCAGAGAATTTTCCAGCCCCTCGGGGGCGCCGTCATAATGTTCCAGCACCAGCGGGATCAGAAACGCAGCCTGGTCGGCCTGCTTGTCATCGCTGCGGCGCAGACTGGCATACCGCTGGTCAATCTTCTCGTGGATGGCCTTGAGTTCCGCGGCCAGACCATCCATGGTCAGCGGCTTGAGCATATAGCTGATGATGTTGTACTGAATGGCCTGCTTGGCGTACTCAAAATCATCATAACCGCTCAAAAAGGCAATGTGCATGGCGGGACGGATCTCGCGCACCTGCCGGGCCAGCTCAATGCCCGAGATGAACGGCATCCGAATATCGGTGAGCAGCAGATCCGGTTCCAGCCGCTCCACCAGTTCCAGCGCATCCAGGCCGTTGCTGGCGCTGCCCACCAGGTGGAACCCCAGGGCCTCCCAGGGCGTCATGGTGCAGACCGCCTCCCGCAGTTCGCCCTCGTCGTCAGCCACGACCACCGTGTAAATGTTTTTGTCAGCCATTGGTTTTTCTCCTTCGTTTGCTGCCTTTATTATAGAGGCTCCACGTCGATTATGCAAGGAAAAAGGCCCTTCCGGAAACATCCGGAAAGGCCTTGTCAGCCGCCGTCACAGCCAGAACTGGACGAGGCGGCTTACCGTCTGATAGAGCGACGGATTCTGTCCGAGCAGTCCGGGTTCCGCCGCGAAATAAACGCAGAAATTATAGGCGGCTCCCGCCAGCACCGCCAGCGGCAGTGCCCGGCGATAGAGCCCCTGCAAGGCTGCGATGCCGGGCTGGGCGGCATGGTCCTGCAGGACCTGTTCCGCCAGCAGCCAGGCCAGTGCCCCCGCCAGCAGCAGCGGTCCCAGCCAGTCGCTCTGGTAGCGATACAGCACACCGGCCATCTCGCAGTCCACCACCACCAGAAGCACCATGACCAACAAAATGCCCCGCAGCATGCCCCGCAGATCCCGGTATTTCTGCAGCCGCTTCCGGGCCAGGGGCAGCACTGTCAGCCCCCACAGGAAGGGCAGGCAGACAAAGGCACCGCCGTAGAACAGTTCGGTGATGGTCAGTCCCATATAGTTGGTGTCCATCCGGGTGGCGCTGAGATAGGGGAACACCGTGCTGAATCCCGGCACGCTGAACAGGAAGGTCACCACAGCCGGAGCCGCCCGCCCCACGCTGAAGCCTCTGCGGGTCATATCGTTGCTGGTCAGGTTGTAGGTGGCGCCAAAGTCAAAGGGTGAATCGAACCGGGCGGCATTGTACCACAGAAGCACCGCCGCCACGGCGATGACCGGAAGCAGAAAGGCTGCGGCCTCCCCCGCCCCGGCGCGGCTGACCAGCCGCTTGCCGGTGACATACCGCTTCCAGAAGATGGGCAGCGCCAGCACGGCGAAGACTTCCATCTGGGGGCGGCACCCGGCCACCAGGGCAATGCAGAGACTGCCCAGCACCAGATGGAAGACCAGTCGGGCGCGTTTTTCCGTCGGGGTATTGGCGGCCAGCAGCCACTGCCACAGTCCCAGCAGCACAAAGGCCGCGCCGCTGAGAATCGCATACTCATAAACCGACGGGCGCAGCAGCAGATACCAGATCTGGCTGCCCGCTGCCATGCCGGTGGCTGCCAGCAGATAAGCCGCCGCGCTGGCCCGGGGGAACCAGCGGCGCAGCGCCTGTTTGACACAGCCGAAGGAGGCCCAGATCATCAGCCAGGCCAGCAGGATCATGGGCAGGCTGGGCGGCAGGTCCCTGACACCGGTCAGCGCTTCAAAGGGCAGCTGGAACAGCAGACAGGGCACCAGCCCGAAATAGACATAGTAGCGGCCCCCATAGTAGGCCACATCCCACAGGGCATCGGGGGCGGCTTCCTGCCGGGCGGCGGTGTCGTAGGGATTTTCCATGGCGGCCATGGCGGCCGGCGGGTCCAGTTCCAGGTCCAGCCGCCCGTTCAACAGGCTGTGGGCCAGGGCACCGTACTGAGCCGCCGTATCGCTGACCTCCCCGTTGATATGCTTGGTGAAGGTGATGCGGCTCTCCCCGTCCCAGCTGGCGGTGTTGTAAAAGGAGGTGGCCACCCCGGCATTGAACCGGTCAGCGAAAGGCGCCAGGAAGGTCAGCACCGCCAGTACGCCCATGACCAGCACCACCGCCGGGCGATAGCGCCGGGTGTGCTCCAGGTAGGCATCCCGCCAGAGTGCGCTGGCCGGGCGCAGGGCGAACGCCGCCCCCAGCAGGGCAAACAGCGCGGCGAACCGCACCGCCGAGAAGTCCAGCGGCCGCGGCACATTGGCATAGACCGTCTGCAGCGTATACGTAAGCGGGTACTGGCGGTATTCCCCCGCATAAGCGTTGCCGGTCAGCGTCAGCGTGGACGCCTTGCCGGAGAGATCCAGGCTGCGGGTCAGGCTGCGCTCGGCTTTCACCGCCACCTGCCAGGGCCAGCTCTGGCGGGAGGCCGAACTGGCTTCATCGGTAGCCGACACCGTCAGGGTGAACAGCGGATTCTGCACCTCGGGATGGGGGCCGTCGTACTGGTAGACAAGGCCCGCCAGCTGCAGGTTGTACAGTTCCCGGTCCAGTCCCGCAAAGGTCAGGGTGTTGTGTTCCTCGTCCAGTGTCAGCGGGACCTCCGGGTCGGCATCCTCGGTGAGATAGGGGCGCAGGTCCACCGGCGTATAGCTGTGGGTGGCCCAGACGTTCAGGTTGCAGACAAACACTTCCAGCCCCAGTGCCAGCACCACCAGCAGGCCGACGGCCGCCGCCCTGCGGAACTTTGCCAGGCGGTGCCGCACCCGGAAACCGCCTGCCACGGCGCAGGCCCACAGCACCATGCCGGTGATGCCCGCCGCCCGGAATGCGTCAAAATCCACCGTCAGGCCCGGTTTAGAGTAGATGCAGCAAGCCCAGATCCAGACCGCCGCAGCCAGCCCGGGGCCGCACAGAAGATCGCCGCGGTCCATGTGCCGCCCTTCCAGGCGGGCAGGCACCCAGGCGGACAGTGCTGCCATGAGCAGCGTGAGAAAAATCGTGAGAATGAGCATAGATCGTTCCCCTATGTGTGGTTTCGGCAGCGGACACAAGGCCGTCTGCCGTTCCGATTATACCCCATTGCGCAGGGCGTTGTACAGCTTTTCCGCTTTGGCGTGGCTGATGCCCTTCACTTCCTCCAGATCGGAGATGCTGGCCGCCTTCACTGCGGCCACTGTCTTGAAGTGGGCCAGCAGAGCCGCGCTGGTCTTCTCCCCCACGCCGGGCAGGGCTGTCAGCGTGGCCGCATAGGAGCGTTTTTTCATGGCCCGCTTGCGGTAGTCGTTGGCGTAGCGGTGGGTCTCGTCCTGGATGTTGGTGACAAAGGTGAAGATGTTGCGGTTGCGGTTGATGGCAATCTCCCCGCCCGCATCATCCACAATGGCGCGGGTGCGGTGATGGTCGTCCTTGACCATGCCGAAGGTGGGCACATGCTCGAAGGCAGTCCCCTTCAGCGCCTGCTTGACAGCCCCCACCTGGCCCCGGCCGCCGTCGATGAGCAGCAGATCGGGCAGGGTGGCAAACTGGTTCTGGGGGCCGTCCGGCTTTTCGCCCCGCCGGGCCGCCTCATATTCCGCCGCCCGCCGGGAAAGGGTCTCGGCCAGCGAGGCATAGTCGTCGGTGCCGGCCACCGTCTTCATCTTGAAGCGGCGGTACCCCGAACGATGGGGCTTGCCGTCCTTGAAGACCACCATGCCGCAGACGCTGGAACCGTCGCCCCAGTTGGAGATATCGTAGCTCTCGATGACCCGGGGCGGGGCCTTGAGACCCAGCATCTGGGCGGCCTCCTCCAGCAGTTTTTCCTCCCGGGTATAGCGGCCGCTCTCCCGGCCCAGACGCTCCACCGCGTTGGTGTACGCCATGGTGACCAGCTTGGCCACGTCGCCCCGCTGGGGCACATACAGTTCCACCTTACTGCCCCGGGTCTGGTTCAGCGCCTCGTTCAGCGCTTCCCCGTCGGGAGGCAGCTTGTCCACTGCGATGATCTTGGGGATGGTCTCCCCGTCCAGATAGTACTGGGGCAGGAACTCCTCCCGCACCCGCTCGATGTCGGTGGTATCGTGGAAGACAAACTCCCGCTTGTCGGTCAGGCGGCCGTCCCGGTAGCGCAGCACCGCTGCGCACACCGCCCGCGTGGTGCCGGCCAGGGCGATGACATCCATCTCGGTGTCGGCGTCCATGACCACCTTCTGGCCCGCCGAGACCCGCTCGATGGCCTGGATCTGATCCCGCAGCAGCGCCGCCGTCTCAAAATCCAGCCGCTCCGAGGCCGCTTCCATCTTTTCCCGCAGCTGCTTGACGATGTCCTTCTTGCCGTAGCGAATCATCCGCAGTGCGCCCTGCACCGCCTCGTTGTAGGCTTCACAGCTGATCTTGCCGCTGCACACCGCCATGCACTTGCCGATGTGGGCGTTCAGGCAGGGGCGCCCCTTGCCGAAGTCCCGGGGAAATTCCCGGTTGCACCGGGGCAGCAGAAAACAGTCCTGGGCCATCTCCACCATTTCCCGCACCGCGAAGGAGGAGGTGAACGGGCCGATATAGTCGGCATCGTCATCGTCCTTCTGCAGCGCCGCCGAGATCCGCGGCCAGGGGCCTTTGGTCACCTTCACATAGCTGTAGCCCTTGTCATCCTTGAGCAGGATGTTGTACTTCGGGGTGTGGGCCTTGATCTGGCTGGCTTCCAGCACCAGCGCCTCAAACTCGCTCTGACAGACAATCACATCAAAGGTGAAGGCGTGGGCGATCATCTGGGTGACCTTGGCGTCGTGGGGCACCCCCTCCCGGAAATACTGCGACACCCGGGTCTTCAGCCGCTTGGCCTTGCCGATATAGATGATGGTATCGCTTTTGTCCCGGATGATGTATACCCCCGGCAGCAGCGGCAGCATACAGGCCTTGCGGTAGAGTTCAGCTTTTGTCATGAGTCACCTTTACAAAATACCAGAAAATAAAAAAGCGGCGGGTCGCCCCGCCGTTACAGTTGTGAGAAGAATTACTCGGCAAAGCCGGAGCTGACCAGCTTGACCAGACCGTCGACCGCAGCCTGCTCGTCGGCGCCATCGGCAATGATGCGAATGGTCGTGCCGCCCACGATGCCCAGGCTCAGGACACCGAGAAGGCTCTTGGCGTTGACACGGCGCTCTTCCTTCTCGACCCAGATGGAAGACTTGTACTCGTTCGCTTTCTGGATGAAGAAGGTAGCCGGACGGGCGTGCAGACCAACCTGATTCTCAACGGTAACTTCTTTCACGTACATAGTTATTCTCTCCTACTTTTGAAAATAATATGCCCCTGCGTTTCTACCGTGGGCGCTTGTCGTCAGGCGGTCCTTGCGCGTGATACGCCGCCTTGATTGTTTCTATTTTATCCTATTTCGTCGATTTTGTACAGTAGATTTTTTCAATTTTGGCAGGATTCTGTAATTCCTCCAAATCTCAGCTTTTGGCTTTGTGCATTATTACCAGTTTATTTTCAACATCATTGTAGATTGACGACAAAACTTTATTTTATTGTCCCTCATACCGAAGTTTTACTTCCTGGCAATACACAGCGGCCGTCGGATCGGCGGCGGGATCATAGACCGCCGCCACCCCCGCCGGGCGCCAGCCCATCCGCCGGTAGAGCGCCAGCGCGCGGGTGTTGGTATCCAGCACGGTCAGCGTAGGATGGGCATGCTCCGCCAGCTTTTTGCGGGCGAAATCCAGCATTTTGCTGCCGATGCCCTTGCCCCGGGAGGCCTTTGCCACAAACAGGTGGCTGATCTCCCCCGTTTTGTGGCAGACCCCCACCATGCCGTCCGCTTCCTTCTTGGTGGTGTGCAGATAAAAGGCCCAGCCGTTCTGCCGCTCGGTCTGCAGTTCCTCCCGGCAGTGTTCCGGCGTCAGCGTATCCAGATAGAGCGGCGTGCACACCTCCTTGCAGACGGTATACCGCCCCTCCGCAAACAGACGGGCCGCCATCGTCCACTGCTCCTCGGTCTTCACCAGCCGCATGTTCTCCCCGCGCTTCCACTTGGGCAGTTCGGTCAGCGGATGGGTATCGCACCACTGCTCATAGAGATCAGACCGGCGCAGACGGGTGCGGGTGCGGCTCTGCTCTCCCCGCCAGGCATCGATCTTCTGGTGGTCGCCGGTGAGCAGCACGGGCGGCACGGCACGGCCTTCCCACACCTCGGGGCGGGTATACTGGGGGTATTCCAGCAGGCCGTCCCAGTAGCTCTCGTCCTGGTAGCCTTTTTCCTCCGCCAGCACGCCGGGCTGCAGCCGCAGGACGCTGTCCGCCACCACCAGGCTGGCCAGCTCCCCGCCGGTGAGCACATAATCGCCGATGGAGATTTCCTCATCCCCGAAGGCGTCGATCACCCGCTGGTCGATGCCCTCGTAATGGCCGCAGACCAGCGTCAGGGCGTCATACTGCGCCAACCGCTTGGCGGCTTCCTCGTTGTAGGGCTGGCCCGCCGCCGTCAGAAAGACCACGTGGGGCTTGGCCCTGCCCTGCCCGGCGCACTGGCGCTGCACAGCCCGCAGGCAGTCGGCGATGGGCTGGGCGTACAGCACCATGCCGCAGCCGCCGCCGTAGGGGTAATCGTCGGTCTGCCGCTGCTTGTTGGTGGTGTAGTCCCGGATCTGATGGCAGTGCGCCTCAAAGAGATTCTTGGCGCGGGCACGGCCCAGAATACTGGCCGACAGAAAACTGTCGCACAGTTCGGGAAACAGCGTCACAATATCGATGCGCATGCCTTACTCCTTATCGCCGTTGACCGCTTCGTTGAACATGCCGTCGATGGGCGTGACCGTGATGGTGCGGCTTTCCAGGTCGATCTCCTGCACAAATTCCGGGACCGCCGGCAGCATATGGGTGCCGCCCTCGGCGTCGGTGACGGTATAGATATCCTGGGCGGCGGGATGGTCCACCGCCGTCAGCGTGCCGTATTCCCGGCCGTCCCCGGCATCCACCACCCGGCAGCCCAGCAGGTCGTCAATGAAATAGCGGCCCTTCGGCAGCCGGGCGTCCGCCTTGGCGAAATAGTAGGTATGGCCGACCTGGGCGCGGGCGGCATCCATATCGGCCACCCCCTCCAGGCGCAGCAGGATCACGTTGCCCTGGGCACGCACCCCCAGCACCCGGACCTCCCCGGTGCCGTCGGCCCTGGCGAACAGCCGCTTGAACTTGGCCAGAAAGGCGGCGCCGTCACACAGGGGCAGCGCCTTCATCTCGCCGCGGACACCGTGGGTGGAGACAATCTTGCAGGCGGGAAGATAGTTCTGCATAGTTTTTTCAACCTTCCGTTTCGTGGGTGAAGGGCGGATTTTCCGCCCGCATACAAAAAAGCACTCTGCCAAAACGGCAAAGTGCTTTTGGCTTTCTCAGTCGATCTCGACGATGACTTTCTCGCCCTGGCGAACCGCTGCGGCACGCATGACAACGCGGATTGCCTTGGCAATGCGTCCCTGCTTGCCGATGACACGGCCCATATCGGCCTCGGCCACTTTGAGGTGATAGACGACGGTTCCGTCCTCCCGTGCGGGATCAACGGTCACCTGCACGGCGTCCTTGTCCTCCACAAGGCCGCGGGCAACGGCTACTAACAGTTCCTGCATGCGGCGTTCCCTCCCTCAGAAAAAGTGAACAGCAGATTACAGAACGGCAGCCTTCTTCAGCAGCTCACGGACGGTGTCGGTGGGCTGGGCGCCGTTGGCCAGCCACTGCTTGGCCTTGTCGGCATCGATGTTGACCACGCTGGGCTCCTTGGTGGGATCGTAGTAGCCGATCTCCTCGATGAAGCGGCCATCACGGGCAAAACGACTGTCGGCAACAACCACACGGTAGAAGGGAGCCTTCTTGGCGCCCATACGGCGCAGACGAATCTTGACCATTGTAAATTCCTCCAAATACTTGTTTACGGCCCTTGTGGGGCGAATTTTATATTGTACATCCCGTGGGCCGTATAGCCGTGCGGGTCATACCAAAACAATCAGCGGCCGAAGCCTTTGAAGCCGCCCATGCCGCCCAGATTGCCCAGACTGCGCATGAATCCCTTGGGATTGCGGCGGACTTTCTTCATCATTTTCTGCATCATTTCGTACTGACGCAGCAGTTTGTTCACGGTCTCCACTGTCTGGCCGGAACCGGCCGCGATGCGGCGTTTGCGCTTGGGATTGATGATCTCGGGTTTGGCGCGCTCCGCCGGGGTCATGGAGTAGATGATGGCCTCGATGTGGGGCAGCATCTTCTCGTCCAGAGCGTCGGCGTCAATCTGGTTGCCGCCAGGCATCATGGAGAGCAGCGCTGCCGCACCACCCATCTTCTTCACCTGCTGGAACTGGGCCAGCAGGTCGTTCATATCGAACTTGTTCTCCATCATCCGCTTGGCGGCGGCTTCCGCTTCCTTGTCATTCTGGACGCTCTGGGCTTTCTCGATCAGAGAGAGCACGTCGCCCATGCCGAGGATGCGGCTGGCCATCCGGGAGGGATAGAAGGGTTCCAGGTCCTCCAGCTTCTCGCCGGTGCCCTGGAAATAGATCGGCTTGCCGGTGACGGCCAGCACCGAGAGTGCCGCACCGCCGCGGGTATCGCCGTCCGTCTTGGTCAGCACCACGCCGGTGATGCCGATCTTCTCGTTGAAGGTCTTGGCCACGTTGACGGCTTCCTGGCCGGCCATGGCATCCACCACCAGGAGGGTTTCGTCCACCTCCACGGCTTCCTTGATGCGCACCAGCTCATCCATCAGCGCGTCGTCAATCTGCAGACGGCCGGCGGTATCCAGGATCACGATGTCGTTGCCGTGATCCCGGGCGTGGGCCATAGCCTGCTGGGCGATGCGCTCCGGCTTTTCGGTGCCCATGGTGAAGACGGGCACCCCCGCCTGTTCGCCCACGATCTGCAGCTGCTGGATGGCGGCGGGACGGTAAACGTCGCAGGCCACCAGCAGCGGACGGCGGCCCTGGCTGCGGTAATACTTGCCCAGCTTGGCGGCGTGGGTGGTCTTGCCGTTGCCCTGCAGGCCGCACATCATCAGCACCGTCTGGCCTTTGTTCTTGATGCGCAGATACTGGGGCTCGTCGCCGCCCATGAGCTTGGTCAGCTCTTCGTTGACGATCTTGACCACCTGCTGGGCGGGGGTCAGGCTTTCCATGACCTCCTGTCCCATGGCCCGCTCCGAGACCTGGGCGCAGAAATCCTTGGCCACCTTGTAGTTGACATCGGCTTCCAGCAGCGCCATACGGACTTCCCGCATGGCGGTCTTGATGTCCGCCTCATTCAGCTTGCCCTTGCCGCGCAGCTTCTTGAATACGCCGTTCAGGCGCTCTGTCAATGATTCAAAGGCCATCGGTATCCTCCTGCGTATCCAATCGGTCCAAAATCCGGAGCATCTCGTCGGTGTCGGTACGGATCTGCGGAACCGGGTTGAAAAGCCCCGAGTTGCAGCACCGCACTTCCATGACCAGCTGGCGCAGCCGCGTCAGGTCCTGCCGCGACGCCGCATGGTGCCGGGCGTTGCCCAGTTTGGCTTCCAGCTCATCCAAGGCGGCCTCGCCATGCTTGATGGCGTCCCGCACCCCCTGCCGGGTGATGCCGAAGTTCTCGGCGATCTCGGCCAGGGAGAGATCCTCGTCATAGTATTCCGTCAGGATCAGGCGCTGCTTTTCGGTCAGAACCGGACCGTAAAAGTCCAACAGCACCGAATAGGCCAGATTTTTCTGCGGTTTTCCCGCCATGACCTGCGCCCCTTCCTGTATCCGACATGCTGTGTAAAGTTTTTTTCTTTACATCCAGCCTATGAATTATAACAGGGACCGACGGCAAAGTCAAGAGGAATACCCCACTTTTTTACGCAATCCGGACCAAAAGCCGCTCTTTTTTCTGCCGGCGGCTCGAAAAAAGACGGACGGTTTCCGGTTTTTCCGTGCAATGGCGGTCGAAGTGTGCTATAATAGGAAATACTCTGCCCCGTGGGAAAGGAGGTGTCTGCCGTGGGGATCCTGAAAAGCTACTACCAGGAGGTCTACCGCTCCCCTGTGGTGCGGCTGGATGGCTATTCCGGCCGTCACAACCTGAGTTCCAGCATTCTGGCCTATCTGGATTTCGGAGGTGCCACCGGCACCTCCAAGGACGGCCTGGCCGAGACCATGCTGGCCTTTGCCACCGAGCGCGGCGATCTGCAGCCCGGCATGCCGGTGGTGGAAGCCAGTTCCGGCAGTTTCGGGGCGGCGCTGGCGGTCAGCTGCGCCACCACGGGACACCCCTGCATTCTCATCGTTCCCAGCAGCCTGCCCATTGCCCGCCGCAAGCGGCTGCAGGACCTGGGAGCCAAGATCGTGGTCAGCAGCAGTGCCGGCCGCCGGGCCATGGATCGCATCGCCGCGGAGACCGCCCAGCGCTACGGCGGGTATTTCACCCACTACTTTGCCAACGACGACAACCCCGAATACCACCGCAGGGTGACCGGCCCGCAGATTCTCAAGGCGGCCGGCGACGCGGTGGACGCCATCGTCATCGGGGTGGGCAGCGGCGGCACCATCACCGGCGTGGGTGAATACATCAAGGCGTGGAACAGCATGATCCGCATTGTGGCGGTGGAGCCCACCGAATGCGCGGCCATCTCGGGCGGCTTCATCGGCCAGCACGGCATTGCGGGCATCGGCCCGGGCTTTGTGCCGGAAAACTACAACCCCTACGTGGTGGACACCATCCTGACGGTCACCACCGCCGACGCTGAGCGGGCCGCCCAGGAAGTGCTCTTCTTTGACGGCGTTCCCGCCTGTGCCAGTGCCGGCGCCACCCTGGCCGCCGCGGTCCAGCTGATCGGTACCGGCAAGGCCAAGCGGCCGCTGTGCGTCTTTGCGGGACGAAAAATGTACGAATGAGAACAGGCCATCCGCCCCAAGCGGATGGCTTTTTTTCATGGGGAATTTCCCTTCCCGGAACGGTGGGGACATATCCGCACCTTTTTTCACATAGGATTTGACAGAAATTCCATGTGAGGAGGTAGGGGTATGAAAGGTGACCCGGAGGAGCGGGCGGTAGCCGTGGGACGATACATTGTGCGCAGCGGCGCCACCGTGCGTGCGGCCGCAGCGGTGTTCGGGGTGAGCAAAAGCACCATCTGGAAGGACCAGAGCCGGCTGCGCCACACCCACCCCGGTCTGTGGGCCGAGGTGCAGACGGTGGTGCAGCGCAACAAGGCGGAACGCCACCTGCGGGGCGGCGAGGCCACCCGCCGGAAATATTTACACAAAGAATCTTGCACCGCTGCACGGCGCACAGTATAATAAATGTAAAAAATATAAAGGAAAGGGACGCCATGAAACGAACGGACTACATCAGCTGGGATGAATACTTTATGGGCATTGCCCTGCTTTCCGCCATGCGCTCCAAGGACAACAACAGCCAGGTGGGGGCCTGCATCGTCAGCCCCGAGAACAAGATTCTCTCCCTGGGCTACAACGGCATGCCCATCGGCTGCAACGACGATGACATGCCCTGGGAGCGGGAGGGTGACGACCTGAATACCAAATACATGTACGTCTGCCATTCCGAGCTGAACGCGATCCTCAACAGCCCGCACAACGACCTGACCGGCGCGCGGATGTATGTTACGCTGTTCCCCTGCAACGAATGTGCCAAGGCCATCATCCAGAGCGGCATCAAGGAACTGATCTACCTGTCGGACAAATACCACGACACCCATGCCAGCATCGCCAGCCGCCGCATGTTCAACATGACCGGGGTCAAATACCGGGCTTACCATCCCACCGGCCGGGAAATCCATCTGGAAGTGTAAAAAAGGGACACCACCATGAACACCATCATCATCGGCATTGCCGGCGGCACCGGCAGCGGCAAAACCACTCTGACCGAACGGCTGCGCGACCACTTCGGCGCCAACGAGGTCAGCGTCCTCAACCATGACAGCTATTACAAGCGCCATGACGAACTGCCCTACGAGGAGCGCTGCAAGCTGAACTACGACCATCCCGACAGTTTCGACACCCCGCTGATGGTGGCCCATCTGCGGGAACTGCGGGCAGGGCATCCTGTACAGGTGCCGGTCTATGACTACACCATCCACAACCGCAGCAATACAACCGTGCTGGTCAAGCCGGCGCCGGTCATCATTGTGGAGGGTATCCTGATCTTTGACTCCCCCGAACTCTGCGACCTGATGGACATGAAGGTCTTTGTGGATACCGACGCCGATGTGCGGATCCTGCGGCGCATTGTGCGGGACGTGAAGGAGCGCGGCCGCACACTGGACAGCGTGGTGACCCAGTATCTGACCACCGTCAAACCCATGCACGAGCAATTTGTGGAGCCCAGCAAACGCAAGGCCGACCTGATCGTGCCGGAGGGCGGCCACAATGCCGTGGCGCTGGAGCTGCTCATCAAGTGGGTGGCTGACCACCTGCGGACCAGCGAAGAATAAATGCAAACAACCGGGCGGAAGGCTTGCGTCTTCCGCCCGGTTGTTTTATTACTCTGCCAGTTCGGTGGGCACGATGACCACCGCGTACTGCCCGCGTTCCAGGTAACTCTCGGCAAAGCGCTCCCGCTCCACCGTTTCCACCTCCAGCATGGGGTCCGCCAGATAGCAGGTGTCGTCGTCATACCCCGTCAGCACCAGACAGTGGGAGTTGCTGTAGGGCCGGTCACCGTCGGGCAGCAGGAAGGTGTCGTTGTACAGCGGTTCGCTGAAGGCCCGGGTGGTTCACACCATCACCGGGTATCCGCCCGCCACCCACTGGTACAGTTCTTCCACCGCCGAGCCGCTGATGTCCACCGCCGTGTAGCCGGCATCCACATCCTCCAGATAGTCATTCACCGCCGTGACCACCGCTCCGGGCAGGCAGTAAAAGGCCAGTTCGTCCTCCGGGTTGCCCATGAACTCCACCCGGGGATCGGCCTCCCAGTAGGGCACACACCGGGGCAGGTATTCTTCCGCCAGCGTGACCTTGTCCACCTCAAATCCCAGGTAATTCAGCACGATGGCCGCCGAGGTGATCTCGCAGCCGTTGGGCAGTTCCGGGTTCTGGTCAATGTTTTCCACTTCCAGTCTCGCCTCAAAGGGCAGCCATACCGCTGTCTCCGCCGTGCCTTCCAGCACCGACAGCACCGGCCAGACATCCTCCTGCAGAAGTTTTTCCGGGTCCATCGTCTCCATCTGACTGCCGGCCCCCTTTGCAGCGGTCTCAGCCGTGGCCGACCATGTTGACGGGATCATCGCCGTGGCGCCGCATCCCGACAGGACCGCCAGCATGATCCCCGCCGGGACAAGTCCCCTCCACCGCCTGTTGTTCATCCTTTTCACACTCATTCTGTTTCTGATCCGTACAAATACTTTTTATTCTAAAATAGAACAATTTTGTGAAAAGCGCAAGAAAAAACCGGCGGGTTTCCCCGCCGGTTTTTGAAACATTTGTGAAATCCGCCGTTCAGCGTTTCCTTACCAGAGGTTGACTACCTCATTGTAGAGGCCCTCGTAGCTCTTGGCAGAATTGGCCCAGCTGAAGTCGCATTCCATGGCACGGCGGACCAGGATCGGCCAGCCGTCCTTCTGCCAGTAGCCCTCCTTGGCGCGCCAGCATGCCTCATACAGTTCATGGGCATTGTAGTTGGCGAAGGTGAAGCCATTGCCGAAGCCATCTCCGGAGTCGTGGATGGAATCCTTCAGGCCGCCGGTCTCCCGGACGATGGGAATGGTGCCGTACCGGCAGGAAACCATCTGCGCCAGGCCGCAGGGCTCCGAGCGGGAAGGCATCAGGAACATGTCGGCGCCGGCGTAGATGCGCTGGGCCAGCTGGGCATTGAATCCGATGTACACACCCACACGGCCCGGATTGCGGGCGCAGAGTTCATTGAAGAAGTTCTCGTACTGTGCCTCGCCGGAACCCAGCACCACCAGCTCGATCCCCTGCTGCAGCAGGCCCTCGGCGATGGCGCGGACCAGGTCCACGCCCTTATGGCCCACCAGTCGGGTGATCATGGCCATAACGGGGCTGCCGTCCTTGTGCAGGTTCATCTCGTCCTGAAGGGCGGCCTTGCAGACAGCCTTGCCCTCCGCAACGGTATTCACGTCGTAGTTCTTGGCAATATCGGGATCGGTGGCGGGGTTGAAGACATCCACGTCGATGCCGTTGAGGATGCCGCAGGTCTTGTACTGCTTCTGGCGCAGCAGACCGTCCAGTCCGTGGCTGAACCAGGGATCCAGGATTTCCTGGGCATAGGTCGGGCTGACGGTGGTGACCTTGTCGGCCGTCTCGATGGCGCCCTTCATGAAGTTGGCGCACCCATCATACTCCACCACGTGGGCATCCCGCGCGCCGATGCCGCAGGTGTCCTCCAGAATGTCCAGACCATACTTGCCCTGATAGGCAATGTTGTGGATGGTGAACACCGTCTTGATGCGGCTGAACTTGTCCAGATGACGGTAATACAGGTTCAGATAGACGGGCGTCAGGGCCGTCTGCCAGTCGTTGCAGTTGATGATATCCGGCTCAAAGTCGGTGTAGAACAGCATCTCCAGAATGGCGCGGGAGAAGAAGGCGAACCGCTCGCCGTCATCGTAGAAGCCATACAGGCCGCTGCGCTTGAAGTAATACTCGTTGTCGATGAAATAGAAGACAACACCGTCCCGTTCCGCCTTGAACAGGCCGCAGTACTGGCTGCGCCAGCCCACCGGTACGCTGAAGTTGGTGACATAGGTCAGGGTATCCTTGAATTTCAGATCGCCGTACAGGGGCATGACCACGCGACAGTCGATCCCGTCCTTGACCAGTGCCTTGGGCAGCGCGCCCGCCACATCCGCCAGACCGCCGGACTTGGCAAACGGAGCAGCCTCACTGGCCGCATATAAAATTTTCATAAGCACCTCCACCCAGATGGGGTTTGATTCAAAAAATAGAGGGACGGGCAGACTGTACGGTCTCCCCGTCCCCCTCATCCAGGCATGTTTCCGGGGAGAAGGAGAACAGCCTCTATGAGCTCTTATACGCTGTGGTTCTTGGCAATGAAGACCGGGAAGGTATCGGTGCCGGTCAGCTTCTTGCCCTCGGTGATGTGCACGTTCTTGTCGGTGACCACATATTCCACCACGCTGTCCGGCTCCACCACGGTATCCTGCATCAGCACGCAGTTTCTGACCACGGCGCCCTTCTTGACCTGGCAGCCACGGAACAGCACGCAGTTCTCCACGGTGCCTTCAATGACGCAGCCGTCGGCCAGCAGGCTGTTCTTCACCGTGCTGCCTTCCAGGTACCGCGTGGGGTTATCGTCACGAATCTTGGTGTAGATGGGGGCGCCGCCGAACAGCGCTTCCATGCTGCCGGGCTCCAGCAGCCGCATATTCTCGTCGAAGTAGCTCTTCATATCCGAGATGCGCGCCACATAGCCCTTGAACTCAAAGGCATGGACGTTGAGCAGCTTGAGGTTTCGCGCCAGGATATCCCGCTCAAAGTAGACAAGGCCCCGGACCGACGCGTCATGGATCAGGTGGATCAGGCTCTCCCGCTCGATGACATACATGTTCATCGACAGGTTCTGCTCACCCAAACGGTAGTCATTGGACAGGATCTCGGCCACGCGGCCGTCATCGTCCACCCGGATGGTGTAGTTGTCGCTGCGGGCACCTTCGGGGATGGGGGCACGGTTGTAGACCATCGTCACATCGGCGCCGCTGGCCACATGCTCTTCGACCAGCTTGCCGAAGTCAAAGTTGACGGCAATGTAGGAATCCGACAGGATCACATACCGCTCCTTCTGGGCTTCCAGCCAGGAGAGGATGCTCTCGATGGCGTCCACACGGCCGGAGTACATCTTGACGCTGCGCTCGGCAAAGGGAGGCACAATATTCAGACCGCCGCGCTTGCGGGTCAGGTCCCATTCACGGCCGGCGCCCAGGTGGTCCATCAGGGAGTGGTAGTTCTTACGGACAATGATCGATACGTTGTCGATGCCGGCGTTGGCCATGCTGGACAGCGTGAAGTCGATCAGACGATAACGGCCGCCGAACGGAATGGAGGCCATCGTGCGCTCCGCCACCAGTTCGGGAACAAGATTATCATAGGTGTTGGCGAAAATGACGCCGAGAGCGTTGATGTTGCTGTTTACCATTGTTCCTCACCATCCTTTACATCGCTGGAGACCATTGCTTTGGGGCCGACCGTCGCGCCCTTGCCGATGACCACATCGGAGCCGACGGTGGCGACATCACCGGGTTCGGCGATGTTCAGGCCGCCCTCGGGCATGGCGCCCACCGTGGCACCCTCCTCGATCGTGACATTTTCCGCCACGATGCAGTGCTTGACGCTGGCGCCCGCCTTGATCACGGTACCGCCCATCACCACGGCAGCTTCCACCGTGGCGCCCTTTTCCACGACGACGCCGGGGAACAGGATGGAGTTGTTGACCGTGCCGTCCACGCGGCAGCCTTCCGAGATCATCGAGTTCACGATGGTCGCGTCGTTGCCGATGCGCTGGCAGGGTTTGCCCGAGTTGCGGGAGTAGATCTTCCAGTTTTCATCAAACAGGTTGATGCCGGAATGGCTGGGGTCCAGCACCTCCATGTTGGCCTGCCACAGGCTGGAGATGGTGCCCACGTCCTTCCAGTAGCCGCTGAAGTGATAGGCGTACATACGGCGGCCGTCACGCAGCAGGTTGGGGATGACGTTCTTGCCGAAGTCGTTCTCGGAGTTGGGATCGGCTTCGTCCTCGGTGAGGTACTTCTTCAGGATGTCCCAGTTGAAGATGTAGATGCCCATGGAAGCCAGGTTGGACTTCGGGTTCTTCGGCTTCTCCTGGAACTCGTTGATCTTGTCGTTCTCGTCGGTAACCATCAGGCCGAAGCGGGAAGCCTCGCTCCAGGGCACTTCCATGACGGCCACCGAGAACTCGGCGTCCTTCTCCTTGTGGAAGCGCAGGAAGTCGGAGTAATCCTGTTTGCAGATCTGGTCACCGGACAGGATGATCACATACTTGGGATCATACCGGTCGATGAAGGAAATATTCTGATAGATCGCGTTGGCCGTGCCCTTGTACCAGTCGGAGCCGGAGGCCTGCTGGTAGGGCGGCAGCACATGGACGCCGCCATGCAGGCGGTCCAGGTCCCACGGCTGGCCGTTGCCGATGTACTCGTTCAGGACCAGCGGCTGATACTGGGTCAGGATGCCCACCGTATCAATGTCGGAGTTGACGCAGTTGGACAGCGGGAAGTCGATGATACGATACTTTCCGCCGAACGGAACTGCAGGCTTGGCGAGCTTTTGGGTCAGCGCATACAGGCGCGATCCCTGGCCGCCGGCCAGGATCATTGCGATCATTTCTTTTGCCATAAGATTTCTCCCCTTAAATTTCTGGCTTACGCCATTTCTTCTAGACTCTGGGTATGCGATCTATCCATCACGCAGGAGCCGCTTAGGCCTGCGGTTTGGCTTTGGTAGTGCGGGTGCGCTTGGCAGTGGTTGCCTTTTTGGCCTTGGCAGGTGCTTTGGCCGGCGCAGCCTCCTCCTTCTGGGCGCGGGGCTTGCGGGCCGCCGGGACCTGGAAGTACATGGTGGACAGCGGCGGCAGCGTCAGCGATACATGCTGCTCAAAGCCGTGCATCTCGCCCTTCTTGCTGCGCACCGTGCCGTTGGTCACGCCGGAACCGCCGTACTTGGGATCATCCGAGTTGAGGATCTCCTTGTAGCTGCCGGGATTGGGCACGCCCATCTCGTAATTCTCCCGCAGCACCGGGTTGAAGTTGCAGACGATCATGATCATCTTGCCCTCGGCATCCCGGCGCAGGAACGCGATGACGCTCTGCTGGTTGTCATCCGGCACGATCCACTGGAACCCTTCCCAGCTGTAATCCACCTGCCACATGGCCGGCGTATCACGGTAGAAGTGGTTCAGGTCCTTCACATAGCTCTGGAGCTGGCGGTGCTTGTCGTAGCCCAGCAGCATCCAGTCCAGCTGCTTCTTCTCGTCCCACTCGATGAACTGGCCGAACTCCTGCCCCATGAAGAGCAGCTTCTTGCCGGGATGGGCCATCATGTAGCCGTAGAAGGTGCGCAGGTTGGCGAACTTCTCCTCGTAATCGCCGGGCATCTTGTTGATGAGGCTGCACTTGCCGTGCACCACCTCGTCGTGGCTGATGGGCAGCACGAAATTCTCGCTGAAGGCGTAGAAGAAGCTGAAGGTCACCTTGCCGTGGTTGCCGGCACGGAACAGCGGGTCGGTCTTCATGTAGCTGAGCATGTCGTTCATCCAGCCCATGTTCCACTTGAAGTTGAAGCCCAGGCCACCGTCCGCCGCCGGTTTGGTCACCAGCGGCCAGGCCGTGGATTCCTCGGCAATCATCATCTTGTGGGGGTGGCGGGTCAGCACGGCGGTGTTCAGTTTCTGCAGGAAGGCGATGGCTTCCAGGTTCTCCTTGCCGCCCTTCACATTCTGCTCCCACTCGCCGTCGCGGCGGTTGTAGTCCAGGTACAGCATGCTGGCCACGGCATCCACCCGCAGGCCGTCCACATGGTACTTCTCGATCCAGAACATGGCGCTGGACATCAGGAAGCTGGCCACCTCGTTCATGCCGTAGTTGAAGACCATCGTGCCCCATTCCTTGTGCTCGCCGCGGCGGGGGTTGGGGTCCTCATAGCAGGGGGCGCCGTCAAACATGTACAGGCCGTAGGCGTCCTTCGGGAAGTGGGCCGGGACCCAGTCCAGAATCACGCCGATGCCCGCCTGGTGCAGCTTGTCCACAAAGGCCATGAAGTCCTTGGGCGTGCCGTATCGGCTGGTGGGTGCAAAATAGCCCGTGACCTGATAGCCCCAGCTGCCGTCAAAGGGATACTCAGTGATGGGCAGCAACTCCACGTGGGTGTAGCCCATCTCCTTTATGTAGGGTACCAGCTGGTCGGCCAGTTCGGAATAGTTGTAGGGTACCCCGTTCTCGGGATCCTTCATCTTCCAGCTGCCGGCCTGCAGCTCGTAAATGGACATCGGGCTGTTGATGACATCCCGCTTTTCCTCTGCCTTGTTCCAGGCGTCATCCCCCCAGGGATACCCTTCGATATCGTAGACCTTGCTGCCGTTGGAAGGCCGGGTCTCGGTATGGAAGGCATAGGGGTCCGCCTTGTAAATCAGCTCATCCGCAGCGGTGGTGATGCAGTATTTATAGACATCGTATTCCTTGATGCCCGGAATGAACAGCTCCCAGATGCCGTCGGCCACCTTCTGCATCGGATGGTCCCCCGGCGCCCAGTTGTTGAAATCGCCCACGACCGCGACTGCGTTGGCATGGGGCGCCCAGACACGGAACACTGCGCCGGCCTGGCCGTCCTGCTCGCAAAGATGCGCACCGAAATACCGGTATGCTTCCTGATTATTGCCCTGACGGAACAAATAAATGGGCAAGTCAGAACTCTTGGGTGTCTGTTTGCCTTGCTTCAACGTGATCTCCCCTTTTAGGCTGCGTTTATACGCAGTCCCATGTATTTGGCTATTACTATATTACCTGTTTCAGGAATGAATTTCAAGTTTTTTCTGTAATAAACCTCTAAAAATTTCTGCCCTGTCTTTTATGATTTGTGCAAATTCGACACACGTCTTGTTACAATGTTGTATTGTTATACAAAAAAGCCCCACGCAAGGTACTTTTTACACCTTACGCAGGGTTGTTTAAGAATTATGCTCCGTAAATATAGTAGGGATTTTGTCCGCTGTACAGGCTGCGGCGGTTCCACACCGTGTGGGTGGCCAGATACTCCGCCCAGGCGCGGTAGCCCGAGGGCGTGAAATGCACACCGTCCGATGTCTGATAATCGTCGATCTGGCTGCCGTCCGCCGGGTTGGTCAGCACTTCGCGGATGTTGACAAAATAGCAGCCCTTCCGCAGCGCCAGATTGGCCAGCAGATCATTGACGGTGGCAATGCGGGCGTTGTCCAGTCCTGGCTTGGACTGCACAACGGTCTCCTGCACGCCGGGGATCGCCTGAATGTAGAAGATGACCCCCGGGTTCAGCTGTTCCCGCAGCATGTCGATCAGACGCTCATAGAAAGCCAGGAAACTCTCCTCGTTGCCCTGGGTCACCAGGTTGTTGGTGCCCACCAGGATATAGACATAGTCGGGCTGGCTGGCCACGATGGTCTCCATGGGCGTTTCCTCGATATTGGTGACGGCATTCTTCATCGTGGTGTTGTTGACAAAGCTGTTGACCCCGGCGCCGATATAGGTCGCATAGTGGGCGTTGGGGTAACCGGTGGTATAAATGCCCAGTCCCGAGGCGATGCTGTCCCCCACAAAGGTGACCGTATCAAAATACTGGTTGGTGACGGTGCCCAGCATGGGGACGCCGATCATCCGGTGATCGGTATTGAGATATTCGGTGTCGATGGTCTGTGCCACCGCCGTGGAGGTGTTCCAGGTGGCGGTATCCACAGCCTGCAGGATGCGCTCCGGGGATTTTCCGGTGGCCGCTGCGGGCTGGGGCGTGGCGGACTGCTCCGGCGTGGCCGTAACGGCGGGCGTGGCCGTGGAAGCCGGCGTGTCCTCTGCCGTGCCCTGTTTCTGATGCCAGAACCAGCCGGCCGCCGCACACAGCAGCGTCAGCAGAATGACCAGAACCAAAACCGCGCGGCGTTTGCGGCGGCGCCGGGCGAATTCGTTGCGGTAGGTATAAAAATCAGCCATGTAAAGCTCCTGATGTTTGTTGCATTGTGATGCCTCTATTATAGCGCGTTTGCCGGGCAGGGGCAAGGGGCCCGCCAATCTTTTACAATCCCGTCCGATCTGTCGCCTATCTTTCACTTGACGGCTTCGCCCCCGCCCCCTATAATAAAAAGAGAATGACTTCTTCAAAGGAGGCGCTGCTTTATGGCGTGGATGATCGTATCCGACAGTTCCTGTGAGATCCGGGAGCTGCAGCATCCGGCCCCCGGGGTGCAGTTTGCCCTGGTTCCCTTCAAGATCCGGATCGGGGAACGGGAGTATGTGGACCTGCCAACGCTGAACGTACCGCAGATGCTGCAGGCCATGACCGATTACAACGGGGCCAGTACCAGCGCCTGCCCCAGCCCCGAGGAGTGGGCCGAATACTTCCTCCAGGCAGACAAAGTCATTGCGCTGACCATCAGCAGCAATCTTTCGGGCAGCTACAACGCGGCGCTTTCCGCCCGGGAGATGGTCCTGGAGGAACACCCCGAAAAGCAGATCTTCATTCTGGACACCCTGAGCTGTGCCGGTGCGCTGGGCGATGCCGCCGAGCTGGCCAACAAACTGATCGGCGAGGGACTTGGCTTTGAGGATGTCTGCTTTGCCCTGAAGAAATTTGCCGCCACCACCCACATCCTGTTCGCACTGGCCAGCTTTGACAACCTTGCCAAAAACGGGCGCGTCAACCGGGTGGTGGGCTTCATCGCCGGGCGGCTGAACATGCGCGTTCTGGGCCGCCGCACCCATGACGGCAAGATTGACTTCTTCTTCAAAACCCGCGGTGAGAACCGGGTGCTGGCCCGGATTCTGGAGCAGATGGACGAGGACAAGTTCGACGGCGTCCATCCGGTGCTCATCAGCCAGTGCAACAATATGAACGCCGCCAAACTGCTGGAACACGGCATTCACACCAAGTGGCCGGAAGCCACGGTGCGGATCCTGCCCTGCTCCGGCCTGTGCAGCTTCTATGCCCAGGATCAGGGCCTCATCATTACCTATTGATGCCCGGTTTTCCCGGCCCTATACGATGCAACAAAAAAGTCCCGGTTTTCCCGGGACTTTTTCTTATGCCTGTTCGCGCTCTTCCTTTTTCTTCATCCGCTCCACAAAGGCGGCGCGCTGTTTGTTCCAGCGGGCATCCGCCTCCGGCGTGGCCGGATCGGTGCAGCGCCCGAAGCTCCAGTGCAGGCCGTCGCGCCGGCTGAGCTTGAACCGCACGTACCAGGGTCCGCAGTACGGGCAGGTGCTGCGGGTGTAATACCCGGTATTGCCGCGCTTGAGCCATACCTCATCGTGGGTCAGCGGTGTGCCGCACTCCGGGCAGTTGACCCGGTTCAGTTCCGGCGCGTTGCGGTAGTCGTCGTGGTCCAGACGGTCCGGGAATACCTGCACGTCCCGCGCCGCGGTGTCATCTCCCAGCAGCGCTTCCCGCAGCAGCTCCTCATCGGTGGGATAGGTGGCCAGCCCTTCGGCCAGCGGCAGCTTGCGGCAGACCCGCGCCGTGTACAGCGCATCGTCCAGGGCGTTGTGGAAGGGTTCCTCCTTGGGGATGCCCAGCCGGTCCACCACACTCTCCAGCGTCATGCCCTCCCCTTCCTTGCGCGGGTAGGTCTTCAGGAAAATCCGCTGCAGGTCATACCACCGCGCGGGCCAACTCTCGTCCAGCCCGTTGAGGAAAAGGTTCTGCTTGAGCACCGGCACATCGTCCAGTCCCCACTCGGCCAGTTCCGCATCCGGCCCCGCCCAGTCCAGGAACTTCTGCAGGCCCTCTTTCATGGGAAGGCCCGCGTCCAGGTCCCCTTGGCTCAGCCCGGTCACCTTGGCAATATGATGCTGCAGCTTGCGGAAAATCCGCGGCCGCAGATTCACTTCAAAGGTATCCAGCACGTCCCCGCGGTCGTTGATACGCGCCGCGCCGATCTGTATGATCTCGCCGCGCATGGTCAATTCCGTTCCATGGTACTGGAACGTCCTGGGCTGATACCCGATGTTCCATTCCAAATCAAAAACGATCAGATTCACGGATCAGTTCTCCTCGTTCAAAATATACTGTTCCACGGCCAGCCCCACGCCGTCGTGGTCGTTGTCTGCTGTCAGGCAGTCCGCCGCAGCCTTCACCGGCGCCTGGGCATTGCCCATGGCCACCCCCAGGCCCGCAAAGCGGATCATCGGCAGATCGTTCCAGCCATCACCGCAGGCCATCAGGTTCTGGGCCGTCAGCCCTTTACTGCGCAGCAGCAAATCCAGCGACGCCGCCTTCTCCACATGCAGCGGCATCGTCTCGATAAAAAAGGGCTGGGACCGATAGATGGACAGCTTGCCGGCAAACTCCTGCTGCATCAGCTCCTCCACGTGGGGCATGTCCACGGGGTCGCCGGTCAGCAGCAGTTTGTGGATGGGATAGTGCACCTCGGCGGGCAGATCCGGCACTTCCCGCACCGGGATCTTGTTGATGCGCGCTTCCTCCTGCACATAGGGGCTGTCTGCGTGTTCCGTCACGATGCCACCGGCGTCATAGGTCAGAGGCACCACATTCCAGTACCGGCTGAAAGTGCAAACCGGCTGGATCAGATCGGGCGGAAAGGCATGCTGCACCAGCGTTTTCCCGGTCTTGCAGTCGATGATCTTGCCGCCGTTGTAGCTCAGGATACAGCCGCCGAACTTTTCCAGCTCCAGTTCCCGGGCCAGCGGTTGGATGCCCACCGTCGGCCGTCCGCTGGCCAGCACAATGCAGACGCCCCGCCGGGCCGCCTCCTGCAGCGCCGCCTTGGTCCGCGGCGTGATGATCTTTTCGCTGTTGGTCAGGGTGCCATCCAGATCCAGCGCCAATACCTTGTATTTCATACTTCCGTCCCCTTGGTCCAGTTTATGCCTATTGTACTCTAAAACCACACTTTGTGCAAGCCGCAATCGGCCCCCCGTCATTTTCTCTTGACAAAGTCATCCCCGCCATGATAAGATACTGGCAATGCGTAAGGGAGTAGTCGGCACCGCCGGGGAGCAACGGCGGTGCAGTTCTGTCAACAGAATGGGCCTTCGGGCTCTGGCTTAACTTGAAATGACGAGACTTACCTGTTCCGTTTTGGCGGGGCAGGTGGGTCTCTTTTTATTTTCCAAAACGGAGGCTTTCGCTATGACACTGTTCGACCTGATCCTGATTGCCATCAGCCTTTCGATGGACGCCTTTGCGGTTTCCATCTGCAAGGGCTTGTCTGTCCGCAAGGTGAGTTTCCGTCATGCCCTGACCTGCGGGGTGTGGTTCGGCGGGTTCCAGGCGCTGATGCCGGCACTGGGGTATTTCCTGGGAGACCGCTTTTCCTTCCTGCTGACACGCTTCGGCCCCTGGATCGCCTTTATTCTGCTGGCAATCATCGGTGCCAACATGTTCAAGGAGAGCTTCGGCGAGGAAGAATCCCTCAACGACGACTACTCCCCCAAGGCCATGCTGCCGCTGGCTGTGGCCACCAGCATCGACGCCTTCGCGGTGGGCGTAAGTTTTGCCGCCATGCAGGTGGAGATTGTTTCGGCCGTTCTCCTGATCGGATGCATCACCTGTGTGCTGTCCGGGCTGGGTGTCAAGGTAGGCACCATTTTCGGCGACAAATACCGGGCACCGGCAGAACGAGTGGGCGGCATTGTGCTTATTCTCATCGGGTTGAAAACACTGCTCAGCGGTCTGGGCATTTTCTGATAGGCAAAAAGGACGGAGCAGAAGCTCCGTCCCTTTTTGTTAGCTGTACTATGGGCTTTCATTACACGACAAAACGTGTCAGCAGCCCGATGGCAATGCAGAGGCTGCCGGCTATCCTCACGCCCAGAATCGCGTTTTTCTCGCGGTCGCTATTCTGCCATCGCGCCGGACAGACCGGGTGCAAAAGAGCAAGCGTCCCATATACAATCCAGGCAAGATTCACCAGAATGCCGGCATGAAACAGAAAGGCCAGCCCATTGGCGGCGACGATCAGCACAATGCCCACCACAACGAGCTTGTCAAATGTCAGTTTTTCCATGGCACAGTTTCTCCTGTTCCTGTGAACTTTCACCGTATGATTTTTTACATTGTACCATGATCTCCCCCGCTGCCGCAAGGTGTTTTGACGAAAGAACCGCCGTCACTCGGGCCCGAACAGGCTTTTTCATCCGTACAGCGAAGGTAAACGAATCATCGGTTTACTTTATGCCAGCTCCATGCTATGCTTTTATCACAAAGAAGGGGGCATTTCTATGGATGCAAAAGCTTTCGGCGCATTTCTGGTCAAGACCCGCAAAGACAGAGGCCTGACCCAAAACGCCCTGGCAGAACAGCTGCATGTGACTGACAAGGCTGTCAGCCGCTGGGAACGGGGCCTGGGTTTTCCCGATATCAACACGCTGGAACCCCTGGCAGACGCCCTGGGGTTGACACTGGCCCAGCTGATGCATGCAGACTCCGGCACCGGAGAGGACGCCGGGCAGCCCCTGGAAGATTTTTTCTCCCTGATGATACCGGGCCATATTCAGTGGACATCTGTTGCCAACGCCATCTTCTGGCTGACCATGGGACTGGCGCTCTGGATTCTGCTGGCCCTTCCCCCTCAGGTCGCTGTGAAGTGGCATCTGGAAAACAGTGGTATTCTCACACCAAGCCTGACCATGTCTAAACCTGTTGCCTGCCTGATCACGATAGGGCTCGGCACTCTGATGATGCAGCTCTGCAAAGCGGCCGAGCATGGTTTCTTCCGGCACTCCTTTTTCGTCTGGGGAAGAACTTTTCATCCCCGGCTCTTCCCCTGGCTGGAGCTGGCCTTCCATCTGTGTTATACCTGGCTGGCTCTGGGGCCACTTTTCGCAGAGGCCATGATTCTTATGTTCAATTAGAGAAACAAGGCGACAGGAAGATACCTGCCGCCTTCTTTTTATGATCCCTTCCGCGCATTTTCTGCCATTGAACCGTCAGAAAACCCACGGGATGCCTGGCAACCAAACTCACAGGAAACAGCAGTTACAGGCGCGCGTATTGTTCCTCGGTAACAGGCTCCAGCCATTCGTTGCTGCAGCCTTCCCCCGGCACCTCAATGGCAATATGACTGAACCATCTGTCCGCCTTGGCACCGTGCCAGTGCTTCACCTCCGGCGGAATGGTTATGACAGAGCCCGGGACAAGGCTCACAGCCGGTTTCCCTTCCTCCTGATACCAGCCTTCCCCTGCCGTGCAGATCAGAATCTGCCCGCCGCCCTTCGCAGCATGATGGATATGCCAGTTGTTCCTGCATCCTGGCTCAAAGGTAACGTTGGCCAGAAATACGCCGCACTTGGGATCGGTCAGCGGATTCAGGAAAGAGTGCCCCACAAAATACTGGGCATAGGCGTCATTGGGAGTGCCCGTGCCAAATATATTCTGTTTCTCGAACTGCGCTTTATCGTTCATTTTCATCTTCGTTACCTCCTGCAAGTCGTTTATAAAAGCAGAAGCAAAAGGTTCGGTTTTGATGTGATACCGTTTGTTTCTGTACCTTTATCATACAAGTTAAAGTGCACTTTAAGTCAAGTCCTTTTTCTGAAAATAAAAAGCGGCATGCTTGTGTTGCATACCGCTCTGCAAATTCTTGCAAAAGAAAAATACCTGCTCAAATCGAGCAGGTATTTTCTGGTGAAGCATTATCGTCTAAAATCGAACTTTTTACTTCTTCGAGGGTGACCAGCTGGTCACCCTCTTTGTAGTT